>CAYSOF010000016.1:0-152109 GCA_964432595.1 uncultured Binatia bacterium (SeqCode) | reverse complement strand
ACTCGCGACCTCCGGCGTGACAGGCCGGCGTTCTAACCGACTGAACTACGACCCCGTGGGCTGCGTGATCAGAGCGAGGCTAAGTAGCCTATGGCCCGGCGTCTTGCAATGGCCAAACCGCGGTTCCGGGGCCGCATCCGATTCCCCCTGCGGGACGAATAGCCTGCGGAGGAACGACATGGCCATCTCTCGCAGAACCGCTCGGCTGGCCCTCATCGCCGCCGCCACCCTCAGCGCCCCGTCGCTGGCCGGAGCCATCGACCTCGAGGGCACCTGGGCCCTCAAGCTGAAATGCACCCAGAACGGCCCGGGCTTCCCGATCGAGCGCCAAAAGTTCGAGGGGATCCTCCGGATCGGCCAGAACGGCGAGGCCATCGACGCCGAGCTCGAAGGCAACGCCTTCGCCTTCGGCCGGGTGATCGCCGACGCCGCCACGCCCACCAAGGGCATGCTGTCCCTGATCGGCTGCCGCCCCAACGCGGTCGCCCCGAACCTCACCTCGCTCGCGGCGGAGGCCAAGGCGACCGACGACGGCAAGGGCACGTTCAAGGGCTCGCTCACGATCGCGCAGCCCACCCTGGTGTCGCTCTGTTCCGTGGAGGCCAAGCGAATCGGGCCGGGACTGCCCACGAGCCCCTCCTGCGCCCCCGACACCGAGTGACCGCTCCGGCGCGAGTTGTGCCGGGGCGCGCGGTTTGCGAAGAGAACGCATGTCCCTGGTCGTCGCCCCACGCCGCTGCTCGCTCTGACGACCGTGCCGCAGCGGCGTCGCGAGCACCTCGAACCGACCCAAACCCCGGCGGCCGCGAAGCGCCTTCCGCTCGGCACCGGCCTCCGCCGGGCGCTCGCCGCGGGGTACGGACGCCACGACCTGCGCGCGGACGCGCTCGCGGGGCTCGTCGTCGGCATCGTCGCACTGCCGCTGTCGATGGCGCTGGCCATCGCGTCGGGCGTGCCGCCGCAGCACGGTCTCTATACCGCCGTGGTCGCCGGCGCGGTGGCGGCGCTGGCCGGCGGCTCGAAGTTCCAGGTCACGGGACCCACGGCCGCATTCGTGGTCATCCTCGCGCCCATCGTGGCGCGCCACGGCGTCTCCGGCCTGCTCACGGCCGGACTTCTGGCCGGCATCCTGCTGACGATCATGGGGCTGGCCCGCCTCGGGCGCTTCATCGAGTTCATCCCCCACCCGGTCACCACCGGTTTCACGGCGGGCATCGCGACCGTGATCGCCACGCTCCAGCTGAAGGACGCGCTCGGCCTCCGGGTCGACCATCTGCCGGAGCACTTCCTCGACAAGGTGGCGGCGCTCTGGGACGCGCGCGGCACGTGGTCCGCCGCCGAGCTCGGCGTCAGCGTGGCGACGCTGGCCTTGCTGATCATCGCGCCACGGGTGACCCGACGCGTGCCCGCGCCGCTGGTGGGGCTCAGCGTGGTCGGCGCCGCCGTGTGGTGGTTCGACGTCCCGGTGGCCACGCTGGGCGCACGCTTCCTGGTGACCGTCGACGGACACACCTATGCCGGCATCCCGCCCGTCCCACCGATGCCGCAGCTGCCGTGGGGCGCGGCGCGGATCGACCTGGATCTGCTGCGCACGCTGCTGCCGCCGGCCTTCGCGATCGCCATGCTCGGCGCCATCGAGTCGCTGCTGTCCGCCGTGGTCGCCGACGGGATGACCGGCAAGCGTCACGACCCGGACGCGGAGCTCGTCGGCCAGGGGCTCGCGAACGTCCTGGCCCCGTTCTTCGGCGGCATCGCCGCCACCGGCGCGCTGGCACGCACCGCCACCAACGTCCGCAGCGGCGCGCGGTCGCCGATCGCGGCGCTCGTCCACGCCGCCGTCGTGCTCGTCGCCATCGTGCTGCTGGCACCACTGGTGTCGCACCTGCCGATGGGGTCCCTCGCGGCCCTGCTGCTGCTCGTCGCCTGGAACATGTCCGACCGGGGTCACGTCGTGCACATGCTGCGCGTCGGACCCCGCAGCGACGTCCTCGTCATGGCGACCTGCTTCGTCCTGACGGTCGTCTTCGACATGGTGATGGCGGTCGGCGTGGGGGTGGTGCTCGCGGCGTTCCTCTTCATGAACCGGATGGCGGACATCACGCGAACGCAGTTGCTCGACGCGGGCGACGAGGAGACCGACCGCGTGCTGCCGCCGGGCGTCGCGCTCTACGAGATCGCGGGGCCGCTCTTCTTCGGTGCGGCCAAGAACGCGATGACGGCGCTGCACGCGATCGGCGCACGGGTGCAGGTCGTCGTCATCGGTCTGGGCCGCGTGCCGGTGATCGACGCGACGGGCCTCGTGGCGCTCGAGAGCGCGCTCGCGCAGCTCCAGCGCGACCGCAAGTTCGTCATCATCGCCGGGCCGCTTCCCGAGCCGCGCCAGGTCTTCGAGCGGACGGAGTGGGACGTCGAGCTCGACCACGTGCTGTTCGCCGGCGACGTCGAGCAGGCGCTCGCGATCGCCGCCGACCTGGTCGTGCTGAATCCCGACTGGCGGACCAGCGTGGACGCGCACGCCGCTGCCCCCGAGCACCCGGCGCCCGCGCGACCGAAATGAGACGGGGGCCGATGGGCGGTGCGCGGATCGAACGCGCGACCCTCGGCTTGTAAGGCCGATGCTCTACCGCTGAGCTAACCGCCCGCGGCGTTCAGTTCAGCATGTCCTTGAGCGTCTTGCCGGCCTTGAACTTGGCCGACTTCGACGCGGCGATCTGGATCGTCTCGCCCGTCTTCGGATTGCGGCCGCTGCGGGCCTTCCGGGCGGACACGGCGAACGTCCCGAAGCCCGAGATGTTCACCTTGTCGCCGCCGCGAAGGGCCGCGACGATGTCGTCGAAGACCGTGTTGACGGCGCGCTCGGCCTGACCTTTCGGAAGATCAAGCTTGCTGGAAACGGATTCGATCAGGTCGGCCTTCGTCATCGCCCCTCCACGGTGTACCACCGGTACGACAGAGCGGCTCTGTTACCAACCGACCCGTACGCTGTCAATGCGTGATGATGTCCGTATCCGGTCGCACACCAGGCTGCGGGAACGCGCCCGGCGGCACCGCCCCCTCGCCCTCGGCGGGCTTGCGCAGGTAGGACTCCGGGTCTTCCAGGACGAGCGCCTTCCGCAGCACCTGATCCATGTGCTCGACCAGCTCGATCTTCACCGTCTTCAGGATGACCGGCGGGATGTCGCGGATGTCCTTCTCGTTCTCCGCGGGAATCAGCACACGCTTGATGCCGCCACGGTGCGCCGCGAGGACCTTCTCCTTGAGACCACCGATGGGGAGCACGAAGCCGCGCAGCGTGACCTCGCCCGTCATCGCGAGATCGTGCCGGATCGGAATGCGCGTGAGCGCCGACACGAGCGCGGTGGCCATCGTGATGCCCGCGGACGGACCGTCCTTCGGGATGGCGCCTTCCGGCACGTGAATGTGGATGTCGATCTTCTGGTAGAAGTCGCGCTCCAGCCCGAGCTCTTCGGCGCGTGACCGCACGTAGCTCATCGCGGCCTGCGCGGACTCCTGCATCACCTCGCCGAGACGGCCGGTGATCATGAGCTTGCCCTTGCCGGGCAGCACCTGCACTTCGGTGCCGAGCAGCTCGCCGCCGAGATCGGTCCACGCGAGACCCGTCGCCACACCGACCTTGTGCTCGGCGTCGGCCTTCCCGTAGCGGAAGCGCGGCGGGCCGAGGTACGGCACGAGCGTCTTCGACGACACGCGGATGTGCGCGCTGCGGTCCTTCTTGATGACCTCGACGGCCACCTTGCGGCACACCGCCGCGAGCTCGCGCTCCAGGCTGCGGACGCCGGCTTCCTTCGTGTAGTGACGGATCACCGACATCACGGCGCTGTCGGAGAACGTGATGTTCGATTCCTGCAGGCCGTTCGCCTCGCGCTGCTTCGGGATGAGGTAGCGCTTCGCGATGTTGAGCTTCTCGAGCTCGGTGTAGCCGGCGATGCGGATGATCTCCATGCGATCCTGCAGCGGACGCGGGATGCGCTCGAGATTGTTCGCCGTGGTGATGAACATCACCTTCGACAGGTCGTAGTCGACGTCGAGGTAGTGGTCGTTGAACGTGTTGTTCTGCTCGGGGTCGAGCACTTCGAGCAGCGCCGACGACGGGTCGCCGCGGAAGTCGGTCGACATCTTGTCGATCTCGTCGAGCAGGAAGACCGGGTTGCCGGAGCCGGCCTTCTTCATCGACTGGATGACCTTGCCGGGGAGCGCGCCGATGTAGGTTCGACGGTGACCGCGGATCTCGGCCTCGTCGCGCACGCCGCCGAGCGAGATGCGGACGAACTTCCGGCCCGTGCACCGCGCGATGCTCTTGCCGAGCGACGTCTTGCCGACGCCGGGAGGTCCGACGAGGCAGAGGATCGGCCCGCGCAGGTGGCCGACGAGCTGCTGTACGGCGAGGTACTCGAGGATGCGCTGCTTCACCTTCTCGAGGCCGAAGTGGTCCTCTTCGAGCACCTTCTCGGCGACGGTGATGTCGAGCTTGTCCTCGGTGTAGTCGGCCCAGGGCAGCGAGATGATCCAGTCGATGTAGTTGCGGACGACGGTCGCCTCGGCGGACATCGGCGACATCATCTTGAGCTTCTTGAGCTCCTTCTCGGCCTTTTCACGGGCCTCCGCCGACATCTTCTTCTGCTTGATCTTCTCTTCCAGCTCCTGGATCTCGTTCTTGAACTCGTCCTTCTCGCCGAGCTCCTTCTGGATCGCGCGCATCTGCTCGTTGAGGTAGTACTCCTTCTGGGTCTTCTCCATCTGCTTCTTGACCCGGGAGCGGATGCGCTTCTCGACCTCGAGGATCTCGATCTCGGACCGCATGAACCCGAGCACCTTCTCGAGGCGCTCCGCAGGGTTCAGCAGCTCCAGCAGCGTCTGCTTGTCCTCGAGCTTGATGCCGAGGTGGGCGACGATGGTGTCGGCGAGCCGCGCCGGATCGTCGATCGAGGCGACCGACATGATCATCTCCGGCGGGATCTTCTTGTTGAGCTTGACGTAGTTCTCGAACGTCGAGTTCACGCTGCGGACCAGTGCCTCGACCTCGGTCGTCTTCTGCGCCGACTCCTCGATCGACTCGGCCTCGACGAGGAAGAACTCGCCGTGGTCGAGGTACTTCGTCACGCGGGCGCGCTGCTTGCCCTCGACGAGCACCTTCACCGTGCCGTCGGGCAGGCGGAGCAGCTGGACGACGGTGCCGAGCGTGCCGACGCGGTAGATGTCGTCCTCGGCCGGCTCGTTCGTCTTGGCGTCCTTCTGGGCCGCCAGCAGGATGAACTTCTGCTTGTTGACGGCCTCTTCGAGCGCCCGGATCGACTTCTGGCGGCCCACGAACAGCGGCACCACCATGTGCGGAAAGACGATGATGTCCCGCAGCGGCAGCAAGGGTACCCGCAGGTCGCCTCCGGACGGCGGGCTCTGCGGATCACGCTTGTCGTTTCGGAACAGCATTCGGTCCCCCGTTCCCTGAGTGATGCTTCGTTACGCGGTCTCTGCGGTCTTCTGGTAGAGGACGATCGGCTGCTCGCGATTCGTGACGACTTCCTCGGAGATCAGCACTTCTTTGATGTTGGGCTGACACGGGATGTCGTACATCACGTCGAGCATGATGTTCTCCATGATCGCCCGCAGCCCGCGTGCCCCGCTCTTCCGCTTGAGCGCCTCGCGCGCGATCGCGCCGAGCGCCCCGTCGGTGAAGCGGAGGTGCACGCCCTCCATCTCGAAGAGCTTCTGATACTGCCGCGTGAGCGCGTTTTTCGGCTCACGGAGGATGCGAACCAGTGCCGCTTCGTCGAGCTCCTGCAGCGTCGCGATGACGGGCAGGCGCCCCACGAACTCGGGGATCAGTCCGAACTTGAGCAGGTCCTCGGTCTGGACCTCTTCGAGCAGCGCCCCCATCCCCTTCTCGTCCTTGCGACGGATATCGGCACCGAAGCCCATCCCCTTTACTCCCGTCCGGCGCCGGATGATGTCGTCGAGCCCGACGAACGCGCCGCCACAGATGAAGAGGATGTTGGTGGTGTCGACCTGCAGGAACTCCTGCTGGGGATGCTTGCGCCCGCCCTTCGGCGGGACGCTGGCGGTGGTGCCTTCGATGATCTTGAGCAGCGCCTGCTGGACGCCCTCGCCCGAGACGTCGCGCGTGATCGACGGGTTGTCGCCCTTGCGCGCGATCTTGTCGATCTCGTCGATGTACACGATGCCGCGCTGGCACTTCTCGACGTCGTAATCCGCGTTCTGGAGGAGCGAGAGGATGATGTTCTCGACGTCCTCACCGACGTAGCCGGCCTCGGTGAGGCTGGTGGCGTCGGCGATCGCGAACGGGACCTGGAGAAAGCGCGCCAGCGTCTGCGCCAGCAGCGTCTTGCCCGAGCCCGTCGGACCGATCAGCAGGATGTTCGACTTCTGCAGCTCGACGTCGCCGGTCACCAGCTGCGAGTCGATGCGCTTGTAGTGGTTGTGCACCGCGACGGCGAGGATCTTCTTCGCGCGCTCCTGGCCGATCACGTACTGGTCGAGGACCTTCTTGATCTCCGACGGCTTCGGAACCGCCGACGACGACGAGATGGCCTCGTCCTGGTCGCACTCTTCCGCGATGATGTCGTTGCAGAGATCGATGCACTCGTCGCAGATGTAGACGGTGGGGCCCGCGATCAGCTTGCGGACCTCGTCCTGACTCTTTCCGCAGAAGGAGCAGACGAGGTTACCCGTACGGTCATCCCCGTGCTTCGCCATGACGCCCCCTTAGACCTTCGACTTCCCGGGCCGGTTGATGATGACCTCGTCGACGAGGCCATACTCGACCGCCTGCTTGCCCGTCATGAAGAGGTCCCGGTCGGTGTCCTTCTCGACCTTTTTGAGACTCTGTCCGGTGTGCCGGACCAGGATGTTGTTCATCTGCTCCCGCAGCCGGAGGATCTCGCGTGCCTGGATGTCGATGTCGGCCGCCTGCCCCTGCACGCCGCCGAGCGGCTGGTGGATCATGATGCGGGCATACGGCAGCGCGAATCGCTTGCCCTTGGCCCCCGCAGCCAGCAGCCACGCGGCCATGCTGGCCGCCTGACCGATGCACAGGGTCGACACCTCGGGCTTCACGTACTGCATGGTGTCGTAGATCGCGAGGCCGGCCGTGACCGACCCGCCGGGTGAGTTGATGTAGATGGAGATGTCCTTCTCGGGATCCTCGGATTCGAGGAACAGGAGCTGAGCGACGATCAGGTTGGCGAGATCGTCGCCGATCGGGCTGCCGAGGATGATGATGCGGTCCCGGAGCAGACGCGAGTAGATGTCGTAGGCTCGCTCGCCGCGACCAGTCTGCTCGATGACGATAGGGACGAGGTTCGCTTGCATCGGCGCGGGCCCGCTCTCCAAACCCGTGTGAAGTGTACCGGCTTTATTTTTCACGGGCAACTTCTTCCGTCGCCACGAGTGGCACGATCTTGGCGCTGCCGAGCACATGGTCCAGCGCACGTTGACGGGTGAGGCGGGCGCGTAGCGCCGCGCGAGCTTCCGGACGATCGTAGAAGGCGCGCACCCGCTCGGGCGCCTGGCCCTCGCGTGCCGCCATGGCGTCCACCTCGGCATCCAACGCGTCGTCCTCCACCATCATCCCCTCCCGTTCCGCCACCGCGTCGAGGATCAGCTCCGCCCGGACGTCGCGCTCGGCCCGCGGACGAATCTGCTGGCGCAGCCCGTCGAGCGCCCGGTCCTGATCGACGCCGTCCGGCAGCCGGACGTCCAGGCTTGCGAGCATCGCATCGGAGCGACGGACGACGAGCGACTCCGGCACCTCGAACTCGTGCCGCGTCAACAGCTGATCGACGATCGCCTCGCGCACCGCCGCCTCCGCACGCTCCTCGGCCTGACGTTCGAGGTCCGTCCGGATGCGCGCGCGCAGATCGGCCAGCGACTCCGATCGTCCGTGGTCGCGCGCGAAGTCGTCGTCGAGCGGCGGCAACTCCTTCTGACGGAGATCGAGCAGCTCGACGTCGAACTCGGCCGTCTTCCCTGCGAGCGACGGATTGCCGTAGTCGTCGGGGTACGGCACCTGCAACGACAGCCGCGCACCGCGATGCTTGCCGACGAGCTGCCGCTCGAGCGCGAGCGGGAAGCTGCTGCCGCCGGCTTCCACCATCACGTTCTCGCGCGACACGGGCTCCGCCCCGTCGACGCGGCTCGTGAGGTTCAGCGTCACGACGTCGCCCGACTCGACCGTCGTCCGATCGTCGACCGGACGGAGCTGCGCGACGGAGTCGCGCAACGAGCCGAGCACCTGCTCGACCTCTTCGTCGCCCACCGTCGCCTGCGGACGCTGCGCCTCGAGACCGTCGATCTCGCCGAGCGCGATGACGGGCCGGATATCGACCGTCGCGGAGAATCGCAGCGCCTCGCCCGGCGTGATGACGTCGGCGTCGATCTCGGGCTGCCCGACGACCGCCAGCCGATGCTCCTGGATGGCGTTCGTGAACGAGTGCTCGATGAGACGACCGAGCACCTCGCGGCGGACCTGCTCGCCGAACATCCGCTCGAGGACGCGGCGCGGGGCCTTGCCCGGACGAAACCCGGGGAGGCGCGCCTGCTGTCCGACGAGCGAGAATGCGCGATCGATCTCGGCCTGGACCTCGGGTGCCGCGATCTCGAACTGCAATCGCTTCCGGCTCGCCGTGACTTCCTCGAGTGTGACCTTCGCTGCGTCCATGGCTCCTCAGACGCCTCGGCGACGACGCCGCGGGCCATGCGAGAGGGGGGACTCGAACCCCCACGGTTGCCCGCGAGATCCTAAGTCTCGTGCGTCTGCCAGTTCCGCCACTCTCGCGTTGTAAGTATCCGATCCCAGGGGTTCACCCATAACAACGGCCCCCCGGCAAGACAAGCCAACTCGGCGCCAACTGGGCGTCGTGGCACGCGTGGTGTCGCGCAGTTGACGCGCGTGGCGCGGCGAGCCGGCGAACCTGACATCGCCCCACGCGGTTCGTCAGCGGATCAGCGGCGCGCCGCGCTGCGAGTACGGCATGCGGATGATCGTCGTGCCGCTCCCGAGCGGCAGACCGAAGTTCGGCAGATAGAGATCGCGGCGAGAGAACCCGCGCCCGCCGCCGAACGCGAAGTTCGCGGGCCAGTTGATCAGCGGATCGGTGGACACCACGACCGCCGCGCCGCCGCCGCGCGGCACCAGCCAGAGCGTGTCGGTGCCGGTGGCCAGCAGATTGCCACGCCGATCGAACGCGATGCCGTCGGCGAGCGAGACGCCGGTCCCATGGATCGACGGCGTGCCGAGCGATCCGTCGGCGGCGATCGCGAGTCGCTTGATCAACCCGGTGCCCGTCTCGCCGACGTACAACGCGCGATCCTTGCCGATCGCGAGGCCGTTCGGAAACGACAGCCCCGATGCGCGCGGCACCGGAACGCCGGTCGTGATCTCCTCGATCGTCCCGGCGCTCGACGCGCTGACGTAGATGCGTCCGCTGCGCGTCTGCGCGATCGCGTTTGGTCCACCGATGCCCGACGCGAAGACGCTCGCGAAGCCGGTCGCCGGCTCGACGACCCACACCCGCTGCCCCGGCACCGACGCGATCAGCAGGCGGCCGTCGCGCAACACCGTCAGCCCGGCCAGCGGCTCGCCAATTTCGGTGAGGATCGTGCGGCTGCCGTCCGGCTGGAAGCGCAGGACGCGACCCGTCGCCGACCCGACCACCAGGGAGCCATCCTTCAAGAAGGCGAGCCCCTCGGGACCGTCGATCATGTCGGCGAAGACGGTCGCCGCGCCGACGGACGGCGCCTGCGCGGCGAGGGCCGGGTGGAACGACGATACGAGGAGACCGACGAGAGCGAGGATGCGCATGCAGGCGCTCTACCAGACGCGATTCCGGCGTCGCCAGCAAAAACACCGGTACCTGCGGCCATGACATCGGAAACCAACACCCCCGCCGCTTCGTATTGACTCGTGGAATGCCGGCTCTTATCGAGCGGCAACCCCCCGGCGACACGCCGGCATCAACGGCAGACAGGAGCCCTCGCATGCACGACACACGCATCCCTTCCGTCATGGCGCTGGCCGCACTCGCGCTCATGCTCTCGACGGCATACGCCCCGGCGGCACGGGCCCACGTCGAGCTGGCGGCGACGCTCGACGTCGCGCAGGAGTTTCCACCGGTCGACAGCCCGAGCACCGCGACCGGCAACGCCACGCTCACGCTGGAAGAGGACGGCACCCTGACGGGCGAGGTCACCTATCAGAATCTCACGGGACCGCCGCTCTTCGCGCACATCCATGCAGCGCCCGCCGGGATGGCCGGGAGCGCCCTGTTCACGCTGACCCTGCCGTCCCCCGCCGGGACGTCCGGCACCGTGACCGTCGCGACGCGAGCGTTGTCGGGGGAGGAGCAGCAGGCGCTGTTCGGCGCCGGCATGTACCTGAACTTCCACACGCCGCTCAACCCGGACGGCGAGCTGCGCGGACAGATCACGGTCCAGCCGGGGCAGTGCGACTGCGCCACACTCGCCAGCAGTGACTTCAAGAAGTGCGTCCGCAACGCGATCAAGGGCCTCGGCAAGGACGAAAAGAAGGACGCGGGCATCAAGGCGCTGCGGAAGACCTTCGCGAAGGCGTCGTGCGGACGGACCAGCGGACCGAAGAAGGCGATCGCCTGCTGCCTGCCGTTCAATCCGGTGGAGAACATCGTCACCGACAAGCTCTGCGGCGTGGTACCCGAGAAGAAGTGCGCGAAGATCGGGGGCACCAGCCTCGGCGCCGGCAGCACCTGCTTTACCGCCAGCCCGTGCGGCTCGCCGTCGGGCGCCTTCCTCGAGTGATACCGAGCACATGCGATCGTGATTCCGCGGCCGGGGGGCTCAACCGAGCCTCCCGTCCGCGTGTCACTTTCGTGCCGCACGACGCGCGGTCCTGACGCCCGGCGACGGGGCCGCCGCGCCGGTGCGCCGCGACGCACGGCATGTCGATTGCTGTGCATCCGCAGGCGAATGGAAGGCACCCGTGCACCGGTCCGTGTCCCGCTCGAGTTCCTGAAGCCGACGATGCGACTGGCGCGTCCGATCTCGGACGCGCAGGGGCGCCTCGTCGCGAGCACCGGAACGCAACTTTCCGACAGCGTGGTGCGCCTGCTGCGTCAGGCCGCCGTGCAGAGCGTGCTGGTCACACCCACCCAGGACCTCGCGCCCTGGGAGGTCGTTCGACCGGCCGACCACGACGTCGCCGAGCTCTGGCGTCGCGTCGCGCGCGAGCGCGTCGATCCGGCACTGGCGACGATCCGCGACGCCGTCGAACGTCACCTGCGCGCGCGCGCCGCGCAGTACGAGCAGGAGGACGCCGCACGCGAGCCCGGTGGGGAGCACGCGGGCTGATGGCGGGTGACGCGGTCCACACCGCCGAGGTGGCGACGCCGCCGCGGCCCGATGTGCTACGGCGGCGCGTCGAGCGCCTGCGCTCGATGCCTACGTTGCCGCGCCTGCTCGAGCGCGTCGTCGGCGCGCTCGAGGACCCCGACGTCAACTTCGAGAACATCGGGAGCCTGATCGAGGTCGACCAGTCCCTGTCGTCGCAGATCCTGCGTCTCGCGAACTCCGCGTTCTACAGCGCGCAAGGCCGCGTGGCTCGCGTGCCGAACGCGCTCGTCATGCTGGGCACCGTCGTGACCCGCAGCGTGGTCCTGTCGACGAGCGTGCTCGACGTGCGCACCGTCCCGCTGCGCGGCTTCTGGGAGCACTCGCTCGGCTGCGCCGTCGCCGCGGGCGCGATCGCCAAGGTCACCGGCCTGGCACAAGCCGAAGAGGTGAGCGCCGCCGGCCTGCTCCACGACCTCGGCAAGGTCGTGGTGTGCAAGGAGCTCCCCGAGGTCTTCGCCGACATCCTCCAGCGCGCGGGCGCCGAGGAGCGCAGCCTCCGCGACGTCGAGCACGACGAGCTCGGCATCGACCACTGCGACGTGGCCGCGTGGCTGGTCACGCGATGGAACCTGCCCGCGTGCCTCGCCGAGCCCATCATGTACCACCACGAGCCCGGACGCGCGCGTCGCGCGCTACGCGAGACCGCGGTGGTCCACGTGGCGAATTCCCTGGTGCGCGCGCTCGACTACGGCAACGGCGGCGACCGCCGCATCCCGCCGATCGACCCGAAGGCGTGGGCGATGCTCGGCCTCGACGGCCCCACGCTCGACCGCGTCCTCACCACCTTCGCGCACGATCTCGACCACGCGCTCAACTTCGCGCTGTTCGAGTAGTCAGTGCAGCAGGTCGGTGGTGTCGAAGAACACCTCGTCGACCGCCTCGCACTCCTGACACTCGAGCCGCGCGACGCGGAAGCGGCGCCCGTCGACGTCGCGCGAGCCCTCGCCTCGCCGCTCGAGATAGCCGCCACAGTGGCACCAGCGCTTCGCCAGGTGCTCGTCCATCTCCGCGAACGAGCGGATGTGGACGGCCAGCTCCACCGACGCGCCGGGGCGCGTGCGCGCCGCCGCGCGGAGTCGCCGGCGCCGGCGCCGTCGCAGCAGGACCGCCGTCACTGCGGCGACGAGCACGACGACGAGCAGGAGGTGGGTCGGGCCCACCGTGAGATCACTCCGCCTTCTTCTCGAACGCGAGACTGGCGGAGTTGATGCACCACCGCTGCCCGGTCGGGCGCGGTCCGTCCTCGAAGACGTGACCGAGGTGCGCGTCGCAGACGGCGCAGAGTGCCTCGGTGCGATGCATCCCGTGGCTGCGGTCGTGCTCGGTGCGCACGACGTCGTCCGCGGCCGGCGCAACGAAGCTCGGCCAGCCGGTACCGGAGTCGAACTTCTCGTCCGAGCGGAAGAGCGGCGTCCCGCAGCCGGCGCACTTGTAGACGCCGGACTCATGGTGATCCCAGAGGGCGCCGGTGAACGCGCGCTCGGTGCCCTTCTGCCGCATGACCGCGAACTGCTGTGGCGTCAGCTCGCGGCGCCAGTCGTCGTCCGACTTGACCACCTTGCGCGTCATGCGCGCGACCCTACCAGGTCCGGAACGGGCCGCAATCGAGATGGACGAAGCCGGAGCGCGCGTAGTAGCCGACGCCGCCCGACTGCAACGCGATGGCGGCGCGCTTCACCTGGCGCATGTCCCGGTGGGGCAGGATCAGGTCGATGGCCTTGCCGTAGAGATGGTAGCTGTCCTTGGCGACCCCGGACCACCGGCTGCGCTGGCGCTTCGCTTCGTTGGTCTCGGGCGAGCGGTACCCGGAGACCACGTGGATCGTGTCCTGGCTGCCGACCATCCGGCGCACCGCGTGGACGATGTCCAGCATCGCGGGGTCGATGGCGTGCACCTGGTCGGTGCGATGATCACGCAGGATGCGCGCGATGGCGCGGAGCTCCTGCGGCTGGTAGCGACCGTCGACGCAGTAATCGGCGGTCAGCTCTTCGCCGGTGTGCATGGCGTAGAACGAGAGCGAGCGCGTGGATGGAAGCGCCGCACGAGCCGCAGTCGGTCCGAGCAGCAGTCCCAGCGCGAAGGTGCCGCCGACGGCGAGGGCTTCGCGTCGGCTACATCCGTGGGACGTCCGGTCCCCCCCCTCGAATCCACCCATGCTTCACCCTCCTTTCTTGCTTCCCGAAGAGCTTCTCGGCGCGTCGCCGCGACGACTTGAAGGCGCGTTATACAGATCGACGGCGAACGGCGCCATGGAAAAAGGTCAAGTTTCTGCCCCGCGCCCGCGGCGCAGCGCGGCGGTCAACGATCTGGCCAGTGCGCGGTCACGGCCGTAGACGTCCTCGCGGAACTGGACGGTGCCGTCGTGGGCCACCCACGCCGTGGCGTACATCAGGTGCACCGGCACGGTGCGGCTCAGCGTCACGGTACGGGTCGTCCAATCCGCGGTGATCGCGGCACGACGCTCGGGCGTCCAGTCGGCCTGCTCGGCGAGGACGACGTCGGCGAGTGCGAGCGCGTCGTCGAGCCGGACGCAGCCCGAGCTGAACGCGCGACGGGCCCGGCGCATCAGGCCCTTCGAATTCGTATCGTGCAGGTAGACGTCGAAGCCGTTCGGCATGACGAACTTCACGCGCCCGAGCGGATTGCCCGGCCCCGGCTCCTGCCGCAGCTTCAGCGCGCCGATGCCCGTCCCGATGGCATCCCAGTCGATGTAGTCCGGGTCCATCTCGCCGGCGTCGGCGCTCCAGCTCGTGTAGACGCGGATGCCGTGGTCGGCGAAGTAGCGCTGGTCGCGGCGCATCTTGGGCAGCATGTCCTGCTTCGCGAGCTTCACGGGGACCGTCCACGTGGGATTGAAGACGAGTGTCGTGATGCGCGTGCTGAACTCCGGCGTCCGGCGTGCCGTGCTGCCGACGACCACCGGCATCTCGAGCACGGTGCGTCCGCCCTCGATCACGGCGAGGTGGTACGCCGGGATGTTGACGACGACGTGGCGATCGCCGAGGTCGTCCGGCAGCCAGCGCCAGCGCTCCAGGTTGACGACGAGCTGCTCGATCCGCTCCTCGACCGTCGTCGCGAGCGCCAGACGCGTCGCGTGCCCGATGACGCCGTCGGGCTCGAGACCGTGCCGGCGCTGGAACGCCCGCACCGCCGCCTCGAGCGTCGCGTCGTAGAGCACGGCGTCGTCGGCGACCGCCAGCTCGCCCGTCACCGCGAGCCGATCGCGCACGATGGCGATCACCGGATCCGACTCACCGGGACGGATCGACGGCCCGTCGGGCACGATGGGCCATCCGCCGGCCGTCGCGAGCGCGCGGTGCGCGGCGAGCGCCGTACGGAGCCGCGCGTAGGCCGGATGCCGCGGCGCGAGCCCCGCGAGGAACGCGACGGTGTCGGGCGCCGCGGCCGCAGCGACCGTGAGCGCCACCGCATCGGTGGGTCGCGGCACGACGGCGGCGTCGTCCGACGCGCGCGGCGGCGCGACGCCCCGGTGCATGTCGACGACGAAGCGCAGGACCGCATCGCTGACGACGAGGTCACGCGCGGCGACCGCATCGGGCGCCGTCGCCCGCGCGCGCGCCGCGAGCGCGGTCGCGTGGTAGGCGGCGGGATCGAGGCCGTCGGCCGCTGCATCCGCGACCATCGCGGCGACGGCCGCGGCACGGTCGTCCGTCCACAGCGGCGCCGTGCGCCCGGCATACACCGCGCGGAGCGCCGGACCGTCGAGCGTGATGCCATCGACGACGACCGCGGACGACGCCAGCCGGCGTGCGACGTCGTCGGCGACTCCATCAGCAGCGGGCGCGGGCACCACCGCGAGAAGCAGCCCCACCGCCGCGATGCATGCTCCCCCACCGAGCCGCTCCATCCGTCCCTCCACGAGTGCGGCGCGATCATAGCGCACCCCGCTGCGCTTTGCGCGCGCCGCTTGCCGGCGCCGCACCGCGTGGGTAGGGTCCGCCGCGATGCGCGGCTGGCTGATGGTGGCGATGGTGGTGGGATGGGTGGCGCTCGGCCGCGAGGTCCGCGCCGGCGAGCCGCCGCTGCAGGCGCTCGCGGCGCACGTCGGCGCCGACCAGGGTGTGTTCGTCCAGACGCGCGACGGAACGGTGCTCGTCTCGCAACTCGCGGACCGTCCCGTTCACCCCGCGTCGGTGTCGAAGGTGCCGACGTCGCTGGCGCTACTGGCGCGGCTCGGTCCCGACTACCGGTTCGAGACCCGCTTCCTCGCCGCCGGCCCGCTCCACGACGGCACGCTCGGCGGCGACCTCGTCGTCACCGGCGGCAACGATCCGTTCTTCGTCGACGAAAACGCGTTCCTCGTGCTCCGGCGGCTGCACGAGCTGGGCGTCGCCCGCGTCCAGCACGGGCTGCGCGTCGACGGCCCGTTCATCTTCAACTGGCAGCCGGACCCCAGCGGGCGACGTCTCGCCGAGACGCTCGCCGGGCGCGCCGGCGTCGCAGCGTGGACCGCCGTCACGGGCACGGGCGAGAGCGCGTTGCGCGAGGACGCGCTGCGGATCGGTGGATCACCCGACGCGCCCGCGGGCGAGCAGCGCCTGCTCGTGCGGCACCGGTCGGCGCCGCTGCGCGACGTCATCAAGGTGCTGAACGGCTATTCCAACAACGTCTTCCACTACGCGTCGGACACCATCGGCGGACCACCGGTGGTGCAGGCGATCGCGCGCGAGCACGTCGCACCCGACCTGCGCGATCAGATCATCATCGACAACGGCGCCGGCGCGGGCTCGGTGAACCGCTTGAGCCCCCATGCGGCCGTCGCGATTCTGTTGGCCTTCGAAACCGAGCTCGCAAAGCACGGCCTCGCGCTGACCGACGCCCTCCCCGTCTCCGGCATCGACACCGGCACGCTGCGCGATCGGCTGCTCGACGTGCGCGGCACCGTGGTCGGCAAGACAGGCACGTTCGGCTCGGTCGGTGCGTGCGCGCTGGTCGGGATGCTGCGCACGCGGCGCTACGGCGAGGTCGCGTTCGCGGTGCTGAACTACTGGCTGCCGGTGCCGGAGGCGCGCAGCCGTCAGGATGCGTTCGTCCGCGGGCTGGCGGCCGCCACCGAGGCCAAGCCCTGGCCGTACGCGCGCCAGTCGGCCCCGGACTTTCGCTCGGCGATCGTCGACTAGCGGAAAAGAACGGGGAGCGCCGCGACGTCGCAGCGCTCCCCGGTCGAGTCGATCAGTAGTTGCGACGCCGATCGAAGCCGCCGCCACCGCCGCGGCGATCGCGGCCGCCACCACCACCGCCGCCGCCGCCCTCGCGCTCCCGCGCCTCGCTCACGTTGAGCGCGCGGCCCTGGAGCTCGCGGCCGTTGAGCGCCGCGATGGCCTCCTGCGCCTCGCTCGGCGAACCCATCTCGACGAAGCCGAAGCCGCGCGAGCGGCCGGTGGCGCGATCCATGATGACGGATGCCGACTCGCACGTGCCGACCTGCGAGAAGAACGAGGTCAGCTCCGCGTTGGTCGTGTCGAACGACAGGTTCCCGACGAACAGCTTCTTGCCCATTGACGATCTCACTTCTGGCCACGGGTGGTGGCCTGTTGGGTCACGGTTGCCTGGGCGGAGAAGCCGATCGTGTCACACCGACGCGGACGGGGTCGCGCTCAAACAAGAGGACGCGTTACGGGTGCTACCTGCCCCCATTCCCAGCCGGAGTCAACTGGGCCGCGCGTGTGTCAGCTACGTCGTGATCCGAATCGCCGGCCGCCGCTGCGTGCGGCCTCGGCGGCCGCGGGCGCTTCGGCTGCGGCCGGCGCAGGCGGCGGCGCCGGGACCTTCGCGGCGCGAAGCGCGTCCGCGGTGAGCCAGCCTTCGCGACGATCGCTCGTCGCCTGCACGCGGTAGCGCGTGCCGGCCGAGCCGCGCGGCTTCCATGCGACGATCTCCACCTCGGCACCGTCGGCCGCGGTCCAGGCGACCGCGTCGGCGTCGTCGGTGACTGCGACGCGGCGGCTCGGGTCGCCGGGACAGTGCACGAAGACGCGTTGGCCGACCGAGAGCACCGGGCCGGTGCTCCGACTGCCGGGTCCCGAGGGCATCATCGGGAAGCGGCGCGTGGTGTACGACATGAAACCTCCAAGGCGTGCAGAGATCGGCCGACGTAGCGCGCGCGGGACCAGTGGAAACGACTCCCGGGCTCGCGAACCGGCGCCCGCCAAGCGCCAGCAGCACAGCGGGTGCCGCGGTTGGTCGCGGCGACGGCCTACGCTCCTCTTTGAAGCGGGGGCTGTCAACCCTGCATCGTCAGCCCCGCGTCCGCCCAGTAGACTCGCGACGTGGGCGTGCCGCTGCGCGCCCTCGTGGCCGAATGGGCCGGCGTCCCCGCCGGCGATCTGGTCCAGAGGAGGCTGGCGCCCCCGCGCATGCTTGCTAGTCATGGTCGCCGAGATGGGGCTCGCAGTCCCGGCCCGCTTCCCTGGAGGACTCATGTCGCAGCGCCTGATCGACGTCGCGCTTCCCCGGATCGCCGACGCGTCGCTCGCCGTACCGGCGTTGATCGCCGTACACGTGCTGTTCAACGTCCTCGCCAACGTGGTCTTCCTGGTGCAGCGATGAGGCTTCCGTCGGTCGAGCCGGTGGCGCCGGACGCCGGCACGACGGTCACCGCGGCCCCGCCGCGATCGCGTCGCCGCGTCCTCCGCCTCGACGTCGAGCGCCTGTTGCGGGGCGCGCGGCGACGGACCGGCCTCGACGACTTCGGCGATCCGGCGTTCCGCCAACCGCTCGAGCGGCTCGTCGCGTCCATCGAGGCCGACGCGCGCCTCACCCTCCTGGGTCGCCTCGCCGCACGCACCGAGATCGGCGCGCTGCTCGACAACCGCCTGCTCCTCGAACGGGATCGCCGCCGTCATCCGGGCATCGCCCGCGAACGCGTCCGGCGCCCGATCGTCATCACCGGCCTCCCGCGGTCCGGCTCGACGTTCCTGCACGGCCTCCTGGCGCAGGATCCGGCCAATCGGGTCCCGTTGCACTGGGAGCTCCGCTTTCCGTCGCCGCCGCCCGATCGCGCGACGCGCGACGGCGACCGCCGGATCGCGCGCGCCGCGCGGCAGCTGCGCTGGTTCTTCCGGCTCGCGCCCGAGTTCCGGAAGATCCATCCCGTCGGCGCGCGCCTCCCGGAGGAGTGCCTGGTCATCCTGAGCCACGCGTTCCTGAGCTTCGAATTCTCGTCGAACTGGTACGTGCCGACGTACCATGCGTGGCTCGAGCGCCAGGACCTCGAGCCCGGCTACCGGTACCACCGCCGCTTCCTGCAGCAGCTGCAGTGGCGATGCCCCGGCGAACGCTGGCTGCTGAAGGCGCCGCAGCACCTCCCGTCGGTGGGGTCGCTCGTGCGCACGTACCCCGACGCGAACGTCGTCATCACGCATCGCGATCCGCTCGAGGTCGTCGCGTCGGTGGCGAGCCTGCACGTCGTCCTGCGGCGCACGTTCGCCCGCGGCGTCGACCCGTGCGCCGTCGGTCCCGAAGTGTCCCGCATGCTCGCCGACGACATCCGCCGCGGATTCGCCGCGCGCGACGCCGGATGCGCCGCGCCCGAGCAGTTCCTCGACGTCTGGTACACGCAGCTGATGGACGACCCGCTCGCGGTGGCCCGGCACATCTATCGCCACTTCGACCTGCCCCTGTCCGACGACGTCCGCGCCCGCATGCGCGACTATGTCGCCGCGCACCCGAAGGGCCGGCACGGCGAGCACGTCTACTCGCTCGCGCAGTTCGGTCTCGACGCGGAGACCGAACGCCGGCGCTATCACGACTACTGGCAGCGCTGGCGCACGCCGACCGTCCGGTGAGCGCGTTCCGCACGGGGCGGCTGGCGACGCTCGCCTCCGGCGGGCTCGCGATCGGCGCCGCGCTGTTCACCGCGCTGGTCGTCTGGCTCGGCGTCGGCGAGATCGCGCGTACGCTCGCGTCGGCCGGCATGGGCCTCTTCTGGCTCGCGCTCTTCCACGTCGTCCCGCTGACCGCGAGCGCGCTCGGCTGGCACGCGCTGCTCCCGCGCGCGACGCGGCCGGCGTTCGTCACCGTGCTCTCCGCGCGGTGGATCGCCGAATCGATCAACCAGCTGCTGCCGGCGCTTTACGTCGGCGGCAACGTCGTGCGCGCGCAGCAGCTGGCGCGGGCCGGCCCGCCGACGGCAGTGGCGGCCGGCAGCGTCGTCGTCGACGTCACGCTGCACTTGTTCGCGCAGCTGCTCTTCACGGCGCTCGGGCTGTCGCTGCTCGTCGCGCGGCTCCGCGACGCGCCGCCCGATGCCACGATGCTCGTGGGGTTCGTCGTCTCGGTGCTGGTCTGCGTCGCGTTCTACGTGGCGCAGCGGCGCGGGCTCTTCGGTGCCGCCGCGCGCGTCCTGAGCGACCGGCTCGGCGTGCCGGCGCGCCTCGCCGAGGGCGCCGGTGCGATCGACGCCGAGATCGACCGCCTGTATCGCCGGCCGCGCCTGCTGCTCCGCTCCGGAGCGTGGCATGCCGCCAGCTGGCTGCTCGGGGCCGGCGAGACGTGGCTGGCGCTCCGGTTCCTCGGCCGGCCGATCGACCTCGCCGGCGCAGTCGTCATCGAGAGCCTCGGCGAGGCCGTCCGCACGATGGCGTTCGCCGTCCCGGGCGCCCTCGGCGTGCAGGAAGGCGGCTTCGTGGTGCTGGGCGAGCTCTTCGGCATCACGCCCGAGGTCGCGGTCGCGCTGTCGCTGGCGAAGCGCGTGCGCGAGCTCGCGCTCGGCATCCCGGGCCTGCTGGTCTGGCAACTGCGGCGACGCTGAGACGCCGGCGACGGTCGGACGGCACGGCCGCGCGGACGAACCCGCGCGAGCACGGCAGGCTCGCGCGGGCCGTGGGACGCGAGCGCATCGTCAGTTCTCCTCGATGGCCAGCAGCTCGTCGTCGCTGAGCGTCCGAGGAGCGGGCATCGGCCGTGCGTGGCGGACGCGTGCCGTGAGACGGGCTGCAGACGGGGTCGTCACCGGGCCGAAGTCCGGCGGCGGAATCCGATGCCGCGTGACCGCTTCGTACGCCGCGCCGATCTCGAACAGCGTGGCCTCGCTGAACGGGAGGCCGAGGAAATCGATGCCCACGGGCAGTGCGGCCGCGACCGGCGGCAACAGCTGACCGTTCGCCGCGCGATCGTAGACCACCGTCGTGAAGCCGGCCGGCACCGTCATCGCCGGAAAGCCGCGGCTGTTGATGTACGTCCACAGCCCCGAGCTGCGATCGTTGACGCTCGGCTCCTGCGGCGCGGTGAGAATCGCCGGCGGGATGTTGCCGGTCGGGTACACCACCGCATCGAGGTCGAGCTCCGCGAAGCAGCGGAAGACGACGGTCTGCAGCGTGAAGCGCGTCTGCAGGGTGCTGCCGGTGGCCAGCGTGAGATCCTGGTTCGTGTTCACGAGCCCCGCCCGCCGATTCGGCATCACCGGATCGCTCCAGTGGTTCGCCTTCTCGATGAGATCGGTCAGCGACAGGATGGCGGCGTCGCCGCGCTCGCGGATGTACGCGTCGAAGTTGTAGCGGCCGCCGCCCGTGTCGCCGGGGGACGAACCGAGGTTGCGGATGTTGGGCACGCCCGCCGCCGTGTGCGGCACCAGCGACGGGTCGAAGAACATGTCGAGCAGCGTCGCGATGTGATCGCTCGCCGGCGCGCCGCTCGCGTCGACCGGAAAGACGCTCGGGAACTGCCCGATGAAGAGCCGGTTCCGCCAGATCGGCGAGTACTGGTCGACGCACGACTGGAACAATGCGCCCGTCGGCCCCGGGTCGACGATCGTGGCGCCGAGGCGGCGGAGATCGCCGATCGCGCGATCCACGATGTCGATCGTCTCGGCGTCGGCGATCGAGAACAAGGTCTTGTTCATGTACTCGCGCACGACGCCGATGCGCTTGCCCTTCAAGCTCTTCCGCTCGGCCCCGCGCTCGGCGTACTTCCAGTACGGCTTCTCCGGCAGCCGGTTCATGCTGAACGCCGTGAGCTCGTCGTTCGGGTCGTAGCCCGCGTACGCGTCCAGGATGCGCGCCGTGTCCTCGACGGTGCGGCAGATCGGGCCGACGCGCGTCGTGACGCCGCGCTCGATCATGCCGTCGGCGCTGACGAGCTCCCGCGTCGGCGCGATGCCGACCGTGTTGTTGTTCTTCGCCGGCTCGCGCACGGACGTGCCGGTCTCCTCCCCGATGGCACACGTGACGAAGTTCGCCGCGACCGCCATGCCGGAGCCGCCGCTCGACGCGCCGGGGTCGCGCTCGGTGTCGTACGCGTTGCACATCGTGCCGCCGAACGAGCTGCGCGTCCCCGTGACGCCGCCGGCCGCGTACTCGCCCATGTTGGCCTTCGCCAGGATGATCGCACCCGCCTCCCGTAGCTGGCGGACGAACGTCGCGTCGTCCGGCGGCCGGTCGTTCGCCCAGAACGCGTCGGCACCCGCGGTCGTGCGCATGTCGAACGTGTCGTACTGATCCTTGATCGCCATCACGACGCCGTGGAGCGGGCCGACGAGCTTGCCGGTCTGCGCGAAGTGCGCGTCGAGCGCCGCCGCCGTCTCGAGCGCGTCGGGCATGCTCGGGTCGCCGTCGATCGGATCGGTCTGGCTGCGCGCCTTGCGCGTATCGAATCCCCAGGCCTCCCGCGCGGCCGGCCGCAGGTTCAACGTGATGAGCGCGTTGAGCTTGCCGGCGTGCGGAATGGTCGAGATCGGCCCGAGAATGCCCTCAGGCTCGTTCACGCACGTGCCGTTGTAGGCCTTGATGCGCTGGAGATAGAGACCGACGAGCTCCGTCGCCGTGATCTTCTTCGATGTGATCGCCTTCTGTATCTCCGCGATCGTCGCCTCCTCGAGCACGAACGGCGTGCGTCGTGGACCGGCGTGCGCACGGCTGGCGAGCTGGATCGTTGTGGCCGCCACGACTGCGAGCATCATCGTCCATCGTCCGATCGTCGACATGACCCTCCCCTGCGGCTCGGATGTGGCGTCCCGACGCGCCGCGGCCGCACCCGGAGGAGCAAGCGACGTGCCCCGACGGACGCGCGCATCCGCCGGCGGCTCCCGCACGGCGCACGTGCACGCTGCCGCCTTCCTGGGCGTCAGACTGCTGCTGACGCGGACAATCGGGACGCCGGCTCAGGACGACGCGTCGCCGAGCAGCGCGCGCGCCGCCCGCAGGTCCGCCGTGGCGAACCCTTCGGTGAACCGACCGTAGACGGCGCGCACGCGTTCGCGTGCGGCTTCGAGCTCGCGTGCCGACTGCCGCAGGCGGCAGAGCGACATGGCCGCACGCAGCTCGAGCGACAGCGCCTGCTGGCGCTCGGCGATCGCGAGCGCCTCGCGCATCGCCGCCTCGGCGTCGCGCTCGAGCGCCGAACGGCGCCCTGCCCGTTCCGCCTTGCGCCGCAGGAGCTCGCCACGCAGGCGATGCAGCTCGGCCTCGTACGACGTGTCCACGCGCATCGTCGCAGCTTCGTCGAGGACCGCGAGGCCCTCGTCGACGCGGCCGTCCCTCGCGTATGCCTCCGCGAGCAGTGCCAGGTGTGACGGCCGGCCCATCTCGACGCCGCCGTCGCGGTGCGCGGCGAGACCGCGGCGCATGTCCTCGATGCCCTCCTCCGCGTGTCCCTGTGCGGCGAGCGCCCACCCGCGGAAGATCGACGCCTCGCTGCGGAAGAACGGGAACCCCTGCTCGGTCGCGAGCGCCATCAGGGTCTCGGCGTGCAGGCGCGCACGCTCCGCGTCCCCGCGGCGGACGTGCACCCAGATCAGGAAGCTGCGGGCGAAGCCGACGCCGTACGGCGCTCCCAGGCGCTCCGCCAGCTCCTGCCCCTGGATGCCGCGCTCCAATGCCTGGTCCGGATGGCCGAGGAACCACAACGTGAGCGAGAGGAACGCGAGCGACGTGAGCGCGGGATCGTCCCCGAGCGCCGGCGCCGCGGAGTGCGCACCGTCGCCGTGGATGGCGATCGCCTGCTCGAAATGCCGGCGCGCCTGCCCGAGGCGCGCGACGCTCAGCAGCGGCAAGCCGGCCATGCTGTGGGCCACGGCGAGGAGCGACCGGTCGCGCGTCTCGGCGAGCGCGAGCACCTGCTGGGCCAGCTCACCGGCGAGCGCCATCTCGGCGCGCGCGAAGTAGAAGCGGAACAACCCCGAGAGCGCGAAGATCAGCTCCGGCGAGTCGTCGGCATGCCGCGCCAGCTCGCGCGCGCGGGCGAACTCCCGCTCCACCTCCGGGGCCGCATAGCCCCGGATCATCATGAGCGCGGCGGCGAGCTCCATCCGGAGCGACAGCTCGCGCCGCCCGCGGTCCGGCAGGTCGGCGTGGACGTCGAGGAGATCGAGCGCGCGCGTGAGCAACGCGGCCGCCTCGCCGAACGCGTGTTTCCGGCTCGCGTTCTGCGCCGCCGCCTGGAGATACGGCACTGCGCGACGATCGTGGCCGCGCTCGAAGTGGAGCGCCAGCTCGGCGGCGCGGTCGTCGAGCCGCTCGCCGCGCGTCGCGTCTTCCATCCATGCACCGAGGCGCTGGTGCAGGCGCGCGCGCCGCGCGGGGGCGATGCGCTCGTACAGCACCTGACGGTAGAGCGCGTGGAGGAACGCCCACCGGCCCGCGACGTCGCCGGCGCCCGCGTCGTCCACGCCGCGTCCGCACAGAAAGTGCCCGCGCGCGGCGAGCGACTCGCACCAGCCGTCGATGCGCTCCTGCGTCTCGCCGAGCGCCGCCGCGATCGCGGCGCTCGAGAACTCGGCACCGGCCACGCTCGCGGCCTCGAGCGTCTGCCGCATCTCCGGCGCGAGACGATCCGCCTGTCGCTCGATGGTCTGGCGGAGCGTGTCCGGGAGTCCAGCGCCAACGTCGAGACGCCATCGGCCCTCCTGCTCGACGAGCGCGCCGCGCGCGAGCCAGTAGTCCACCAGGTTCACCACGAACAGCGGATTGCCCTCGGTCGCCTGATGGAGGGACGCGGCCACGTCCGGCGCGAGCGCGCCTTCCGGCAGCCGTCCCGCGAGACACGCGGCGACCTCGTCCTCGTCGAACGCCGCCAGCGGCAGCTCGTCGGCTCGCCCGTGCATCTTGAGGTCGCGCGTGATCGCCGCGAGCGGATGCGCGCCGGCCACGACGTCGGCGGGACGGTACGTGCACACGATCAGCAGGCGGGCCGGCCCACGACGCTGCGCGAGGGACGACAGCAGGTCGAGCGTCGAATGATCGCTCCAGTGCAGGTCCTCGAGCACGAAGGCGAGCGGCCGCTCCGCGGCCAGCACCTCGACGGCCTCCGCGAGCTCGCGCAGCATCCGCTCGCGCGTCGCGCCCTGGACGCGGCGCTGCACGGCCTCGATCTCGCCGTCCGGGATCAGCGCCGGCAGCTGCACCAGCCACGTCGGCGCGTAGCGGGCGAAGACCGCCGCAACCTGCGGGCCGTGCGACGAGCGTCCGATCGCACCGAGCGCCTCCAAGACCGGCAGATACGCCTCGCTCGGCCCGAAGTGCTCGACGCACTGTCCGCGCGCGGTCCAGACGACACGGCACGCGCGCTCGGCAAAGGCGTCGACGAGCGTCGTCTTCCCGATGCCGGCTTCGCCCGTGACGAAGACGACCTGGCGCTCGCCCTCGATCGCCCGGGCGAGCCGCTCCTCGAGCGCCCGCAGGTCGGCGTCGCGGCCGACCATGCCCGTGACGCGCGGCTCGGGATCGGCGAGCGGTCCGACCGTCGGCGCGACGAAGCGATACCCGAGCCGGGCGACCGTCTCGATGAAGCGGGGCCGCGCCGGGTCGTCGCCCAGCACGGCGCGGACGTCGCGCACGTAGCCGCGCAGCAGCCCCTCGCCGACGTGGGTGTCGGACCACACCGCGCCCGCCAGCTCGTCACGGGGCACCAGGCGCCCCGGATGCGTCGCCAGATACGCCAGCACCGCGAACGGCTTCGGCCGGAGCGGCAGGCGCTCGTCGTTCCGCCAAAGCTCGTGGTTCGCGAGGTCGATGCGAAACGGCGGGAACTCGACGTGGGAGTGGCGGTCCACGGGGTGCAGCGCTCCGGACCCAGCTCTCTATCGAATCGGGATGCAGGATTCCACGCGAAATCCACGGAAGCTCCACGCCCGACGCCTCACATGACCGGCCGGCGGTCCGTACGCTCCAGGGCAGCGCAACGACGCGCGAACGACCGACGGAAGGAGACCCCCCATGGCTCGTATCCGGACAACCATCGCAGTGCTCACCGCTGCCGTCGCATTGACGGCTGCCGTCCCGGCCGCCGCCGACCACTACCCGCCCGTGCCGCGCGGCGCGCAGAAGCGCGACCGGCAGACGCTCGACGGCCTCCGCCGCATGACCTACGCCTACACAGAGTACATCACGCTCGCCCCGGTGACGTGCGACTGCCTGGAGCTGACCTGCGGCGACGGCCAGCTGATGACGTCGTGCGGCGGCGAGATCTACCCCATCGGCATCCTGACCACGTCCCGCCGCACGTCACGCGAGACGTGCCTCGTCTGCGGATGCGCGGGCGACGTCACGGCGGACCTGGCCGCGTCGCCGGTCTGCATCGGGTTCTGACGTGCTGCGCCTCGTGCTGCTGGCGCTCGCGCTCGCCGTGACGGGGCCCGTGGCCTCGGCGCGCGCGGCCGCGATCACGTTCTCGACCTATCTGGGCGGGTCGGGTGACGAAGCCTCCGTCTACTTCGGCGGCATCGTCGCCGTCGCCGTCGACGAGCTCGGCAACCGCTACGTCACCGGCGCCACCCGTTCGACGGACTTCCCGACCACGGCGGGGGCCGGCAAGCAGTACCTGTCGGGCGACGTCGACATCTTCGTCGCGAAGATCGCGCCGGGTGGCACGGTCCTCTACTCGACGTATCTGGGCGGCCCGTGCGATGACACGGCCGTCGACATCGCGGTCGACGCGAACGGCGACGCGTACATCACGGGTCGCGTGCACGGCGGCGTCTGCCTGGCGCCGGTGAACGCGAGCGCGCTGGTCGCGAAGCTCGATGCCGGCGGAGCGGTCGTCTGGAGCACCGGCCTGGGCGGCAGCCTCGCCGACACGTCGACCGGGCAGGCGATCGCCGTCGACGCCGCAGGGCGCGCTTACGTCGCCGGCGTCACGTCGTCGTCGTCGCGCGACTTCCCGACCACGCCCGGCGCGTTCCGCACGTCCGACTGCGCCGGCGGCTGGGCGGCCGGCGGCGACGGGTTCGTCGCGCGGCTCAGCCCGGGCGGCGGCGTGCTCGAGTACTCGACGTTCCTCTGCGGCACGGCGCACGAGTCGCCGAACGGCATCGCCGTCGACGCCGCGGGCCACGCCTACGTCGTCGGCAGCACGGAGTCGGAGGACTTCCCGACGTTCGGCGCGATCCAGCCGGCGAAGGCGAGCGGTCCCTCGGCCGTCACCGGTTTCCTCACCAAGCTGCTGCCCGACGGCTCGGGCGTGGCCTGGTCGACGTACCTCGGCGGCTCGACGAACGACATCGTCGCCGACGTCGCGCTCGACGCCGCGGGCAACGCGTACGTGACCGGCGAGACGCAGTCGGACGACTTCCCGACCACCGCGGGCGTCGTGCAGCCGCGGCGCGACAACAGCCTCTGCGTCTACACGCTCTGCTCGGACGTCTTCGTGACGAAGGTCGACGCGAACGGCGCGCTCGCGTACTCGACGCTGCTCTTCGGCGAGGGCAACGACGCGGGCACGCGGGTCGACGTCGACGCGCTCGGCAATGCGTACGTCGTCGGCTCGACGGCGTCGCGCTTCTTCCCCGTCGTCGGCGCCTTCCAGCCGGCCACCCGCGGCGCGGGCGATGCGTTCGTCGCCAAGCTCGATCCGGCCGGCGCGCGCCTCCTCTACTCGTCGTACCTCGGCGGCAGCCCGGGCGTCGCGAGCCCGCTGATCGGCGCGGACGGCGCGACCGGCCTCGCCGTCGACTGGATGGGCAACGCGCACGTCGGCGGCTACACGCTGTCGTTCGACTTCCCAACGACCGCCAACGCCGTGCAACCCGCCCTCGCCGGCGGCGTCTGCGACGTCACGGGAACGCCCTGCGGCGATGCGTTCGTCACGATGATCTGGGCCGACGGTCCGCGCACCGTGCCGCCCATCGACCTGGTGACGACGCCGGTGGCGCCGGACGGCACCGTGACCGCGACGTGGCACGGCATCCCGGCCCCGACGACGCGCGACGAGCTTCGTCTCTACAGGCTCGGCTCGTACGGCGGGAACTACGAAGAGCTCGCGAGCTGGTCGACCGACGGCTGGTCGGACGCCGTCGCCACGCTGACGCTGCCGCCCGGGCTCGAAGCCGGGTGGTACGAGCTGCGGTTGCTGAACCCCGACCCCGAGTCGAACCTGCTCGCGGTGATCGCGCGCAGCGAGCCGATCGGCGTGGGCACCGGCACGCCCATCGGGCCGACCCCGACGTGCGGAACGGGGTGCGACGACGGCGACGCGTGTACCGTCGACGTCTGCGTCGAAGGGAGGGTCTGCGTGTCGACGCCGCCGTCGGGCTTCGCGAGCGTCACCTGCACGTGCGGGCGACCCGCCCCGGCGGCGTGCGCGGGAGAACGTCTGCCGCGGGCGATCGATCGTCGCCGGCGTCGACTGTGCAGCCGCTTCGAACGAGCGGCGACCAAGGCGGTCCCACCGGTCCGCAAGCTGCGCCGCGACGTCGGCGGGCTCGATCAGGCGATGCGTGCCCTCGCCCGCGCACGCGCGAAGGGACGACTGTCGAGCGAGTGTGCGACGTCACTCGACCTCGCGCTGCGCGACACGCGGGACCGGGCGTCGCGCTTGCTGCGGTCGTTATGAGGTCAGGCGGGTGAATCGAGGGCGAGGGGCAGGACGGGAACGCCGTCAGATGAATATGGGCCGCGCAGGAGTCGAACCTGCGACCCGCTGATTAAGAGTCAGCTGCTCTACCAACTGAGCTAGCGGCCCGAATGGGGTGAGTGAAGGGAATCGAACCCTCGACAACCGGAGCCACAATCCGGTGCTCTACCAACTGAGCTACACTCACCGCCGTCGTCGACACTGTCGTCTGCTTTCGGTCGTTCTCGTCCTGTCCGTCGTCTCGTCTCGATGTGCGCCAGAAGGGATTCGAACCCCTGACCCACGGCTTAGAAGGCCGTTGCTCTGTCCAACTGAGCTACTGGCGCTAGCGCATGGTCGGGGCGAGCCGATTCGAACGGCCGACCACCTGCTCCCAAAGCAGGCGCGCTACCAGGCTGCGCTACGCCCCGGCACTCCTCATATGTCGCAGCGTCCCTAACACGGTCCCGAAGACCCCGCAATGTTTCGCGAGGGTTTTATCCGTCACGCAGGCGTCGACCGAGCGCCTCCGCCGCGCGCGCGCGATGGCTCACGCGCGCCTTGTCCGCCGCCGGCGCGACCGCGAACGATGCGCCGAGGTCGTCGCTGACGAAAACCGGATCGTAGCCGAACCCGCCGGCACCGAGCGGCGCCGCCGCGATGCGCCCCTCGCACACGCCCTCCGCGATCTCGACGTGACCTTCCGGCCACGCGAGCGCCATCGCGCACCGGAAGCGCGCGCGACGATCGGCGACGCCGGCGAGCGCGGCGAGGAGCTTCGCGATCCTATCGGCGTCGGTCGCGGCCCAGCGCGCCGAGCGCAGACCGGGCGCGCCGTCGAGCGCGTCCACCTCGAGGCCCGAGTCGTCGCCGAGCGCCGGCAGCCCGAGCGCCGCGGCGACGGTGCGCGCCTTCGCCTCGGCGATCTCCGCGTAGGTCGCCCCGTCCTCGGCCGGCAGCACCACGCGCGGATGGTCGGCGAGCGTCGTGACCTGCACCGGCCCCCACGCGGCCACCATCGCGCGCAGCTCGGCGGCCTTCCCCGGATTCTCCGTCGCGAGCACGATGTGCGACGGCAGGCTCATCCGCGCGGAAGCTGGACCCCCGCCTCACGCAGCAGGCCCCGCTGCATGCCGATCAGCGTGCGAATGCCCTCGCCGCCGACCGCGAGGAGCCGCTCGAGCTGCGACGGCGTGAACGGTTTGCCCTCCGCCGTCCCCTGCACCTCGACGAAGCGTCCCGCACCGGTCATCACCAGGTTGAGATCGACCTCGGCCCGGTGGTCCTCCTCGTACGGGAGGTCGAGCGCCACCTTGCCGTCGACGATGCCCACGCTCACCGCCGCGACCGTCCCGGTGAGGATCGGGCGCTCGACCACGCCGTCGCGCCGGAGGCGATCGAGCGCGAGCGCCATCGCCACGAAGCCGCCGGTGATCGACGCCGTCCGCGTCCCACCGTCGGCCTGGATGACGTCGCAGTCGATCAGGACGGCACGCTCGCCGAGCGCCTGCATGTCGACGACGCTGCGCAGACTCCGGCCGATCAGCCGCTGGATCTCCTGGGTCCGTCCCCCGGGGCCGCGCCGCTCCCGCTCGATCCGTTCGGGCGAGCTCCGGGGCAGCATGGCGTACTCGGCCGTCACCCAGCCCTTCCCCGAGCCGCGCAGGAACGGGGGGACGCTCTCCTGGACGGTCGCCGTGCAGATCACCCGGGTCGCACCCATGGCCACGAGCACCGAGCCTTCCGCGTCGGGCATGAATCCGGGCGTCATCTGGACGGGCCGCAACTCGGCGGCTTTGCGGCCGTCACGTCGACCGCGCACACGGCCCTCAACCATTGCGAGGGTCCGACCGATATAGGTCCTGAAGGGCACACCGCATGTGGGGGCGCATAGCACGGCCAGCCGCGGCATCGCCAAGTGCTTGTGACATGCGTCGGGGGGCTGAAGGGTGAAGTCCAACGCAGATTTCGACGAGGTACCGTGACGACCAACGCGCCAGAAGCATTTCCAGCGCTGATCGGTGAGCATCCGCTCATCCAGAAGATCGGCGCGCTGATCCGCAAGGTCGCCGCCACGGACGCGACCATCCTCATCATGGGTGAGAGCGGGACCGGCAAGGAGCTCGTCGCTCGTGCCGTCCACGGTCAGAGCCCGCGGGTCGATCGTCCGTTCATTCCGGTGAACTGCGGCGCCATTCCCGCCGAGCTGCTCGAGTCCGAGATGTTCGGCCACGAGCGCGGCGCCTTCACGGGCGCGATCGGCCAACGCGCGGGCATGTTCCAGCTCGCGAACGGCGGCACCATCTTCCTCGACGAGGTCGGGGAGATGAGCCCGACGCTGCAGGTGAAGCTCCTGCGCGTGCTCCAGGACCGCGAGCTGCGGCCCGTCGGCGGCGACCGTGCGTTCAAGGTCGACGTTCGCGTGCTCGCGGCGTCGAACAAGGACCTGGCGCAGGAGGTCGAGGCGGGCCGGTTCCGCGAGGACCTCTTCTACCGCCTGCAGGTCATTCCGATCGTGATGCCGCCCCTGCGCGAACGACGGTCGGACATCCCGTTGCTCGTGCGGCACTTCCTCGAGAAGCACAACCGCAAGCGCACCGGGCGCGCCGTCACCATCTCCGAGGAGGCCATGGTCCACCTCTGGGAGTACGACTGGCCCGGCAACGTCCGCGAGCTCGAGAACCTGCTCGAGCGGCTGGTGATCCTGTCCGAGGACGGTATGATCGCCGTCCAGCACCTGCCGCCGGCCATCCGCTCGTTGATCTCCGAGAAGAAGATCCCGCGGCCGACGCTCGGTGAGACCGGCCTCGATCTGAACACGGCGGTCGAGGAGTTCGAGAACCGGCTGATCGAGGAGGCCCTGCGCCGCACGAAGGGCAACAAGCAGGCGGCGGCCCGCCTGCTCGGCCTGAAGCGCACCACGCTGGTCGCGAAGCTGCGACGCCGCCGTGGTCCCGACGAGCTCGACGACCAAGACGAGGCTGCCGAATGACGTCCCGTACCCCCCCTCCGGTCATCCTGGTCGTCGACGACGACCCCGACACCTGTGCACTGACGGCTACACTGCTCGAGCGCGAGGGCTACCAGACCCGCCGCGCCGGGAGCGGCCAGGAATGCCTGGCGATCGTCGAGCAGGAGCCCGTCACCCTGCTCCTCCTCGACGTCATGATGCCGGGCATGAGCGGGTTTCAGGTCTGCGCCGCCCTCCGCGCCACCGACGCGGGCAAGCGCCTGCCGGTCATCCTCCTCACGGGGCGTGACGACATCGATACGCGCCACGAGGGCATGCACCATGGCGTCAGCGAATTTCTGACCAAGCCGATCAACAAACACGAGCTGTATGCCCGGGTACGAGCCCAGCTACACATCGTTGAGCTGACCCGCCAGCTCGAAACGGTGGAGCGGAATTTGAAAGCCGCCCCCCCGGCAGGCGACGGTCGCCAATCAGGTAGATAGTAAAACCGGAAATCTGCCCGTCGGGACCGGCAAGTGGCATTGCGACAAATGCCTTAATAAGTTACTTGTCTCCGTGGTGCCCCGTCGGCGCCAATGGAGGAAAGCCATCATGGCCAAGGAAGACGACGTCCTCATTCAGCTCGCCACCCGCATCCCGAAGGGTCTGCACAGAGAGATCAAGCTCTTCTGTGTGCAGAGTGGAATCTCGGTGATGGAGTTCGTGGCGTCGGCGCTTGAGGACAAGCTCCGCAAGAGCACCGCGCGTACTAGCCGTAAGTCCGCAGTCCGTTAAGCGCGTTTCAGTGCAACCGACCCGAGGGGGCGTCGCGGTGCATCCACGCGTACACCCGGCCTCGTAGACGCCCCGGGTCGATCTCCAACGCTTCACAGATGCTCGCGAAGGCGAACACGTCCGCGTGAGCGTCGCTCGAGAACCAGGCCATCGCCTCCCGATGCAGGTTCCGCCCCCGTCCCCGGGTAGCTCCCGCGTGCTTCAGCAGGGTGCGGATGCCGTCTTCGAGGACGGCCAGCAGTAGCCGACGTTCCCCTTCGGCGCCCTCCTCGGCGACGCGGCCCGCGTCGCGTGCGAGCGACTCGAACGGCCGGCTGGCGTGCGCCAACGCTCCGACCCCGATCGAGCGCAGGGTACCGAGCGTGGGACCGCGCCGTGAGACCCGAGTGCTTCTGACCACCGGTGTGCCCATGGTAGCTCCGCTAGATGCCAGGCATGCGTGTTAGTCCGCAACACGGCAAGACGTGACCTTTGCCTCCCGAACGACGGGAGCCGGACCTCGATCGACTACCCGAAGGTCATAGCACGCAGGTCAAGAGGCACTAGTAGCGTCCCGGCCGTGTGGGCACGTACCGTGTCCAAGGTTACGCCCGGAGCGATCTCGCGAAGAATGAAGCCCTCCGGCTCGAGCGTGAAGTAGCCGAGATCGGTGACGATCTCGCGAACGCAGCCGGGCGCCGTGAGCGGATACTGACAGGTCGGCACCAGCTTCGACGCCCCCGCACGCGTCGTGTGGAACGTCAGGACGATCACGCGGGCTCCGCCGGAGACGAGGTCCATTGCGCCGCCGATGCCGCCCTTCCCCGTGGACGGCACGTTCCAGTTCGCCAGATCGCCCCGCTCGGACACCTCGAACGCGCCCAGGACGACGGTCGTGATGCGGCCGCCTCGTGCCATCGCATGCGCCGTGGCGCTGTCGAAGAACGACGCCCCCGGCAGCAGGCGGACGAGCTGCCCGCTGGCGTTGTACAGATCGACGTCGACCGGCCCCTCCTCCACAAGCGGCCCGTAGCCCAGCATGCCGTTCTCGGCGTGCAGGACGACGCCGTCTTCCGGCGCGAGATGGCTCGAGACGAGCGTCGGCAGGCCGAGCCCCAGGTTCACGTACTCGCCGGGACGAAGGCAGAGGGCCGCGCGGCGGGCCATCAGATCGGGGGGGAGCCCGCCCAGCTCCGGACGCGGCGCCTGCTCGACGACGCGCCCGTGACGCCGGGTGAGCTCGCGGACCGCGTCGACGTCGAGCGGATGCGCCGTCCGGACCACCCGATCCACCCAGATGCCCGGGGTGACGACGGCCTCGGCGTCGAGCGCGCCGGGCTCGACGACCTCGTCGACTTCGGCGATGGTGCAGCGTGCGGCCATGGCGCACACCGGGTGGAAGTTCCTCGCCGCCCGCCGGAACACCAGGTTGCCGTGACGGTCGGCGCGGGCCGCGCGCAGGAAGGCGGCGTCGGCCCGGATCGCGTGCTCGAGGACGTATTCCCGGCCGTCGAAGGTCCGCCGCTCCTTGCCGTCCGCGACGATGGTCCCGACGCCGGTGGGCGTCCAGAACGCGGCGAGGCCCGCGCCACCGGCCCGGATGCGCTCCGCCAGGGTCCCCTGCGGGACCAGCTCGACCTCGATCCGGCCGGCACGGACGAGCGTCTCGATGGGCGTCACCCGCGTCGGATAGGCCACGAAGCTGGCGACGATCCGTCGGACGAACCCGTCCTCGGCGAGACCCTGCGCCGACCACGGCCCCACACCGGGCGTATTGAAGACGAGCGTCAGGTCGCGGACGCCGCGCTCGCGCAGCGCCACCAGCAGGCTGTTCGGCCACCCCTGCATGACGCCGAAGCCGCCGAAGAGGATCGTGGCGCCGTCGCGCAGATCCGCGACGGCCGCCGCCGCGCTCGCCGCCACCTTGTCCACGCGCGGCGCATAACACGCGGCCGGTCGCCACGGCGATCCTTGCGCCCCGCGCGACGCGCCTGCTAGCCCCGCCGCATGGACCTGGGCGAGATCATGGCCGAGCTCAAGCGATCGACCGATACCTTCGGTCCGTTCGTACGCCAGCAGGCCGAGCAGATTCCCGACCGCGTCGCCCTCAAGTTCGAGACCGAGGTCGTCACGTACGGCGAGTACGACGTCGAGGTGAACCGCCTTGCGGCCGCGCTGAAAGCGGCCGGCGCCCGGGCGGGGCAACCCGTCGCGGTCCTGTGCGTCAACAGCCCCCGCTTCCTGATCACGCTCGGAGCCGTCGCGAAGCTCGGTGCGATCGGCGCGCTCGTCAACACGCACGTGACGGGCGCCGGTCTGACGCACGTCCTGCGCGCATCGGCCGCCGCGATCGGGGTCTGCGACGTCCACGCCGTCGCCGCGCTGGCCGACGTCGCCGGCACGCACGACGTCCGGTTCCTCGCCGACGTACCGCCCGGTACGACCCTGCCCGCCGGCGTGCGGCCGCTCGGCGACGCCCTCCCCGCGACGGCGCCCGAGCCCGACATCCCCGATATCCGCGGCGGCGACGTGTTCCTCTACATCTACACGTCCGGGACGACCGGCTATCCGAAGCCCGCCGTCGTGCGGCACCTCAAGTTCACGATGGGCGGCATCAGCTTGTCGCAATGGCTCGGCATCGAGGCCGGCGACACCGTCTACGCGCCGCTGCCGCTCTACCACGGCGAGAGCCTCTTCGTCGGCTTCTCGCCTGCGTTCCGCGCCGGCGGGGCGTTCGCCTCGCGCCGGCAGTTCAGCGCCGGCGCGTTCCTCGACGACGTGCGCCGCCACGAGGCCGTCGCGTTCGTCTACGTGGGCGAGCTGTGCCGGTATCTGCTGCGGCAGCCGCCGACGCCGCACGACCGCGACCATCGCCTGCGCGTCGCTGCCGGCGCCGGACTGCGGCGCGACGTGTGGATCGCGTTCCAGGAGCGCTTCGGCGTGCCGCGCATCGTGGAGATGTACGGCGCGACCGAGGGCAACGTCGCGCTCCAGAACTTCGACGGCCCGGTTGGATCGGTCGGCCGACCACACGCGATGATGGAGAGCCAGGTCGCGCTCGCCCGGTACGACCTCGCCGCCGGCCGGCTCGTGCGCGACGGCGGCGGGCGTGGGATCGCCTGCGCGGTCGACGAGCCGGGCGAGCTGCTCGGCAAGGTCGGGATGGCCGGCTCGATGGAGTACGACGGCTACACCGACCGTGAGGCCACGGAGCGGAAGCTCGTGCGCGACGTCTTCGCCCCGGGCGACGCCTGGTTCCGTACCGGCGATCTGCTGCGCCGCGACGCCGACGGTTGGTACTGGTTCGTCGACCGCATCGGCGACACGTTCCGCTGGAAGGGCGAGAACGTCGCCACGCAGGAGGTCGCCGACGTCCTGAACGGCACGCCCGGCGTGAGCGAATCGAGCGTCTACGGCGTCGAGATCCCGGGCAGCGACGGCCGCGCCGGGATGGCCGCCGTCGTGCTCGAGGACGGCGCGGCGTTCGACGGCGCCGCGATGTGGCGGCAGGCCGACGCCCACCTGCCGCGCTACGCGATGCCGGCCTTCGTGCGCCTCGTCGCGTCGATGGAGGTGACCGGCACGCTCAAGCAGCGCAAGCAGAACCTCGCCGCCGAGGGCTTCGACGCCGCCCGCGTGACCGACCCGCTGTTCGTCCGCGACGACGACACGCGCGCCTACGTCGCGCTCGACGACGCGCGCCGCGCGGCGATCACGGCGGGTCGCCTGCGGCTGTGAGCCGCTCGGCCTCGCGCCGCAACGCCGCCTTGTCGACCTTACCGCTGCCCTTCTGCGGCAGCGCGTCCTCGCGTCGCAGCCAGACGTGGCGCGGGACCTTGTAGCTCGCCAGCCGCGCGCGGCAGTGCGCGACGAGACTGCCGGCGTCGACGAGCGCCTTCGGCACGACGAAGACGCCGACGTTCTCGCCCCGGAGCGCGTCGGGCACGCCGACGGCATGCGCCGCGGCGACCGCCGGGTGCTCGAGCAGGACGGCTTCGACCTCGGCCGCCGCGACGTTCGCGCCCGCCGTCTTGATGACGTCCTTGGCGCGGCCGACGAAGTGCAGCGCGCCGAGCTCGTCGAGATGGCCGAGGTCGCCGGTGTGGAAGAATCCGTCCGCGTCGCGGCAGGCCGCCGGCGATTCGCCGAGGTAGTGCGACAGGAGCTCGGGACCCCGCACGCAGATCTCGCCGTCGCGGCAGACGGGCAGCGGATCGCCCGTCGACGGCTCGACGATGCGTATCTCCCGCCGGCCGACGGGCGGCCCGTGCCCCGCGATGCGCCGCTCGCGCGGCGCGTCCCACGGCCACGCCGTGCACAGCGGCGGCGTCTCGGTCATGCCGTACGATCCCACGGCGTGATGGTCGGGGCGATAGAGCCGCGGCGCCCATTTCGTGTTGGCGCCCACGCCCTTCTCGAGATGCAACGTCGTCGTCGCGAACGACGGATGCGCGAGGAGCGCCTCGGCCTGATGCGGCCACGCGAAGAAGACCGTCACACGCTCGTCGGCGAGCAGGCGCAACGTCTCGCCCGGCTCGAACACGTCCTGCAGGACGACCGCCGCGCCGCGCGACAACGTCGCCAGCGCGACCGCGACCAGGCCCCCGGCGAAGAAGAACGGCAGATAGCCCCAGGTGCGATCGTCGGGCGCGATGCCGAGCACCGTCGCGTCGCCGTCCGCGGCGAGACTGAGCGCGCGCTGCGTGTGGACGACGCCTTTCGGCTCCGCCGTCGAGCCCGACGTGAAGAGGATCGTCGCCGGATCGTCGGGCTGCGGGCCTCCGATGGTCCCGACCCCGGCGGCGAGGAGCGGCCCGAGCGCGACGCCCGCCCCGTCGGCGGGCGGGTCGAGCAGCACGACGTCGCGCGGCGGCGGCAGCGTCGCCAGCGACGCCGCGAAGTCGTTGCGCAGGAAGCGGCGCACCGCGACGAGCACCTCCACCTCGGCGAGCGCCAGCGCGTGGCCGAGCTCCCGCGCGCGGTAGAGCGTGTTCAGCGGCACGAGGACGCCGCCGCATCGCCACACCGCGAAGGCAACGACGAGCCACTCCGGCCAGTTGGGCAGCAGCAGGCCGACGCGCGTACCGCGGCCGACGCCGCGCACCGCGAGCCCGGCCGCCACGGAGGCGGCCCGCGCATGCAACGTCGCGAAGTCGAGCCGCCCGCGGGCGGAGATGATCGCCGTGCGCGCGGGCATGCGCGCGGCGACGTCGTCGAGCAGCGCCGGCAGCGTCACCGGCGGCGCGCTCACGTCCCGGGCCTCGGCTCCCGCGGCCACTCGGTCGCCGGGTTCTCGCGCTCGTAGGCGCGCGCCACCTGCAGGAGCAGGTCCTCGCGGCCGCGCTCGACGACCAGCTGCAGGCCGACGGGCAGTCCGTCGGGCGCGATCCCGCAGCGCACCGTGATCGCCGGGTGCCCCGTCATGTTGAACGGATACGAGAAGGCGACGGCGTGGATCGGCGACGGCAGCTTCGCGCCGTCGATCTCCGCCGGCATCGGGCCGCCCGCGGCGAACGCCGTCGTCGGCACGGTCGGGGTCAGCAGGACGTCGCAGCGGGCGAAGACGGCGGCCACCTCGTCGATCAGCCGCCGTCGCTCCTCCTGGCAGCGGGCGACGTCGGCCGCACCGAGCGTCTGGCCGAACGAGATGCCCTTCAGGAACCCGCGCCCCCAGTCGGCGCGATGCGTCTCGACGAGCGGCGCGAGCCGGCCGAACGTCTGGAAGCTGTTGAGCGCCGCCCAGGCGAAGCCGACGTCGGTCAGCCGATCGTCGATGGTCTCGACGGGCCGCGCGAGCGCGCGTCCGAGGACGTCGACCGCGCGCTCGACGAGCGCCCGCACGCCGGCGTCGACGCGCGCGTACCCGAGCGTCGGGTGGTAGGCGAGCCGCAGCCCGGACGGGACGCGCTCCAGCGCGCCGGCGTACGAGCCGCCATGGTGCGCCAGCGAATCGGGATCGGTCGGGTCGTAGCCGGCGACGGCGTCGAGGCAGAGCGCCGTGTCGGTGACGCAGCGGGTGAGCGGGCCGCGCGAGATCGTGTCGACCCAGTCACGCACCGACAGCGGCCCGCGCGAGATGCGACCGAACGTCGCCTTGATGCCGACGAGCCCCGTGTACGATGCGGGGATGCGGATGGAGCCGCCGCCGTCGCCGCCGGTCGCGATCGGCACCATGCCGGACGCCACCGCCGCCGACGAGCCGCCGCTCGAGCCGCCGGGCGTGCGCGCGAGGTTCCACGGGTTGCGCGTCACGCCGAACAGGTGGTTCTTCGTGAACGCCGTCGACCCGAACTCCGGCATGTTCGTCTTGCCGATCGGGATCGCGCCCGCGCGGCGCAGGCGCGCCACCTGCGTCGAGTCGCGCGTCGCCATGTTGTCGCGGAACGGCACCGAGCCGTACGTCGTGGCGAGCCCCGCGAGCGACTCCTCGTCCTTCACGCCGAAGGGGACGCCCGCGAGCGGTCCCGGATCGTCACCGCGCGCGATACGGTCGGCGAGCGCGCGCGCCTCCTGCATCGCCTGGTCGGCGCGCAGCGCGACGAACGCGTTCAGCGACGGGTTGAGCGCGTCGACGCGGGCCAGCGTCGCCTCCATGACCTCGACCGGCGAGAGCTCGCGGCGGCGCACGGCGGCGGCGATCTCGTGTGCGGGACGAAACGCCAGATCCGACATGGCGCGCACTCTGCCCGAGCGCCGCGCCGGCTGTAAAGGTGTTGCCGGTCTCGCCGGCACGGGCGTATAGCCCCTGCCGATGCGATCCGGTGCGATGCTCGTGGCGCTCTGCCTCGCGCTCGCCGGCGGGGCGGCGATGGCGAAGACACCTTCCATGCGCGGCGTGGTCGAGGGCTACTACGGGAAGCCCTGGAGCGGGACGGCGCGGCGCGACGTCATCCGCTTCCTCGGCGAGCGCGGCATGAACACGTTCGTGTACGGGCCGAAGAACGATCCGTACCACCGCGACCGCTGGCGCGATCCCTACCCCGCCGCCGAGCTCACCGATCTGCGCGCGAGCGCCGTCGCGGCGCGCGAGGCGCGGGTGCGCTTCGTCTATGCGATCAGCCCGGCGCTCGACGTCTGCTACACGTGCGACGACGACTTCCGCGCGCTCACCGCGAAGCTCGCGCAGCTCGCCGGCGCGCGGGTGCGGCGCTTCGCACTCTTCTTCGACGACGTGCCGGAGGGGCTGACGCATCCCGGTGACCTCGCGAAGTACGGCGACGACGGGCCGCCGGCGGTCGCGCGCGCGCACGCGGACCTGACGAACCGGGTCGATCGCTGGCTGCGCACGCGCGGGCTGCCGCGCCTCGCGTTCATGGTGCCGACCGACTACGCGGGCACCACGTGCCGCCCGTACCACACGGAGCTCGGCCGCCGCCTCCGCCGCGGCATGCCCGTCGGCTGGACGGGCGCGGGCGTCATCACCGAGACCATCACGCGCGCCGAGGCCGTCGCCCGCCGCGCGTGCGTCGGCCGCCATCCGGTCGTCCTCTGGGACAACTACCCGGTCAACGACGTGGTGCTCTCGAACAATCTGCACCTCGGGCCGTTGACGGGCCGCGCACCCGACCTGCCCGACGTCCTCGCGGGTCATCTCCTCAATCCGATGACGCAGCCGTATGCGAGCCTCGTCGCCCTCGCGACCGGCGCCGACTACTTGCGCGATCCGCGCGCGTACGACGCCGAGGCGTCGTGGGCGTCGGCGCTCGCCGCGCTCGACGCCGGCCCCGGGCTGCGCCTCCTCGCGGAGCAGACGCGCAGCTCCGGCCTCGACCTCGACGACGCGGTCGCCTTGTCGTCGGTGATCGAACGGGTCGTGACGAGCTGGCCGACGGGCGCGTGGCAGGCCGACGTCGCCGCGCTCGACGCCGAGCTCGCACGTCAGGCCGCCGCACCGGATGCGATCGCCGCGTCGCTCGGCGGCACCCCGCTCGGGGCGGAGATCGCGCCGTGGGTGAGCGAGCTCGCGGCGCACGTCGCGCAGGGCGCGCAGGTCGGGCAGCTGCTGCGCGCGATGAAGCCCTCGTTCGCGTCGCTGGTCGTCGAGCCGTCGGCGACCACCATTCGTCTCGCCGGCCGCGTGCTGCCGCCGGACGCCGCCACCGTGGCCGCGCTGGGGGCGTTCGCGACGCCGCCGGCGCCGGCAGACGTCGGCGAGTTCGTGCGCTGCCTCGGCGCGCTCACGAGCGCCGACATCCGCTTCTGTCCGGAGCTCGGCCTGAACGTCCACGGCAAGGCGCTTGCGATCATTCCGGTCAGCCTGACGGACGTGCGCTTCATCACCGACCGCAACGTCCATCGGCGGCTGCTCGAGGCGGCGGCCGGATTCCTCACCGAATGGCACGGCCGCCAATCGGCGGGCGCGACGCCGCTCACGCTCGCGGTCGACGGAACGACCGTGCCGCTCGGGCCGGACGGCACGTTCGATGCCGTCGTGGCGCGGCCGGCCACCGCCCTGGTCGTCGCGACGCCCGCGGGCGACGCGACGGCCGTCGCGCTCGATCTGCCCTGAGCGGCCCGACACGCCGGGCTCGCTGCTTCGCCGCCCCGACGTCCGGTGCTAGGTTCGGGCATGCACGACAAGTTCATCTCGCTCACCCCCGAGGTCTACTCGTATCTCGTGAGCCACAATCCGCCGTTGGACCCCGTGCTCCGCGACCTGCAGGCGGAGACCGTGGCGCTCGGCGGCATCAGCATGATGCAGATCGCCGTCGAGCAGGGCGCCTTCCTGACGCTGCTCGCCCGGCTCCTCGACGCCCGCACGGCGGTCGAGGTGGGGACGTTCACGGGTTACAGCGCGATCTGCATCGCGCGCGGGCTCGCCGACGGCGGACGCCTGCTCTGCTGCGACGTGAGCGAAGAGTGGACGGCGATCGCCCGCAAGGCCTGGACACGGGCCGGCCTGGACGATCGCATCGAGCTGCGCCTCGGCCCGGCCCTGGAGACCCTCCGCGGCCTGCCCCGAACGCCCGACATCGACCTGGCCTTCATCGACGCCGACAAGCCGAACTACCGCCACTACTACGAAGAGCTGCTGCCGCGGATGCGACCGAACGGCCTCATCGTCTTCGACAACGTGCTCTGGAGCGGCGCCGTCGCCGACCCCGCGAACACCGACGAGTCGACCACGGCGCTACGCGCGCTGAACGACGCGCTCGTCGCCGACGACCGCGTCGACGCCGTGATGCTGCCCGTCGCGGACGGCCTGTTCCTGGTCCGTCCCCGGCGCTGACGGTCAGGCCGCCGCGAGACACGCGGCCAGGGCGGCAGCCAGCTCGGGCTGCCGCCAGGCGTAGCCGTTCCGCTCGGCGACGGCGGGCAGCACGCGCTGGCCCTGCAGCAGCATGGCGGCCATCTCGCCCAGGGCGAGACGCAGCACGAATCCCGGGAGCGGCATGACGGCCGGCCGCTCGAGCGCGCGGCCGAGCGCGCGCACGAAGTCGCGATTCGTCACGGGGTTCGGCGCCGTCGCGTTGACGGCGCCCGCATAGGCGTCGTTGCCGAGCGCCTCGCGGATCAGGCCGACGACGTCGTCGCGATGCACCCACGACATCCACTGCCCGCCACCGCCGATCGGACCGCCGAGGCAGGCGCGGAACGGGATCAGCATGCGCGCGAGCGCGCCGCCGTTCGGCGCCAGCACGACGCCGATGCGCAGGCGCACGACGCGCACGCCGAGCGGCTCGGCGCGCTGCGCCTCGGCTTCCCACTCCCGACACACGCGCGCGAGGAAGTCGTCGCCCGGCCGCGCGCTCTCGTCGAGCGGCTCGTCGCCGCGCGGACCGTACCAGCCGATCGCCGAGGCGTTGATCAGCACCGTGGGCCGCGTCGTCGCTTCCTCGATCGCGCGCACGAGCGCCCGCGTCGCTTCGATGCGGCTCGCACGGATCTCGGCCTTCCGCGCCGCCGTCCAGCGGCCGGACGCGATCGACGCGCCCGCGAGGTTCACGATCGCGTCGGACTCGGCGACCGCCGAGCGAATGCCGTCCCAGCCGACCGAGGGTCCGGGCACGCGACCCGGCTCGCGGCTCACCACCGTCACCGCATGGCCCGCGGCGCGAAGCGCGTCGCAGAGCGCCTTCCCGACCAGGCCGGTCCCACCCGTCACGAGCACGCGCATGGGGGCGCCAGGTAGCACGCAAACCGCAGCGACCCAAGCGCTCCGACGTGGCTTGCGAGCCGCCCGCGAGCCGTGCGACTTCCGGCCGCATGACCATGCCGCTCGAAGGAATCCGCGTCGTCGACTGGACCATCTGGCAGCAGGGTCCCGTCGCGTCGGTGATGCTCGGCGATCTCGGCGCCGAGGTCATCAAAGTCGAGGAGCGCGTCGGCGGCGATCCCGGACGTGGCGTGCTGCGCGCGCAGGGCCTCGATCTGACGGACCGCCCGAACTTCTATTTCGAGGCGAACAACCGCAACAAGAAGAGCCTGACCGTCGACCTGAAGAAGCCGGAAGCCGTCGAGATCGTCGCGCGCCTCGCCGATCGCGCCGACGTCTTCGTCCAGAACTTCCGCAAGGGCGTCGCGGGGCGTCTCGGGCTCGGCGCGGCCACGCTGCGCGCCCGCAACCCGCGCCTCATCTACGCGAGCGCCACCGGCTACGGGCCGGACGGGCCGGAGAGCGGTGCGCCGTCGTTCGACTATCTCGGGTTGGCGCGCTCGGGGATCATGCTGTCGGCCGGCGAGCCCGAGCATCCGCCGCTCGCGATCGCCGGGGGCATCGCCGACCAGATGGGCGCGGTCATGCTCGCCTACGGCGTGCTCGCGGCGCTCCTCGCGCGCGAGAAGACGGGACGGGGGCAGGAGGTCGACGCGTCCCATCTCGGCTCGATGTCGTGGCTGCAGGGCCTCGGGCTGTCGGCGCGGCTCATGCTGGGGCGCGCCCTGCCCCGCGTGCCGCGGAAGTACGCGACGAACCCGCTCTGGAACCACTACCAGTGCGCCGACGGCGAATGGATCGCGCTGTCGATGCTGCAGGCGGACCGCTACTGGCCGGCGCTCTGCGACGTGCTGGAGATACAGGAGGCGGCCGCCGACCCGCGCTTCGCGACGATGCTGGACCGCATGGGCAACTGCGGCGCCTGCGTCGAGCTGCTCGACGCGCGCTTCGCGACCCGCCCGCGCGCCGAGTGGATGGAGCGGCTCGCGCGCGGCGGCGACTTCATCGTGTCGATCGTCAACTCCGTCGACCAGCTGCCCGACGACCCGCAGGTGCAGGCGAACGGCTACGTGACGACCTTCGCGCATCCGGCGTTCGGCGACACGCAGGTCGTCGGCGTCCCGGTGCGGCTCAGCGAGACGCCGGGCAGCATTCGACTGCCGGCCCCGGAGTTCGGCCAGCACACGGAAGAGATCCTGACGGAGATCCTCGGCTACTCGTGGGACGACGTCGGACGGCTGCGCGAGCAGGACGTCATCTGATCATGTCCTCGATGCGCTTCGCGCGGCGCACGACCGCCGCCGGGTCGTCGCTGCGGATCGTCACGTGGCCGACCTTGCGGCCCGGGCGCGACTGCTTGCCGTAGAGGTGGAGGTGCGCGCCGCGCACCGCGAGCACGTCGGCGGGGTCGGGCCAATCGCCGATCAGGTTCACCATGGCCGCGTGCCCCACCGTCGCCGTCGAGCCCAGCGGCGCACCGGTCACCGCGCGCACGTGGTTCTCGAATTGGCTCGTCTCCGCGCCCTCGATCGTCCAGTGCCCGGAGTTGTGCACTCGCGGCGCCATCTCGTTCGCGACCAGCGCGTCGTCGACCTGGAAGAGCTCGATCGCGAGCACCCCGACGTAGTCGAGCTGCTCGAGCACGCGCGTGGCCAACGACTCGGCCGCCTGCTGCAGCGCCGGCGTCACCGCCGGTGCCGGCGCGAGCGAGCGGCGCAGGATGCCGTCGGCGTGGTGGTTCTCGACGAGCGGATAGAACGCGAGCCCGCCGTCGCGACCGCGCACGGCGAGGACCGACAGCTCGCGCGCGAAGCGGACGAAGCCCTCGGCGACGCACGGCGCGCCGCCGAGGCGCGCCCAGGCGGCCTCGAGCTCCGCCGCGGTGCGGATGACGGCCTGCCCCTTGCCGTCGTACCCGAGGCGCCGCGTCTTCAGGATGAACGGCAGCCCGAGCGCGCGCGCGGCGCCGTCCAGCCCCGCCCGGTCGCGGACGTCGCAGTACGGCGCCGTGCGGATGCCGAGCGCCTCGAAGAAGCGCTTCTCCGCCAGCCGGTCCTGCGACGCTTCGAGCGCGACCGGCGACGGGAAGACGGGCTTCCGAGCCGCCACGAAGCGCGCGGCGGCGACCGGCACGTTCTCGAACTCGTACGTGACGAGGTCGACGCGTTCCGCGAGCGTCGCGAGCGCCGCCTCGTCGTCGACCGGCGCCACGATGTGGCTCCCGAGTCCGCTCAGCGCCTCCGGTGCGGCGTCGAGGAAGACGAACTCATGGCCGAGCGGGTACCCGGCCAGCGCCAGCATGCGTCCGAGCTGGCCCCCGCCGAGCACGCCGATGTTCACGTCGGTTTCCTTGGATCGGGATGGGCGAGAACGGACGACGTCTGCTCGGCGCGGAAGCGGCGCAGCGCCTCGCGCACCGCCGGATGCTTCGCGCCGAGGATGGCGGCCGCGAGGAGTCCGGCGTTCGTCGCGCCCGCCTTGCCGATGGCGAGCGTCCCGACGGGCACGCCGCCCGGCATCTGCGCGATCGACAGGATCGAGTCGATGCCGTGCAGCGCGGCCGACTCGACCGGCACGCCGAGCACCGGCAGCACCGTCTTCGCGGCGAGCATGCCCGGCAGATGCGCGGCGCCGCCCGCGCCCGCGACGAGCACCTCGAGCCCGCGCCCTTCGGCGCCGTCCGCGTACTCGAACAGCAGGTCGGGCGTGCGATGCGCCGAGACGACGCGCACCTCGTGCGCGACGCCGAGCTTCTCGAGCACGTCCGCCGCGTGACGCATGGTCTCCCAGTCCGAGCGGGAGCCCATCACGATACCTACGAGTGGCGCGCTCACCCGAGCATCACCATGCCGCCGTCGACCGGAATGCACTGCCCGGTCACCATCTTGGAGTCGTCCGACGCGAGCCAGACGGCGGTGCCCGTCAGGTCGTCCGGCTCGAGCGCGCGGTGGATCGCCATCTGCATGTCGATGATGTACTGGAGGTACTGTTCCGGCACGCCGGTCTTCGTCGCCTCGGTCATCGTCGGCCCCGGCGCGATCGCGTTGACACGGATGTTCTGGCGACCGACCGTGCCGGCCATGAAGTGCGTCATGCCGTTGATGGCCGCCTTCGTCACACTGTAGTGGAACGACGGCAGCTGATCGTCGATGACCGGATACTCGGGATGCAGCCACGCCGCGGACGACGACTGGTTGATGACGGAGCCGCCGCCGCTCTTCGCCATGTACGGGAACACGGCGCGCGACATGAGCCACGTGCCGAAGTAGTTCACGTCGAAGATCTTGCGCAGGTAGGCGAGCGTCGTGTCGAAGTTGTCGATGCCGTAGAAGATGGCGGCGTTGTTGATCAGCACGTCGATGCGGCCGAAGCGGTCGAACACCGCTTTGGCGACGCGCTGCGTATCGTCCTCGCTCGACACGTCGAGCCGCTCGAACACGGCGGGCGCGCCGAGCGACGCCGCCACCGCCGCGCCCTTCTCCGCGTTGATGTCGGCCACGACGACGGTCGCGCCCTCGGACGCGAAGCGGCGCGCGTAGGCCTCACCGATGCCCTGCCCGGCGCCGGTGACGATCGACACCTTGCCCTGGAGTCGCATGCCGGCTCTGTAGCGCGTTCAGGGCAGCGCGTCGAGAAATCGACGGAGCACGGGCCCGACCCGCTCGGGGCAGACGAGCAGGAAGTGATGACCGCCCGGAAAGACCTCGAGCACGGCGTCCGGCAGCGCTGCGACGATGCGGTCGCGCTGGCGATCGTCGAACACCCAGCTCGACGCACCCGCGCCCACCAGCGTCGGGCAGGCGATCTGCGGGAGCAGCCGCCGGAGATCGCCCGCGCCGTCACCGTCGAGCGACAGCACGCCGCGATCGAAGCGATACGTCCAGTCGCCCGGCCCGCGCTCGCGCACCGCCTGCTCGGCGAGACAGGCGACGACGTCCGCCGGGACGTCCGGCTCGGGCGGAACGAAGCGGAACGCGGCGATCGCGGCGTCGCGCGTCGGATGGCCGCGGCCCTCGCGCGTGCCGCCGACACGCCCGCGGTGGCGGGCGGCGAACGCCGCGTCGATCGCATCGAGACGGCTGTCGAGGATACCGAGGCCGCGTACGCGTTCGGGATGCTGCGCCGCGTACCAGAGCGTCACCCGGCCGCCCATCGAGTGCCCGATCAACGGCACGCGTCCCGGCGCGAGCGCGTCGAGGACGGGTGTCAGATCGGCGGCGAAGTCCTCGAGGCGGTAGGCGGGCGGCTCCGCCCATGCGCTGTGACCGTGGCCACGCAGGTCGGGCGCGACGACCCGCCATCCCGGCACGAGGTACTCCACGAGCGGCGCCCACCAGTAGGCGTGGCCGCCGTTGCCGTGGACGAGCACGACGGCCGGATCGTCGTCGCGTCCCCAGACGAGGACACGCATCCGACCGGCACCATGGACCGTGACCGAGCGCGCCGGTGGACCGATCATCGCACATGCCATGTCGAATGGTCTGGTACCTTCGGGCAGCGCGCGGTATCAGTCGCACACGCATGGCGCATCGAGTAGCCGAACGCATGGGGCCTCTCGCCCCCGGGAAGCACCGCGTCGAGGTGGCGCGGACCGACCGCCGGTGGCTGCTCGCCTGGGCCGCGATCTTCGCCGGCACGCTCCTCGTCCTGGTGGTCGCGCACCGCATCTATCGTCTGACCGGCCCGCATCCCGAAGTGACGGTCTTCATCCGCGCGCTCAAGCACGAGGCGCGATGGCTGATTCCGGGGCTCAAGAAGAAGCCCAACGCCATCCCGCTGTTCGTGCCGATTCATCCCGGCATCAGCGGCGCGTCCGACCGCAGCGGACAGGCCGCGCACCGCGCGTAGCCGCGCGCCGGATCGCGCGGCACGTGTACGCCGGCCGCGGTCAGCATCGCGGCCGCCGTCCACAGCGGCAGGCCCATCACGTTGCACCAGCAGCCGGCGATCGCCGCAACGGGGCGGAACGGCTCGTCCTGGATGCCGTAGGAGCCCGCCTTGTCGAGCCCGCCACCGCTCGCGACGTAGGCCTCGATCTCGACGTCGGTGTACGGGCGCGTCGTCACTTCGCTGTGCCGCACCGCCGACGACTCGCCCGTGGGGGCGCGCACGACGACCGCGGTGATCACTTCGTGCGTGCGGCCGCGCAGCGCCTGCAGCATGCGACGGGCGTCCGCGGCATCCGCAGGCTTGCCGAGGACCACCCCGTCGAGGACCACGACCGTGTCCGCCGCGAGGACGACGGCCCCCTCGCGCGCGGTCGCCTCGCACTTCGCGCGTGCGACGGCGAGCGTCCCTTCGGCCGGCGGGTGCTCCGCGGCGATGGTGGCCTCGTCGATCGCCGCCGGCGCGATCTCGAGGACGAGCCCGAGCGCACCGAGCAGCTCGCGGCGGCGCGGCGAGGCGGACCCGAGCACGACGTGCATCGCGTGCAAGTAGAGCAGCGGGCGCACGACGGCAAACGCTTGCCCCTTCGAGGCGAACCTGGCTTGCTGCGCGCCCACCCAGGCATGGCGTTCCCCCGCTCCCGTTTCGCGGCCACCGCGCTCGCGCTCGGCGTCGCCGCGCTCGTCCTCTTCCTCCGTCTGGGGTCGTATGCCCTGTGGGACCCGGACGAGGGGCGGCACGCGGAGATCGCCCGCGAAGTCCTGGCGTCGCCGGACTGGGCGGGCTGGGTGACACCGCGCCTCAACGCCGAACCCTACCGGGAGAAGCCGATCTTCTTCTACTGGGCGACGGCCGCGGCGTACGCGATCGTCGGGGTGAACGAGCTCGGCGCGCGGCTCGTCTCCGCCCTCGCGGCGCTCGCGACCGTGCTGGCCGTCGTCGCCTGGAGCCTGCCGCGCTGGGGCCCGCGTCCCGCCGCGCTCGCCGGCATCGTCCTCGTGACCAGCGTCGAGTTCGCGGTGCTCGGGCGCTTCGCCAACGTCGACATGCTGTTCACGTTCTTCGTCACCGCCGGCATCCTGGCGCTCGAGCGCTGGGGCGCGACCGGTCGCACCGCGTGGCTGCTTGTGGCGGCGACCACGGCCGCGCTCGGCACGCTGACGAAGGGCCTCGCCGCGCCCGTCCTGACCGCCGGCGTCGGCGCGATCCACCTGGTCGGCCGCCACCGCTGGACGTGGGTGCGTCCGCGCCCGCTGGCGATGGCGGTGCTCGTGGCGGTCGCCCTGGTGTTGCCCTGGCACCTGGCCGCCGCGCGCCTCGATGCCGAGTACCTCCGCCAGCTCTACCTCGAAGGCCACCTCGGCCGCTTCTCCGGGACGGAGCGAACGCTCCACCACGAGCCGTTCTGGTTCTATGTCCCCGTCCTGCTCGGCGGGTTCTTCCCGTGGAGCGCGCTGCTGCCCGCGACGCTGCTCGCCGCGGTCGGGCGCGAGCGGCACGACCCGGACGTGCGCATGTGCCTCGTGTGGGCAGGGGTCGTGTTCGTCTTCTTCAGCGCGAGCGCCTCGAAGCTCGGTACGTACGTGTTGCCGTGCTTCCCGCCGCTGGCGCTCCTCACCGGACGGCTGCTCGATCGCGTGCTCGACCCGCTCACGACGGACGAGCGCGAGCGCCGGCGCGTCCGCCTCGGCGCGTGGATCGTCGTGCTGGTGCTGGTGGTCGCACCGTTCGTCGTCGCCGTGCTCGGCCGTCGCGAGTGGGACGGCGCGCTCGCGGGCACGAGCCTGCTCGCGTTCGTGATGCTGCCCGTCGGCGCGGCGGTGGCCTGGGTGCTCCGCGCCGACCGGCTGCCGGATGCGGTGATGCTGATCGGCGCGGGCTTCGTCGTCGTCCTGTGCACGTTCTACGCCGTCGCCGCACCGCCCGTGAGCCGACTCCTCAGCGCCGCGCCACTCGCCGAGACGATCACCCGCCGCGTGCCGGTGCACGACGCGGTGCCGGTGATCGCCTACGCCATCCGGGCGCCGTCGCTGATGTTCTACCTGCGCCGGCCGATCATCCATCTCGCCCGCTGGCGGCCGGTGCGAAAGATCGTCGCGGCGAACCCGCTCGTCCTCGTCGTCACCAGCAAGCAGCACCGCGAGACGATCGCCGGTGCCGGCGTCACGGAGGCGTGGCAGACGGGCGGGCGACGCGAGCTGTGGGCATCGCAGCCGCCGCGGTAGCGTACCGCCACCCGAACAGACAGACGGCCGCCGCGAGCACGACCGCCGCGACCATGCCCAGGGTCGTGGTGACGGCGCCGGTAACGACCGCGCCGACCGCCACGAGCACCCAGGCCGCGTCGCAGGCGGCGAAGTACAGCAGCTCGGCGCGCAGCGGCGTCCGCCGGAACATCGAGCCGAGCACGTGCACGGCGTACGCGGCGGTGACGATGCCGATCGCCAGCACCGGCGCGACCTGCTCCGTGCCGAGGAACCGGGCCGTCGCCGCGGGCCGGAGCGCCATCGCGAGCCCCGATCCCGCCGCGACGACGACGTTGATGGTCTTCAGGCCGTCGAGCGTCATATGGCCACGATCGCCCGCTCCTCGCCGCGCGGCGAGTGCCATTCGGAGGAGCGCGACGAGGCCATCGACCCGGGCCGCGTCCGGCTTGGGAAGGCCGGGGGCCCCCGGTATGATCCGCCCGTGGATTCCGCGTTCCTCGACGTTCGCCGACACGGCTTCGCACGGATGGCCGTGTGCGTGCCCGAGGTACGCGTGGCCGATCCGTCGTTCAACGCGGACGCCCATCTCCGGGTCCTCGCCAGGGTCCACGCCGACGGGGCGCAGTACGCGGTGTGCCCGGAGCTCGGCCTGTCGGCGTACACGTGCGGCGACCTCTTCTTCCAGGAGCCGCTGCTCCGCGGCGTCCGCGAGGCGCTGGCGCGCATCGCCGCCGCCACGGCCGGCTGGGACATGGCGGTGTCGGTCGGCCTGCCGCTGCTCGTCGACGGCGCGCTCTACAACTGCGCGGTCACGCTGTACGGCGGGCGGCCCGTCGCGGTGACGCCCAAGGCGCACCCGCCCAACTATCGCGAGTTCTACGAGCTGCGCTGGTTCCAGGCGGCGTCCGCCGCGCGGACCGACACGATCGAGCTGCTCGGCCACGCGGTGCCGTTCGGGACCGACGTCCTGGTCGTCCTCCCGGGCGGCGCGGTCGTCCACACCGAGATCTGCGAGGACCTGTGGACGCCGGTACCGCCGAGCGCGATCGCCGCGCTCGGCGGCGCGACCGTCCTGGCGAACCTGTCAGCGTCGAACGTCACCGTCGGCAAGTTCGAGTACCGTCGCGATCTGGTCCGCATGTCGTCGGCGAAGAACCTCGCCGTGCAGCTGTACAGCGCGGCCGGCTTCGGCGAGTCGAGCGCCGACCTCGCGTGGGACGGCCATGGCCTGGTCGCCGACCGCGGCGAGCTCGTCGCCGAGACGACGCGCTACGTGATCGGCGGCACCGCCGTCGTCACCGACGTCGACCTCGCCGCGCTCGACCTCGACCGCATGCGCCAGACGACGTTCGCGCAGAACGCCGCGCAGCACGGCCGCCCGCTGCGACGCGTGACGCCCGCTCCCGTGCACGACGCGCGCGACGCCGGCACCTGGCACGTGCTGCGGCGCCGGGTCGACCCGACGCCGTTCGTGCCGGCCGATCCGGCGAAGCGCGATGAACGCTGTCGCGAGATCTTCAGCATCACGGCGACGGCGCTCGCGCGCCGCCTCGAGGCGCTGCCGGAACGCGCGCGCCGCGTGGTCGTCGGCGTCTCGGGCGGACGCGATTCGGCGCAGGCGCTGCTCGTGGCGATCCACGCCGTCGACCTGCTGGGTCTGCCGCGGACGCACGTCGTCGGCGTGACCATGCCCGGCCTCGGCACGTCGGAGCGCACGTATCGCGCCGCCTGCGCGCTCGTGCGCGCCCTCGGTGCGGAGCTGCGCGAGATCGGCATCCGCGAGCTGTCCGAGCAGATGTTCCAGGCCATCGGCCACGATTCGGCCGTCGAGAACGTCACGTTCGAGAACGTGCAGGCGTGGCTGCGCAAGATGATGCTGTTCTCCGTCGCGTCGCAGGTGGGCGGCATCGACCTCGGGACCGGCGACCTCTCCGAGCTGGCGCTCGGCTTCGCGACGTACGGCGGCGACCACATGTCGCACTACAGCGTGAACGCCGGCATCCCGAAGACGCTCATCTCGGAAATGATCCGCTGGTCGACGACGGGCATCTTTCCCGACGAGCCGGCGGTCGGCGCGGCGCTGCGCGAGGTGCTCGACGTCCCGATCAGCCCCGAGCTGCTGCGACCCTCGGCGACCGGGGAGATCGTGCAGAAGTCCGAGGACGTCGTCGGCCCGTACGAGCTGCACGACTTCTTCCTCTACCAGCTGCTCCGCTTCGGCTCCGCGCCGCAGCGGATCGCGCGCCTCGCCCTGACGGCGTTCGACGGCCGCTACCCCATCGGCGAGATCCGGCGCTGGCTCGTCGTCTTCGTCCGGCGGTTCTTCGCGAGCCAGTACAAGCGCGACTGCGTGCCCGGCGCGCCGAAGGTCGGCTCCGGTGGATCGCTGTCGCCGCGCGGCGACTGGCGCATGCCGGCCGACGCATCGGCCGCCGCCTGGCTGGCCGACGCCGAAGCCGTCCCGGCCGACTGAGCGGTGCATCCGCACGCGGGGGATGCACGTAGTCCCACCGCATGACGACTGCACAGGCCCGCTCGACACCGACTCCGCGTCCGCTGCCCCACTGCCCCTATCCCTGCGCGACGGACACCGACGCGCACGGCCTCCAGCCGCTGCCCGACGTGTTGCCGCTCGCGGATCTTCCGTCGGCCCTGCCGCATCGGAGCCGGTGCCGGCGTGCCGTCCCCGCGGACCGGCTCCCGTCTGGTGCGGTACTCGAGCTGGCGCGTGTCGTGGCGTCGTCGTTCGCGCGGCGCGAGCCGCAGTGCCGCCACGTGCGGCCCCCGATCGCGCCGCCGGCGGCGCTGCGCGACGCGCGTCACGTCGACGGCTTCGGGAGCGAGCCGTTCGGCCCGTGGACGACCGAACGGCTGCTCTACTGGTTCATCCGCCTGCTGATCCTGACCGACCCGACGAGCGAGCGGTCGGCGATCGCGACGAACGACGCGGCCGTCACCCAGTCGCTCGCCATCCTCGACGACGACGGCCGTGTGATCGGCGGCGCGCTGAACGACGTCCTGCCGCCCCACGGCGCGGAGGCCGCGCTCCGCGCCGACGACCCGTTCCTGGACGCGGTCATGGCCTGGATCGCCCCGGTGATGACGCTGCTGGCGACGCAGGACGAAGCAGCGGTCGCGGCCCTCTCGCGCTTCCCCCACTTCGCCGCCGCCCACGCCGCCGGCCGTGTCGGCCACCACTTCATGGTCGCCCGATCCGACGCGCTCCCGACCCTCGACGCCTTCGAGCTGGTCGCCGCCACCGCCGAGCGCTACCGCGACCTGGATTTCGCGTACGTGATCATCGAAGCGACGAACCAATGGACCGGCGCCGCCTGCGAAACCCTCGGCGCCACCCGCGTCCACTTCGCCCCCTTCCGCACCGAAAGGGTCGTGGCCGCGAGCCCCTTCCCCCTCGAGAACGCCCCCACGAGCCCCGACGGCTACCTGGCCAAGAAGGACAGCGGCAGCATGCTCTACGTCCTGCGTCTGACGTAGGCCGCCGTGAATGCTCGCATGAGGCCTGCGAGGCGGGTGAGCGGGGGAGCGAGCGGTGCGCGCGCAGCCGGAGGGCGACGAGGCGTGCTACGGCACGCCGCAGGAGCCCGCAGGCGAGCACGCGCCGCGCAGCCCCCCGATCGCCCGCCGCAGCTCAGCCACCGCGGAAGACGATCAATCCATGACTCGGATCGTACGGTGACACCGCGATCGTCACCCGATCCCCCGGAATGACCCGGATGTGGTAGCGCCGCATGCGTCCGCCGATCTTGGCGAGGAACTCCATGCCGTTGTCGCCCTTGACGCGGTAGTTCCCGCCGGCGAGCGCCTCCACGATGGTGCCCTTGATTTGAATGAGATCGTCGCGAGCCAAGACGCGACGAACTAACACACGCCTCCCGCACGGGCAACCCGCGCGCGGCGCGGATTTCAGCTCGCGAGACCGAGCTTCTGCTTGCCGTCGTCGCTGATGCGCGCGGGATGCCACGGCGGATCGAAGACGACGTCGACCGTGACGTTCGGTTGACCGAGCGCCGCGACCTTGCGCTTCACGTCCTCGGGGATCTGTCGCGCGGACGGACAGCCCTCGGAGGTGAGCGTCATCTTGATGCCGATCGCCTGCTCGTCGATGTCGATGTCGTAGATGAGCCCGAGGTCGTAGACGTTCAGCGGGATCTCGGGATCGAAGCACTCGCGGATGGCGCCGACGACGGCGTCGCCGCTGACCGCGCCGCCGCGGAAGTTGATGTTGGTGCCCAGGTTCTTCGGCGCCGGCGGCGGCGGCGGGATCGACGCGTCGCGGTCCTTCGGCCCCGGCCAGGCGTGCATCCCACCGGCGAGGTTCAGGAGACGCGTGAAGCCCTGATCGGCCAGGATCTGACACGCCGCCGTGCTGCGCCCGCCGGCGGCGCACGTGACGAGCATCGCCGCGTCCTTGCGCGGCAGCTCCTTCAGCCGGTCCTCGAGCTCGTCGAGCGGGATCAGATGCGCGCGCGGGATGTGGCCGGCGTTGAACTCGGCGGGCGTGCGGACGTCGAGCACGAACAGGTCCGGATGCTGCTCGTACATGACGAGCGCCGGCGCCGGCTCGATGTCACGATACGCCCGTCCCTGCGCGACGACGTCGGCCGCCGGCGGCTCGCCGCCGATCACCTGCACCAGGTGCGTCCGCGTCACCGCGAGACCGCGACCGAGGTCGTCCGTGCGTTCCTCCATCTCGCGGCGCAGCTGGCGCACCTCCGCGAGGCGCCCCTCCATCTGGCCGACGCGGAGCCAGAGTCGCCAGACGACGAAGCCGAGCACGAGCGCGATGAGCCATCCCAGGACCGTCATGCGGCAGCGATCATACCGTTGACTCCCCCCGGTTGCCATGATCGATCGGTCGCGCATGCGCGCCATCGTGATCCGCGAGCCGGGAGACGAGTCGGTCCTCACCGTGGGCGACGCGCCGGCGCCGCCGCTCGGTCCGGCGGACGTCCGCATCCGGGTGCGCGCCACGGCGGTGAACCGCGCCGATCTGCTCCAGCGCCAGGGCTTCTATCCGCCGCCCCCGGGGGCCTCGCCCATCCTCGGGCTCGAGTGTGCCGGCGAGGTCGTCGAGCTCGGCGCCGAGGCGCACGGCCTCCGGGTCGGCCAGCGCGTCATGGCGCTGCTCGCCGGCGGCGGCTACGCCGAAGAGGTCACCGTCCATTTCGGATCCGTGCTGCCCGTCCCCGACGGCATGAGCGACGAGGAGGCCGGCGCCTTTCCCGAAGTCTTCCTCACCGCGTTCTCGAATCTCTTCATGCCCGGGCTCGGGGCCATCGCTCCGGGCGAGCGGGCGCTCGTGCATGGCGGCGGGGGCGGCGTCGGCACGGCGTCCATCGCGCTCCTGCGCGACGCGGGCCATCCGGTCTTCGTCACGGTCGGCGGCGCCGACAAGGCGCGACGCTGCGTCGAGCTCGGCGCGACCGCGGCGATCGACTACCGCAACGAAGACTTCGCCGCGCGGATCGCCGAGCTCACGCACGGCGAGGGCGTGCACGTCATCCTCGACCACATCGGCGGGAAGTACCTCGCGAAGAACCTCGAATCGCTCGCCATCGGCGGCCGACTCGTCGAGATCGGGCTGATGGGCGGCGCGCAGGGCGAGGTCAACCTCGGCCTGATGCTGACGCGACGGCTCGCGATCATCGGCTCGACGCTCCGCACGCGCAGCGTCGACGAGAAGGCAGCGATCGTCCGCGGGCTGCGCGAGCGCTTCGGTCACTCGCTCGCCGCGGGACGGCTCACGCCGATCGTCGACGCGGTCCTGCCGCTCGCCGACGCCGCCGAGGCGCACCGCCGCATGAAGGCGAGCACGCACTTCGGCAAGATCGTCCTCCGCGTGTCGTAGCGAGCCGCCGCGCGGTCGGGCTATATCCCGCCGCACAGGAGGGCTCATGTCGGATCAGCAGGACTACATGGCGCGCGGCATCGCCGTCGCGGGCAAGCTCTGGGGCGCGCGGGCGGGCGGGCAAGAGCTGCCGGCGCAGAAGCTCGCGCCGGAGTTCTTCGGGCTCGTCGCGCAGTTCGTGTTCGGCATGTTCTGGTCGCGGCCGAACCTCGACATCCGCAGCCGCAGCCTCTGCACCGTCGCGCAGCTGGCGGCGCTCGGGAAGACCGACGAGCTGCGCGCGCACCTGGCCGGCGCGCTCAACCTCGGCATCACGCGCGACGAGCTGATCGAAGTGCTGATGCAGACCGCCTGCTACGCCGGCGTCCCCGCCGCCGTGCAGGCGCTCAACGCCGCCGCCGACGTGCTGCCGCCGAAGAGCTGAGTGTATCGCGGCCGCTTCGCCCCCTCGCCCACCGGCGACCTGCATCTCGGCTCCGCCGCCGCCGCGCTCGTCGCGTGGCTCTCGGCGCGCGCCGCGGGCGGGACGCTCGTGCTGCGGGTCGAGGACATCGACGGCCCGCGCATCGTCGCCGGCAGCGAGGCGCGCCAGCTCGACGACCTGCGCTGGCTCGGGCTCGACTGGGACGAGGGGCCGATCCGGCAGTCCGAGCGCTCGGCGCACTACGAGGCCGCGCTCGCCACTCTCGACCGCCAGGGCCTCGTCTACCGCTGCGACTGCTCGCGCGCCGAGATCGCCCGCGTCGCGAGCGCGCCGCACGCCGGCGACGAGGGCCCGCGCTACCCCGGGACCTGTCGGACCTACGGTATGGGCGAGCGCGCCTGGAAGCGTCCGCCCGCGATCCGTCTCGCCGTTCCGCCGGGCGAGGTCGTCGTCGACGACGCGCTCGCGGGCACGGTGCGCCAGGACGTCGCGGCCACCGTCGGCGACTTCGTCCTGCGTCGCGGCGACGGCGTGTGGGCCTACCAGCTCGCCGTCGTCGTCGACGATCTGGCGATGGGGATCACCGAGGTGGTGCGCGGCGTCGACCTGCTCGCGTCGGCGCCTCGTCAGGTACTGCTGGCGGGCCTGCTCGGCGGCACGGCGCCGCAATTCGCGCACGTGCCGCTCGTCGTCGCCGCCGACGGCACGCGGCTCGCGAAGCGGGCGCCCGGCGTCACGCTGCGCGACCTGCGCGACGGCGGCGCGACGCCGGGCGACGTGCTCGGCATCCTGACGCGCACGCTCGGCCTTCCCGCCGCCGCGACGCCCGCGGCCCTCGTGGACACCTTCGACCGACGCGTGCTCGCCGGCCGCACGACGGCGCCGCTGCGTGCCTGACGTCACTTCGCGGTGGTGCGTCCGAGCAGGCGGCGGCCGGCGACGACGCCCGCGCCGAGCAGCACCGTCAACACGACGGCCACGCCGACGAACTCGACCGTGAGCAGATCGGCGAAGGTCCCGGCCTGGGCGATCGCGTCGGCCAGATAGGCGACCAAGGCGAGCCCGGGCAGGATGCCGAGCGCCGTGCCGATCGCATAGTCCCGCATCGTCACCCGCGACGCGCCGAGCGCCCAGTTGAGCGGCGGCGACAGAAAGAGCACGAGGCGCACGAACACGACGGTGCGTATGCCGTGCGACGCGAGGCGCTCGTCGAGCGCCTGGAGCCGCGGGAAGCGATCGCGGATCGCCCGCTGCATGTAGTCCTGGGCCGTGTAGCGCACGATCGCGAACGTCGCCGTAGTGCCGATGATCGACGCGACGTACGCGTAGACGAAGCCTTCCACACGGCCGAACAGCATCGCGCCGAGCGCGGCGAAGAGGATCTCGGGACCGGGGATGAAGAAGCCCGCGATGAAGATCGCCATGAAGACGACCGGCCCGAGCGGACCCCACGCCTCGACCAGCGCCCGCATCCCCTCGACGCTCGCGTACCGTCCGAAGTCGACGTGGCGGACGATCAGCACCATCGCCGTCACGACCCCGACGACGAGCGCCGCCCGCAGAAGCCGCGCCATGCGGAGCGCGTCGGTCAGCCGCGCGGCGGCGGCAGGTGCAAGCGGACGCCGGCCTGGCGCTCGATGAGCTCGACCAGGTCCGTGAAGTCGCGGTCGCCGAGCCCCGCGCCGACCGCCGCGACCAGCGCTTGTGCGACCTGCGCCGCGACGGGCGCGGGCACGCCGTGCTCGCGCGCGGCGTCGACCAGCAGCCCCGCGTCCTTCGCCGCGAGCCCGAGCGCGAACATCGGCGGACGGCCGCGCTCGTTGATGCCCTCGACCATGCGGTCCGTGAAGATGTTGCCCGCGCCGCCCGTGCGGATGACGTCGATCATGGTGCGCAGGTCGATGCCGGCCTTGGCGGCGATGGCGAGCCCCTCGAGCGACGCCCACGTCGCGGTGAACGCCATCAGGCTGTTCACGAGCTTCGCCGTGTTGCCGAGGCCGAGGCCGCCGACGTGGAACGTCGCGCGGCCGAGCTTCTCGAGCAGCGGCCGCACCCGCGCCACCACATCCGCCTCACCGCCCACCATGAAGACCAGCATCCGCGCCTGTGCGCCCGGCGCGCCGCCCGTGAGCGGCGCCTCGACGAGGTGACAGCCCGCGGCGGCGACGCGCGCGCCCACGGCCTGCACCATCGACGGCGCGTTCGTGCTCAGGTCGACGAGGACGCTGCCCGGGGCGGCGCCCGACAGCCACTCCGTCGTGACCGCATCCATGACCGCGGGCGTCGGCAGCGAGGTGAAGGTCACCTCGCTCCGTTGTGCCACCTCGACCGGGGACTTCGCCGACCGCGCACCGAGGCCGACCAGCGGCTTGACGCGGTCGGCGACGGTGTCGAAGACGCTGACGTGATGCCCGTCGGCCACCAGGTTGGCGGCGATGGCGCCACCGATGTTGCCGGTGCCGATGACGCCGACCCGGGTGGCCGCGGTGCTCACGTCCGATCCCTCGTTACTTCGGCGCCATGCGGATGGCGCCGTCGAGCCGGATGGTCTCGCCGTTCAGCATGACGTTCTCCGCCATGTGCTTCACGAGGGCGGCGAACTCGCTCGGACGGCCGAGGCGCGACGGGAAGGGAATCTGCTTGCCCAGCGCCTGGCGGATCGCCTCGGGCGCCATCGCGAGCATCGGAGTGTCGAAGGTCCCCGGCGCGATCGTGAGCACGCGGATGCCGAGCGACGCGAGGTCGCGCGCGATCGGCAGCGTCATGCCGACGATGCCGCCCTTCGACGCCGAGTAGGCCGCCTGGCCGATCTGGCCGTCGAATGCCGCCACGGACGCGGTGTTGACGATGAGACCGCGCTCGCCCTCCTCGTTCGGCGTGTTCTTCGACATCTGCAGCGCGGCGACGCGGATCACGTTGAACGTGCCGATCAGGTTCACCTCGATCGCCTTCGCGAAGAGCTCGAGCGGATGCGCGCCGTCCCGCGTCACCGTGCGCATCGCCATGCCGACGCCCGCGCAGTTGACGTTGATGTGCACGGTGCCGAAACGCTTCACCGTCTCGGCGACGCCCGCCTCGACCTGCTCGGCGCTGGTCACGTCGGCCGCCGTGAACGCCACGTTCGCCCCGAGCTCCTCGACGAGCTTCGGTCCCGGCGAGCCCTCACGGTCGAAAATCATCACCTTACCGCCGGCGCCCGCGAGGGTCCGGGTGGTCGCTTCACCCAGGCCCGAGGCGCCGCCGGTCACGATTGCCACGGTTTCCGCGATGTTCATGGCCGGGCTTCATAGCGTCCACCGTCACGCAGTGCCAGACGCGCTTGCACCGGCGCCGACGGCCGCGACACAGTGCCCCCGGCATGCACCTCGACGCCCACGGCCATCCCCTGCACTCCCGTGCGCTGTCCGTCACCCTGACTCAGCGCGACGACGGCCGGCTCGACGTCGCCGGCTCCCTGCTCGACCTCCGCAAACGCGGCTTCGTGCCGGTCGGCGGCGAGCTGCAGCCATCGGGCATCGTCCACCACATGCTGCTCGACGGCATCGTCGACCCGGCGCGGCACGTCCTGGACGCGCTCGTCGCGCGACAGCCGGCCGTGGCGTTCGAGCCGACCGCGCTCACCCGCGGCGAGAGCTGTCGCGACCTCGCCGGCCGCGTCGGGAGCCTCGCCGGCACGCCGCTCGACGGCGCCTTCGCGCGCCGCCTCAGCGAGGAGATCGGCGGCCCGCGCGGGTGCTCCCACGTCCTGACGCTCGCACAGCTGCTCGGGACGTCGGTGGCCTGGGGCCTGGCCCGCGACCGCGACCTGGTGGGGCCGTCGCCGCGCCGTCCGCCCGGCCAGCGCGTGTTCCGTCGCGACGTCGTCGTCGACGGCATCGAGGCGCTCGACGGCACGCTCCTCCTGACGCTGCAGCTGACCGACGTCCACCACGCGCCGACCCCGGAGCCCTGCCGGCCGATGGACCGCTTCGCCGGCTGCCTCGAGGTGCGCGCGCTGGCCCGGTTCGACATGGCGACGTTCGCGCTCGACGGCATCCGCATCGGCGAGCGCCGCCGCTGGGGACAGGACCTCGATGCGCCGTGGACCGAACGGGACGACGTCGCTGCGACGCTCGGCAACCTGTCGCTCGGACGCGGCGTCAGCGCGACGCTGATGTCCAAGCTGGGCGGCGTCCCCGACGATCAGCCGGTGCTCGACGCGCTGCTGATGCTGGCGCCCGCGCTGATCCAGGTCTTCGCGGCGATGTCCGACGCGTGGCCCGGCCTCGCCCGCTCGTCCGGCTGGATGGTGGGCATGGGCGGCCGCGCGGACTCGTGCTGGATGTGGCGTCGCGGCGGCGCGCTCGAGGCGGCCAAGACGCCCGAGGATCCGACGTTTTGACGTTCTGACGTCGCGGGGTCACGCCGCGGCGACGTGACCCCGCACGCCCTTCACTCGCAGCCGCAGCCGACGGGACGATCGAGCAGGTCGCCGTACGTGGACGTCTGCGAGGTCGACTCGCAGTCCCGCGCGGTGCCGACGTCGTGCGGGTCGGTGTCGTCGTCCGGGTTGTTCGCGTAGGTGCACGAGTCGGTGCCCGCACCACCGTTCATACACTGGTGGCTCGGACCGGATCCCACGATCGTATCGTTGTCCGCGCCACCGCAGAGGATCGACCCGAGCACGTCGTTGGCCGGCGTCATCCACAGGGCCGAGATCAAGCTGTCGGTGCCGTCGTTGCCGAGCAGCACGTCCCGACCACCCTGCCCAGCGATCGTGTCGTTGTTGGCGCCGCCGGCGAGCACGTCGTCGCTCTCCGCCCCGAGGATCACGTCGTCACCGGCGTCACCGGAGACGAGGTTCGGACCATCCGTCCCGCCGGTCCCATTCACGAAGATGACGTCGGCCCCGCCGCTCCCGAAGATCGTGTCGCTGCCCGTCCCGCCCATGAGGCGGTCATTGCCGCCGCTTCCGGTGATGATGTCGTTCCCCGCGCCACCGTTCGCGAACAGGGGGCCACCCGTATAGTTGTAGATGCCGTCGTTGCCGTTGTTCCCGCACACGACGGCGTTCGCGAAGCTCGCGATGATGATGTCGTCGCCGCTCGTGCCGCAGATCGCGGTCACGGTGTCGCCACCCCCGGGCGCGCAGTTGTAGTACGGCCCGACGGTGCAATCGCCGTCGCTCTGGCAGACGACGCCGTTGCTCGGACCGAGCGTGCCGTCGTGGCACGTGTACGGACAGACGTCGAGCGCGGAGGCCTGCACGCAGGCGACGCCGCTGCCGCAGACTCGATCGCACGGATACGTCACGTCGCCTGACGCCGTATTGACGGTGCACGTCGGATCGCAGGGACCCGCGGCGGCGGGTCGGGCGGCTGCGGCCGCCACGAGCAACATCACGGAGCACACGAGTCGTCGCATGGGAGCCCCCCTCTCGGTGATGAAGCGATGTGGCGCCGGTCCTACCCGCCTCGCCTCCCTCCTGTCAAGCTTACTCGCTATAGCAGCAAGTTTTTCTACTCTCCTTTCACTTCGTCCATGCGGCGCCGAATCGATACGGCGCCGAATCACCCGCACGGCCCCGTTGCCCAAGCCGGCGAATCCCGCTTAAATCGACGCAGGATGGCGCAGCGAGACGAGGACGGGTCGGTCAAGGTCGTCGAGAAGACGAAGACCGTGGAGCGCCTGAAGCGCCCCAAACGCTACAAGGTCCTGCTGCACAACGACGACTACACCACCATGGAGTTCGTCGTCTGGATCCTCCAGGCCGTCTTTCTCCACGACGAGACGACCGCGCTGGAGGTCATGCTGCACGTCCACCGCAACGGCATCGGGGTCGCCGGCGTCTACACCCGGGAGATCGCCGAGACGCGGGTCGCCCAGGTGGACGCCCTCGCCAAGGAGCACGAGTTCCCGCTCCGGACGAGCATCGAGGAGGAGGACTGATGCGGCTCTCGCGCGCCCTGGAGGCGAGCCTCTCGCTGGCGGTCGCCGAGGCGCGGCGCCGGCGGCACGAGTTCCTGTGCCTGGAGCACGTCCTGCTGGCCCTCGCGCAGGACGACGACGTGGCCGAGGTCATTCGCGCCTGCGGCGGCGACGTCATCCAGTTGATCCGTGACCTCGAGACCTACCTCGACGAGCAGCTCGAGAGCCTCCCGCCCGGCGACGACCGGCCCCCGCAGCAGACGCTCGGCTTCCAGCGGGTCCTGCAGCGTGCCGCCGCGCACGTCCAGTCGGCCGGCAAGGACGAGATCGACGGCCGCAACGTCCTCGCCGCCATCTTCCGCGAGCCCGACTCGCACGCCGCCTACCTCCTGCAGCAGCAGGGCATCAGCCGGCTCGACGTGATCACCTACCTCTCGCACGGCATCCCGAAGGTGCCGCAGCCGAACGAGCCGTCCCCGCCCGGCGCCGACGGCGACGGGGAGGACGACGGCGACGGCGAGAGCGGCGCGCCCGCGCGCGACCCGCTGTCGGCCTTCACGGTGAACCTGGTCGAGAAGGCGGCCGCCGGCCGTATCGACCCCCTCATCGGGCGCGCGCGCGAGCTCGAGCGGACGGTGCACGTCCTCTGCCGCCGCCGGAAGAACAACCCCGTGTTCGTCGGCGACCCGGGCGTCGGCAAGACGGCGCTGGTCGAGGGCCTGGCGCTGCGCATCCACGCGGGCGACGTGCCCCCCGCCCTCCTCGACGCCGCCATCTACGCCCTCGACATGGGCGCGCTCCTCGCCGGCACGAAGTTCCGCGGCGAGTTCGAGGCACGGCTGAAGGCCGTGCTCGCCGCCATCGCCAAGCTGCCCAAGGCCATCCTCTTCATCGACGAAATCCACACCGTCGTCGGCGCCGGGGCCACGCACGGTGGCTCGATGGACGCGTCGAACCTGCTGAAGCCCGCGCTCGCGAACGGCGAGCTGCGCTGCATCGGGGCCACGACCTTCCAGGACTACAAGCAGCACTTCGAGCGCGACCGCGCCCTCGCCCGCCGCTTCCAGAAGATCGAGCTCACCGAGCCGAGCGTCGAGGAGACGCATGCGATCCTGCGCGGGCTCAAGTCGCAGTACGAGGAGCACCACGGCGTCAGCTACACCGACAGCTCGCTGCGCTCGGCGGCCGAGCTCGCGGCAAAGCACGTCCACGACCGCTTCCTGCCCGACAAGGCGATCGACGTGATCGACGAAGCGGGCGCCGCCGCCCAGGTGAAGCCGGGTCGCCCGAAGAAGACCATCCGCACGAAGGACATCGAGCACATCGTCTCCACCATGGCGCACATCCCGCCGCGCCAGGTGTCGACGTCGGACCGCGACCGCCTGGAGACGCTCGACCGCGACCTCAAGCTGCTCGTCTTCGGCCAGGATACGGCCGTCGCCGCGGTGGTGTCGGCCATCCGGCTGGCCCGCGCCGGTCTCGCGACGCCCGACAAGCCGGTCGGCTCGTTCCTGTTCTCCGGCCCGACGGGCGTCGGCAAGACGGAGCTGGCGAAGCAGCTCGCGTCGTCGCTCGGCGTCGAGTTCCTCCGCTTCGACATGAGCGAGTACATGGAGAAGCACACCGTCTCGCGGTTGATCGGCGCGCCGCCGGGATACGTCGGCTTCGACCAGGGCGGCCTCCTCACCGACGCCATCCGCCGCACGCCGCACACGGTGCTCCTGCTCGACGAGGTGGAGAAGGCGCACCCGGACGTCTTCAACATCCTGCTGCAGGTGATGGACCACGCGACGCTGACGGACTCGACCGGCCGCAAGGCCGACTTCCGCCACGTGATCCTCATCATGACGACGAACGCGGGCGCGCAGGAGATGGCGGCGGCCGCCATCGGCTTCGGCTCGGTCTCGAACGCCGAGAAGGGCCAGAAGGCCCTCGAGCGGCTGTTCAGCCCCGAGTTCCGCAACCGTCTCGACGCGGTCGTCGCGTTCGGACCGCTGCAGCCCGACGCCATCGAGCGCGTCGTCGACAAATTCATGGCCGAGCTCGAGACGCAGCTGGCCGCCCGTCGCGTCACCATCGAGCTCACGCCGGCGGCGCGGCACTGGCTCGCCGAGCGCGGCTACGACAAGACGTTCGGCGCCCGGCCGATGGCGCGGCTCATCCAGGACCAGGTGAAGCGTCCGCTGGCCGACGAGATGCTCTTCGGGTGCCTGAAGGACGGCGGCAAGGTCGAGATCGACGCGGGCGAAGACGCGCTGACGTTCCAGATCACGCCGGCGAAGACACCGCCGCCGTCGCGCGTGCCCGAGCCGGCCTGAGTCGCGTGCGCTGGCAGGATTCGGACGCGTGGTACGGCGTCGGCAGCGGCGCCGTCCGCGCCGGACGCCCGCAGCTGTCGCGCGTGCTGCCGCGGCTCCTCGTCGGCGAGTATCCGAACCCCGACGACCTCGCCTGGCTGCGCGACGTCCACGGCGTGACGGCGGTCTTGAGCCTGCAGGACGAGGCCGACCTCGCGAGCAAGCGGCTCCGCGTCGCGGCGCTCGTCCGCGCGTGTGTGGCCTCGGGCCTGACGCTGCATCGCGAGCCGATCCCGGATGGCGAGGCCGAGATCCTCGCGCGACGCCTGCCCGCCGTCGTCACGACCCTGCGCGGACTGCTCGACGGCGGCGCCTGCGTCTACCTGCACTGCAACGCCGGCTACAACCGCGCGCCGACGGTCGCGATCGCGTACATCCATCGCCGCCACGGCCTGGCACTCGACGACGCGACCGCGTTCGTGAAGGCGCGCCGCTCGTGCGTCCCGTACCAGAGCGCGCTGCTGCGCTGCTACGTCGTCGACTAGTTCGGCGCGCAGAGACGCAGCTCCGCCAGCTCGACGGTCCCCCGCGCGTTGATCGGATCGAAGCGCAGGTGATGGATCTCGTCGCCCGCGTCCCACGTGGCCCGGCGATCGCTCTGGTCGATGACGACCGTGTACTCGCGCCAGTCGCCGCCGCCGTCGATCAGGGGGATGCAGAGGCTCTTGTCTTCGCTGAAGCCCTCGCCCGACCCGTGGCTCCAGTAGAGCTGCGCGAACGTCGCGCCGCGCGCCTCGTAGCGCATCGAGAAGCGGATGACGCGCACCTCGCGGGAGCGGAACGGCGCGACCTCGAGCACGAACGACGGATCGTCGTTCACCGCGCGGAACACCGCGCCGCCCCCGCCGCTGCGCACCAGCTCGATGCCATTCGGCGTCCCGGCGCCGGCCGCGAAGCGGTGCGCCCGCACCGTGCGCCACCAACGCGACACGACCTGCTCCCGTCCCCAGCGCCGGACGCGCTCCGGCACGAGGTGCGCAATGCGACGGTAGTACGGATACCAGCGGCGGTCGTAGTGCGGGAGCGGCGGCGGCGTGGCCGCCGCGGGCGGCGGCGCCGGCACGACGGCGCCCGCATGGAACGTCGCCAGCGTGCGGCGCGCCGCCACGTCGAGCGGCGCGGGCGCCGGCGCCGCCGCCAGGAGGTCGGCGTAGATGGGACGGTAGACGTCCGCCATCTCGGCCACCGAGCGATGCCGGAACCGCTGGGCCGCGGCGACGTACCCGTCCAGCTCGTCCGGATTCGCGACCAGCCGCTCGAGCGCCGCGACCGCCTCGTCCACCGTGCGCACGACGACGCCGACGCCGTCGGCGCGCACGCGCTCCGGGAGCGCGCCCTGGTCGGAGACGATCACCGGAACGCCGGCGATGATCGCCTCGGACAGCGTGTACGAGAACGTCTCGGGCCACGGCGGCAGGAAGACGACGAGATCGATCTCCGCCGCCGCGAGGCGCTCGAAGATGACGTCGCGCTGGTACCAGCCGTGCAGCACGAGCCGCGACTTGAGCCCGAGCGCGCGCAGGGTGTCGGCGAAGCCGAAGCGCTCGGCCTCGCCGAAGACGTGCCACACGAGCGGCAGGTCGCGCGTGCGCTCGATCAGCGGCAGATAGTTGCGTGCACCCTTGATGGGGTACGACACCTCGCCCAGCAGCGCGACGTTGAGCGGCCGGCGGCGCGCCTGCGGGCGCGCCCGCCGCGACGGCTCGAGGTAGCCGTGCGGCACGACCATGCTGCGCTCGGGATCGAGCGGCTGGAACCGTGCCACGATGTCGCGCGTCCGTACCGCCGGAAAGAACACACGCGCCGCGCCGCCGAGCAGTCCCTGGAACTCGGCGCGATGCCGCGCGAGATAGCCGGGCGCATCGTCCGGCGGTGTGAGTCCGAACGTCCGGAACGCGTTCCCGAGGCAGGTGGCGACGTCGGGCCGGCATCCGTCCTCGCCGAGGCAGCACAGCCGGTCGGACGGGACGTCGAACAGGTTCACGTTCGGGCACGCGGGATAGAAGTCCTGGAACGTCGCGACGTACGGGATGCCCGCCTCGGCGAGGATGCGCCAGAGCCGCACGGGCCAGCTGCACACCTGGTGCAGGTGCACGGCACCGACGCCGAACACCCGCACGATCGCGCGCAGGGCGTCCTCCATCTCGGGCCGCTCCAGCATGAAGCGCGCCGGCGCCTCGGCCAGCGGAATGCGGTAGCGGATGCCCTGATCGAGCCGGCCGTCGAAGATCTCCGTCAGGTGGATGCCGTCGCTCTGCGGCGCCGCGACGACGACCCGCGGCAGCCGCAACGCCTGGACGAGGTCGCGCACGTGGTGCTCGGTGCCGCCGCCCGGCACGTCGAACGACGCGTGCAGCACGCAGAGGAGCGCCGGCACGTCGACGGCGCGACGGCGCAGCGCGAGATCGACGGTGGCCTGTACGGGCGCGATGGGATTCTCCTCGATGAAGCGTGCGATGCGCGGGAAGTAGTCCGGATGCAGCGCACGCAAGGTGTCGTAGTGCTCGCGCTTGAGCAGCTCCGCCGCCGCGCCGAAGGAGGCGCCCCCCGCGTGCCACACATAGACGTCGTCGGCGAGGCGGCAGCGGAACCCGGCCGCACGCGCGCGCTCGCAGAGGTCGTTCTCCTCGCCGAAGCCGCGGCCGAAATGCGCCTGGTCGAACGTGCCCACGGCCGCCAGGATCGCCGCCGGCAGGTACATGCAGAACCCGTGCGCCGTCGGCAGCTCGGGCCGCAGGTGCAGGCTGCTCGATGCGACGAGCGCGGCCATCTCGTCGAGTCCGTAGCCGTCCGGCAGTCGGTTCTCGCCGCAGAACTCCGGGACGCTCACGATCGTCGCGTTGTTCGACAGCGGCGACACGATGCACGGCCGCTCGTCCGCGTACGCGGCCGCCTGCAGGCCGTCCAGGAAGCCCTCGCTGACGACGGTGTCGCTGTTCAGCAGCAGGACGTCGCGCTCGCCCGCCTCCCGCATGCCATGGTTGGCGGTGCCGACGAAGCCGAGGTTCTCGGGATTCCGCAGCAGCCGGACCTGCGGCTCCAGTCGCGCGAGATCGTCCAACCAGGCGACGAGCTCGCGATCCGTGCTCGCGTCGTCGACGGGGACGAGACGCACGTCGCCGCGCGCATGGCGCAGGACGCTCTCGAGGCACGCCACGACCTCGTCGCGGGCGTTGTAGATCGGCACGACGACGTCGACCGGCCGTTCGACCCGCGGGCGTCTCGTGTCGTCCCCGGCGCGGCGCCGCCGCAGCACGGCCCCGGGCGCGCGTTCGACGAGCTCGAGGTCCGGGGGATCGAGGTCGGGCTCCGACGTGCCGATCGCGAGCAACGCGCCGCCCGGGCGCAGCAGGCGCGAGAGCGCCGGCAGCTGGGTGACGTCGTCCGTCAGCGCGAAGTCGAGCGTACCGGCCGCCACGTCGGGCGTGTGCGCGAGGATCCGCGCGTCGTCGGCCAGCGGGACGTCGGCCGCCCCGACGCGGACGCCGCGGCCGCGCAGATGGCGCGCGGCGAGCACCGCGGCCGCGTCGTCGCCGTCCAGCTGGGCGAGGTCGGCGATCAGGCAGAGCGACGCGAGCGCGATCGTTCCGGGACGATCGAGCGGATCGAGCCGAAGCGCCGTGACCCGCCCCGCCTGCGGCCAGGCCGTATCGTGGAGGTCGATCACCCAGGTGTGCGGCGCGCCGTCCGCTTCGACGGCCCACGAGGCGCTCGCCGTCTCCGCGAATCCACGGCCGCCGCCGCTCCAGAACAGCTGCGCCCGCGACGACGGCGCATCGCTCTCGACCGTCATCCGCACGACCAGCCAGCGGAACGCCGTGCCGTCGACGTCGATCGCCGGGCTCACGAGGGACGGATCGGCGTCGCGTGCGCGGAAGCGCCCGTCACCCAGCACCTCCGTCGACGCGCCCGGCGTCCAGGCACGCCATCCCGCGCCCTCGCGGACGACGTGGCGCAGGACGCGCGTCGTCGCGCTGACGCGGCTCGCGCCGCCGACGTCGACGGCGTGCAGCAGCCGCTCGAACGGCTCGGGCGCGACCGGCTCGACGTGCGGCACGCCCGGGCACACCGGAGGCTCCGCCGGCGCTCTGCCGCGCACCAGCGACCACGCGCGCCGCGCGTATTCGAGGCGGCCCGGCGGCGGCGTCGCGTCCGTGGCGTGATCCGCCGGCTCGAGCGACGCCGCCGGCGGCTCGGGCCCGACGCTCCGCCCGGCGAGCGGCCGCAGCAGCTCGGCGAGTCGGCCGCGATACGCCGCATGCGTGTGCGCCGATTGGACCGCCGCGCGCGCGCGGCGGCCGACGGTACGCCCGACCACGGGATCGAGCGCGCGACGGATGCGGTCCTCCCACTCGTCCGGACCGTCGGCCAGAAAGCCCGTCGTTCCGTCGACGACGGCGTCGCGGAAGGCCGCCGTCGGCGTGGCGACGACGGGCACGCCGAAGATCCCCGGCTCGAAGAACTTGAGCGCGCTCTTGGCGTGCGCGAAGGCGTTCACCACCGCCATCGGCGCCAGCGTCACGGCGCAGCCGGCGACGGCCCACGGGTAGACCCGCCAGTCCTGGTACGGCACCTGGACGATGCGCGCGGCGAACGGCTGCAGCGCCGGCGGCAGCTCGACGAAGCCGCAGACCATGACGCGGGCGGTGCGATGCGTCTCCAGCACGCGCGCCAGCGGACCGCTCACGACGGCGAGATCGCGGTCGTGGGTGTTCGAGCCGCTCAGGTACGCGATGGTCGGCGGCGCGAGGCGCCCGCGATGCGAGAGCCAGCGCGCGAGCCGCTCGTAGGCGGGCGGCACCAGATTCGGATGCAGCAGGACGTCCGTGCGGCCGAGCGCGCGGGCGGCGTCCACGAGTGCCGGCGTGCTGCCGAGGAAGGCGTCGCACGCGTCGAACGTGCGGCGCAGGCGACGGAACCGCTCGCGGTACTCGCGCTGCGACGCGCGCGGCAGGTCGCGCAGGAACCCGAGCAACGGCTCGAAGCCGGGATCGAAGATGAGATCGTCGATCTCGAAGACGGGCGTCGCGCCCTGGCGCCGGATCGCCGCGACCAGCGCCTCCACGCGCGCGCTCCATTGCAGGCGGAAGAGCACGACGACGGAGTACGCGGGCAGCGCCGCCGTGAGACGCGGGTCGCCCACGTGCATCACGTTGGCGGCGATCCCCTCGGCGCGCAGCTGCTCGGCGCCGTGCGCACAGCGGTAGCGAAACGACGCGCCCCAATCGTCGGTCACCCACAGCACGCGCAACGCGCCCGCCGCTCCGTGCGGCGCGGGATCGCGGGTGGTCGGGACGTCGGACGGGAGCGGAACCTGGGCGGGGGAACGCTGCATTACCCGTCCGGCTGGCTAGCAGAAAGGGTGCACCCGTGCCACCCGGGAGACGCCCCGTTCACTCGATCTGGGGCTCGCGATCGCGGCGCAGCGCCGTCCGCTCGTCGAGCCAGTCGATCTCCGTGCGGACGGCCGCGCGCTCCCGCACCAGGTAGTCGGCGACGGCCTTGCGGAAACGCGGATCGCGCAGGTGATGCATGCTCGTCGTCGGCCGCGCGTCGAAGCCACGCAGGTGCTTGAACTCGCCGCCGGCGCCGGGCTCGAAGCGGTCCAGCCCGTGCGCGATGCAGTGCTCGATCGCAGCGTAGTAGCAGACGTTGAAGTGGAGGTGGCGGAAGTACTCGAGCGCCCCCCAGTAGCGGCCGTAGAGGACGCCCGCCTTCTGCACGTTGAACGTCCCCGCCACGACGCGATCGCCGTGCCGCGCCACGATGAAGCACAGACGATGGCGGAACCGCTCGGCGACCAGGCGGAAGAAGCGCTGGTTCAGGTACTGCTGGCCCCAGGCGAGCTGGGCGATCGTCGTGCGGTAGCACCGGAACATCACGGCGAACAGCTCGTCCGGGATCTCGTCGCCGACGTGCGCGCGGACGGTGACGCCCTGCTCGTCCAGCTCGCGCCGCTCGCGGCGCGCCTGGTTGCGTCGCTTGCTGCGCAGGCTCGCCAGGTAGTCGTCGAACGTGCGGAATCCGTCGTTCATCCAGTGGTACTGATACCCCGTGCGCACGAGCCACCCGCGCGCTTCGAGCGCCGCCGCGTCGTCCGGCAGGCAGAAGTTCACGTGCGCCGACGAGAACCCCTGCTGCGCACAGAGGTCCTCGAGCACGGCGCCCAGCGCGGCCGCCACCCGCGCGTGCGCGCCCGGCGCGGCGAGGAACCGGCTGCCGGTCACCGGCGTGAACGGCACGCCGACGAGGAGCTTCGGGTAGTACGCGATGCCCGCGCGCTGCGCGGCACCGGCCCAGCCCTGGTCGAAGACGAACTCGCCCATGCTGTGGCCCTTCACGTAGAGCGGACACGCGCCGACCAGCGCGTCGTCCTCCCACAGCGTCAGGTGCTGCGGTAGCCAGCCGGTGTCGGGCGTGACCGTGCCGGCGTCCTCGAGCGCCGCCAGCCAGTCCCATTCGAGGAACGGCGAGCCGTCGCCGACGAGCGCGTCCCAGGCGGCGCGCGGCGCCTCCCGGACGGATGCGAGCACGCGAACGGTCGTCACACGACCGCGCGCATCGCCCCGGCGTACTTGTCGAGCATCGGCAGGACCTTCTCGGCGTCGGCTGCGGGGAGCGCGAAGATCGCACGCGTGGCCCCCGCGTCGCGCAGCTGCTTCAGGAGGTCCGCGTCGGGCGGCGTGCCGTAGACGTTCACCGAGATCGACTTGGGATCACGTCCCTTGGCGACCGCCAGCTGGTGCAACTTGCCGATCTCGGCCATCAGGTCGCCGGCGCGCACGCCGATCGGGATCCACCCGTCGCAATAGTTGACGACGCGCTCGAGCGCCTTCGGCCCGTGCGCGCCGAGGATCACCGGCGGCCCCGGCCGCTGGATCGGCTTCGGCCACGACCAGATCGGGTCGAACCGCACGAGCTCGCCCTGGTAGCTGGCCTCGTCGTTCGTCCAGATGGTGCGCATCGCCTCGACGCGCTCGCGCAGCAGCTTCCAGCGCGTGCGGAACTCGGTGCCATGATGCTCCATCTCCTCGGCGTTCCAGCCGCCGCCGATGCCGAACAGCACGCGGCCACCGGACAGCACGTCGAGCGAGGCGACCTCCTTCGCGGTGGTGATCGCATCCCGCTCGACCAGCAGGCAGATGCCCGACGCGACCTTGAGCGTCTTCGTCGCCGACGCCGCGGACGTCATCGCGACGAAGAGATCGTAGGTGTGCGAGTACTCCTTCGGCAGCACCGGCCCGCCGGGCCATGGGCTGCGGCGCGACGACGGGATGTGCGTGTGCTCGGGAAACCAGAGCGACTCGAAGCCGCGCGACTCGCACTCGCGCGCGAGGTCGTCGGGACGGATCGCGTAGTGGGTCGGGAACATGGTCGCGCCGAAGTCCATGCGCCCGGGCTATGCCGGCGCCCCTGCCGGGTCAATACGCGAGGAGGGATCCCGTCGCCGGGATCCCTCCTGCAGAAGGTTCAGGCGAGATCCGCGCGACGGTACATCGTCACGACGGCGGCGCCGCCGAGACCGAGGTTGTGCTGCAAGGCGGCCTTCACGTTCGGCACCTGCCGCTTCTCGGCGAGTCCGCGCAGCTGCCAGTTGAGCTCCGCGCACTGCGCGAGGCCGGTGGCGCCCAGCGGATGCCCCTTCGAGATGAGGCCGCCCGACGGGTTCACGACCCACTGGCCGCCGTAGGTCACCGCACCGTCGTCGACGAGCGTGCCGGCCTTGCCTTCCGCGCAGAGGCCGAGCGCCTCGTAGGTCACCATCTCGTTCGCCGAGAAGCAGTCGTGCAGCTCGATGACCTGCACGTCCTTCGGGCCGAGGCCCGACTGCTCGTAGACCTTCTCGGCCGCCTTGCGCGTCATGTCGGCGCCGATCAGCTTGATGCAGCTCTTCTCCTCGAACGTGCTCGGGTAGTCGGTCGTCATCGCCATGCCGGCGATCTCGACGGCCTGCTTCTCGAGCTTGTGCTTGCGGACGAAGTCCTCGCTGGCGAGGATCGCCGCGCCGGCGCCGTCCGACGTGGGGCAGCACTGCAGCTTGGTGAGCGGATCGTAGACCATCGGCGCGTTCATGATCTGCTCGAGCGTGTACTCGTCCTGGAACTGCGAGTACGGGTTGTTCACCGAGTGCTTGTGGTTCTTCAGGCCGATCTTCGCGAACTGCTCGCGCGTCGTGCCGTAGCGGTCCATGTGCTCGCGGCCCGCGTTGCCGAAGAACTGCGGCGCGGGCGGTGCCTGGGCGAAGCCGCGCAGCGAGACCATCGTCTCGAACTGCTTGTCCATCGGGTTCGTGCGGTCGGTGAACTTCACGCCGAGCGAGCCCTTCTCCATCTTCTCGAAGCCGAGGGCGAGAACGCAGTCGGCAAGGCCGCCTTCGACGAGCTGCTTCGCCATGAAGAGCGCCGTCGAGCCCGTCGAACAGTTGTTGTTCACGTTGTAGACGGGAATGCCCGTCAGCCCGAGCGTGTAGACGGCGCGCTGGCCGCAGGTGGAGTCGCCGTAGCAGTAGCCGACGGCCGCCTGCTCGACGCTGTCGTACGGGATGCCGGCGTCCTTGAGCGCCTTTTCGCCGGCTTCCTTCGCCATGTCGGGATAGTCCCAGGCCTTGGAGCCGGGCTTCTCGAACTTCGTCATGCCCACCCCGACGACGTACACTTTGCGACCCATGCGGTTCTCCTTCTCGAATGGATGAATCCGGGCACTCTCGCCCAGCCCGAGGAGTTTTTGCAACTACCGTGCAGGGAACCGCCGCTGCAGCCAGTCGAGCATCACGGCGTTCAGCTCGGCCGGCTTTTCTTGCTGCGTCCAGTGGCCGCACTGCGGGATCATCGTGATCTCGAGATCGTCGCAGTAGCTCCGCATCGGCTCGGCCATCTCGGGCCGCAGCACGAAGTCCCATTCGGCCGTCACCATCAGCGACGGCACCGTGATGCGCGCGCCGTCGAGCTGCGGCGTCGTCTCCCAGTTGCGGTCCATGTTGCGGTACCAGTTGATGCCGCCCGTGAAGCCGGTCGTCGCGTACGCGTCGACGAAGACCTGCAGCTCCTCCTCGGTGAGCAACGGCGCGCCCAGCCGCTCCTCGCTTTCGACCATCTCCACCATGTTGCGCATGCCGCCGGCACGGGCGATCGCCGCCTCGATCTCCGCGATCGGCACGCCGCGCTGCCCGAGCACCGAGAACGTCCGGCGGAGGTCGCGCGCCAGACCGGCGTCGGCGACGCCCGGCTGCTGGAAGTGCACGACGTAGTAGTTGTCGCCGAGCAGCGCGCGGAACATGGCGACCGGCGCCATCGGTCCGCGCTGGAAGTACGGCGTGTTGACGCCGATCACCCCCGCCGTCCGCGACGGATGCAGGAGCGGCATCATCCAGACGATGATCCCGCCCCAATCGTGGCCGACGAAGACCGCCTTCTCGACGTCCAGCGCGTCGAGCAGCCCGACGAGGTCGCCGGTCAGGTGATGGATGTCGTACGAGGCGACGTCGTCGGGTCGATCCGTCCCGCCGTAGCCGCGCTGATCGGGCGCGAGCGCGCGATAGCCGGCGGCGGCGAGCGCCGGCACCTGATGGCGCCACGAGTACGCCAGCTCCGGGAAGCCGTGGCAGAGGACGACGGCGGGACCGGTCCCTTCGTCGCGGAGCGCCATGGTGATGCCGTTCGTCGACACGGTGCGGTTGGGATAGGCAGGCATGGGCCCGGCTTGTGACACGCGATCGTCGTTGACGCCATCCGCACGACGCCCGTATGGGGAGCGCATGACCCCCGAGCCGGTCGCGGTCTACCGCCGCACCGTCCATGCGTCGCTCGAGCGCGTCTGGGAGAACGTGCTCGACTGGGAGCACCTGCCCTGGCTGCACCGCGAGACGTTCGGCCACGTGCGCCTGCTCGAACGGCATGCCGACGGCTGGCGCGCCGAGACGTCGACGCGCGCCGCGCGGCGAGAGCCGTTCGTGGTGGAGGTGACGATCGATCGCGCCGCGCGCGTCTACCACAGCCGCACGACGTCCGGTCCGGGCACCGGCACCGACATCGTCACGCGGCTCACGCCGGCGGGCGATCGCTGCACCGACGTGGAGGTCGGCTTCGTCGTGCCCGGCGCCGCCAGCGCGCGCGTCGGCGAGCGCTACGTCGCGCTGTACACCAAGCTCTGGGACGAGGACGAAGCGATGATGGTGCGGCGCCAGTCGGTCCTCGACGGACAGCTCGAGCCCGCGTTCCACATGACGTTCGTCGACGGCCGGCCGGTGTGGCACGCGACGGTGTGTCCGCATCTCGGCGGCCCGCTCGAGGACGCGCCGATCGTCGACGGCTGCATCACCTGCCCCTGGCACGGCTACCGCTTCGACGTGCACACCGGCCACGGCGTGAACAATCCGCTCCGTCTGCCCTGCCCGCCCGGCGCATGACCGGCGACGTCCTCGCCGTCATGGCGCTGATCCACGCCTACGCCGAGCGCATCGACGCCGGCGACCTCGACGGCGTCGCCGCGCTCTTCACCGACGCGACCTGGCGCTCGCCCGGACGCTCCGAGCCGCTGCGCGGTGCCGCGGCGGTTCGTCGCGCCTACGACGGCGTCATCCTCTACGATGGCGTCCCGTCGACGAAGCACGTCGTCACGAACGTCGTCGTCGAGGTCGACGGCGACTCGGCGACGGCACGCTCGTACTTCACCGTGCTGCAGGCGCGGCCCGACCTGCCGCTGCAACCGATCATCGCGGGCCGCTATCACGACGCATTCGCGCGGGTCGCCGGCGTGTGGCGGTTCGCCGACCGGCTCATCATCCCCGACCTGATCGGGGACCTCAGTCGCCATCTGCGAGGCTGAACGGTCCCGCGGCTGGACGGGCGTCGACGGAGTTCGCTAGGCGAGCGGGGTGCACACCCTCGCCACCGCTGCGCTGGTGTTCTGCTGCGCGGCGTCCGCCGTCGCCCAGCCGACGCCACAGTGCCCGCCCGCCGCAGGCGTCCCCGTGACCGACGTCTCCGCCGACGACATTCCCGTCGCACACACGCCGCCGCGCGGGTACCGCGACCGGTTCCCGGCGCCGGTGCTCGCAACCTGCACCGAACCGCTCGCGCCCGGCGCGCCCGACTTGCGCGGCGTGTGGCGCACCGTCAGCGCCGTACAGGCGGAGCAGAGCACGTCGCGTGCGACGTCGGTCCTGCGGCATCTCTTCTGGAAGGCGCTCGGCGTCGAGCGCACCCGCACGCCCGTGCCCGCCGGGCATCCGATCTACGTCTACGCCGAACGCATCGAGCAGTGCGGCAACCGCATCGTCGACATGGGCGGCGGCACCATCGCCGACGCGCGCGCCGACGGCACCGAGGAGAACGGCGTCCACGACGTCTCCGCCTTCGACTTCGAGACGCCGATCCACGTCGTCGCCACGTTCGAGGACGGGGCCTTCGTCCTGCGGCCGACGAACATGCCCTTCGTCGCGGTGACCCGGAAGCTCGACGCCGACGGCCGCATGCTGTGGCACCGCCCCGACATGGGCGATCTCCTCGTCACGCTCGAGCGCATCGGTGGACCGTGCGACGTCCCGCCCGGCACGGCGTGGGCGCGGTAGACCGCAGCCGCGGCGATCAGGCCCGGCGCTGGCCGCGGAGCGTCTGGACGGCCGTGACGGCCGCGACGATGATTCCGCCGGTGACCAGCCCGGTGACCGCGTTGAGCGCCATGCCGGTGACCGAGCCGAGGAGGCCGCCGAGGGTGGGTACGCCCGAGACGCTGGCCGAGGCGGCCTCGACGAAGTGATGCAGCGGCGGGATGCCGTGCGCCACGATGCCGCCGCCGACCAGGAACATCGCCGCCGTGCCGGCGATCGAGAGGAACCGCATCACCCACGGCGCGGTGAGCAGGATGCCGCGTCCGAGGCTTCGGGACGCGCGGTTCGACGACGTGCTGAGACGAAGGCCGGCATCGTCGAGCTTGACGATCCCGGCGACCAGACCGTAGACGCCGACCGTCATGACGGCGGCGACCGTGCCGAGCGTGGCGACCCGAATACCGAACGGTGCCCCGGCCACCGTGGCGAGCGAGATCGCGATGATCTCTGCCGACAGGATGAAGTCGGTCCGCACCGCGCCCGAGATCTTGTCGCGCTCGAAGGCGACCAGGTCGACCGCCTCGTCGGCCACCGCGGCGGCGTGCTGCGCGTGGGCGGCGGCGTCCTCGGTCTTGCTGTGCAGGAATCGGTGGGCGAGCTTCTCGGTGCCCTCGAAGCACAGGTAGGCGCCCCCGATCATGAGGAGCGGCATCACCAGCCACGGCGCCAGCCAGCTGATCGCCAGCGCGGCCGGCACCAGGATGAGCTTGTTGCGTGTCGAGCCCTTGGCAACCGCCCACACCACCGGCAGCTCGCGCTCGGCCCTGACTCCGGCGACCTGCTGGGCGTTGAGCGCGAGGTCGTCGCCGAGGACCCCGGCGGTCTTCTTGGTCGCCAGCTTGGTCAGCGCGGCGACGTCGTCGAGCACGCTGGCGATGTCGTCGAGCAGCGTGAGGAGGCTGGAGGCCATGGCCGGCGCAGCCTACCTGGAACTCCCGGCGTGATCACCCGCTCACGAGGGAGACGTCGATCGCGTTCAGGGGAAGCGCGTCGGCCGCGGGCAGTCGATCTTCGATACCGCGACGTCGGAACAGCCCCACGCGCCGCCGTCGGTCCGTCCGTCACAGCCCCGGCCGCCGCCGTTTCCCGACGAGCGGTAGAGCGCGTAGCGGGTCGTACCGAACACGTGGGCGTTGAGCATGTACGTGAAGTTGAGGATGAGGGCGCTGCCGTCGGACGTGCCGCAGATCGTCCCGTCGAGCGTCGCATACGAGGCATGCTGGTGCCCCGTGAGCGGCTTGCAGTCGCCTGCGCGCGGCATCCGGAAGTTCTTGAACACCATGATGTCGCCGAGGCTGTCCTGCCAGCAGGAGTCCGCGGCATGCGCGGTGGCGGTTCCGAGCAGGAGCGCGAGCGCCCCCAGCGCGGTCGTGATCGAGGCGCTCCGTCGGCGCCGGGTTCCAGTCGTCGTGTCTTCGAGTCGCATCGTCTCGCGTCCTTTCGGCTTTCCCGTCGAGCGGGTCGTACCGGCAGGGCGCTACGTTCCGGGTAGCGGCTGCTACCCCGCACTCGAATCTCGACGACCAGGCCCGGCGCCGGCGTGCGCGCCGCCGGACGAGCGAGCCGCGTCACTGCTGGGCCGTCACCGTTTCCGTCACCGGCAGGATGATCGCCCCGGGCCCCGGGAGCCCCGACAGCCCGTCCACGGTCGGGTCGCGCGTCGGCGGGATGCAGAAGGTCGCGACCAGGCTTGCGGCCGCTCCGCTCGACGACTTGGGATAGGTCGGATCCGGCCATGCCGGCGTGACGGGCAGCGGAGACCCGGTGCGCGTGTACGTGCCCCCGTTCGCCGTCGGGAAGCAGGGAAGCGTGTTGAGGTTGCTGCAGCAGAGCTGGTTGATGCCGCCGAGGGTCGGGGGTGTCCCCGAGCAGTCGAAGTTGCAGCTGCCGTTCGCGGGGCAAGCGCTGTCCGCCGTCTGCCCCGGGCAGCGCCCGGGGGCGGAGGTGGCCGTGCCCGTCTGGAGCGGGAGGGAGATCTCGAGCGTCCCGGTGGGATTGCCCTCGGGCAGGCAGCTCGACGACACGTTGTACTGCGGCTGCGGCGAGCCGACGACGGTGACGGTGCCGTTCACGGTACACGGTGCCCCGTCGTTCCTTCCGCCCCGGCACCTCCCGCCGTCGCAGCGCGGGCAGACGAGACCGATGTCTCCGATCCGGACGTAGACGTCCGTGAGGAGGTTGACCGGTGCGCTGATGGCCCCGGACTGGAGGTCGACGGTCGACGTGATGGTCGCGTCCTTGAACCGGTTGACGAGGCAGACGGGTACGCCCACCGCGAGCAGGGGAAGCGGCGCGCCGAACGTCCGGCCGTTGGCCGTGCCCGACCCCGTCGCGCCCTGCCCCGTACAGACCGGGTTCGCCGACGCGTCACAGCCCGAGAGACAGTAGTCGAGCTTCGCGCCCTGCACGATGGTGAAGTTGTGCGATTGGCCCGTCCACCCGTTGTCCAGGTCGGTACCGGCGGACGGGACCTCGAGCGTCATCTCGTTCGGCAGACCGGTCGCCTCCCGCGAGCACTGCGTGGCGCCGCAGCTCTCGCTGCGTGGTCGGCAGACCAGCGTGAACTTGTCCTTGTCCGTGCGCGGCTTCGTACCCTTCGGCGCCTTCGCGTTCGCCTTCAACACCAGCTTGCCGGGCTTCCGTCCGTTCTTCCTCGTCTGCACCTGCGCCTGCACGAAGGTCTCGGCGCAGCCGGCCCCCTCCAGCAGCGCCGGGATCTCCACGTTCAACTTGCCCTTCACCCGCAGCCGTTCGAGGCCCGACGGCGGGGTGCACTTGGGCACGTTCGGATCCGTCTGGTTCCAGCAGACCCGCACCTGGAAGTCGCACGCGCCGTCCCCGCAGGGCCCGGCGTCGCACCCGTCGCCGTCGGTGCAAGTGATCTTTCTGTGCTTCTTCACGATGTCGCTCGGATCGGTCACGGCATCGACGTCGAGCTCGACGTAGCAGTCGCTCTTGCCGGCTCCACCCGGAATCAGGCCGGCGACGGCCGGGCCGGTCATCAGCGTGGCGGCGAGCGCCATCGCGGTCAGCGCCGCTCGAGGGCGTCGCATCGATCGCATGGAAGACCTCCTTCGGTCGCGGCGCTCGCATGGGCAGCATCGCGATCGAGACAACGGTATGGCGAGTCTCGCCCGTCGCCAAGCCCCCCCGCTGTCGTCGTGTTCCGCGCGGCACCGGGGCGAGCCGTCCAGCGGCGCTCAGGCGTCCGGCCGGAACTGGATGTCGCCGAGGATCACGTACGTCTGATCCGGTATGCTCGCGTTGCTCACCGCGACCTGTCCGTTCGGATTCACGAACAGGAGGGCCGTGCCCGGCTCACACGCGCCGCAGGCGACGATGGCGACGGTGAACGCGAGCGGCTCCACCGGTCGCGAACCTTCGGGCAGGAAGAAGAGGGGTCGATGATGGACCTCGCCCGAGGAGATCTCGGCCGACCCTCGGATGTGGATCACGCCGAGACGATCGCGCCAGAACTTCACCGGCGAAGCGAAGCCCTCGTCCCAATACTGACTCGTGATCCCGCACAGCACGCCGGTCTGCGGCGTCGGCTCGTCACACGGATCGGTCGCCGTTCTGGGATTCGCGGTCACCGCGGTGGGTGTCGGTGCAGCGGCGATGCTCGGCGCCGGGAACGTTCCGCTCAAGTCGCCTCCGGCGGGCGCTCCTTCGACGGAGCCCGCGGGGCCGGGATCACCAGTGTCGCCCTTCGGTCCCACGGCACCGAACTGCGCGAGGTCGAGCGGACGCTCCTTCTTCTTGCAGACCTCACGCACGACCACCACGCCCGACCGCTTCTGGCACAGCACGGCGCCGTGCGCGGATGCGGTCCACATGATCGTGCAGGCAGCCCACACGACCACCGTCGTCGCGCTCGCGGTCCATCGGCTCATGTCTGGAGTCCTCCCGCGCCCCTGATGCGCGCAAGCCGCGCGACCGTCAAACGCGCGGGGCGAGTGGCGACGTCACCCCGTGAGCAGCGCCGCGCCGATCACGCCCGCCGCGTCGCCGAGCGCGTTGCGCACGATCGGCGTGCGCAGCTCGTCGTTGAAGACGTGGCGCGCGACGGCCTCGCGGCCGCGGTCGTACAGCGCGTCGAGATTCGAGAGCCCGCCGCCGAGCACGACGACGTCGGGGTCGAGGATGTCGATCACGTTCGCCATCGCGCGCCCGTAGCGCTCGAGCCACGCGTCGAGCACCGCAACCGCCTGCGCCTCGCCCTGCGACGCCAGCCGCCCGATCTCCGCCGCGTCGCAGCCACCGCCGTACGCCCGCTCGAGCGCCGGCCCGCACAGAAAGGTTTCCACACAGCCGCGGCGGCCGCAGTAGCACTCGGGGCCCGAGGGATCGAGCACGTGATGCCCCCACTCGCCGGCGATCCGCTGGCAGCCCGACCAGAGCCGGCCGTCGAGCACCAGCCCGCCGCCGACGCCGGTGCCGAGGATCACCCCGAAAACTACCCGATGTCCCCGCGCGGCGCCCGCCCCCGCCTCCGCGAGCGCGAAGCAGTTCGCGTCGTTCTCGATGCGCACCGGCAGGCCGAGACGCGCGGCGAGGTCGTCGGCGAGTGGCATCCCGTTCAGGCACGTCGTGTTCGAGTTCTTGAGCCGTCCGTCGCGCATCGACAGCGACCCCGGCGTGCCGATGCCGACGTGCCGCAGGTCGGGCACGAGCACGCGCAGCGTGTCGACGACGCCGGCGACGCGGCCCAGGATGTGCTCGTAGCCGAGGTCGCGATCCGTCGCGACGCGGTGGCGGCCGATCGGACGACGTGCGGCATCGAGGACGACGCCTTCGATCTTCGTCCCGCCGAGGTCGATGCCGAGGTGCGTGCCTACGCCGGTCGCCACTGGGGCACGAGATCGCCGTCGATCGACGGCGCGAAGTCCACCACCATCGGCAGACCGATGCGCAACACGTCGGGCGACGCACCGACGAGATTGCCCATCGTGCGCGGACCCTCGTCCGTCTGCACCAGCACGACGGGATACGGCGTCCGCTCCTTCCACGCCGGCAGCACGGGCGGATGGCAGATCACCCACGACAGCACGCGCGCGCGGCCGCTCGCCAGCGCCCACTCGTGCTCGAACGACAGGCACGTCGGGCACATCGGCTGCGGCGGATGGCGCCAGCCGCGACACTGCAGGCAACGCTGGAAGCGCAGCTCGCGGCGACGGCCGGCCTCCCAGTACGGGATCCAGTCGGCCCCCCCCGTGCGACGAACGAAATCGTTCTCGGTCATCAATCGCCTCGCAGCAGCAACGCGCCGGTGGGCACCATGTTGCCGCTCGTCGCGAGCGACAGCTGGGCGCCGGGCACCTGGTTCACCGACGTGCCGCGGATCTGGCGCGCCGCCTCGATGATGAGGTTGATGCCGTGGACGTACGCCTCCGACAGGCTGCCGCCGCTCGTGTTGTTCGGCAGCCGGCCGCCGACCTCGAGCCCACCGTCCTCGACGAACGCGCCCGCCTCGCCCGGCTTGCAGAAGCCGTACTCCTCGAGCGACGCGAGGACGAGGGGCGTGAACGCGTCGTACAGCTGCGCGACCTGCACCTCCTTCGGCGAGACGCCCGCCATGCTCCAGAGGTCGCGTGCGGCGTAGGCGCCGGGCGACTCGAGCAGCGGGTCCTTGAAGAAGTTGTTCATCGTGAAGTTGCGCGGCCCCATGCCCTGCGATGCGGCGCGAATCCACGCCGGCTTCTGCCGGCAGTCTTTTGCCACGTCGCCCGCCGCCACGACGATCGCCGCCGCGCCGTCGGTCTCGAGGCAGTTGTCGAAGAGCCGCAGCGGGTCGGAGATCATGCGCGACGCGAAGTAGTCGTCGAGCGTCATCGGGTCGCGCATCATCGCCATCGGGTTGTTGACGGCGTGCTTCCGCGTCGACACGGCGATGCAGCCGAGGTGGCGCGTCGTGTAGCCGCGATCGTGCAGCAGGGCGCGCGTGAACATCGCCACCTGGTCGACGGGACGCACGAAGCCGTACGGCGAGTAGAAGGCGGTCTCGTTCCCCTCGGCCTGGGACTGGTCGCGCTCGCGGGAGGTGCCCGCCCAGGGCCGCCCGCCCGACCCGCGATTGCGCGACCGGTAGATCAGCACGCAGCGCGCCATGCCCGCGGCGATCGCCGCCGCCGCGTGCCCGACGACGCCGCAGCCGCCGCCTCCTCCGTAGCCGACCTCGCCGAAGAAGCGCAGGTTCGGCACGCCGAGGTTCCGCGCGATCGCGTTCTCCGACGTGACCTGGATGCTCCACTTGGTCATGCCGTCGATATCCGACGGCTTCAGGCCCGCGTCCTCGAGGGCGAGGCGCGCCGCTTCGAGCGCGGTCACCTCTTCCGAGCGGCCGATGTTCTTCGAGAACGGCAGCTGCCCGATGCCGACGATCGCCGCCTTGTCCCTGAGCGACACGCGCGCGTCTTAGCAGGGGGCGTGCGGACCCGCCAAGCGCCGCTATGCCGCGGCGGGCGACGGCAGGCGCGAGACCTCCGTCGCGGGCAGGACGACGGTGAACGTCGAGCCGCGGCCGGGCGCGGACGCCACGGACACCGTGCCGCCGAGCTGCGCGCACAACCGCTGCACGATGTGCAGCCCGAGCCCGACGCCGCCGTACGACCGCGAGTCGGAGCTGTCCGCCTGCCGGAACATCTCGAAGATGACGGGCAGCTGATCGCCCCGGATGCCGACGCCCGTGTCGCGGACCGTCACGGTGAGCCCCGCCGCGCCCACCTCGCAGCGGGCGACGACCTCGCCCGCCGTCGTGAACTTGAGCGCGTTGCCGACGAGATTCTTCACGATGATGCGCAGCTTGCGACGGTCGGTCCGGACCCGCGCGCCGCGGCACGCCTCCCACTGGAGGGCGACGTCGGCCGGCCGCGGCAGCGCCGCGAACTCCTGCGCGAGCTCGTCCCACAGGCCGTCGACTGCGACGGGCTCGAGACGAGGCGCGTCGTTGCCCGACTCGAGCCGGCTCAGGTTGAGCGTCGCGTCGATCAGCTCGAGCAGCTCGCGGCTCGCGCCGCGGATACGCTCGACGGCCGTGCCGTGCGCCGACGCGTCGAGCTCGTCCAGCATGTCCGTGTAGCCCATGATGACGTTCAGCGGCGTGCGCAGCTCGTGCGACATCGTCGAGACGAACTCGGTCTTGATGCGGCCCGCGCGCTGGAGGTCGTCGACGAGCCGCGCGTTGTCGAGCGCGATGGCGGCGCTCTGCGCGAGGCCCTCGCAGAGCCGGCGCGCCTGGGCGTCGAACTCGCCCTCGCCGCGGCGGTTGAAGCTCATGTAGCCCAGCAGTCGGCCCTCGCGGCGGATCGCGACGAAGAGCGTGCGCTGCAGGCCGAAGTGCCGGATCATCGTGTCCACGGCGCCGTTCGGCGGCGTCCCGCCCGGCACCTCGAGCGTCGACTGGCCCTCGAGCCGCTCGAGCACCTCCTGCACGTAGGGCGACTGCGCGCCGTCCGTGAACACCACGCCGACGACCGACTCCCCCATCGGGCCGATGTCGCCGTCCATCGCGACCGGCACGACGCGGCCGGTCGCGAGATCGATCAGCGTGAGCGACGTCACGTCGCACGGCACGAGCGCGCGCGCCACGCGCACGATGCGGCCGCACAGCGGCTCGATCTCGAGCGTCGCGTTCAGCTCGTGCGCCGCGACCAGGAGGCCGGCCCGCTGCCGCGCGAGCGCGCGCGTCCGCGCCCGCTCGCGCTCGGTGGCGAGCCGCTGGCGCTCGACGACGACCGCGCCGCCGATCGAGATGATGCTGCCGGTGAGGAGCTGGATCAGGATGTTGACCACGCGGCCGTCGTCCCACGCGGTCCACGGGACGACGGTCGCGAAGCTGCCGGCGAAGACGACGGTGACGAGCGCCTGCGTCGCGCCGCCCCACGGGAAGAGCAGCGCCACGCCCGTGAGCAGCGCGGCCAGCGTCCCCGCCTGGAGATCCAGGTAGGCCGGCGACCACGTCTGCAGCCAGAGGAGGGCGATGCCGTGGACCGCCGTGTAGCCCACGGCCAGCGGGATCGCGCGCCGGGCGACGCCGGCCCGGCGCGGCAGGGACGCGCAGGCGAGCTCGGTCGCGAGCATGCAGCCGAGGGCCAGGGCCTGGGGCGCGAACACCGCGGGGAAGAGCCAGGCATTGACGCCGAGCGCGGCGACGACGCCCGGGACCGAGGCGATCGCCACCCAGCGCAGGCGCAGGAGGATCTGCACCTGCGCCCTCGTCGGACTGGATGTCGGCGTCAATTTTGTCCCGGCAGTCATTCCCTCGGCGGTCGTCGGCGGTCCGGCGGCGCGTCAATGCGGCGCATGGGCCGCGTGCACGGCCGTCGAAAGCAACCCGCATGCCGTGTGCGGGGCGGCCTGCCGCTTGCTGTCGACCGGGCTGGTTCGATAGCCTACGCTCCCTTGCGGCAGACGGTGAACATGCGGCGTCCCCTCTCATTCCCGGACCATCGGGTCTCCTGACGTGCCGAGCCTGCGAGAGCGATTCGCGGCGCACGTGGCCGCCGGGCAGCGCTGCGATCTGGCAGCCGCCGCGCTCGAGATCGCGCGCATCGCGTACCCGGATCTCGACCCCAAGCCCACCCTGCGGCAGCTCGACGAGCTGGCCGCGGCCCTCGAACGACGGATCGCACCGGACATGTCCGCGGCCGAGAGCGCGGCGGAGCTGACGCGCTTCCTCTTCGAGGAGTGCGGCTTCCGCGGCAACCAGGACGACTACTACGACCCGCGCAACAGCTTCCTGAACGACGTCATCGAGCGGCGGCTCGGTATTCCGATCTCGCTCTCCGTCGTCATGATCGAAGTCGGCAGCCGCATCGGCTTGCAGATCGAAGGCGTCGGGTTTCCCGGGCACTTCCTCGTGCGCGTCCACACCGACGGCCGGCCGCTGCTGCTCGATCCGTTCCACGCCGGCACGCCCGTCGACGACACCGATCTGCTGGCGCGCCTGCGCGCGCTGTCGCAGTCGAGCCGCGGCGGCGGTCCCGACTTCGCGCACGTGCCCGAGGAGTTCCTCGAGGCGGCGAGCGTGCGCGGCATCCTCGGCCGCATGCTGCGCAACGTCCTCCGCATCTGGCTCGAGAGGAACGAGCAGGCCCTCGCCCTCGCGGCCGTCGATCTGCTCCTCGTGCTGACGCCGCACGCCGCCGACGACATCCGCACGCGCGGGTTCCTCTACGAGGAGCTCGAATGTCCCGCGGCGGCCGCGGAAGACCTGCGGCGATACCTCGATCTGGCGCCCGACGCGCCCGACGCCGACGAGGTGCGAGGCCGCCTGTCGCGCCTCGCCGACGCGACGCCGACGTTCCACTGACCGGGCACGCCGGTGCGCTCCGGGGCTTCGCAAGCTTGAATCCCAGGCAGCCCGCACGTAGGGTCGCGAGCGATGGCGTGGTGGGTGTGGACGCTGGTCGGCCTCGTCCTGCTGGCGGTCGAGATCGTCACGCCGGGCGGCTTCTTCGTCATCTTCTTCGGGCTCGCCGCGATGGTCGTCGGCGCCCTGGTCGGCATCGGCGTCGCCGGGCCGGACTGGCTCCAGTGGCTGCTGTTCTCGGTGCTGGCGGTGGGCTCGCTCCTGCTCTTCCGGCAGCGGCTCGTCGATCGCTTCCGCGACGACGGCGGCACGCAGCCGACGGAGGTGGTCGGCGAGATCGCCGTGCTGCTCGACGACCTGCCGCCGGGCGCCGTCGGCAAGGCGGAGCTGCGCGGCACGACGTGGTCGGTGCGCCACGACGGGACCGCCCCGCTGGCCCGCGGACAGCGCTGCCGCGTCCTCCGCATCGACGGGCTGATGTTGTGGGTGCGCGCAGAGTGAATGGAGGATGGAGATGAGCGGTGCATTGATCGTCGTCCTGGTGCTCGCGTTCCTGGTGATCACCGTCGTCGCCAAGACCGCGGTGGTCGTCCCGCAGCAGAGCGCGTTCGTCGTCGAGCGGCTCGGCAAGTACCGCGGCACGCTGCAGGCGGGATTCCACATCCTCGTGCCGTTCGTCGACGTCGTCCGCTACCGGCACTCGCTCAAGGAGTCGGCCGTCGACATCCCGGAGCAGGTCTGCATCACGCGCGACAACGTGCAGGTGCACGTCGACGGCGTGCTGTACCTCCAGGTGCTGAACCCGGAGCGCGCGTCGTACGGCGTCGCCGACTACCTGTTCGCGATCAGCCAGCTGGCGCAGACCACGCTGCGCAGCGAGATGGGCAAGATCGAGCTCGATCGCACGTTCGAGGAGCGCGCGCACATCAACGTCGCCGTGGTGAACGAGCTCGACAAGGCGTCGGAGCCGTGGGGCGTCAAGGTCCTGCGCTATGAGATCAAGAACATCACGCCGCCCGCCGACGTCATCGCCGCCATGGAGAAGCAGATGCGCGCGGAACGCGAGAAGCGCGCCGTGATCCTCACGTCGGAAGGCAATCGCGACGCCGCGGTGAACACCGCCGAGGGTGACAAGCAGCAGGTCATCAAGGCATCGGAAGCGAATCGCCAGCAGCAGGTGAACGAGGCGGAGGGCGCCGCCGCCGCGATCCAGGCGATCGCGACCGCCACCGCCGAGGGCATCCGCAAGGTCGCCGAGGCCATCCAGGTACCCGGCGGCTACGAGGCGGTCCAGCTCCGCGTCGCGGAGCAGTACGTGAACCGGTTCGGAGAGCTGGCCAAGGCCGGCAATACGATGATACTCCCGGCCAACCTGACCGACGTCGGGTCGATGATCGCGACCGCGTTGACGGTCATCCAGCAACGACCGGGGAATCGCACATGAACCAGCACGCCACGAGTGGCCCGCCGTCGTCCGACGTTCCCGAGCTGCCGTTCGCCGAGCAGGCGCGCACGCTCGTCCACCGCGCCCGCACCGGCACGCTCTGCACCCAGTCGCAGCGCCAGCCGGGCTTCCCGTTCGGCTCGATCTCGCTCTATGGCCTCGACGGCCGCGGGCGGCCGACGTTCCTCATCAGCACGATGGCGATGCACACGCAGAACCTCGCCGCCGACCCGAAGGCGAGCCTGCTGGTGCCGCAGGCGAACTGGAGCGGCGATCCCCTCGCGGGCGCGCGCGTGACGCTTCTCGGGCCCGTCTCCCCGGTGCCGGCCGACGAGCTCGACGCCGTCCGCACCGACTACCTGAAGCGCCATCCGAATGCGCGCGACTGGGTCGACTTCGACGACTTCGCCTTCCACCGGCTCGACGTCGTCGACGTGTATTACGTCGCGGGCTTCGGGGCGATGGGCTGGGTGAACGCCGACGAGTACCTGGCGGCCACGCCCGATCCCCTCGCCGACGCGTCCGACGGCATCCTCGAGCACATGAACGCCGACCACGCGGACGCGCTCAAGCTCTACTGCGAGGTGTTCGCGAAGCAGCCCGCAGAGAGCGCGACCATGACCGCGGTCGATCGCCTCGGCTTCCGCGTCCGCGCGCGCACCCCGGAAGGTCTCCGCGGTCTCCGCATCGCCTTCCCCCGCGAGGTCCGCTCGACGCAGGAAGCGCGTGTCGTGCTCGTCGAGATGGTGCGCGAGGCGCGCCAGCGCACGGGCGCGCCCGAGCCGCCGCCGCACAGTCACTGACGTCCGTCGGAGCAGGATGCCGCGCCGGCTTCGCCGGCCGCGGCATGCGTCCCCGAAGCGGGCGGCCACACCCTCGCCTCCGCCCCGAGCCGCGACATGGTCGCGGGTCGCGCTACGGCGTCGGCAGCAGGCCGACTTCGCGCGCGCGGCGCAGCAGGCTCGTGACGTTGCGTACGCCGAGCTTCGCCATCATGTGCTTGCGGTGCGTGTGCACCGTGCCGACCGCGAGCCCGAGCAGCCCGGAGATCTGCCGGTCGGTGTTCCCGCCGGCGATCAGCCCCAGCACCTCGTGCTCGCGGTGGGTCAGCTGGCGGCCGACGGGCGGCGCCGCGACCGCGGTCGTCGGCCCCTCGATCAGCACGCGAGCGACGAACGGGCAGAGATACGTCCGTCCGACGCGCGCCGCCTCGATGGCGTCGAGGAGATCGGCAGTCCCCGCATCGGTGGAGACGCACGCACTGGCACCCGCGTCGAACGCCGCCGCGACGACGTCTCGCGTGTAGTGCCGGCGTAGCGTGACGACGCGCGGCGCCCCCGGACCCTGCGTGATGTCGCGCACCAGCGACAAGGCGGGCTCGGCGGGATGCGGCAGGTCCAGCACGAGCACGACGGATTGCCGTCCGTTGATCGTCTCCGCCGCTTCTTCGTAGCTGCCGGCGGCGCCGACCATCTCGACCGGTTCGAGCGCTCCGAGCAGCGCCGCCAGCCCTTCGCGCTCGATCGGGCTCTGGTGGACGATACCGACGGGTGTACGCTCCTGGTCTCGCACGCCGTCCACCTAAGCGGACTGATCCGGACCGGCAAGCCCCAAAATGCCCTTGGTCTATCCATTATCGTGTGCCGGCCGCGCCACCGCCGCCGGGGAGGCGAACCGTGAACGCCGATCCCGTTCCCGGCGTGCTTTCGAGGGCGATCGTGCCGCCGAGACGCGTCACGAATCGGCGCACGATGTGCAGCCCGAGGCCCACGCCGCCGTACCGCCGCGAGTCCGAGCCGTCGGCCTGACGAAACATCTCGAAGATGACCGCCTGGTCCTCGGGCCGGATGCCGATGCCGGTATCGGCCACGCGGATCACCAGCGACTCGGCATCCACGACGGCGGCCGCCTGTACGTACCCGCGCTCCGTGAACTTGAGCGCGTTGCCGACGAGGTTGCGCACGACGACGGTCAGCTTGCGCGGATCGGTCACCACGGACACCGGCGGCGCCGGCTCCCACCGGAGCGCCACGGCCGCGCGGCGCGGGATGCGTCCGCACGCGTCGCCGAGATCGCGCCACAGCTCCCCGAGCGCGACGGGCTCGAGCCGCACCTCGTCGCGGCCGCTCTCGATGCGCCCGATCTCGAGCGTGTCCTCGATCAGCTCCATCAGCTCGCGTCCGGCGGTCTCGACGCGCTCGAGGCAGCGCTCGCGCTCGGCCGCCGGCAGCGCCTGGTCGCGCGCCATCTCGGAGAAGCCGAGGATGACGTTCAACGGCGTGCGCAGCTCGTGCGACATCGTCGACACGAACTCCGTCTTGAGCTGGTTCGCCGCCTGCAGGTCGACGATCAGCCGCGTGTTCTCGAGCGCGATCGCCGTCGCCTGCGCGATGCCGACCGCGACCCGCCGCTGCCGCTCCGAGAACGGCCCGCGCCGGGTGCGATCGGCGCAGATGAGGACGCCGGCGACGTCGTTGCCGCGCGAGATCGCCACGAACAGCGTCGCGCCCATGTCCCAGCGCGCCATCAGCTCCGGCGGGACGAGCGCCTGCGTCGACGGGTCCGCGATCTCGACGAGCCCGCCCGGACGCAGCGTGCGCAGCACCGGGAGGCTGTCGCGGGTGACGACGAGCCGCGCGAGCTCGCCCGCCGGCTCGGGCCGCAGCCCCGCCCCCGCGGTGAAGCGATACGCCTGCTCGCGCTCGTCCCAGGCGAACGTGCTCGACCAGTCGCAACCGACGGCCTCGACCGCCAGCCGGTTCACCGCGTCGAGCATGTGCGGGCGGTCGGTGTGCCCGCCGAGCGTCTGCGACACGCGCAGCAGCACGGCGGCGATGTCGGCCTCCTCGCGCTCGCGCGCCGCGCGCACGAACGCCTCGAACCGATGCCGGTCGACCGTCATCGCGCCGAGCACCGACGTGCCGCCGGCGACGAGGAGCCCGAAGGCGCCGAAGCCGCCCGCGTCGGCCGACGCGAGATGCGGCGACGTCAGCACGAAGACCGCCACCGCCGTCATGACCGCCACGAGCTGCGGCCGCCACCCCCACGGGAAGAACACCGCCGCGCCGTTCAGGATGCACACCTGGATCATCACGTAGCGCTCGAGCAGCCCGCCCACCTGGACGTTGTAGAGCCCGCTGAACGTCGCCAGCGTCATGAGCATGGCGGCGCCCGCCATCGTCGGCGTGCTGCCCGACGGCCACGTGCGGCTCACGACGATCGCCGTCACCGCGACGATCGCGTCGGCGATGAACCGGATCGCGATGATCCGCCGGCGCTCGGGGTGATGCGCGCTCTCGAGCAGGACCAGCGCGATGCCCGCGCCGAGATACAGCGCGATCGCGAGCGGCAGGCGCTGCGCGATCAGCCGGGCCGTCTCGGCGCGATAGGCGGTCGCGAGCCGCTGCCGCGTCTCGTCCGTCACCGATGGCGGGGACGTCGTCAGTAGCCGTCGACCAGCGCGACCCGGCCCCGATGCCAGGCGGCGTCGCCGAACTGCATCTCGGCGGCGCGCGCGCGCTTCAGGAAGAAGCCGACGTCGTGCTCGTCCGTCATGCCGATGCCGCCATGCATCTGCACGCCTTCGTTGCCGATCAACACGAACGCGTCCGAACACCGGGCCTTCGCGACGCTGGCGAGCCGCGCCACCTGCGCGTCGTCGGCGCCGTCGTCGAGCGCCTTGTGGGCGGCCATCACGACCGAGCGGGCGAGCTCGGTCTCGATGTACATCCGGGCCGCGCGGTGCTTGAGCGCCTGGAACGTGCCGATGAGGACGCCGAACTGCTGCCGCGTCTTCAGGTACGCGAGCGTCATCTCGAAGCAGGCGCTCATGGCCCCGAGCATCTCCGCGCTGAGCGCGATGGTCGCGCGGTCGAGGACGCGCTGCAGCAGCGCCCCGCCCTGCCCGTCGCCGCCGAGCATCGCCTCCGCCGTCACCGTGACGCTCTCGAGCCGCACGATCGCGGCGCCGCGCGCGTCGACCCGGTGCTGCTGCTCGACGGTGACCCCGGGCGCGTCGCGCGGCACGAGGAACAGCGCGATGCCGTCGGCGTCGGTCGTCTCGCCCGCCGTCCGCGCCGTCACGACGAACCAGTCGGCCGCCTGACCGTCCAGCACCTGGATCTTCTCGCCCGTGAGCTTCCACCCGCCACCCGCGCGCTCGGCGCGCGTCGCGACGTGGCTCGGGTTCCAGCGGCTCTGCGGCTCCTGGTAGGCCAGGGCGAGCAGCCGTTCGCCCGACGCGATCACGGGCAGGTGCGCCTGCTTCTGCGCTTCCGTGCCGCCGAGGAGGATCGCCGTGGCGCCGAGCAGCACCGTACCGACCATCGGCTCCGGCATGAGCCCGCGCCCGAGCTCCTCCATGACGACCATGAGCTCGGTCCAGCCGAGCCCCGCGCCGCCGTGGCTTTCGGGAATGACGATGCCGAGCCAGCCGAGCTGCGCCATCTCCGCCCACAGCTCGCGCGAGAAGCCGCCGCCGTCGCGGTCGTCGCGCAGGCTGCGCAGACGCTTGAACGACGACTTGCCGGCGACGAATTCACGCGCCGTGCGCTGGAGGAACTCCTGCTCTTCGGTGAGAACGAGTGCCATGCGTGTCAGTCCGGGAGGCCAAGCACCTGCTTGGCGATGATGTTGAGCTGGATCTCGGACGTGCCGCCCTCGATCGTGTTGCCGCGCGACCGCAGCCAGTCGCGCGTGAGGCCGAGCTCGTCGTCCTGGAAGCCGGCGCCTTCCCAGCCGAGCGCCTGCGGTCCCGCGATGCTCATCATGAGCTCGCGACGCCGCTGGTTCAGCTCGGTGCCGTACAGCTTGAAGATGGACGTCTCGGGACCGGGCGCCTGCCCCGACTTGAGGCGATCGCGCGAGCGCGACAGCGTCAGGTCGAGCCCGATCTGGTCGATCTCGAGCTGCGTCATGCGGTCGCGCAGGACGGCGTCGGCGATCTTGCCGTTCTCGGTGGGCAGGTACCGCCGGGCCATCTTGAGCAGGCGCGAGCGATCGTCGCGCTCCTTGAAGACGTCGGCGATCATGTTGCGCTCGAAGCGCAGCAGCATCTTCGCGATCGCCCAGCCGCCGTTCTCCTCGCCGATGACGTTGCGGCGCGGGACGCGCACGTCGGTGAGGAACGTCTCGCAGAACGGCGACGCGCCGCTGATCAGCTTGATGGGCTGGACGCCGACGCCCTCGACGTCCATGTCCATCAACAGGAACGTGATGCCGGCGTGCTTCTTCTCGGTGTCGGTGCGGACCAGGATGAACATCCAGTCCGACTTGTCGCCGTACGACGTCCACACCTTCTGGCCGTTCAGGATGTAGTCGTCGCCGTCCCGCACCGCGCGCGTCTGCAGGCCCGCCAGATCCGACCCGGCGCCCGGCTCGGAGTAGCCCTGGCACCAGCGGATCTCGCCGCGCGTGATGCGCGGGAGGTGCTCCTTCTTCTGCTCCTCGCTGCCCGCCTGCAGCAGCAGCGGACCGATCATCTCGAGCCCGAAGCCGATCAGCGGGGGACGGAGCCGGAGCTTCGCCATCTCCTCCGACAGCACCTTGGCCTCTGCCTTCGAGAGCCCGCCGCCGCCGTACTCCTTCGGCCAGGTCGGCGCCGTCCAGCCCCGCTCCGCCATGATCGCGAGCCAGCGGCGCGTGTCCTCCGGATACTTGCCCTTCTTGCCACCCCAGCACACCTCGTCGGCGACCTTGGGGGGCGTGCGCATGGCCGGCGGCGCGTGCTCTTCGAGCCAGCGCCGCGTCTCTTCGCGGAAGGCGTCCAGATCCGGCATCCGGCGGACGCTAGTCGAGCCGTCCCACAAGAGCAAGGTACGCCGTCAGCGCGGCATGAGCTGCAGACCGAGGAACACCTGCACGCCGAGCGCCATCAGCGCCGCCGCGCCGATCCACGGGTGGACGGTGCGGGCCCACGCCTCGGCCGGCAGCCGGAGCGACACTGCCCATGACGCGGTGAACAGGACGACGATCAGCGTTCCCACCTGAAAGTGCCCGGTGCTGAACAGGTCGAGGTCGGGCCGCCCGAGCCACACGCTGGCGACGCCCCCGAGCCAGCCGACGACGACGAGCCCGTACACCCACGGCGAGAGCGCGCGATGACGGGCCAGGGCGGCCGCGCCGCGCCTGGTGCGCGCGCGGCCCTGCAACGCGAGCGCCGCGGTGCGCACCGCCAGCGCCGTCGCCAGCAGCCCGACGAGCGGGTGGAGCCAGAGCGCCAGGCGGACGTACGGATCGCTCACGCGCGGACGATGCGGGCGCCCAGGTCACGCACCGTCGCCTCGAGCTGGTCGCCGCGCACGATCGGATAGAGGACGAGCCGATCGATCCCCGCCGCCTCGGCCTGCGCCACCAGCTCGGGCGTCATCGGCTCGAACGTCGTCAGCGAGATCTCGAACGGCGCGTCGCCGCGACCGGCCGCATCGCGCAGCCGGCGCAGCTCGCGCACGATCTCCGCGGTGGCGGCGACGGTCTGCGCGAAGCCGTACCAGCCGTCGCCCTCGCGTGCGGCGCGCGCCAACGCCGCCGGCGCGTGGCCGCCGATCACGATCGGCGGGTGCGGGCGCTGCACGGGCTTCGGCTCGCAACGGACGTCGCCGAAGGACGCGAAGCGCCCGCGGAACGTCGGCACCTCCTGCGTCCAGATCGCCCGGATGGCCGCGATGTACTCGTCGGTGATCGGGCCGCGCTTCCGGAAGTCCGCGCCGATGGCCTCGAACTCGCGCTCGACGTAGCCCGACGCGAACCCGGCGATCAGACGCCCGCCGGACACCACGTCGAGCGACGTCAGCGCCTTCGCGAGCAGCATCGGGTTGTGGTGCGGCAGGACGAGGATGCCCGTACCGATCCGGATGCGGGACGTGACCGCCGCGACGTGCGTCAGCGAGATCAGCGAGTCGAGGAACGGGGTCTCCGGCGGGGTCGGCACCGGGTTGTCGCGCAACGGCATCGCGACGTGCTCGCCGGTCCAGATCGACTCGAACCCCTCCTCCTCCGCCGCGAGCGCCACGCGGCGCTGCAGGACCGGGTCGGCACAGGGTCCGACGTTGATCGCGAACAGGCCGAAGCGCATCGGCCGCATCTGTCAGGGGGGTCTGCACCAGTCAAGGCATCCCCCCGACGAGGGATGGACGCATAGCGGCCGTTTCCCTAGAACCGCCAGATCGTTCGCTCGACCGTAGGAGGAGAAGCTCGATGTCTATTTCCAAATTCGTCGTGGCCGGCGCCGTCCTGCTGTACGCCGCCACCGCAGGCGCCGTCGCGCCGCGCTGCAACCTGAATCCCGGCGGCCCCGAGGAGCTGCTGCTGACGGTGCCCCAGGCCGGCTCCGACTTCGATCTGGGGTGGAAGGGGACGGTCCACGACTATGACGTCCCGGGCGGCGCGCGCTTCGCGCTCTGCCTCCGCGACTGCGACAACACGACCGACTCGCTCTGCACCATCGAGGGCCAGGCCGACCAGCTCTCCGCCGCCGGCCGGCCGTTCGCGCCGCCCATCCCCGTCGTGATCGGCACGGTCGCCGTGTGCGTCCAGGCGAACTTCGCCAACCCGGCGGTCACCGGCACGTTCGACGTCGCCACCGGCGACATCGACGCCACCGCTACGCTGAACGCGCAGGTCTACATCACCACGACGAACAACGTCTGTCCGCAGTGCGTCGGCAACGTATGCAACGGCGGCGCCAACAACGGCGGTGCATGTACGGTCGACGAGACCATCCCCGTCCAGGGCGCGGTCGGCGACACGCAATACGACGTCTCGATCTCGTGCCCGCCGTCCGGGATTCTTTCCCTCCCGGTCCCGCTCACCGTCGACGTCACGACGGGCACCGACACCCTGTCGGGCGGCTGCCCGAACCAGGTCGACACCGACGACTGCGGCGCCGGCACCTGCAACGCCGTCTGCACCGGTGGCAGCCATGGCGGCATCCAGCAGCTCTGCTGCTCGAACAACCAGTCGAAGGCCTGCTTCCCGAACCCGATCACGCGCACGGGCTCGGCGGCACCCACGGCGCCGGCTTGGCCAGACCCGTCGTACCCGAAGAGCGAGGACACCGCCGCCGCGACGCTCGTCAGCGTGTTCTGCACGCAGGGCGCTCCGGCGATCATCGGCGACGACGTCAACGAGGACGCCGGCCTCCCCGGCCCCGTCGCGTTCATCCTTCCGCTCGACCAGCAGGTCTTCGGCGACACCGATGCCGACGGCCTGCCCGACACCTTCGACGGCTGCACGCACGACGCCGACTGCGACGACGACGGCCTGCTCGACGGCTCGCTCGGTCCGGAAGACGCGAACAACGACGGCGTCGTCGACGCCGGCGAGACGGACAACACGACCGGCGACTCGGACGGCGACGGGCTCGGCGACGGGCTCGAGCGCGGCCTCGAGACGCCGCAGTCGGCCGACACCGGCGGTACGTTCGTCGGCGACGCGGACGCGAACACCACGACCGATCCGCTGAACGCCGACACCGACGGCGACGGCCTCGACGACGGCGAGGAGGACGCGAACCAGAACGGCCGCGTCGACGCCGGCGAGTCCGATCCCAACGACCCGAACGATCCCGGCGGTCCCGCCGGCGGCTGCTCGTCGCCCGGTGACTGCAACGACAACGACCCGTGCACCGACGACAGCTGCCCGGCGGACACCTGCGTCTTCACGCAGAAGAGCGGCGCCGCGGGCGCGCAGTGCGAGCTCGACCAGGTGCAGGACGGCGGCCCGATCTGCGGCGAGGACCCGCTCGACGAGAAGACCCAGAAGGCCGTCACCAAGGCGCTCACCAAGGTCGAGGGCCTGCTCGCGAAGATCGCCACGGCCACCGGCAAGAAGAAGACGAAGCTCATCAAGAAGGCGAAGGCCGCGCTCAAGGTGGCGCAGAACAAGGCGGCCAAGGCGGGCAGCAAGGGCAAGATCAGCGCGGACTGCTCGGCCACGATCGTCGCCACGATGACGGAGCTATCCGCTATCGTCGGGGCGCTCTGAACGACACCGCGCGCGGCGCCGGAGCGACTCCGGCGCCGCGCGCCGCCGTGCTACATTGGCGCCATGGCGCGCCGCCGACGACATCCGAGCCTGATCCCGCTCTCGCACGACCATCGCGAGGCGCTCGGCCTGGCGTTCCGGCTGCACCACCCCTCGCCGCCGGGACCGGTGACGCCGATGACGCCGGCCAGCACGCCCGCGTCGCGCTGCGACGAGACGCTGGCCTTCTTCACGCGTCACCTCGTCCCGCACTTCGCGGCGGAGGAGCAGCTGCTCTTCCCGTTCCTGCGGACGCACCTGCCGCCGGCCTCGGCCCTGCTGGACGACTTGATCGCCGATCACCGTCGCTTCGAGGCGCTGCGGGACGCCGTCGCCGCCGCCGCGGACGACGACGCGCGCGGTCCGGCGCTGGCGGCATTCGCCGATCTGCTCGAGACCCACGTGCGGCGCGAGGAGCGCGAGCTGTTCGAAGCGTTTCCCGACGGGCTGCCGGCGGACGAGACCCAGCGCCTCGGCGACGCGATCCGGACGACGCTCGGGCGTTAGGAGAGGCGGCCGCCCGAGCCGGTCTCGACGGGCAGCCCGGACTCGCGCCATCCCGGCGTGTCCGGCGAGCCGCCGAAGCCGCCCTGCATGTTCGCGAGGTCCGTCCAGCCGGCCGCGGCGAGCATCTCGCACGCGCGCTGCGAGCGCATGCCGCTCTGGCAGCCGACGATCAGCGTCGTCGCCGGCGGAAAGTGGCGCCCGACGATCGCGACGAAGTCGGGGGTCGGCGCCGGCCGCCCGCTCGCCGGATCGATCTCCATCACGGCGAGGTGCCGCGCCCCTGCGGGATGGCCGGCGTCGTACTCTCCGGCGGTCCGCACGTCCAGGTAGACGGCGGCGGGATCGGCGGCGAGCGCGGCCTGTGCGGCAGTAGGCGTCAGCTGACGGATCGGCATGCGCCGACCATCGCGCCGCGGCCGGGGGGTGTCAACGCTACAAGCCGCGGCGCCGGCCTGCTAAGGAGTGCCGCCGATGCTCGCGCTGGAACGCCTGCAGCAGATCGAGCCGGTCTGGTCCGGCCTGGGGGCGACGCTCGTCGCGCTCGTCGTCCTGCTGCTCCTCCGCCGCACGCTGCCGCCCGGCCAGCGCGGCCGCGGTCGCGCCGCCCTCGGCTTCCTGCTCGCCGCGCTGCTCATCCGGCTCGCCGCGATCGGTCTGGTCGACTGGATGGGCATCTGGGCGCTCCGCGGCCCGCTCGGCATCCTCCACGTCGTCACACTGGTGGTCGGCCTGTCCGGGCTGCTGAGCCTCGTCGTCTTCGACCTCGGCTTCAACCGCAACCAGATCCGCATTCCGTCGATCCTCCGCAACCTGATCCAGGGCGGGTTCGTCGTCCTGGTGCTCGTCTGGCTGTGGAAGGAGGCGACCGACGACCTCTTCTCGCTCGTCACGACGTCGGCGATCGTCGGCGGCGTCATCGGTCTCGCGCTGCAGGGCACGATCGCGAACCTGTTCGCCGGGCTGTCGCTGCAGGTCGACCGTACCTTCGGCATCGGCGAGTGGATCAAGGTGGACGACACCGTCGGCCGCATTCTCGAGGTGAAGTGGCGCGCGACCACGCTGCTCACGAAGGACGGCGACCTCGTGACGTTGCCCAACGCGAAGATGCTCGAGAACACGGTCCACAACTACTCGCAGCCGAGCGGCGCGCACCGCATGTGGTTGAAGGTCGGCTTCGCGTACCGCCATCCGCCGAACGACGTGAAGGCGGCGCTGCTGGGCGCCATCCGCGATGCGCCGGGTGTCCTGCCCTTTCCCGAGCCCGACGTCGTCGTCGTCGATTTCGCGGACAGCGCCATCACGTACGCGCTACGCTACTGGATCACGGCGTTCGAGCGCGACGTCCCCATCGACAGCGAGGTCCGCACGCGCGTGTGGTACGCGGCGCAGCGCCACGAGCTCGAGATCCCGTTCCCCATCCAGACCGAGCACCATCCCGAACCGCCCGCCGTCACCCGGCGCGCGGCGCAAATGAACCGCTCCGTCGCCCTCTCGCGCATCGAGATGTTCGCGCCGATGGCGGACACCGACCGCGACCTCCTGGCCGCCGCGATGCGCGACGCTTGCTTCGCCCGGGGCGAGCACCTGATCCGCCAGGGCGAAGCCGGCGACAGCCTGTTCCTCATCACGCGCGGCACCGTCAGCGTGCGGCTGGCGGTCGACGGCGAGGAGCGCGAGATCAACGTGCTCCATCCCGGCGACTTCGTCGGCGAGATGTCGCTCATGACGAACGAGGCGAGGACGGCGAACTGCATCGCGCTCAGCGACGTCACGTCGCTCGTGCTCGACCGCGCGGCGTTCAGCGACCTGCTCGCGAAGCGTCCGGAGATGGCCGAGAGCATTTCGGCCATCCTCGCGACGCGCGCCACTGAGCTCGAGGGCGAGCGCGATCAGCTCTCGCACACCGCCAAGGCCCGGCGGAAGGCCGAGGTCAAGTCGCGCCTGCTGGCCCGCATCCGCGCCGCGTTCTCGATCTGAGTCTCACGTACGGATCTTGCCAAGGTCCCCGGGATTGGACATGGCCCAATCCAGAAGACCGGGCAGACGCGTAGGAGGGGATGATGAGAGACGCGGACATCGAACGGTACGCGAGTCGCTCCCAGGCCCTCGATCTCGACGGGATCGACTGGGACCTGCTCCGGCGCCGGCCGCTCGACGACGCCACCGTGCGCGCGCTGCGCTACATGGCAGACATCGAGACCCACACGATGATCTACGTGCGCTCCCTGCTGTCGACGCGCGCCATCGACGACCCCGACGTCGCGACCTTTCTGGCGTGCTGGTTCTACGAGGAGACGTTCCACGGCCGCGGCCTGGCCCGCGTCCTCGCCACCAACGGCCACACGACGGTCGAGCGCCGTCGCTCGAAGCCGCCCCTCGCGAACCGCGTGGAGGAGACGGCCATCCGGATCGTCTCGCAGGTCTGGCCCGACTTCGTCGCCGTCCACATGACGTGGGGCGCCATCAACGAGCTGACGACCTTGACCGCCTACCAGCGCCTCGCCGAGGTCGCCGACCATCCCGTGCTGTCGGAGATCCTGTCGCGCATCATGCGCGACGAGGCGCGGCACTTCGCATTCTACTACCACCAGGCCGAGCGGCGGCTCTCGCGGCCCGGTGCGCGCCGCGTGGCGCGCTTCCTCATCGACCGCTTCTGGGCGCCGGTCGGCTCCGGCGTGCAGCCCGACGACGAGGTCCGGTTCATCGCGCGCCACCTCTTCGCCGGCGCCGACGGCCTCGCCGCCGCGCGCCGCATCGACGGCACGATCCGGCGCCTGCCGGGATTCGAGGGCGTCGCCCTGATCGAGGCCTTCGTCGCGCGCGCGGGCGACGTCAGCTCGCCCGATCGACGCGCCGCGGCGGCGTGACGCCGGTGTAGATCGCGTCGCGCGTCGTCGGCACGGCCGGCGCGCCCGCGGCCGTGCGCGCGGCGACGGTCTGGTACAGACCGATCGAGCCGCCGGCGAACGCCACCGAGGCCGACGCCAGATACCCGACCCAGATGCGATACGTCCGCTCGCCGACGAGCGCGCGCGCGGCCGCCGCGTTCGCCTGCAGGCGGTCGACCCACTGTCGCGTCGTGCGGGCGTAGTGCGCGCGCAGGCTCTCCACGTCCACGATCTCGAAATGCGCGCGCTCCACCTCGTGCAGGAAGTGACTGATGTTGTCCTGCTCGGCGTTGGGAAAGACGTAGCGGTTCAGGAACTCGGTGAGGCTCGTCGGCCGCCAGTGCTTGTCGCGGGTGATGCCGTGGTTCAGGAACAGCCCGCCGGGCGCCAGCATGTCGTACACGCGCCGGAGGTACGGCGGCGCGCCGGCGATCCGCAGGTGCTCGATGACGCCGACGGCGGCGATCTTGTCGTACTGCACGTGCGGCGGCAGGTCGCGATAGTCGAGCAGGTCGACGCGCGCGCGGCGCTCGAGCCCCGCACGACGGATCGCCGCCTGCGCCCACTCGGCCTGCGCCCGCGACAGCGTCACGCCGTGCGCGTCGACGCCGTAGCGCTCCGCCGCCCATACGACGAGGCTCCCCCAGCCGCACCCGATGTCGAGCAGCCGCTCGCCCGGCTGGAGCCGTAGCTTCCGGCAGACGAGATCGAGCTTGTCCTCCTGCGCTTGCGCGAGGTCGCCGTCCGGCGTGCGGTAGTACGCGCACGTGTAGACCATGCGCGGATCGAGGAAGAGCGCGTAGAACTCGTTCGAGACGTCGTAATGGTACTGGATCGATTCGCGGTCCCATCGCTTCGTCTTGAGGAACGCCATGCCGACCTCTCATCCGATGCCGAACGCGCCTTCGAGCACGAGCCGCCGGCGCGTCCACGGCCGGCTGCAGACGTGCCGCGCCACCGCCGAGATGGTGCGCTCGGACACGCGGCTCGCGAGGCGCGACAGGAGCCCACGCGGCCGGCCGAACGCCGCGTCGATGCGCTCGCCATAGTCGTCCGCGCGTCCGCCCAGGATGGCGTCGGCGGCGAGGCGCGCGCTGCGCACCGCCGGGCCGATGCCCTCGCCGGACAGGTCTCGCGCCAGGCCCGCGCCGTCGCCGACGAGCACGAAGCCGGGACCGCACACGCGCCGCGGCCGCATGCGTCGCACGGCGTACGCGTGGCCGCGGAACGGCGTCAGCGCGACGTCCGCGGGCAACCGGCCGTCGGCCCGCAGCGTGGCGAGCAGCCGGGCGAGACGCTCGCCGATCCGGAGCCCGCCCTGCGCGCCGATCCCCACGTTCAGGTAGTCGCCCTTCGTGAAGTACCAGCCGTAGCCGTGGAAGTCGGGCTCGGCGAGCAGCTCGGGCACGCCGTAGTGCGGCGTCAGCGTGCGCAGGCGCGCGGCACCGACCGGCGTCTCGCTCTCCTGCGTCACGACGACGTCCTCCGCCGGATGCACGTCGCCGAGCGCGCGCGCGACCGGGCACTGATGGCCTCCGGCGCCGACGACGACGGGCGCGGCGTGCCGCTCGCCCTCGGCCGTCAGGCTGACGCGGCCGCCGTCGTGCACGACGTCGCGTACGCGCACGCCGTCGCGCACGACGGCGCCGGCGGCGCGCGCACGATCGAGCAGGAAGGCGTCGAACTCGCGGCGCACGATCCCGAAGCTGGCGACGTGATCCCAGTGCGTCGCGTGCGTCGTCGCCCCCACCGCGAGCGTCACCGTGTCGAACGGCTGGATCGTGTGGGGATATGCCGCGGGGTCGAGCTCCAGATCGGCCAGCACCGCGTGCGTCACCCAGCCGGCGCAGAGCTTGACGCGTGGGAAGCGGGCCGCGTCGAGCACCAGGACGCGGCGTCCGCCGCGCGCGAGCCGCCACGCCACGGTGCTCCCCGCGGGGCCGCCGCCGACGACGATGGCGTCCCATGCGGTCGCCCGGCTCATGGGCGCACCAGCTCGAGCGCCGCCGCGACGCGCGTGCGCAGCGACGGCCGCACGCCTTCGAGCCGCTGGCCGATCTCCATCGCCGCGAAAAAGTCGCCTTCGATGTCGACCTCGCCCTCGATGTACGCTTCGCCGAAGCGGAGCGGCGTCGGCGAGAGCAGCAGCCGGCGGAAGATCGTGCGCGAGCGGAACACGACTTCGAAGGGTGCGCGCCCGCCCACGTCGACGACGCTCCCGTCCCAGAGCCGGAAGGTCACCGGCAGGCCGGTCGGCTCGAACACTCTGGTGAGCAGATCTCCCGCGCGGCGCGCGGCGGCGTCCATGCAACCGCTCTAGCGGATGTCGGTCGCGTCGTGAAGCGGGTGACACGCGATGGAGCGCATGCTAGCCGGCCGACCATGAAGCATGCCCCTGGATTCCTCCGCCTGGTCGACGCCGCTCGCGCCCGCATCGAAGAAGTGACGATCGACGACGTACGGCGCATGCAGGCCGATCGTGAGGTCTTCCATCTGGTAGACGTCCGCGAGCAGGACGAGTGGTCCCGCGGCCACCTCCCCGCCGCGCAGCATCTGGGCAAAGGCATCATCGAGCGGGACATCGAAACGGTGATCCCGGACACCACGGCCCGCATCGTCCTCTACTGCGGCGGTGGCTACCGCTCGGCGTTGGCCGCGGACGCGCTGCGCCAGATGGGCTACACGAACGTCGCGTCCATGGACGGCGGCTGGCGCGCCTGGACCGAAGCCAATCTCCCGACGACGACAGACTGATCGGAGCCGATCAGTCGAAGAGCTCGCGGAACCAGCGCCCGATCGACCGCCCAGTCGACTCCACCGCCTCGCCCGTGTCGCGCACGACCTCCTCGACCTGATCGCCGACCTCGGCGAACGTCGGCCGATGCCGGTCGCACGTGACCGGCGGCTCGCTGCCGGCAAGGAACGGTTCCGGTGTGCTCGCCGGGCACGACGGCGTCACGAGGAGACCCGTCGTCGGGTCGACGTCGCGCCAGACGATGCCGCGCGGCACGGCGAACTTCGCGGGCGGCGTCGGACCGGCCGTCGCGCGGATGAAGGCCGTCCAGATCGGCACGGCGCCGGTGGCGCCCGTGAGGCCCGTGCTGCCGCCCTTGTCGAGGCCGACCCACACGCCGGCGACGATGTCGGGCGTCCAGCCGACGAACCAGGCGTCGCGCGTGTCGTTCGTCGTGCCGGTCTTGCCCGCGGCCGCCGAGCGATACCCGAGACGGCGAACCCCGTCGCCGGTGCCGCTGTCGACCGCGCGCGCGAGCATGTGCGTCATCAGGTACGCAACGGCCGGATCGACGACGACCTTCTCCTGCGGCTGCGCGACGTAGAGCACGTCGCCCTCGCCCGACGCGACCGCCGTGACCAACGCCGGCGGCCGTTGCACGCCGCCGCTCGCGAGGACCGCGTAGGCCGACGTCAGCTCGAGCAGCGACACCTCGCCGGCGCCCAGCGCCAGCGCCGGCACCGGCGGCAGGGGCGACGTGATGCCGAGATCACGAGCCGTCTCGATCACGCGGCCGATGCCGATGTCGAGCGCCAGGCGCACCGTCGCCGTGTTGAGCGACCGCGCGAGCGCCTCCTCGAGCGTCACCTGCCCGAGATACTCGTCCTCGTAGTTGGCCGGCGTCCACGTGCCGCCCTCGACGTCGACGGCGATCGGACGGTCCTCGACGCGCGACATCACGTTGCGCGTCTCCATCCCGCTCCGCGCCGGATCGAGCGCCGCCAGGTAGACGAACGGCTTGAAGGTCGACCCGGGCTGGCGGCGCATGCGCACGGCGTGATCGAGCGTGCTGGCGCGATAGTCGCGGCCGCCGACCAACGCGCGCACCATGCCGTTCAGCGGATCGATCGCGACGAGCGCGGCCTGCAGCGGCTCGGCACGCGCCCGGCGCTTCTCGAGCCCCTCCAGGCCGCGGCGGACGGCGTGCTCGGCCTGGCGCTGCGCGACCGCGTCGATGCTCGTGTAGACGGCCAGGCCGGGCGACGCGGCGACGTCGGGCACGAGCAGCTTCAGCTCGCGTTGCACCTGATCGGCCACGTAGAGCGCCCCGACGGACCGCTCGCGCGGCGGTGCCGGCGCCAGCGGCTGCGCCATCGCCTTGTCCGCGGTCTCGGTGTCGAGCATGCCCTGCTCGAGCATCAGCCGCAGCACCTCGTCGCGCCGGGCGCGGGCGGCGTCGCGATGGCGGCGGGGCGCCAGCCGGTTGGGCGACCGGATCATGCCCGCGAGCAGCGCGCAGTCGCCGGCGTCGAGGTCGCGCAGCGCCTTCCCGAGGTGCACCGTCGCCCCGTGCGCGAAGCCGTGCACCGGCAGGCCACCGTCGGTACCGAGGTAGACCGACGCCAGGTAGCGGCCGAGGATGTCCTCCTTCGACGTGCGCAGCTCGAGCAGCACCGCGATCACCGCCTCGCGCAGCTTGCGTCCGAGCGTTCGCTGCGGCGTGAGAAACGTGTTCTTGACGAGCTGCTGCGTGAGCGTGCTGCCGCCCTGCTCCGCTTCGCCGGCGCGGAGGTTCACCATGACGGCACGCACGAGCGCCAACGGGTCGACGCCCGGGTGCAGGAAGAACCGCTGATCCTCCGCGGCCAGCACCGCGTCGCGACACGGCCGCGGCACGTGCTCCGCCGCCTCGAGCTGCGACCCGCCGCCGCCGCCCGTCGCCAGCAGCTCGGGCTCGAGCTCCAGGCGGACGGGGTCGGGCCCGCCGTCGAGGTCGTGGATCGCCGCGACGGTCGTCTTGCCCGCGACGACGCGCGCTCGTCGTGGCACGCTGCCCCAGGGCACGGTCGACGGCCGCTGGTGCAGCGCCACGCCGTCCTTCTGCGGCTGGAACTCGCCGGGCGCGAGCGGCTCCGCCCCCTCGACGTAGCCGAGGCGCTGGAGCGTCGCGATCAGGTCGTCGCGCCCCGGGCCACTGCCGGGGCGCACGAGCGCCGGCGCGGCGAAGATGCGGATGCTGCCCAGCGCCGGCCCGCGCAGATAGGCCTGCACCCGGCGATCGAGACGCACCAGCACCGTGCCGGCGAGCACGAGGGCGACGAGCAGTGCGAGGGCGATCCAACGGCGCATGACGTCGGGGACGTCTGGACCTATCAGGCCCGGCGCCCGCCGTCATGTGCCGTCAGAAGTGCTGGCGGATGCGCTCGTACCCCTTCCGCAGCTCCTCCGCGACGCCGCCGAGCGCCGTGCCGACGTTGCCGGCGACGTCACCCGCCTCGGCGCCGGCCGCCTCGAGCTTGGCGCGCAGGTGCTCGAACTTCTTTTCCAGCTCGGCGAACTCGTCACGCGCGTCCGCCTTCGCCAGGTGCAGCTTCAGCTTCAGCTCGTCACGCTGCTGGCGCAGCTCGTCGAGCAGCTTCTCGAGGGTCTCCTTGCTCAGCATCCGTCCCTCTTACGCCGCTCCGCGTCGGCGGCAAGCCTGGGGATGCGCCGTGGATCGCGCGCACTCCTTGTCCCCGCGCCGCGCGCGCTGCTAGGACCGGTCGAGCGCGCCAAACACGCCCCGCTGGGAGGTTCTCATGACCGAAGAGCCCGGGCACTCGCCGCCACTCCTGCTGAAGCATCCGATCCTCGAGCGGATCGACGCGATCAGCCGGGATCCCGCGAAGGTCGCCGCCATGCGCGACCTGCTGCTGTCCGGCGCCTGCGCGGCCGAGCTCGCCGACGTGGCCGTCCGTCACGAGGTCGTGACGCGCGAGCTGGCAGACCAGATGCTGGTGACGTGGGCCGACGTCGGCGATCACGGCTGGCTCGGCGCGATCATGGACGAGCTCCGGCGCGGCGTCCTCGACGTCGCCGACCGGTTGCTGTCGTCGCCGCAGCCGCTGTCGTCCTGGTGGGCGATGGGCCTGACGGAGGACTTCCGCATGCTCGTCGTGCCGACCCACGACCGCCTGCTGCTGTTCATGACGACGCCACGGCTGCCGCCCGCGCTCGTCGCCTCGAAGACCGATCCGCGCGCGCTCGACACCGCGTTCCGGCCGATGCTGCAGCGGATCCGCTACCTGATCGACGACATGCTGGCGCGGGGTGCACGATCTACGTCGGCCTGATCGGCAGCACGTAGATCGGCTCGGCCGTGCTGCGGCCGCGGATGACGGTCGCGCCGCGCGGCTCGAGGACTTCGCGCTCGACGCCGGCACGCCGCCAGGTGAGCTCGTCGACGGCGATCCAGGCGCCGAGCTCGCGCGTCATCCCCTGCAACCGCGACGCGACGTTCACCGTGTCGCCGAGCGCGCTCCAGTGCAGCTTGGCGCCGACGCGGACGGTGCCCACCCATGCCGGGCCGGTGGCAACGCCGACACCGGGCGCCAGCACCGCGAGCCCGCGCACCGTGTCGACGATCCGCCGCGCCGCCGCGACCGCCGCGCGCTCCTTGCCGGCGAGGTCGTCGGGCGCACCGAAGACGGCCATCATGCCGTCGCCGACGAAGTCGACGACGGTGCCCGCGTGCTCGCGCACGATACGCGCGACCGTCTCGACGTACTGGTTGACCGCCGCGTGGAGCTCGGTGAGCGGCCGGTCCTGGGCCCACGCGGTGTAGCCGCGCAGATCGGCGAACAGCACCGACAGCTCGCGCTCGCCGAGGTCGACGGCTTCGCCGCGCCGCACCCGATCCGCGATCCCGGGCTCCACGTACTGCCCGAGCGCGGTGCGCTCGCGGTCGCTCGCGGCGAGCTGCTCCGCCTGCGCGAGACGCCGCAGCTCGCTCGCGATCTTGTCGGCGACGGCGGCGATCAGCGCCCGCTCGGTCGAGGTGAAGACGTCGCCCGAGCTCTTGTGGCCGAGCGCCAGGAATCCCTGCACGCGTCCGGCGCTCTCGACCGGCACGACGAGCGGCGCGTCGAGCGAGCGCAGGACGGCGCGCTCGAACGGGTCGAGCCCCTGGTCGTCGGCGGCGAGCACGCGGCCGCTCTGAGCGAGCGTCGTGATCAGCGCGCCGCCACGGGGGAGCGGCGCGGGCATGGGCCGGCCGCGCACGAACAGCGGCACGAACGCATCGTCCGCCTCGAGGGCGACGAGCGCCGCGTCGAGCCGCAGGCCGTCGATGACGCGTGCCCCCGCCGTCGTCGCCAGCTGCGCCGCGCTGGTGCAACGCGACAGATCGTCCATCAGCGCGTGCATGCCCTGCTCGAACGCCCACCGGTCGGCGAAGAAGACGCGGTCGATCTCGGGGCGCATCGATCCGTGCAGGCGCACCAGGCCGAGCGCCAGCGCGAACGCCAGCACCATCTGCGCGATGCGCGACTCGACCCCCGTCGTCTCGTGCAGCGTGTCGGCGAGCGCCGGCACCGCCCACAACGCGCCCGTGAGCACGATGACCAGGATCACGGTGTACGACGCGGCCGAGCCGAGCAGCCGATCGACGTCGAACAGGTTGGTGCGCACCAGCGCGATCGTCGTCGCGATCGGGAGGAGACCGAAGGCGCTGATGGCGATCGCGAGGAGATGGCCCCAGCCGGGATCGAAGGCCGTCAGCACGACGGCGAGCACGAACGGCAGCGTGATCAGATAGCCGGCGAGGAACATCCAGCGCATCTGCCGCCGCTCGAGCGCATCGGAGCGCAGGTACGTCCGCACGCTGACGACCGTCGACGCGGCCACGTACGCGACGCCGACCACCGCGCTCCCGAGCGCGCCCGCCGCATGCGACAGCGGCACGCCGTAGAAGCGGCTCGCGTCGAACAGGCCGAGCGACGCGAACGCCCACGGACCGATGCGCGCGACGGCGCTGGTCGGCGCGCGGTCGCGCGGAAAGAGCAGCGCGGCGCGCAGCGCGAGCGGCGCCGCCACCGCGAGGGACACGACGTGGACGAGGAAGCCGAGCCCACTCTCGATGGGTCCGCCGGCGAAGGTGCAGGCGAAGAACGTCGCCGCCGCCATGTCGGTCCAGACGATCGCATCGACGAGGCGGGACGGCCGGGCGAGGAACAGCAGGCACGCCGCGCCGCCGACGAAGGCCAGCGAGGCGAGCAGCCGCGGCCAGAAGTCGCGGTACGACCCGGCGACGACGAGCGCGTGGCGCCGGGGGCCGTCGCGCGCCACCTCGACGTCGATCGGCGCCGCCGGTCCGTGGTGGCGCGCGAACGCTGCGACCCAGCCGGCCGGTCCCGCGCCACGGAGGTCCACGCCGCTGATGGCGACGACGGCATCGCCCGGCTCGAGCGCCGGCTGCGGCTGCTCGCGGCCGGCCTTCCAACCGACGAAGCGCGGATACCCGTCGGCGGCACCGAACTCGACCAGCAACGGGTCGTACGCGGTCTCACGCACCGCGTCCTCGACGCTCAATGCGAAGCAGGTCAGCCAGACGAGGAACGTCAGGCCCAGAGCGGTCCACGCGCCGACCCGTCTCCGGTACGCGGCCATCCGAGGCCCTAGTGACACAGTCGGGGCCGCGGGTCATCCGGCCCGGTGGGACCCCTACGAGGTGAGCTGGGCGCGGACGGGAGCCGCCGGCGTGCCGACGCTCGTCAGCCAGAGCTGGTGCACGGCACGCGTCGAGCCGACGTGCAGCCGCCGCCGGCTCTCCGCAGTGTCCGGGAACTGTCCGGTGCTGGTCTCGACGAGCACGACGTAGTCGAACTCGAGGCCCTTCACCTGCTCGATCTCGGTCACCTCGACGCCCGGCGCGAACGTGAAGTCCTGCTGCTCCACACGACGGACCTTCGGCACCTCGCTGGCCAGCAGGCCGCGCACGTACAGCGCGCTCAGGTCGGGCGACGGCGTCAGCACCGCGACGGACGCGAGCGGCTCCTGCGAGATCAGCTCGCTCAGCGCGTCGGCCAGGAACGCCACGGCGGCACCGTGATCGGTGAAGCGAAACAGCTCGACCGGCGGACCGCTCTTCACCGTGCGCGGTGGCGTGTCGTCCTCGCGCAGGTCGCCGAGCACGCCGAGCGCGAACGTCGCGATCTCGTGCGTGCAGCGGTAGCTGACGTCGAGCGTGCTGACCTCCTGGCCCTGGAGGCCCAGGCGGCGCAGGAAGTCGGCCCACGACGTGAAGCCGCCGCCGGCGACGAGGTGCTGCTGCGTGTCGCCGGCGAGCGTGAGGCTGCGATTGCGGTCGAGGCAGTCGAGGAGCACGCGCACCTCGAGCGGCGACAGGTCCTGTACCTCGTCGATCGCCACGTGCCGGTAGCGCAGCCGCCCGCCGCCGCGTCCGGGCAGCGGACCGATGCGCAGCTGCCACGCGAGCAGCAGCAGCGCCGCGTCCTCGGCGTCGAGCTCGGCGTCGATGCTCTCGTCGCCCGCGAGCCACGCGCGCAGATCCTCGTGCCGCTTGCGGTTCCAATCGGTGGCACGCTCGAGCTCGGCGTCGCTGAAGGCGCCGGGCGCCTCGCGGTCGAGCACCTGCTTCAGGAACGGCCGGTCCATCAGGACGCTCGCCCAGTCGTCGACCACCTGCGCCGGGGTGGGATTGCCCGGCACGCGGCGGACGTGATCGGCGAGCGCCATCACCATCGCCGGATGCAGCTTCAGGCGGTGGACGCCCGCCGGCGTCAGCTCGCGCACCGCGCGCGGCAGCGCGGGCAGCACGCGGCGCACCTGCTCCATCGCCCAGTCCTGGAACGTCTTCACCGCGACGCGCGTCACGCCGAGCGCCGGAAGCACGTGGCCGACGTACTGGCGAAGCGCCGGCGAGAACACCAGGAAGAGGGTGTCCGGCGAGTCGACGCGCGGATCCTCGTACGCGAGGTAGGCGATGCGGTGCAGCGCGACGGTCGTCTTGCCGGAGCCCGCCGTGCCGCGGATCAGGACGAAGCCGCTCGACGGCCGCGTGATCAGCTCGAACTGCGCCGGATCGATCAGGCCCGCGATCGCGGGCAGATGCTTGTCGGCGCGACGGCGCGCGCCGCGCAGGTCGGTGCCGAGGCGACGATCGGACGCGCCGCCGACGTCGTGCGCGCGGAGCGCCGCGCCCTGCCCGCCCGCGAGCCGTGACGGCTCGAGCGCCGACTGCTTCCAGCCGTCCGGCGACGTCGGGTCGACGTCGAAGATGCCTTCGGGCGCCGCGACCCGCAGGAGGCTGCGATCGCGGATCGTGACCGTGCGCCGCGCGACGACCTCGCCACTCTTCGTACGGCCGGCGATCTCCTCCTCGTACTCGTCGCCCTGACGGTAGCGGTAGAAGATCCGCGAGATCGGCGCGTTCCGCCAGTCGACGATGGGCAGGCCGGGCAGCAGCCGCGTCGTGTTGCCGAGCAGGATGTCGTGCTCGCCGTTGCTCTCCTTCAGGCGGAGGTGGGCGAAGTACGGCGAGCCCGCATCGACGGCCTGCGGCCGGTCGGCGTTGCGCAGCTGGCGCAGCAGCGCCGACTGCCGATCCCACTGCTGCACGAGCGCCGGCCGGTCCTCTTCCTTCGCACTACGGATCGCCTCGCGCAGGTGCTCCAGCTCCTTCACGAGCGACACCTCGGACGGCGGCGCCGCGGCGGTCGTCGTGTCGAGGCGCTCGAGCACCTCGGCGAGGAGACGCAGCTCCTCGTCGACGAGCGGAATCGTCACGCGGCGGGCTCCGGGCTCGAGTTCGGGAACGGCACGAACGTTCAGCCCTAGCGGGACGCATGGGGCCGAGGCAAGCGCACGAGTGGACTCCCGTGGCGGCCCGTTGTACCGGGCTCGACATGCAGATCGCCGACCGCGTCGTCCTCGTCACGGGCGGCAAGCGCGTGGGAGACGTCGTCGCGCGCGACCTGGCGGCGCGCGGCGCCGACGTCGCGCTGAGCTACCACCAGTCGCGCGACGAGGCGGAGGCGACGGCGGCGGCGGTGCGGGCGCTCGGACGGCGCGCGTTCCTGCGCGCGACCGACGTGCGCGACGCCGGCGAATGCGCGGCGCTCGTCGCGGACACCGTGGCGGCGCTCGGCCGGCTCGACGTGCTGATCAACATGGCGTCGCGCTACGTGCAGGTGCCGTTCGACGACCTCACCGTCGCGGAGTGGGACGAGCAGCTCGCCGTCGATCTGCGCGCCAGCTTCTGCTGCGCGCACGCGGCGGTGCCGCACCTGCGCGCCGCCGGGGGCGGCCGGATCATCAACGTCGGCGACTGGGTCGCGGCCAGCGGACGGCCGCGCTATCCGGGCTACCTCCCCTACTACGTCGCGAAGGCCGGCGTCGTGGCGCTCACCGAAGCGCTCGCCCTCGAGCTCGCGGCCGATCAGATCCTCGTCAACGCCATCGCGCCCGGTCCGATCGTCGCGCCGCCGGCGCTCACCGCGACGGAGCGCGACGCCATCGAGAAGGCGACGCCGCTGGGCCGCTGGGGCGGCGAGATCGAGGTCGCGAAGGCGGTCGTCGCGCTCATCGACGGCGACTTCGTCACCGGCGAGACGATCCGCGTCGACGGCGGGCGGCACCTGCGCTAGGAGTCGACCCGTCCCACCATCACCACCATGCGCGACTTCGCGCGCAGCGGCGCGAAGCGGTGGTCGCCGTACTCGGCCTCGACCGTGAAGCCGGCCAGGCGATAGAGCAGCCGCAGCTCCTCGGGGAAGTAGACGTGGCTCTCGAAGTCGCTGACGTAGCGCGCCTCGTGCCGCTCGTCGTGGAAACGGTCGTAGAGGAAGCGGATCGCCGCGTGCTGCGTCGCGGCGTCGTACGTCGTCGTCTTGCTGCGGATCAGGCGGCGGCCCTCGTCGTCGCGGGTGTCGCTGTCGATCTCGACGAGCGCACGCGCCGGGCTTCGCAGCGAGTCGGCGTAGGCGGCGAGATCGGGCATCGGGACGTCGACGGAGAAGCGGCCGCCGGGGGCCAGGTTCGCGCGCGCCGTCCGCCAGGTGGCGATGCGGTCGTCCACGTCGAGCAGATGGCAGACCGACCCGCAGGGCGTGACGATGACGTCGAACGGCTCGTCGGCATGCCACGAGCGCATGTCGCCCTGCACCAGCCGCACGCGGTCGCGGACCTCGGGCGCCAGCTCTCCGCGCTTCCGCTCCGCCTCGGCGAGCATCGCGTCGGACGACTCCAGGCCGACGACGTCGAAGCCGGCTTCGGCCAGCGGGAACGTCACCCGCCCGCTGCCGCACGCCAGCTCGAGGAGCCGTCGCGGACGCAGCCGGCGCACGAGCTCGACGTGGAAGCCGATGTCGCGCTCGTCGTCCTCGTGCTCGAGGTCGTAGTCGGCGGGGCGGCGGTAGATCTGCTGCTCGGCCATCGGGCAGGTCCAGCACGCCGCGTGCCACCCGCCGGAGTGCGCAAAGACGCCGCCGGCGCGCCGAAGCGCGCCGGCGGTTTGTAGATCAGGCCGCGAGCAGGACGCCGTCCGGCTCGAGGGCGAGGGCCAGAACCTGGTCGATGGACTCGACCGGGTGGAACCGCATCTGCGCGCGAACGTCGGCGGGGACGTCGTCGAGATCGCCCCGATTGCGCTCGGGCAAGATCACGTCGGTGAGTCCCGCCGCATGGGCGGCGAGCACCTTCTGCTTCACCCCGCCGATCGGTAGCACGCGGCCCTGCAGCGTGACCTCGCCGGTCATGCCCACCGTGTGCTTCACGGGCCGTCCCGTCAGCAGCGACGTCAGCGCCGTGATCATCGTGACGCCCGCGCTCGGACCGTCCTTCGGGATCGCACCCGCCGGCACGTGGACGTGGAACTCGCGATCCTTGAACGCGTCCTCGGGGATGTCGTACGCCGTGGCGTGGCCGCGCACCCACGTGAGGGCGATGCGCGCCGACTCCTTCATCACGTCGCCGAGCTGCCCCGTCAGCACGAGACCGCCGGTGCCCGGCATCGAGGCGGCTTCGACGAACAGCACGTCGCCGCCGACGCCCGTCACCGCGAGACCGGTCGCCACGCCGGGCGTGGCGGTCCGCGCGGCCGCTTCCTGGAAGAACTTCTGGCGGCCGAGCGCGTCGCGCACGACGGCCAGGTCGACCGTCACCGGCGTCTCGACCGACTGCGACGCGACCCGCGTCGCCGTCTTGCGGAGCACGGTGCCGAGCTCGCGCTCGAGCTGCCGCACGCCGGCTTCCCGCGTGTACTCCTGGATGACGGTGCCGAGCACCGCGTCGTCGACGACGACCTCGTCGGGCCGGAGCCCGTTGCGCTCGGTCTGGCGCGGCCACAGGTAGCCGCGCGCGATCGCGAGCTTCTCGGCCGTCGTGTAGCCGTCGAAGCGGATGACCTCCATGCGGTCGTACAGCGGGCCGGGAATCGTGTCGGCCACGTTCGCCGTGGCGACGAAGAGCACCTGCGACAGGTCGAGCTCGACGTCGAGGTAGTGGTCGCGGAACGCGTGGTTCTGCGCCGGGTCCAGCACCTCCAGCAGCGCGGACGACGGATCGCCGCGCCAGTCGGCGCCGATCTTGTCGACCTCGTCGAGCATGATGACGGGGTTCATCGTCCCCGCGTCACGCAGCGCGCGCACCAGCCGCCCGGGCATCGCGCCGATGTACGTGCGCCGGTGACCGCGAATCTCGGCCTCGTCGCGCACGCCGCCGAGCGACATGCGGACGAACTTCCGTCCCGTCGCGCGGGCGATGGACTCGCCGATCGACGTCTTGCCCGTTCCGGGGGGACCGATCAGCGTCAGGATGGCGCCGGAGCGCCGGTCGTCGGGCACGCCGCGCTCGGCGCGCAGCTTGCGAACGGCCAGGTACTCGGTGATGCGCGACTTGACGTCGTCGAGCCCGGCATGATCGGCGTCGAGCACCTCGCGCGCCTTCACGGGGTCGAGCGTGTCCTCGGACCGCTGCGACCACGGCACCGCGACCAGCCAGTCGAGGTAGGTGCGGATCATCGACGACTCGCCGCTCTGCTCGCCCATGCGCTCGAGCCGCCCGAGCTCGCGCTCGGCCTGCTGGCGCACTTCGTCCGGCATGCCGGCCTCGGCGATCTTCTTGCGGTACTCGTCCGCCACCGAGCCTTCGTCCTCGCCCAGCTCCTTGCGGATCGAGTCCATCTGCTTGCGCAGGAAGTACTCGCGCTGCTGCTTCTGCGAGCCGGACTCGACGTCCTCGCGGATGCGCTTGCGCACCTGCAGCTCGGCGAGCCGGTCCTTCTGCATCTGCAGCGAAATGCGGAGCCGCTCGACCACGTCGAGCGCCTCCAGCACCTGCACCTTCTGCTCGAACGTCAGGTCCGGCGAGTAGCCGGACGTGTCGGCGAGCGCGCCCGGCTCGGTGATCGAGCGGACGAAGGCGCTGACGCGACCGTCGTCGCCGCGCAGCTCGAGGATCTCCTCGACGACGGCGCGGTACTCGCGCTCGAGCTCGCGCGTCTGCGCGGGGGGCGGCGTCTCGTCGGGCCGCTCGTCGACCTCGACGCGCAGCTCGCCGTCCATGCCGGCCGTGCCGGCGCCCGCCACGCCGCGCACGCGCCCCATCAGGTTGACGACGCCGCGGCGGCCGGCGCGGACCTTCTCGGTGACGTCGGCGATCACGCCGACGGCGGCGTAGGCGTTCTCGTGCTTCGGAACCAGCAGCACCTGGGACTCGGTTCCCAGGTCCAGGGGCAGCGTGACCTGCATGCCCGGAAAGACGACGATGTCGTCCAGTGGGATCAGTCGGAGTCTGGCCATGCTGGCGCAGATGCGTCCGATCGAGGGGATGTCAACCAATCGTGCGGGCGGCGGGGTCGGGGACGAGGACGTAGGGGAACGTCTCGACGGGCTTGGTGGCCTCGTCGATGGTCAGCGGGGGCACCAGGGTGAAGGGCGCCTGCCGCACCGGGCAGTCCGCCACGTCGCAGTGGACACAGAAGGCACGGCGGCACGGGTCGGTGTGGAAGATGATCTCGCCCTGGATGTCGCACGACGCGATCACCCGATCGGCGAATGCGTCGGAGGCCTCGTGCGCCTGCTCGACCGACCAGAACTCCGGGACGATCAGGTGCGCATCGACGTGCGTGAAGCGGCCGGCACGGATCGCGCGCAGGCCGTGGATGCGGATGATCCCGGGCGACCGCACGTCGTCGAACCCGCGCACGAGCCTGGCGAGGAGCTGGCTGTCCTCCTCGTCGAGGAGACCGCCGGCGGCGGTGCGCACCAGCCGGCCGCCCGTGACCGCCAGGTTGACGCCGAGGACGAGCGCGACCGCGGGATCGAGCCACGGGTAGCCGGTGAGCCGGACCAGGACGAGGCCCGCCACGACGCCGAGGCTCGTCCAGAAGTCCGACAGGACGTGCTGGCCGTCGGCGACGAGGATCAGCGACTGCGCGCGGCGGCCCGTGCGCAGCAGGTACCAGCCGAGGGCCGCGTTGATGGCGCCCGCGAAGGCCGTCAGCGCGACGCCGATGCCGACGTCCTCGACGGCGGGCCCCTGCACGAAGTCGCGGATCGCGTAGACGACGATCAGGAACGCGGCGAAGGCGATCAGCCCGCCCTCGAACACGGCGCTGAAGTACTCGATCTTGCCGTGGCCATACGGATGGCCGCGGTCGGCCGGGCGGCCGGCGAACACGATGCTGCCGAGCGCGAAGAGGGCCGCCATCACGTTCACGATCGACTCGAGTGCGTCGGACAGCACGGCGGCGGAGCCCGTCCACAGGTAGGCCGCGTACTTCACCCCGAGCAGCGCCGTCCCGACGGCCAGCGAGAGCAGGCCGGCGCGCAGTCGAACGCGCTCCTCGGTCGACGCCATCAGGCCCGTGCCGGCGTGAACGTGATCGGCACGCGGCTGAAGCCGCGCACGTTCGCCGAGTGCACGCGCTCGAGGCCCGCTTCGTCGACGACGTAGTCGGGCATGCGCGCGTGCACCTCCTCGAGGGCGACGCGCCCTTCGAGCCGCGCCAGCGACGCGCCGAGGCACACGTGGATGCCGTGGCCGAAGTGCAGCAGCTGCTCGGGCCGGCGACGGATGTCGAACGCGTCGGGCCGCGCGAAGACGCGCTCGTCGCGATTGCCGGCGCCGATCAGCAGCAGCACCTTGCGGCCCGCCTCCATGCGGCGCTCGTACAGCACGACGTCCCGCACGAGCGTGCGCGCGATCATCTGCGTCGAGTTGTCGTAGCGCAGCACCTCCTCCACCGCGCCGGCGACGAGCGACGGGTCCTGCACGATCGCCGCGCGCTGATCGGGGTGACGGTGCAGCAGCGTGATCGCGTTGCCGAGCATCTTGGTCGTCGTCTCGTTGCCGGCGATCACGAGAAGGAAGCAGAAGCCGATGATCTCGCCGTCCGTGAGGCGCTCGCCGTCGACCTCGGCCGCGATCAGATCGCTGATCATGCCGGGCCCGGGCTGGGCGCGGCGCCGCGCGATGTCGGTGGCGAAGTAGCGCGCCAGGTTGGCGGCGCCCACCCGGCCGGCCTCCGGGATGTCGCGCTGGTTCTCCTCGCGATGGAGGAGCGCGTCGGACCAGCCGCGCAGCATGTCGCGGTCGGCCTCGGGCACGCCGAGCATCACGCTGATGACGTCCATCGGCAGCTTGGCCGCGAATTCCTGCACGACGTCGCAGCCGCCGCGCTCGAGCAGCGGGCCGAGATGGGACAGCGCGAGCGCGCGGACGTCGGGTTCCATCATCGCCACCCGGCGCGGCGTGAAGACCTTGCTGACGAGCCGGCGGAGCTTCGCCTGCCGCGGCGGGTCCATCGAGATGATCATCGGCGGCGTCGAGCCGCTCGACTGCTCGAGCGCCGGGCCGCCGGTCGACGAGTACGTCTCCCAGTCGTGCAGGCCGGTCTGCACGTCGGCGAAGCGCGACAGCGCCCAGAAGCCGAGCCGCTCGTTCCAGTAGGCCGGCGCCTCGTCGCGCAGCCGACGATACGTCGGATACGGGTCCTCGTGGATCGCGTACGCGTACGGGTCGTACTCGAGGTCCGCCGGCTGTTCCATGGCGCGGATCATGGCAGGGCCGGCCCCGTCGCCTCAAGAGAACGGCTGCGCCCGGCTTGCGCGAGACGCCGCAACCCGCCAGCGTACATCGCATGAATCCGCGGATGCCGCCGCGCCAGACCCTCTCGATCGGCTACTTCGTCCTGGTGGCCGCCGTCCTCTTCGCGGTGCAGTCCTTCTTCGCCCCGAAGGTGACCGAGCTCAGCTACTCCGATTTCAAGAAGCGTCTCGGCGAAGGCCGTCTCCAGGACGTCGTCATCTCCGACTCGTTGATCCGCGGGAAGCTTTCGCCCGAGAAGGGCGAGCCCGTCACGTTCGTCACCGTCCGCGTCGCCGACGACACGCTCGTCCCGGACCTCGAGAAGAACGGCGTCAAGTTCGAGGGCCAGTACGAGAGCCCGTTCCTGAACGCGATCGTGTCCTGGGTGCTACCGGCGCTCGTGTTCGTCGGCATCTGGGCGTTCGCGATGCGGCGGATGGGTCCCGGCACCGGCGTGATGGCTTTCGGGAAGAGCCGGGCCAAGATCTACGCGGAGAAAGAGACCGGCGTCACGTTCGACGACGTCGCCGGGCAGGACGAGGCGAAGGAGGAGCTGACCGAGATCATCTCGTTCCTGAAGGAGCCCGAGCGCTACCGCGCCATCGGGGGCAAGCTGCCGAAGGGCGTCCTCCTCGTCGGCCCTCCCGGGACCGGCAAGACGCTGCTGGCCAAGGCCGTCGCCGGCGAGGCGAGCGTGCCGTTCTTCTCGATCAGCGGCTCGGAATTCGTCGAGCTGTTCGTGGGCATGGGCGCCGCGCGCGTGCGCGACATGTTCGCGCAGGCCGAGGCCAAGGCCCCGTGCATCGTCTTCATCGACGAGCTCGACGCGCTCGGCAAGGCGCGCGGCATCGGCGGCATCGGCGGACACGACGAGCGCGAGAACACACTGAACCAGCTGCTGGTCGAGATGGACGGCTTCGACAGCACGAAGGGCGTCATCATCCTCGCCGCCACCAACCGCCCGGAAGTCCTCGACCCCGCGCTCCTTCGCGCCGGGCGCTTCGACCGTCAGGTGCTGGTCGACCGCCCCGATCGGGAGGGTCGCGAGGCGATCCTGCGCGTGCACTCGAAGGGCGTGAAGCTGGCGCCCGACGTCGACCTGACGGTGGTCGCGAAGCGCACGCCCGGCTTCGTCGGCGCCGATCTCGCGAACCTGATCAACGAAGCGGCGCTGCTCGCCACGCGCAAAGGTAGGCAGCAGGTGACGATGGCCGACATCGACGAGGCGGTCGATCGCGTCGTCGCCGGGCTACAGAAGAAGAACCGCCTGATCAACGCCGACGAGCGCCGCATCGTCGCCTACCACGAGACGGGCCACGCGCTCGTCGCGGCGCTGACACCGGGCGCCGACAAAGTGCACAAGATCTCGATCATCCCGCGCGGCGTGGCGGCGCTCGGCTACACGCAGCAGCTGCCGACCGAAGACCGCTACCTGATGACGCGGAAGGAGCTCGAGGCGAAGATCGACGTGCTCTTCGGCGGGCGGGCCGCCGAGCAGGTGGTCTTCGGCGAGGTGTCGACGGGCGCGCACAACGACCTGCAGCGGGCGACGGACATCGTGCGCTCGATGGTGCTCGAGTACGGCATGGGCGAGACGCTCGGTCCGATGACGTTCCCGCGCCAGCGGGGGCCGGGCTTTCTCGGCAACGGCGCGCCCGCGTGGCCGGAGCAGCGCGAGTACAGCGAGGCGACGGCGCAGGCGATCGACCAGGAGACGCGGCGGCTCACCGAGGAGCGCATGGCCCGGGTGGTGTCACTGCTCACCGAGAACCGGGCCGTCCTCGATCACGTGGCCAAGATCCTCCTCGAGAAGGAGGTCATCGAGGCCGAGCAGTTCGAGGAGATCGTGAAGGCGGAGTCGACGGGGCGCCACGTCGCCTGACGGCGCCCCCGGGTCGTCACTCCGCAGCGGGCTCGGCGGCGGGCTCGGCGGCAGGTGCCGGAGCGGCCTCGGCCTCGGCCGCGGCCGCGGCCGCGGGCGCCGGCGCCGCCTTCTTCGGCTGGCTGCCGGCGAAGATCAGCTCGCGCTTGAGGCGGCGCTGGCCGCGCTTCAGGGCCTTGCGGGCGGCGCGGTACTTGGGATCGGACTTCTTGACGGCGCCGTCGGTCGTGGCGGCCGCTTTCGCCTTCTCCAGACGCCCCTCGCGGCGGGCGATCAGGTCGACGAGGGGCTTCAGGCGCGGGACGTCCTCCACCTTCGGGAGGGCGACGGCGGTCTTTTCCTTCTTGGCCATAAGGGTCGGCGGTATAGCAGTGCCGGCCGGCGAGCGAAACCCGCGGCCGGGTCTGCTATGAGGCGCGGGTGCGCGTCCCCCGCCAGGTCTGCGATCGGTGCCGCCGGCCGATGGCCGCGTGCTGGTGCTCGCACCTGACCCGGGTCGAGAGCGCCACCCGCGTCGTCTTCCTGCAGCACCCGCGCGAGCGACGGCGGGCCGTCGGGACGTGCCGGATGGCGCATCTCTGCCTGCCGAACTCCGAGCTGCACGAGGGGGTTCGGCTCGACGAGCACCCGCGTGTGCACGAGCTCGCCGCTGCCGGCGCCGCGGTCCTCTTTCCCGGCGCGGGCGCGATCGACCCGCTCGCCCTGCCCGGCGGACCGCCGCGGCAGCTCGTCGTGCTCGACGGAACGTGGATCGAGGCGCGGAAGCTGCTGGCGCGGAGCGCGGTGCTGCGCTCGCTGCCGCGGATCGGGTTCATCCCGGCGGCGCCGGGGAACTATCGGATCCGGCGGGAGCCCGCGGCGCATTGCCTGTCGACGATCGAGGCGGTCGTCGAGGTGCTCGGACGACTGGAGGGGGACGTCGAGCGGTTCCGGCCGCTCCTCGGCGTCTTCGATTACATGGTCGAGACGCAGCTCCGTCATGCGATCGGGGCGCCGGCACCGTACCGGCGGCGAAATCCGGGGGTCGCGCCGGCCGTGCAGGTGCGGCAGGAGCTGCGCGCCGTGTGGCAGCGTTTGGTGCTGGTGCATGGGGAGGCGAATGCGCAGCCGCACGACGTCGTGCGGGCGGGGCCGGCGGAGCTGGTGCATCTCGTGGCGGAACGTGTGGCGACGGGGGAGCGGTTCGTCGGGATCGCGAGGCCGCGGGAGCCGCTGTCGCGGGTGGCGCCGCGGCACTTGGCGTTGTCGGCGGAGACGCTGCTCGGGGGGGATGCGATTGGGGACGTGCTGGAGCGGTGGGGGCGGTTTCGTCGTGAGGACGATGTGCTCGGCGTGTGGGGGAAGCACGTCGTCGGGTTGCTGCGTGCGGAAGGGGTGCCGTCGTCAGCCGTCGTCGATCTGAAGTCGGCGGCGGCGCGGACGTTCGGGCGCTCGAGCGGCACCAGCGCCGATGCGGCGGGAGCGCTCGGGGCGACGATCGCTGCGCCGTGGGCCGAGGGTCGCGCGGGGGACGGCATCGTCGCGCTGGCGGCGGTCGCGCGGGGATTGACGGGGAGCTAGAAGACTCTCGCGAGCGCCGCCCGCCGTCCCGCACACTACCGCGCCACGACCGAGCCGGGATCGACGCCATCCTCCGGACGGAGGGTCGGACGTTGCGTCTTGCGGAGCCACTTCGGAAGGTACTCCGCCTGCTTCTCGCGAACCGACGCGGCGTTCTCGCGCGCCCACGCCTCGCCCTTCGCGTTCGGCGCCACCGGCTTCGACTTCCGGAGCCACCCCGGAAGGTCGTCCCAGTGGCGGCCGCCCGGCGTGACGGGACGCAGGCTGAACCGGGCGTACCAGACGCCCATGCGCGGCGTCACGAGGACGAAGTACTCCTTACCCGCGGCGAGGTCGGCGTCCAGGAAGTCGGCCGCCTCGCTGATCACGGTGAAACGGTGCTGCCCCGGCGGGAGGTGCAGCGTGACGCGATCGTGGCGCATCACGATGCCGGCGAACCGATCGTCGTCGTAGTAGACGGCTGCTTCGATCGCCGACCCTGTGAAGCCCGTCCGCAGAAAGACGACCGTAGCTGCGTCGGACGGTGCCGGCACCGCCGGCGCCGGGCTCATCAGGGCCCCCCCGCAGCCGCCGGCCAGAAGCGCCACGAGGAGCACGCAGGCGATCCGCATGCCCCTTCCTAACGAGTCTCTTGGCTAGCTGTCCAGCTACGCCCGCTCCAACAACAAGCTCTGCAACGCCCTCCCGATCGGCCCCCGCTCGTCCCACAATCGGCTCTCCGCCAACCCCACCCCGATCCCCTCGACGGCCGTCGCCGCCTCGAGGCACACCCACTCTCCGACGGGATACCGGTGCAGGTAGATCGTCAGGTCCGGGTTGATGAACTGCCACCCGTCGTTCCGCGACAGCACCCACGAGATCCCGTTCCCGAAGTCCGCCGCGGCCGCGACACGGCAGAGCGGCGACGGCGCCTCGCCGTCGACGACGTCGACGCACAGCCGGATCCAATCCGTCGACTCACCCGGCCCTTCGAACGTCCCGTCGACGAAGCGATGCTCGACCGCGTGGCTGTGATACGCGACGCCCCACTGGATCGCCTTCTCCCACGGCGGCATGCTCGCACGCCCCGACGTCGGCTCGGGCGGCGGCTCCGGCACGACGATCCCGGCCGGCAGCGGCAGGTCCGCACGACGGATGCGGAGCGCGGAGCAGCGCGCGACGTCCGTCTCGCCATGCCGCATGACGGCCTCGACGATCTGCACCTTCTTCCCCGGCCGCGCCCAGCGCGTCATCACCGAGAGCGGCGCGATCGGCACCGGCCGCAGCAGCTCGATCGTGAGCCGCGCAACGTGCATCGCCTCGCCGCCCTCCCACTGCTCCACCGCCCGCGCGAGCAGCGCCGCCGGCGCGCCGCCGTGCTGCGCGTCGGGACTCCAGGGACCGCGGGCGAACTCGGTGGCGACGAAGCGGTCGCCGTCGGGACGGAAGAGCGCGTCGGACATCGCGCGATTCAGCGGGAGGCGCGGGGCTTGGTCAAGCCGCGCACACCCTGCATAAGAGGCGGATGTCGGAGCCCCTGCTGCGCGTCGAGACCGCGGACGGCGTCGCCACCTTCACCCTGAACCGACCGGACGCGATGAACGCGCTCTCGCGCGGGCTGCGCGCCGAGATCGTCGCCGCCTTCGACGCCGTCGCCACGAATCCGGACGTCGGCGTCGTCATCCTCACCGGCACGGGCCGCGCGTTCTGCGCCGGCCTCGACCTGAAGGAGCTCGGCGGCGAGTCGACGGCCCCGTCGGAGATCGAGCGCGCCGTCGGCGGCAACGACATGATCGCCACCATCCGCCGCTGCCCGCAGCCGATCATCGGCGCCATCAACGGCTTCGCGATCACCGGCGGCTTCGAGCTGGCACTCGCATGCGACGTGCTGATCGCGTCCACCGAGGCGCGCTTCGCCGACACCCACGCGCGCGTCGGCATCCTGCCCGGCTGGGGGCTCAGCCAGGTGCTCTCGCGCACCATCGGCATCTACCGCGCGAAGGAGCTGTCGCTGACCGGCAACTACCTTCCCGCCGAGCAGGCGGCCGCGTGGGGCCTCGTGAACCGCGTCGTGCCGCCCGCCGAGCTGCTGCCGGCGTGCCGGGCGCTCGCGCGCGACATGCTGTCGTGCGACCCCGCCTCGCTGCGCGGCTACAAGCGCGTCATCGACGCTGGCTTCGCCGCGAGCTACGGCGACGGGCTGCGCATCGAAGCCGACGCGAACCGCGCCCACGCGCGCGACCTCACCCCCGACAAGATCGCCGCACGCCGGAAGGACGTCCAGGCCCGCGGCCGCACGCAGACGAAAGGATAGCCCGCCATGACCGACCTCGTGATGACGGCGCCCGGCAAGAACGCGCTCAACACCGAGCTCATGGCCGACGTCCTGGCGCGCGTGCGCGCCGCCGACGGCGAGCCGCTCCTCGTCACCGGCGCCGGCGACGCGTTCTCCGCCGGCCTCAACCTGAAAGAGGTCGCGTCGCTCGAGCTCGACGGCATGCGCCGCTTCCTCACCCTCCTCGAGGACATGGTGCAGGCGCTCTTCGAGTATCCCGGGCCGACGGTCGCCGCCGTGAACGGGCACGCCATCGCGGGCGGCTGCGTCATCGCGCTCTGCTGCGACTACCGCGTCGCGACCCGCGACCCGAAGACGCGCATCGGCCTCAACGAGGTCGCCCTCGGCGTGCAGTTCCCGCCGAAGGTGCTCGGCATGACGCGCCGTCGCGTGCCGCCCCGCTCGCTCGAGCGCGTCGTCCTCGAAGCCGGCCTCCACGATCCCGAGACCGCCTACGCGCTCGGCCTCGTCGACGAGCTCGCCGACGACTGCGTCGGCACGGCGCGCGCCCGGCTCGAGCGGCTCGCCGCGCATCCGCGCGCGGCCTACGTCGCCACCAAGCGCGGCATCCGCGGCTCGCTCGCGCTCACGCCCGAGCAGCAGCGCGAGTTCGATGAGGTGCTCGTCCCGAGCTGGGTCGCCCCCGACGCGAAGGACCGCATGCGCGCCGCTCTCGGCAAGCGCTGAGACGTTTGGTAGGACGCCCCCTCATGGCCGACCTCGCCTTCCTCGACGCGACCGCCCAGGCCGAGCTCGTCCGGCGCAAGGAGCTCTCGCCGCGCGACCTCGTCGACGCGGCGATCGCACGCCTCGAAGCGATCGATCCGAAGATCAACGCCGTCATCCATCGCGCGCTCGACCGCGCGCGCGCCCTCGCGGCGTCGCCGGACCTGCCCGACGGACCGTTCCGCGGCGTGCCGTTCCTGATGAAGGACATCGGCGGCGCCGAGAAGGGACAGCCGTACCACGCGGGCATGCGCTTCCTGAAGGACGCGCACTGGGTCGAGGCCGAGGACGCGTACATCACGCGCCGGTTCCAGGCGGCGGGGCTCGTCTCGCTCGGGCGCACGAGCACGCCGGAGCTCGCGCTCCTGCCGACGACGGAGCCCGTCGCGTACGGACCGACACGCAACCCGTGGAGCCTCGGGCACAGCGCGGGCGGGTCCAGCGGCGGCTCGGCCGCGGCGGTCGCGGCCGGCATCGTGCCCGCCGCGCACGCGAGCGACGGCGGCGGATCGATCCGCGGCCCGGCGAGCATGTGCGGCCTGGTCGGCCTCAAGCCGACGCGCGGGCGCTGCTCGTTCGGTCCGGGCCTCGGCGAGCGCTGGAGCGGCTTCTCCGCCGAGCTCGTCGTCACGCGCTCGGTGCGCGACACCGCTGCGCTCCTCGACGTCGCCGCCGGCCCCATGCCCGGCGATCCCTACTTCGCGCCGCCGGCCGCGCAGCCCTTCGCGACGCTCGCGCGCAACGCGCCCGGACGGCTCCGCATCGGCGTGCTGCGCGGTGCCCCCCGCGGCCTCCCGCTGCACGAGGAAGGCGCCGCCGCCGTCGAGACCGCCGCGCGCCTGCTGCAGGGCCTGGGCCACGACGTCAGCGACGCGTATCCCGACGCGCTCGACGAGCACGAGCACGTGATGGCGTACGTCGGCGTGGTGTCCGCCAACGTCGCCCGAGCCCTCGACGCGTGGGGACAGCGCGTCGGCCGGACGGTCGGCCCGGAGGACGTCGAGCTGCTCACGTGGTCGCTCGCCGAGCGCGGCCGCGGCATCTCCGCCGCCGAGCATCTCGCGACGCTCGAGTACGTCCACGCGTTCGGCCGGCGCCTGGCGTCGTGGTGGGACGGCGGCTTCGATCTGCTCGTGACGATCACACAGGCCTCGCCGCCGCCCGAGATCGGCGAGCTGGTCTCCACCCCGGACGAGCCGCTGCGTGCGCTGCTGCTGTCGGCGCCCTACGGCGCGTGCACCCTGCCCTTCAACCTGTCGGGCCAGCCCGCGATCTCCCTGCCGCTCCACTGGACCGCCGCCGGCCTCCCGATGGGCGTCCAGGTGATCGCGCCGTACGCGCGCGAGGACCTGCTGCTGCAGGTCGCGACGCAGCTCGAACAGGCCGCGCCGTGGGCGCAGCGCATCCCGCCGACGCACGCCTAGTCTCCCGAGCTGGAACCCCGCAAGTGCCTTGGCAGTCGTGCAGCCGTGCGCCGGCGTCGCGCACGCGCATGGTCGCGCGTACGCGGACGATACGAATGTCTCTAGCATTGTCGCGTGTCGCGGGCGGCACATGCCTTGCTCGTCCCCGCCCCATGCTGACGCGCCTGCGTTCCCTGATCGCCGTCGCCGCCGTGGTCGCCGCCCCGTTCGCGGCCCATGCGGAAGATGCCGTCCCGTTCTATCTCGCCCGCGGCTCGGGAGGCATCGACGTCCTCTCATCCACGGCGCCGACAGGAACCAACGAGGAAGAGAACGAGGTCCAGCTGACCGCGGGTACGGGCGCCAGCTTCGGCGACTTCCGCACGGCGCCGGCGACGACCGGCGGCTCCATCAACCGCGGCGACGGCCGGGCCACGCTGTGGCTGTACTCGAACCTGTCGACCCCGAGCGCCTGCCTCGAGGTCACGGTCACCGTGGCGCGCATCCGCGGCGCCGTGGTCACCCCCGTCGGCAGCGGCTCCGCCTTCATCGCGACGGTGCCGAAGGGCTCGGGCGGCCTCAACACGCCGTACGTCATCAACTACACCGTGGACGCGCCGCTCGCGGATCGCACGATCGTCGCCGGCGATCGCTTCGCCGCCGGCATCTTCATCCAGAACGCCTGCGACGTCCGCCGCACCCCGCATCTGGTCTTCGCAGACATCGCGCAGCCGTCGAACCTGAGCGGCACCGACAACTGTCCGGACGTCCCGAACCCGGACCAGGCGGACAGCGACGACGACGGGGTCGGCGACGTGTGCGACAGCTGCCCGCTCGTCGCGAACCCCAACCAGATGGACACCGACGGTGACGGCATCGACAACGCCTGCGACATCTGTCCGGCCGTCGCCGACCCGATGCAGCTCGACGGCGACGGCGACGGCGCGGGCGACGCGTGCGACGTGTGTCCGGCGATCGCGGATCCCGCGCAGCTCGACTCGGACGGCGACCTGCGCGGCAATGCCTGCGACAACTGCCCGGCGGTCGCGAATCCGACGCAGACCGACACCGACGGCGACACCGTCGGCAACGTCTGCGACAACTGCGCCGGGATCCCCAACACCACCCAGACCGACGGGGACGGCGACACCATCGGCGACGTCTGCGACAACTGCGCGCTGGTCGCCAACACCGATCAGACGGACGGCGACAGCGACGGCCGTGGCAACGCCTGCGACAACTGCCTCCTGATCGCGAACACGGATCAGGCCGACGCCGACGGCGACGGAGTGGGCACCGCGTGCGACAACTGCGCGGTCCTCGCGAACCCCGCCCAGACCGACACGGACGGCGACGGCCGCGGCAACGGCTGCGACAACTGCGTCGCGGTCGCGAACGCCGACCAGGCCGACCCCGACGGCGACGGCGCCGGCGAGGCGTGCGACGTCTGCCCCGCGCTGCACAACCCGGCGCAGACGGACACCGACGCCGACCAGCGCGGTGACGAGTGCGACATCTGCCCGCGCATCCCGAACCCGGATCAGGCCGACGTCGACGCCGACGGCATCGGCGACGCCTGCCAGTGCCACGACCCGATGCCCGGCCGCTGCATCACCGGCGGCGGCTCGCCGACGACGGACTGCCTCGCGGAGGTGCTCGCCGTGCCGGTACCGCCGCTCGACCGTCGCACCGGGACGCCGACGCGCAAGGTGACCTGCATCGACGGCGATCCGACCTGCGACGGTGACGGCGTCCGCGACAACGCCTGCACGTTCACCGTCATGCTGTGCCTCAACGCCGAGGACCCGCGCCTGGCGTGCACGTCGCTCGGCGTGGCGTCGATCCTGACCACGCCGCTCGACTTCGGCGCGGCCGCGGCCGCCGACATGCCGGTCCTCACCGAGAAGTGCTACGACGCGCAGTCGCTGCGGGTTCCGCTGAAGCTGCGCGGCACGCGCTTCAGCAAGGCCGTCGCGCGCGTCAAGGTGAAGGCGAAGGCGACGTCGGCCGGTGGCGGCAAGACCGACACCGACTCGCTGACCTTCACCTGCTCGCCGGGCCTGCAGTAACCCCGGATCCGAGCGACGATCCTACGGGGCGGGCGGCGGCGGCGTCGCCGCCTGCCCCAGCAGGATCGCCCGGCGCTGCTCGCGGAACCACCGGCTGAGCTCGCGCCGCTGGTCGCGTCGCTGGGCGGTATCGGCGCCCGCGTCGTTCGCGCTGCGCATCGCCTGGAGGCGCTGGCGATACTCGGCGTTCAGCTGCGCGATCGCGTCGCGGCGGGCGCGATCGATCATCGCCGCTTCGCCGGCGGTCGCCCCCGCGGCTGCTCCTGGGCCTGGCGCACCTGCCGCCGGCGCGGCCGGCGCAGTCTTGGCCGCGGTCAGCGCTTCCGTCGCGCGCGCTTCGGCGGCCGCCAGGCGGCCGTCCATGCCCTTGATCTCGTCGCGCAGCGCCTGCGCGTCGGGGATGTCCTTCTCCGCGTTGGAGAGACGCGTCTCGATCCGGCCGAGCCGTCCTTCGATCGCCTCGAGCCGCGACTTCACCGCGTCGCCCTGCTCGTTGCACCCCGCCGTCACCACCATCGCCAGCAGTCCGGCCGCCGTCATGCGCTTCGCCATGCCTCGACTAATGACGAGCGCTCCCCCGAGGGGCAAGCAGGGACGAGACCAGCGCCGCAGCGGTCCGCCGGCCGTCGATGGCCGCCGAGACGATTCCCCCGGCGTACCCCGCACCTTCCCCGCACGGGTACAGGCCGGCGACGTCCGGGCTCGCCAGCGTGTCGGGATCCCGCACCACCCGGACCGGCGAGCTCGTCCGGGTCTCCACGCCGAGCATCTGCGCCTCCGCGCCGGCGAACCCCGGCAGCCGGCGCTCGAACTCGCGCAATGCCGCGCGCAGGCGCGACGTCATGCCGGCCGGCAGCACCGCATCGAGCCGTACGGGCGTGACGCCCGGCCGGTAGCTCGTCGCGAGGGCCGCCGGCGCCGCGTCCGCCGCGAGGAACGCGTCCGCGCGCTGCGCCGGCACGCGATTGTCGCCGCCGCCCGCCGCCGCCGCGCGCGCTTCGAGCACCTCCTGCAGGCGGACGCCGAAGAGCGGGTCGTCGCCCGGCGCCGCGGGCAGCGGCCCGACGTCGAGCGCGTCCCAGCCCCACGCGGCGCCGGCCGCGCCGCACCAGTCGGCGGGATCGAGCTGCACGACCAGGCCCGCGTTCGCGAACGGCGAGTCGCGACGGCTGAGCGACATCCCGTTCACCACGACGCGCGACGCGGCCGTGCTCGCCGGCACGACGAAGCCCCCCGGGCACATGCAGAAGCTGTAGACGCCGCGGCCCTCGGCCTGCGTGGTCACCTCGTAGAACGCCGCCGGCAGGTCGCACGCGCCGCGCAGGCCGCCGTATTGCCGCTGGTCGAGCCATGGCTGCGGATGCTCGATCCGCACGCCCATCGCGAAGCCCTTCGCCTCGAGCCGCGCACCGGCGCGCGCCGCCATCACGACGGCGTCGCGCGCGCTGTGGCCCGTCGCGAGGACCACGGCGTCGGCGCGCACCGTCTCGACCGTGTCCGCGTCGAGGTCGCGCACCCGCACGCCGGCGACGGCGCCGTCGCCGACCTCGATCGCCTCGACGCGCGCACCGAACCGCACGACCCCGCCCGATCGGCGGATCGTCTCGCGCATCGCCTCGACCACCCGCGGCAGCCGATTCGAGCCGACGTGCGGCCGCCAGCTCGCGAGGATCTCGGCCGGCGCGCCGTGCGCGACCAGCGTCTCCAGGACGGCGCGGATCGCCTCTTTCCGCCCCGAGCGGGTGTAGAGCTTGCCGTCCGAGTACGTGCCCGCGCCGCCTTCGCCGAAGCAGTAGTTCGAGTCCGGATCCACGGGCTGCCCGCGATTCGCCGCCGCGAGCGCGTGGCGCCGGGCCTGCACGTCGCGGCCGCGCTCGAGCACCGTGACGTGCAGCCCGGCGGCGAGGAGGTCGAGCGCGCAGAAGAGCCCCGCGGGTCCGCTGCCGACCACGACGACGTGGTGCGCCGTCGGTGCGGGCGCGGTGAACGTCGGCGGCGTGCGCGCCACGGGCGGGGGCGGCGTCTCGCCGCGCAGCCAGACGTCGGCCACGAGCCGCCAGTGACGCTCGCGCCGCCGGGCGTCGAAGGAGAGCCGCCGCAGACGAACCGCCGCGAGCGACGCGACCGGCACCGCGAGCGCGGCGGCGACGGCCGCGTCGAGCCCCGGCCCGTCGGTGACGGGCGGCTCTTCGGACGGCGGCAGGGTGAGAACGACCTCGCGAGGCACGCGCGGCATACTACATGGTTGACCCGCCGGGAGCGGCATCGCACTCTCGCCGGCCACGTGTCGGACGAGATGGCAGACGTCGCCGTGGTCGGCGGCGGCGCCGCCGGCCTGATGGCCGCGATCCAGGCGGGGCGCACCGGCCCCGGCCGGCGCATCGTCGTGCTCGACGGCGCGAGCTCGCTCGGCGCGAAGATCCTCATCGCCGGCGGCGGGCGCTGCAACGTCACCCACGACGTCGTCGAGGCCACGGCCTTCTTCGGCGCCTCGCAGAACGCGATCCGCAAGGTGCTGCGCCGGTTCGACGCCGCCGCCACCGTCGCCTTCTTCGCCGAGCTGGGCGTCCGGCTGAAGCGCGAGGAGACGGGCAAGCTCTTCCCGACGACGGACAAGGCGCGCACGGTGCTCGACGCGCTCGTCGGCGCCGCGCGCGACGCCGGCGTCGCGTTGCGCCACCCGTGGCGCGTCGAGACGATCGCCACGACTCCGAGCGGCTTCGCGCTCGCCGGACCGGCGGGCACGATGGCGGCGCGCGCCGTCGTCCTGGCGACGGGCGGCCGCAGCGTGCCGGCGACGGGCTCCGATGGACACGGCTACGTGCTGGCGCGCGCGCTCGGCCACACGACGACGGCGCGCATCCTGCCGGCGCTCGTGCCGCTCACGCTGCCGGCGGGCCACATGGTGACGGCGCTCGCCGGCATCACGGTGCCGGCGACGCTGACCGTCGAGCGCGCGTCGGGGAAGCGCGTCGTCGCGTTCACCGACTCGACGCTGTGCACGCATCGCGGGCTGTCGGGGCCGTCGGTGCTCGACGTCAGCCGCCACTGGCTGCACGCGCGGCTCGACGACCCCGGCGCGCGCCTCGTGATCTCGTGGCTGCCCGGCGAGACCGTCGAGTCGGTCGACCGGCTCCTCGCGGATCTCGGACGCACGACTCCGGGACGTCGGCTGCACGAGCGCGTGCCGGAGCGGCTCGCGCGCGCGCTCTGCGCCGAGGCGGGCGTCGACCCGAGCGCGGCCGGTCACGCCATGACGCGCGAGCGGCGACGGGCGCTGGCGACGGCGGTCGCGGCGATGGCCCTGCCCGTCACCGGCGATCGCGGGTTCACGCATGCCGAGGCGACGGCCGGCGGCGTGCCGCTCACGGAGATCAAGCTCGAGACGATGGAGTCGCGCGTGACGCCGCGGCTGCACGTCTGCGGCGAGGTGTGCGACGTCGACGGGCGGATCGGCGGATACAACTTCGCGTGGGCGTGGGCGTCGGGGTTCGTCGCGGGACGGGCCGTCGGGTAGCGGGGGCGCGTCGCTCAGATGCGCTGGCGTACCCACTCGCCGACGCGCGTCACCGCCTGGTCGGCCTCCGGGAGCAGCGGGTGGAAGGCGTGCCAGACGTGGATCATCTCGTCCCACGGCTCGTAGTCGACACTGACGCCGGCAGCGCGGGCGCGGTCGGCGAGGCGGACGGAGTCGTCGAGCAGCGTCTCGCGCGTGCCGACGTGGATCAGGAGCGGCGGCAGGCCGGCGAGGTCGGCGTGGATCGGGGAGGCGAGCGGCGTGCGCGGGTCGGTGTCGCCGAGGTACGCGGCGGCCATCTTGAGGAGGCCGTCGCGCTGCACCATCGGGTCGAGCGCGGCGCACGTCGTCATCGACTCGCCGACGCCCTCGAGGTCGACCCACGGCGACAGACAGACACCGGCCGCAGGCAGCGGGACGCCCCCGTCGCGCAACGCGAGCAGCGTCGCCACGGTGAGGCCGCCGCCGGCCGAGTCGCCGGCGATCACGATGCGGTCCGGCGACACGCCCTGGCCGAGGAGCCAGCGGTACGCCGCGGTGGCGTCGTCGATCGCGGCGGGGAACGGATGCTCGGGCGCCAGACGGTAGTCGACTGCGAGACCGCGCAGCCCCGTCGCCGCCGACATGCGGGCGACGAGCGACCGATGCGAGTTGATCGAGCCGATCGTGTAGCCGCCGCCGTGCAGATAGAGCACCGTGCCGCTCGTCTCGACGCCCGGCGCGACGATCCACTCGCACGGGACGCCCGCGGCCGCGACGGGCTCGCAGCACGCGCCCTCGGGCGTCGGGCTCAAGGCCACCAGCTCCTCGAGACCGCGACGGAGGTCGTCGAAGGTCGCGTTCGGGTCGACCGGGCGGCTGCGGAGCATCTGACAGACCATCTCGAGCATCTCGTTCGCCATGGCCGCCCAACAACCACGGCAGACGACCGTCGTACAAGGTGCACGGGTTTCGGGGTCCGGGATGGCACATTGATTGTACGGTCGCATCGAACGCCGCCTCCACGAAACCAGAGCCCGCGCACCTCGCGGGCGGGAGGACCACTGTCCCTCGCCGCGCCCTCGCGCTCTTCGCCCTCGCCGTGGCATCCGCGGCCCCCGTGGCCACCCTCAAATGCCCGCCGGACTCCGTGAAGGTGGGCCCCACCTGCATCGACAAGTACGAGGCCAGCGTCTGGCACATCGCGACCACCAACCGGAGCCTGATCCGGCGGATCGAGCGCGGCCAGGCGACGCTCGCGGAGCTGTCGGCGGCGGGTGCGGTCCAGCTCGGATGCACCTACGCGCCCTACAGCCTCGCGCCCTACCCCGCCGGCTTCCCGAGCGACGGCAACTGGGAGCCCGAGGCCGGCTCGTCGCCGCCGTCGCCGGGCGTGTACGCCCTGTCGATCGCCGGTGTGCCGCCCAGCACCTGCACCTCGTGGTTCCAGGCGGTGCAGGCCTGCGCGCTGTCGGGAAAGCGCCTCATCCGCAACGAGGAATGGCAGCGGGCCGCGACCGGCACACCCGATCCGGGGCTCGCGGACGATGACACCACCACCTGCGTCACCGCCCCCGGCGATGGCCACCTTCCGACCGGCTCGCGGGAGGCCCGTGTGTCGCGCTGGGGTGTGTTCGACATGATCGGCAACGCGACGGAGCACACGGCCGACTGGGCGGATCGCGCCGACGCCGCGACACAAGTGGACTGGACGGCGGTCGGAGGGCCCGCGGGAAACGACCTCAGCGCCTTCGGCGGCAACGGCGGGAGCGAGGCCATGCAGGTGCCGGCATCGATCCGCCGCGGCGGCAGCCGCGGCGGCCTGTCGCCGGGCGTCTTTTTCGTCTCCACGAACGGGACCCTCAATAACGGGGGCAGCACCAGCGGCTTCCGCTGCGCCCGCTAGACCGCAACCAGAAAGAGTGGATTGACGTCGAGCGGGCGGCAGCGGTAGCGCGGTAGCGTGCGTCTCACCCGCATCGTCGCCCTCCTCACGCTCGCCGTCTCCACCGCCCTCGCCGCGACGCCCTGCGCCGACGGCCGCTTCCCGCTCGCCGGCGAGCGGCCGATCGGCACGTCGGGCGTCCAGGAAGCGGTCGTCTTCGCCGGCGGCACGGTCGCGATCAGCGGCGTGTGCGACCCGACGCGCGTCCGTGTCACCGCTCGCCCGCGCGGCACCACCATCCGCGCGCGCTGGGCGAGCTGCCCCGGCGTGCGCGGGCGCGTGAAGCTCAAGGCGCGCATGGCGGCGCCGGCGTGCGACATCCTGAAGGGCACGATCACCGTCGACCCGCGTCCGCGGAAGCGCCGCTTCGCGGTCTCGCGCGTCGCGTTCGACTACGACGTGCCGCTCGACCCGTCGAGCCCGTGGCCGAAGTTCCGACGCGACAGCGCGCAGACCGGCCAGAGCCCGATCGCGCCGGACGGCACCGGCGGCCACCTTTGGGCCTTCCAGACCGGCAAGGGGATCTTCAGCACGCCCGTGATCGACGGCGCGGGCACGGTCTTCGTCGGCTCCGCGGACCGCAGCTTCTACGCGCTCGCCGCCGACGGCGCCGTGCGCTGGCAGTTCCTCACCGGCGAGATCATCGACTCGTCCGCGTTGCTCGACGACCGCGGCCGCGTCTACGTCCCGTCGGGCGACGGCCACCTCTACGCGCTCGACGCCGCCACCGGCGCGCCCGTGTGGACGTTCGCCGCCGACCCGGCGTCGGTCACCGGCGCCTTCATCAACTGGTTCGAGGGCAACGTCGCCATGGGACGCGACGGCACGCTGTACGTCCCGAACGACAACTTCCTCACCTACGCGCTCGACCGCGACACCACCGCGGTGCGCTGGGCCTTCCGCACCGCCGATCAGACGTGGTCGCTGCCGGCATACGACGTCGGGACGAACCGCCTCTTCATGGGCAACAACATCCAGCTGCTGCTGCCGAACACGTTCGCGATCGACGCGGCGACCGGCCAGCCCGTCTGGAATGCGACGGTCGACGGCACGGTCGCCGCGAGCCCGCTGCTCGCGGACGGCAAGATGTACGTCGGCGGCTTCGACGGCTTCCTCCGCTGCTACGATCAAGCGAGCGGCGTGCCCTGCTGGACGTTCGGCGCGCGCGACCACATCTACGCGAGCCCGGCGCGCCTGCCCGACGGCACCATCGTGCAAGCATCGGCCGACGGCTCCGTCTACGGCCTCGATCCCGACACCGGCGCGCTCCGCTGGCAGTTCGACACGCGCGACGCCATCCGCTCGTCGCCCGCGATCGACGGCCTCGGCCGCGTCTACGTCGGCTCGGGCGAGGGCAAGCTGTTCGTGCTCGAGCCCGACGGCCGCCTGCGCTTCTCGATGCAGCTGATCGACGACGCGCGCGACGACCTGAACGCATCCCCCGCGCTCGGCCCCGACGCCGTCGTGATCGCGGGCGAGAGCGGCCAGGTGTTCAGTATCCCGTACGACTGGTGCCTGCGCCCCGAGGCCGCCGCCGACGGCCGCTGCCGTCTCGGCCCCGACGAGGACCTGCCGCGCGACGCCGCGTTCCTGTCGTGGTCGACGCAGTTCGGCCGCCTGCTGCCGTCGCCGCCGGCGGAGATCGAGACGAACCAGCCGATCACGCTGTCGCTGCTGGTGCGCGAGAACGGCGACACCCGGCTCGCCCACATCGACACGGACAGCGTCGCCGTGACGCTCGACCCGCCGGCGCCGGTCCGCACCGAGGTCTCCGGCGACCGCAAGTTCCTGACGATCATCCCGGAAGGCCGTCTGGCCGGTCCGGCGGGCGGTCCGCTCGCGGTGCACGTCGCCGGCACGTATCTGGTGAATCCCGATCGCGACGGGTTGCGCTTCACGGGCGGCACGCCGGGCGGGACGTTCGACACCGCGCTGTCGTTCCAGGTGCGGCCCGCGGCCGACGGCGGCGCGCTGCCCCTGCCCGTCCCGGCGAATCCCGGCGATCCCGCGGGTACCTGGGAGCTGTCACGTCTCGCGGCGCCTCTGCCGACGATCCTGCCGAGCTACAACCAGATCGGCTTCGACTCGATCCACATGCTGATGGGCCTCGTCGAGAGCACGGCCGACGGCCAGGCCATCGCGTGGGTCGTCGGCGCGCGTCTCGCGCCGGGTGAGAACCGCACCGAGATCGATCCCGCCACGCGCGTCCTCTTCCCGCTCGAGCTGCAGTACGACGGCGGCGTGCTGACGCTCGCCAACGAGGCGGGCTTCGCGATCGAGTTCAACGCGATCCGCATCCCGTTCGAGCTGTTCCGCATCGCGACGCGCATCGACGTGACCGGCGCCGCGCTCGCGAGCCCGGCGATCAACGCGCTCACGCCGTGCGCCGGCATCACGTTCTACGGCCCGTTCTTCCAGGAGCTCGGATTCTGCAATCCCGTGACCGATCTCCTGAACGTCTTCGGCGGCGCCGAGCTCGCGCCCCACGAGGGCGGCATCCAGCAGGCGCCGGCCGGCGTCGGGACGGTCGCGTTCGCCGCCGACGCGACGGGCATCACCGCGACCCTGACCGGCTCGGCGCTGCGCCCCGACACGCACGCCGTCGGCATCCTGCTGATCGACCCGGCGACCGGCCGGCCCGTCGCCATCGACTACGGCTTCACGACGACGCGCACCCCGAATCCCGACGGAACCCTGGCGGCCGTCCGCCTGCCCTATCAGCGCCCGAAGGTTCCGGACGCGGTGCGGGCCTACCTCATGGTCGACACGTACCCCGCCGTTCGCGACTTGGTGGCGATTCCATGATCCGACACGGCATACGGATTGCTGCAGCCTACGGCAGCCGGTGACACCCTCGTCGCTCCGGAGGCGCCTGCGCGCTTCCGGTGCCGCGGGTGCCACGGGAGCGTCACGAAAATGACGGAACACCAGCAGCACCTGGCAGCGCGGATGCGAGCGATGTTCGTGATCTGCACGGCGTCGACGCTCGTCTTCGCCGTCGCCGACGTGTTCTGGCTACCTCCCGACACCCTCCGCGCGTCCCTCGCCGTGAAGGCGGTACAATTCACGATCCTGATCGCCACCTGGGCGTGGATCCGGCCGGATCGGTCCGAACGCGCGCTCTGCACCGCCGGCGTCGCCGCGCTCATGCTCATGATGAGCACGACGGTGATCTCGGCCGTGCTGCGCCAGGACGCCCTGACGCTCGCCATCTTCGCCATCGGCGGATGCCTCGGCACGGCCACGTTCATCCCCTGGGGCGGCCGTGCGCAGCTCTGGACCGCCGCGGCGACGGCGATCGCCGTGGGCCTGGCCGCGATGCTGGTCCCCGGGAACCCCCTCGTCGAGCGCGGCTATCCGCTGGCGGCCGTTGCGCTCGGACTCGCGGGGTCGGTGTGGGTCGCACACGAGCACGACGTCCGGCGGCGCGAGCGCGAGAACGCCCGCCTCGAGCTGGCGGGCCAGACACGCATTCTCGAGATGATCGCGACGGGCGGCCGGCTCACGGCGGTGCTCGACGCGATCTGCCGCTTCGTCGAGGAGCGCGCCCCGGGAATGCTCTGCTCCGTCCTGCTGCTCGAGGGCGACCGATTGCGCCACGGCGCGGCGCCGTCGCTCCCGCAGCCGTACTGCGCCGCGATCGACGGCGTGACGATCGGCCCCGACGTCGGGTCGTGCGGATCGGCCGCCTACCGTCGCATCCCGGTGATCGTCGAGGACATCGCGACCGACGCGCGCTGGACCGCGTTCCGCTCGCTCGCCGACGCCCATGGCCTCGCCGCCTGCTGGTCGGCGCCGATCGTCACCAGCGACCGCACCTGCCTCGGGACGTTCGCGATGTACTACCGCGAGCGCCGCACGCCGCAGCCGGCGGAGTGGGCGCTGCTGCAGACCGCCGCGCATCTCGCCGGCGTCGCGATCACCCGCGCGCGTGCCGAGGACGCCCTCGCCCGCTCGCGCGCCCGCCTCGAAGACGAGTCGCGCGTCTCGACCGGGCTCGTCCGCGTCGGCCAGGAGATGATCTCGTCGCTCAACACGCCGGTCATCCTGCAGCGGCTCTGTGAGCTGACGGCCCAGCTCCTCGACTGCGACGCCAGCTCCACGGTACTGCGCGACCCGCAGGACGCGGCGTTCGTCGTGCGGTCGACGCACGGCCACGACGAGGACGCGCTCATCGCGATGCACTCGCTGCGGATGCCGGGCTCGATGCTGGCACCGCTGCTCGACGCGCTCGACACGCATCGCGCAGTCCAGATCGCGACCGACGACCTCGACCGGACGCCCGCGGCGCAGACCCTGCTGCGGCAGTTCGGCATCCGGCGGTCGATGTACGTCGCCCTTCGCCGCGGCACCGAGGTGATCGGCCTGCTGAGCGCGTCGTACCGCCGGCGCGACGGCCGCTTCAGCGCGCTCGACGAGCGCATCGCGTTCGGCATCGCGCAGTTCGCCGCCGTCGCGCTCGAGAACGCGCGCCTCGTCGAGGAGCTGCGCAGCGCCACGCAGCTCAAGTCGGAGTTCGTGTCGACGATGTCGCACGAGCTGCGCACGCCGCTCAGCGTGATCATCGGCTACACCGACATGCTGGGCGACGACGACCTTCCCGCCGACGAGCGCCCGCGGCTGCTGCGCAGCGTCCAGCGCCAGAGCCTCGAGCTGCTCGAGCTGATCGAAGCGACGCTCAGCCTGAACCGCCTCGACTCCGGCCGCGACGCGGTCCAGCTCGAGACCGTCGCGGTGGCCGATCTCCTCGGCGCGCTCGACGCCGACTATGCGGCGATGCCGCGGCCGCCGGGCGCCACCCTGCGCTGGGAGCCGGCGCCCGCGCTGGCCATCCGGACCGATCCGCGGAAGCTCCGCATCGTGCTCAAGAACCTGATCGGCAACGCCCTCAAGTTCACGCCGAGCGGCAGCGTCGTCGTCTCGTGCACCGTGGAGCACGGCCAGTGCGCCTTCACCGTCCGCGACACCGGCGTCGGCATCCGTCCCGACCAGCTGCCGGTGATCTTCGAGATGTTCCGCCAGGGCGACGGCTCCGACTCGCGCAGCTTCAGCGGCGTCGGCCTCGGGCTCTACATCGTGAAGCGGCTGGTGACACAGCTCGGCGGTACGCTGTCGGTCGCGAGCGAGCCGGGCGTCGGGAGCACCTTCACGGTGCACCTGCCGACCGGCGACGACGCGCGGCTCGTCGCGTCGGCGTGACCGTCAGCGCGGCCGGCAGCGGCGCGTGCTCGGCCGGACCGTGACGGTGACCGTCGCGGCCGTCGGGCGCCGCACGAGCGTCAGCAGCTCGGCACACGGCTTCGACGAGACCTTCCCGCCCTTCACCTTGACCCTGTAGCCGGTCGGGTACTGCCGCTTCGGCAGCGAGACGACGGTGGGCAACCCGCGCGGCGGTATCGTGCCGTCCGGCGCGATCGCGCTGTAGCCCAGCTCGAAGATCTTCGTCGCCGGATCGAAGGCGATCCGCGTCGGCGTGCCGGCGACGGCTTTCGGGTACGGCCGCACCAGCGCGTTGAACGCGTCCACGCTGCGCAGGTTGTCGGGGCCGGCGGGATCGAAGCGGCGCGCGATGATCGACTCGTTGTAGGCCCAGTCGAGCCACGGCAGCATCTGGCCGTCGAGCTGCGTGGTGAGGCGCGTCAGGACGACGGGATCGGTCGTCGCGCCGAACTCGGTCACCATGACGGGCCGCCCGTCGCGCGTCGCCGCGGCGACGCCGTTGGCCAGGACGGCCAACTCGTTGGCCACGCCGACGGCATACGCGTGGAACGAGAGCGCCGAGCCGGCGTCGGTGCCGGGCATCGTCGTCGGCGACATGCCGAAATTGAAGAGGACGAACGGCTCGTGGAAGACGAACTGCTGCGGCGCGAGCTCGCGGACCGGCGCGCCGACGCGGTCGTGGAACGGCACCAGCCGCGCCTGCTCGAGCGCGGCGCACCCCGCGGGCGACACGCACGGCTGGAACTCGGCCCCCGGCCACGGCTCGTTCATCAGGTCGTAGCCGATCACCCACGGGTCGTCGGCGAAGCGCTCGACGACGGCGGCGACGCCCTGCCGGTAGTACTCCTGCAGCGGCACGTCGTTCGGTCCGAGGTCGTTCGCCCAGAAGTGCTCGAAGGCGCGCTGCATCGCCGGGTTCTGGATGTAGTACAGCGGGAAGACGGCGTCGGGCGGGTTCGGCAGGCCGTCGGTGATGGCCATCCAGTTCGGCAGCCCGTTGCCGTTGAACATCGGCGCGAAGCCGTCCTGGTGGAAGTCGAGCAGCACGAAGATCTCGTGCGCGGCGAGCGCCTCGACCGTGCTCGCGATCGCGTCGATGTACGTCGTCTCGACGACGCCGGGCGTCGGCATGAGGCCCTGGAACACGACGCCGAGACGAACGGCCGTGAACCCCTCCGCCGCGAGGAACGCGGCGTCGTCGTCGCCGAAGCCGAACGCCGACGGATGGTACGGCGCCGACTTCGACACCTGGTTGAAGCCGCGCAGCACGACCGCCCGCCCGAGCGCGTCGGTGAACCATCGGCCCGCGCTGGAGAGCGGCGGTACGGCGCCGCTCTCCTCGTCGGCGTGGACGGGGAGCGCCCCGAGCGTCAGGCTGATCGTCAGCAGGAGGGCGAGGACGGCGGTGCGGCGGAAGCGACCCATGGCCCCGACCTTCCCCCGCGGTCGCCGGGGCCGTCAATCACTTTTCCGCGCGGCACGGAGGCCAGGCGTCGCATGCCCGTCAGGACGCGCAGCAGCGGGACGTGGCGGACGAAGAGCTCGTAGACGGCCAGCGTGAGCGCCAGGGCGCCGAGCACGGTGACCGCCAGCTTGGCGCCCACGCCGAGCGGCAGCGCGATCACCATGAACGCGACGCCCACGACGGCGATCTGGTGCAGCACGTAGACCGGCATCGCCGACTCCGCGAGCCAGCGCAGCGTCGGGCCGGACGCGGTGAAGCGTCGCGCCGCCAGCCCGAGCAGCGCCACGACGGTGCACCACCCGGCGACGGCCGAGACCGCGTTGGCGACGGGACGCCAGCCGGCGCCGTCGGCGACGACGAGCAGCACGAACGCGGCGAGCGCCACCGATGCGGCGCGCCCCGCCTCGCGGTGCACGGCGCGCTCGACCGCGGGAAGGTGCGCCAGCGCCGCACCGATCAGGAAGTAGGTGCTGTAGTAGGCGAAGTTCGCCCAGTCGTCGACGAGGTTCTGGAAGCCCGGCCAGCGGTCGCGCAACGACACCTGCACGAGCGCCAGCGGCACGATCGGCGCGTAGACGAGCGCCGCCGGCGGCGTCCATTCGTCGGGCGCGCGGCGCACGAGCCGCGCGAGGATCGGCAGGTAGAGAACGCTGAACGTGAACAGGTACGCGAGGAACCAGAGGTGCGCCCACGTCAGGTGCTCGAACACGAAGTAGCGCGGCAGGAAGTCGAGGAAGCCGACGGTCGGATCGGCCGGCAGGTGGCGGCCGTCGGCGGTGATGAACTGGCCGTTCCGCAGCTCCACCCAGCGCAGGAACGGGCCGAACGCGACCATGCCGAACGCCAGCGGCACGACGAGGCGCGACACGCGCTCGCGCAGGAAGCCGCCCGCGCCGCGCAGGCGGATCGACCCGGCGGCCGCCCAGCCCGCGAGCAGAAAGAACAGCGGCATGTGCCACTGGTGGACGAAGCCGGTGAAGTAGTCGAGGTCCGCGGACAGCGCGCCGTTCTTCAGATGATAGTACGGCCGGACGTCGAACACCTTCGCGCCGTGGAACGCGAACAGGAGATAGGTGGCGAGCACTCTGAGCCAGTCGACGTCGGGACGGCGCATGGTCTCACTCCTTCACCAGCGCGTGGACGAGCATGTCCACGGTCGTGGCCTCGGCGGACTCGTCGGTGACGTCGACGGAATCCGCGTCGCCGTGGCGGTGCATCGCCATCCAGGCGATGGTCTCGTTGACGAGCCGTGCCGCCGCTTTGACGTCGGGGACGCGGCGAAGATGCCCGCTCCCGATGCGCGCGCGCAGGTACTGCTCGATACGGCCCAGATAGTCGCGCCGCATGCCCTGGTAGAACAGGGCCGCCAGCTCGGGCCATTCCACCGCCGATCGCTCGAGCAGGACGATTCCTTCCCGATGCGACGCGACCGATCGATGGATGTCGCGCACGACGGCCTCGAGCTCGGCGCGCACGTCGGACACGCGCCGGCGCGCGAGCGCCGCCTCGAGCGCGGGGATGCGGAACTCGTCGATCAGTCGCCGGCGCAGCAGATCGAGCGTGGCGCCGGGCGGCGGCGTCGGCACGGGGAGGACGTCCGGCGGCGTCGCCTCGACCGCGAAGCCCCGCTCGACGAGCAGGTGGAAGAGCGCCTCCTTGCTCTCGACGTAGTTGTAGACGGTGCCCGCGGAGACGCCCATCTCGCGCGCGACGTCGGCCATCTGCGCCCGCCGATAGCCGCAGCGCGAGAAGACCCTGATGGCGGCGCGCAGCAGCTCGTCGAGGCGGCCGGCCCGGACCTCGGGCGCGGAGCGCGGGCGGCCGCGGACGGGGGCGACGGATGCCATGCCCGCCGCATATAACTGAATGAGTCATTCAGTCAATGAAAAAGTCGCGGCTGTTGCGAGGAGCGACGGACCGTCGAGCGTCAGTTGCCCAACGCCACCCAGCGGCTGACCTGCATCACCCCGGCCACGACCGCGGCCACGACGCCGGCCAGCACCACCACCACCCCCAGGATGAGCGCACCGACGTAGACCTCGTTCGCCACGCGACCCACGCGATTCTTCGGGCGTTCGACCTGTGCCATCGGGCCTCCTCGCCGGTAGACCGATCGTTGCCACGATAGCACGGTTTGTCCCCGTCCGGTCATGTCGCACCTCCACGGAGTCGTGGGAGCACCTTCGAGGCGAAGCACTCGAGGCTCTCCCACCCGAGCGCCGGCGGGATGCCGCCCATGAGCGGATGCAACAGCACACGCCCATGCTCCGCGGCGATCTGCAGGCACTCGTCGGGTGTGACCACGCGGTACACCCCGCTGCGGCGGACGTCGTCGGCCGTGACGGCGTCGACGTGGACCTGCGAGCGCTGGTCCGGCGTCTGCCACGCCGCGTACGTCTGCGCGTCGTAGAGCGCGTGCGGGGCGATGCGCGCCCAGTCGCGCTCGGGATCGTCGGTGACGTGGACGAAGCCGGGACCGCCGGGCATCGCGACGAACCCGGTGAAGCCCTCCTTCGCGCACTCGGCCTCGTAGAGCGCCTTCAGCGCCGGATCGCCGATCGCCGGGAAGAACCCCGCGCGCAGGCGTGCCGCGCGCTTCGCGGCTTTCTCGGTCGAGCCGCCGACCAGGAGGACGGGCGGCGACGGCGGCTTCGGCGTGACGCGCACCATCCGGCCGCGCCATTCGAACGGCTCGCCGGTCCAGGCGTCGCGCATCACCTGCACGTACTCCTCGAGCAGGCGGCCGCGACGCTTGCGGTCGACGCCCGCCATCACGAACTCTTCGTCCCGATAGCCGAGCCCGGCCACCACCGAGAGCCGCCCGCCGCTGACGAGCTGCACGACGGCCAGCTGCTCCGCGAGCCGCACCGGGTCGTGCAGCGGGACGAGGACGGCCGCGATGTTGATCGGCAGGCGCTTGGTGCGTCCCGCGATCGCCGCCGCGAGCGTCGCCGGCGAGGACATGAAGCCGTCCTCGACGCCGTGATGCTCCGAGAGCACCGCGATGTCGAAGCCGCGCTCGTCGGCCCACTGACACATGTCGAGACAGGCCGGGTACGATTCGGCGTGGGTGGTCGTGCCGAAGGTGGGGGCACGCAGGTCGAAGCGGATGCCGATCATCGTCATGCAGGACGTCCTCGCGGGCTACCAGGCGTAGGCCTCGGGGGCCTCGCCGCCCGGGCCGGGGAAGATGCGGTCGATGGCCGCCAGCGTCTCCTTGTCGAGGCGGACGTCGACGGCGCACGCGTTGGCCTCGAGCTGCTCCATCGTGCGCGGCCCGACGATGGGCGCCGTCACCGCGGGTTGATGCAGCAGCCACGCGATGGCGACCTCGGACGGCGGCGTCCCGTGCTCGGCGCAGAGCCGCTCCCACGCCTCGAGCGCCCCACGATGCTTCTCGATCATCTCGCGCTGGCGCTCGCCCGTGCGACGGCCCTCCGTCAGCTTCGCGAGTGCGCCGCCCAGGAAGCCGCCGCCGAGCGGGCTCCACGGCAGCACGCCGAGGCCGTGCGCGCGGCACGACGGCAGCACCTCGAGCTCCACCGTGCGCGCCGCGACGTTGTAGAAGCTCTGCTCCGAAACGAGACCGAGGAAGTCGCGCGCCGTCGCCACGGCGTTGGCTTGCGCGATGTGCCACCCGGCGAAGTTGCTGCTGCCGACGTAGAGCACCTTGCCCTGCGCGACGAGCAGCTCCATCGCCTGCCAGATCTCCTCCCACGGCGTGTCCCGGTCGACGTGGTGCATCTGGTAGAGGTCGATGTGGTCGGTCTTCAAGCGGCGCAGGCTGTCGTCGCACGCCGCGCGGATGTGCCGTGCCGAGAGGTGCTGCTCGTTCGGGTGCTTCCCCATGCGCCCGTAGACCTTCGTCGCGAGGACCACGCGTTCGCGGCGGCCGCCGCCCTGCGCGAACCAGCGCCCGATGATCTGCTCGGTGACGCCCTCGCCCGTCTTCCAGCCGTAGACGTTCGCGGTGTCGAAGAAGTCGATGCCGAGCTCGAGCGCCCGGTCCATGATCGCGAAGCTGTCGCGCTCGGACGTCTGCGGGCCGAAGTTCATCGTCCCGAGGCAGAGGCGGCTCACGTGGAGGCCGGTGCGGCCGAGGCGCACGTGCTGCATGGGCCGTTCCTTAGCACGATGGCCGGGGTCGGCGTCCATCCGGCGACCGGGCAGCGAATCGTGCACCGCCGCGCCTTGTCCCCGCGTCGCGCAGGGGCTAGCAGGAGGCGATGTCGCGCATCCGGAGCCTCTGCCTGCTCGTCCTTCTCGCCGTCGCCGCCTGCGGCGGCGACCCCGAAGAGCCCTACCCGCCGGAGCTCGTCGCGAACTTCCTCCGGTCGTGCCAGGTGAAGGGCACCAAGGTGGGGTGCGAGTGCGCGATCGATCGCATCCAGCGCACGTTCACCCTCGACCAATTCAAGGCGTTCGAGACGCGGATGGCGAAGGGCGACGTGCCGCCCGAGCTGATGAACGCGATCGCCGACTGCCCGACGAGCTGACGCGGGGCTCCCGCCGTTCGGCGGGAGCCCCCGTGCGATCACGGCAACGGGTTCTTCGCCGCCTCCGGCCAGTCGGCCCGCGGCGGAACGCGGTCGACCAGCGCCGGCGGCGTGAACGTCGTGTCGAAGTTGCACTGCGACGGCGACGCACCGGGCAGCGCGAGGCAGTGCGCCAGGACGTCGGCCACCGTCGGCCTGTCCTCGTGGACCGTACCGTACGAGTCGAGCCACTCGAGATACTCCTCGATGACCGAGCGCACCTCGAACGGGGTGAACTGGCAGTGGCCGCGGGTCGTGCCCCAGATCTGCGCGTGGTCCTTGCCGCCGAGCGCCGCGGCGTCGGCGTACAGCTTCTGGAACTCCGGCAGGCAGACGAAGTCCTGCTTCCCGGCGAAGGCGAGGATCGGGTAGTTCACGCGCTTCGCGGTTCCCGTGGTGAAGTCGACGAAGGTGTTCTGGCGGAGCTTCGCGCGTCCCGGACCCGGCGAGAACCGCGGCACGACGGCGTCGAACGCCTGCGCCGCCGAGCCGCCGAAGACCGAGTAGTCGAGGCCGTCGTTCCACCCGTGCCGGCGGCCGTTCAGGCGCTCGCGGTCGGCGACGAAGTCGCCCATGCCGAGCACGGCGTATCCCATCGTGACGATCAGCTCGGTGTTGTTGCCGCTGAACTTCGTCATCTCGATGAGCGTGTTGCGACGCGCCACCTGCTCGGGCGTCGGCGAACCCGACAGCACGCCGAGGCACGCGTTCACCGTGAGCGCCAGCTCGGTCTGGGACATCGTCGCGTTCCCGACGTCGGGCAGACCCGCGAAGCTGCCGCCGGGCACGCCGTCGCAGAGGTGGTCGTAGACGAGGCGGATGTCCGTGGCCGCGTCCCAGGACGGGTTGCCGCCGCCCGAGCAGGAGCACAGCGGGACGGCGCCGTGGATCATCTTGCCGGCCTTAAGCCGCATCGTGGCGTCGACGGTGACGGCGCCGCCCATCGAGAAGCCCGTCACGATCACGCGCTTCGGCTTGCCCGGCCCGCGCTTGCTCATGAACTTGATCATGTCGCGCAGATCGAAGCGGGTCTCGAAGACGCTCCAGCCGGTCTGGCTGTACGTCGACGCGCCGACGGCCTTGCCCATCGGCAGCGCGAACTGCTCGAAGCCGAGGAGCGAGATCTGGTTGCACGACTGCGGGCCGATGCCGGCGCACTGGGCGCTCGACGTGCACGGCTTCGTCGGATCGCCCTTGCAGGTGCGGTGCGGCGCGATGTTGAGCGGGTCGAGATCGAACCCGTGGTTCACGAGAAACAGGTCGCCGTCCCAGTTCGCCGGCACGAGGATGCGGAAGTACGAGCCATGGCTGCCCGCACCGAGATACTCGGTGCAGCCGCCGCCCGGCGGACATTGCGCGTTCGCCCGGCCGGCGACGGCCAGGAGCATGAGCACGGTGATCCCGATCCACGATCGATGTCGTCGCATGTCGCGTCTTCCCCTCACGGTTGCGGCGCCGGCGCCTCGCGCACGAGCCATCCGTCTGCGTTGCGGGTCACCCGGAGCCCGGGCTCGACCTCGCGTGCCCGGGCCAGCGCGTCCGCCGCGGCCCCCGGGTCCGGTTTCATGTGGTAGGCGTTCGCCAGGGCGATCCACCGGTCCGCATTGGTGGGATCGCCTTCGGCCGCGGCGCGCAGCTGCGTATCCGCGGCAGACGTGACGCCCATCTCGAGATACAGCGCGCCGAGCGCCGCGTGCGTCTCGACGGACGGCGCGCGCTCGACGGCGGCCTGCAGCTGGCCAACCGCGGCGCGCAGGTCGCCGCCCGCGCGAGCTTCCGCCGCCGACGCGATCAGTGCCGCGGCGTCGCGGCGCGCCTCGGGCGTGACGACGGGTGCCGCGGGCACGGGCCGTCCCGCGGGTGGCTCCGCCTCGGGCGCGACGTCGGGCCGCGGCTCGGCCCGGCGCTCGACCGCCGCGCGCTCGACGGGCCGGGGCGGCGCGACGGTGTCACCGCCGAGCCACCACACGCCGAGCGCCGCACCCGCCGCGAGGACGAGCACGGCCAGGAAGCGGGCCCGCATGGCCGGTGGCGTAACACGCGGCCTTTCGGGGCCGCAACGAATTCCGCCGCCGGCGGCGCGCGTCAGCGCTGGAAGTAGCGCGGCGGCAGACCAGGCCACGCGCGCGACGTCATCGGCGCGGCCGCCGGCGCCGCCGCCTTCGTCTTCGGCGCCGACGGCGCCTTCCTCGCAGCAGCCTTGGCCTTCGGTCGGGCCTTGGCGACCGTCTTCTTCGCCGCCCTCTTCTTCTTCGCGGCGGGCTTCGCGGCGCGCGCGGACTTCGCGGCGGTCTTCTTCTTCGCTGCTGCCTTCGGCTTCCGTGTCGTGGGCATGCGCTCCGCTATCACGCGTGCCGCACGACGTCACGCCGATCGCACCGCGATCGCACCGCGATGGGGGTGCGATCAAGGCATCGCCAGCGCCGAACGCTCGATCCAGCCGCGCACGCCGTCGTCGCGCGCGACCTGCACCCACGCGTCGCGCTCCGCCAGCACGTCGAGCATCGTGCCCGGCGCCGCGTCGAAGTGCGCCGTGCCGCTCGCCGACGGCTCGAAGCGCACGGCGACGTCCTTCGCGCCCATCACCACCGCGACCGGCCGCCGGTCGACGGTGACGATGCGGTAGGCGGCGGCGCTGCCGGCGACGGCGAGGAGGACGCCGGCGGCGACCGCACCGCGCACGAGCCCGCGCTGCGCGCGCGGCCAGAGCAGCCCCGCGGCCAGCAGCAGGAACAGGAGCCACCACGCGACGCTCGCGAGCAGCAGGAGCTCGTCGCTCGTCGCGCGGAACGCCAGCGGCACGAGCAGCCGCGCCGCGAGCGGCGGCGGCGCGACCGTGATCTCCGCCTCCTCGCGGGCGAAGCCGAGGTTCGCCGCGACGTCGGGGTCGCGCGGCGCCAGGCGGCGCGCCCGCTCGTACGCCGCGATCGCACGGCCGACGTCGCCGGCCTTCAGCCACGCGTTGCCGAGGTTGAACCAGAGCGGCGCGCTGCCGGCGCCGCCCGCCCCCGCCTGCTCGTAGGCCACCGCCGCGTCGGCGTAGCGGCCGTCGGCGTAGAGGGCGTTGCCACGGAAGAAATCCGCGCTCGGATTGCCCGCGGCGCCGGCCATCCCCGCGGACGTCCCGATCGCGAGCAGCGCCACCGCGATCGCCCCCGGACGCAGCCGGCGCTCGCGCTCGAGGGCGCGCACGATGGCGTCGGCGCGCTCGAGCGTGCGCCGCATGTCGCCGTCGGCCCCGGAGCGCGGCGCGAAACGCGCCTGCTCGCACGTCCCGAAGAACGCCTGCAGCTCCGCGGCGAGGCCGTCGGGCACCTGCGCGCGCCGCAGGCGCTCGCCGGCGCGCTCCGCGGTGACGCTGCCCGGCGGCAGGTCGAGCTTCGCCGACAAATAGTCGTGCACCGCGCCCGCGACGCGGTCGTAGAACGCCGCGCGATCGCCCGCGTCGAGCGCCGCCCGCGCCGCCGCGAGCCCGTCGCGCGCCGTCGCGCCCGCCCGGGTGAAGCGCGCGAAGCGCACGTCGGTACCGAGGCGGCGGCGCCGGCGATCGACGGCGCGCACGGCGAGCCAGACGGCGACCGGGACCAGCTGCAGCAGCCAGAACAGTGGGTGCTGCCAGCGGTGCGCACCCGTCGCCGCGAGCGCGCCGGGCGCGTCCTTGATGAAGACGATGTCGCGGCCGAGCGCCTCCGCCGGCTTCGCGGGCCGCTCCGCCGGCACGCCGCCCACGATCTGCGGCGCCTCGGTGGCGCGTGCGGACGGCTTGATCTGCAGCGCGATCGGCCGCGGGCTCACCGTGCGGTACCGGCCCGCCGTCGGATCGAAGAACGAGAAGCGCAGCGCCGGCAACGTCACCGCCCCGCTCCCCTGCGGGATGACGACCTGCTCGTAGACGCGCTCGAGGCCGTCGCCCGAGGACGAGACGTTCTGCTGCTGGTTGGCAGCCTGCGGCGGATAGACGCGCAGCGTGTCCGTCGCGCTCAGCGCGGGTGGCGTGGCCGAGGCGAGGTTGCCGTCGCCGCGCAGCGTGATCGTCAGCGTGACCGGGTCGCCCTGCGTCAGCTCCGTCGGCGTCGCGCGCACGTCGAGCGCGAACAGACCGACCGCCCCGGAGAAATCCGCGGGGCGTCCGGCGTCGGGCAACGGCTGGACCTCGAGCTCGAGCGGCTGCGTGGTGAGCTGCACGGGCTGGCGCGTCAGGCCGGGCTGGAAGATCGTGCGCCGGCCCTGCCGTTGCGCCAGCACCGAAAGGCGCATGGTGGCGGGGCCGATGGTGATGGCGCCCGTGCGAAGCGGCGTCAGCGCGGTGCGGAAGTCGACGACCTGCACCGTCCCGTCCGCCGTCTGCTCCTGGCGCTGCGTCGGCTCCTTCAGCTGCTCGAACGCGACGCCGTCGGCGGGGATCTCCGGGTACTGCACGTCGCCCACGCGGACCGCCCCGACGCGGAGCTGCACCTGCAGCGGCAGCCGCTCGTGCAGCCAGACGCTCGTGCGCGGCGCGCCCATGGTCAGCGCGAGCTGGTCGCCGCCAGGCGGCGCTGCGCCCGCCGCGCCGGCGCGCACCTGCAGCCGCACCGTCCCCGCCGAGACCGTGCCGCCCTCGTGCGGGACGGTGATCGGCCCGATCGTGAAGATCCCCTCGCGCAGCGGCGTCACGGTGAAGTGGTGCGTCACCGACTGCGTCACCTGCCCGTTCACGATCGAGACGTTCGTCTCGGGACCGGCGTACTGCACCTGCAGCCCGTCGACGTTGGCGATGGCGGGGGCCCCGGTGCTGCGCGCATGCTCGACGACGACCTCGAGGTCGGACGTCTCGCCCATCGCGATCTGCGGCGGATCGAGGCGCGCCCGGCCGGTGACCTGCGCCCATGCGGCGTGGGCAAGCACGAGCAGCGCGAGGAGCAGCAGGCGGCGCATCACCAGTCCTTGGCGGCCTCGGCGACGCCGGCGCCCTGCAGGCGGCGCACGACCTCGTCGGGTTGCACCTCCTGGTCGCGCTGCGAGTCGAGCAGCGCGGCGGCCTCGTCCTGCGTCATCTCGCCCTCGCCCGCATCGCCGGCCTGCGCCTGCTGCGCGTCCTGCGGCTGCTGCTCCGCCCGCTCCTGTGGTTGCTGCTGGGCCTGCTGCGCTTGCTGCTGCTCGTCCGGCGTCGGCTCCGGCTGCTGCTGATCCTGCTCCTGGTCGTCCTGCTGCTGGTCCTGCGCCTGCTGCTGGTCCTGCGCCTGCTGCTGGTCGTTCTGCTGCTGCTGGTCGTCGGGCTTCTGCTGATCTTCCGACTTCTGCTCGTCCTGCTGCTGCTCCTCCTTCTGCTCCTGGTTCTGGTCCTGCTGTTGCTGCTGCTCCTCGAGCTTCTTCTGCAGCGCCTTGATCTTCGCGAGCACCAGCTCGTAGTTGAACTTGGCGTCCCGGTCGTCGGGCGCGACGCCGAGCGCGCGACGATACGCGACCAGCGCCTCCGTCCACTGCTGGATCGCCTTCTGCGGCTCCGCGCCCTCGACCGCGGCGCCCTGCCGATACTTCACGTTGCCGACATTGTAGGCGACGCGCGCGTCGCGCGCCGGATCGGCACCCACCTGCCCGTAGGCGGCCAACGCCGCGTCGTACTCCTTGGCCTCGTACTGCGCGTCGCCCAGGTTGAAGTGGAGCGCCTCCGAGTCGGGATCGTCGACCAGCCCCTCGTTGTACGCCGTGGCCGCTTCGCTGAACTTGCCCTCCGCGTAGAGCCGGTTGCCCTCGCGGCCCTTCGCGTGCGGGTCGAACCAGCCGATCGAGAGCGCGGCGAGCACGACGGCCGCCGCCGCGCCGCGCAGACGCCACGCGCGCCGCGGCCGCGGCGTCTGGCGGCGCTCGTCGACGAACGGCTCGAGCAGGAGGAGCAGCAGCGCCAGCGCGAGCGGGATCTGGAAGCGCGGCTCCCAGCGCCGTTCGAGCGTACTCTCGAGCTCGCGCTTGTCGATCGACGCGATGTGATCGCGATACAGCTCGGTGAGGCCCATCGATGCGCCCGCCGCGTGCAGATACACGCCGCCCGTGTCGACGGCGATCTGCTGCAGGGTGGTCTCGTCGAGCCGCGAGGTGACCGCCTGCCCGCGGCGGTCCTTGAAGAAGCTGCCGCCGTCGCCCGGCACCAGCTCGCCCTCGGTCGTGCCGATGCCGACGGTGAAGATGCGAAGCCCGCGCTCCTTCGCGCGCGCCACGGACGCCTTCCAGTCGCCCTCGAGGCTCTCGCCGTCGGTGATCAGCACGAGCGCCTGGTTGTCGCTCTGCCGTCCTGCGAACGCGCCGAGCGCCGTGTCGATCGCCGACGCGAGATCGGTACCGCCGCGCGGGATGATCCCGACGTCGCACGCCTCCAGGCTCTGCAGGAACGCGCCCTGGTCGAGCGTCAGCGGACACTGCACGAACGCGGTCCCGGCGAAGGCGATGAGGCCCACCCGATCGCCCTGCGTCTCGGCGAGCAGATCCTGGATGCCGAGCTTCGCGCGCGTCAGCCGGTTCGGCTTGACGTCGCTCGTCAGCATGCTGCGCGACGTGTCGAGCGCGATCATGAGATCGATGCCCTCGCGCTTCACCGATTCCCACCGGAAGCCCCACATGGGGCCCGCGAGCGCGATCACGAGCAGCGCGATCGCCGCCGTCCGTAGCGTCGCGCGGCGCGTGCGGCGGCGCGGGTCGACGTCGGGCGCGACGACCGGCAGGAGGCTCGAGGCGACGAACGCGTCGAGCGCCTGCGCCCGGCGCCGCCACGCCCACGCGAGGAACGCCGCGAGCGCCGGCACCAGCAGCAGTGCCGCGAGCACGACGGGATGCTGCCAGGAGAACGCGGCCGTCACGGGAGCTTCCTCAGCACGGTCTCCGCGAGCCCCACCTCCAGCAGCAGCAGCGCCAGCGCCGGCCACACGAGCCACGGATACATCTCGCGGTGCTCGAGGTACTGCGGCGCCTCGAACGGCGCCTTCTCCGCGGCGTCGATCTCCTCGTAGACGTCGCGCAGGCTCTCGGTGTCGGTCGCGCGGAAGTAGCGGCCGCCCGTCGTCTTCGCGATGGCCTCGAGCGTCGGCTCGTCGATGTCGACCTGGACGGGCCGGTAGACGGTGTTGCCGAAGAGGTCCTGCACCGGATACGGCGCCATGCCGCGCGTCCCCGCGCCGATCGTGTACACCTTGATGCCGAGCGCCGCCGCGGCGTCGGCGGCCGTCTGCGGCGTGATGCGGCCGGCGTTGCTCTGGCCGTCGGTGAGCAGCACGACGAACTTGCTCGGCGCCGTCGACGCGCGCAGGCGGTTCGTCGCCGTTGCGAGCGCCGAGCCGACGGCCGTGCCGTCCTCGATCATGCCGATCTTCGCGCGATCGAGGTTCTGCAGGAGCCAGCCGTGGTCGAGCGTCAGCGGCGCCTGCGTGTAGGGCCGCGCGGCGAACACGACGAGACCGATCCGGTCCTCGGGACGCGCGGTGACGAAGCCGCGGACGACGTCCTTCACCGCGTCGAGCCGGTTCGCGCGCTTGTCGCCGACCGTGAAGTCCTCGGCGAGCATGCTGCCCGATACGTCGACCGCCAGCACCACGTCGACGCCTTCGCGATGCACCTTCGTCGACGCCGTCCCGAGCTGCGGTCGCGCCAGTGCCACGACGACCAGGCTGAGGGCGGCGGCGCGCAGGACGCCGAGGATCGCACGGCGGCGCGACCCGCCGGCCGGCGCCACGGCCCGCAGGACCTCCAGGCTCGGCCAGCGCACCGCGGGCGCCCGCCGCCGTCGGCGCGCCCACGACAGCACGACCGGCACGAGCGCCAGGAGCAGCAGCAGCCACGGATCAGCCAGCCGCACGCGTGTCCTCCGGCGTGAGCGTGCGGGGCGCCGTCTCCTCGACGAAGCGCTGCGCGGCCGCCTCGGCGCGATCGACGTCGCCCAGCGTCGGCACGTGACGCGCGAACTTCACCATGTCCGACTCGGTGAGGAACTGGCCCAGCAGCGAGCGGTGCGCGCGCTCGAGCCGGCCGCCGCGCGCGGTGACCGCGAGGAACTCCTCCGTCGTCATCTCCGGCGCGCGCAGCTCGAAGCGCTGCTCGAGGTAGGTACGCACGATGATCGAGAGCGCCGAGTAGTACTCCTTGAACGCGCCCTGCTGGGGCAGACGCCGCGCGCGCAGCGCCTCGAGCGCCGCCAGCGCGACGGCGTGCGGCGGTGGGGGCGCCGCCACGACGTCCGCGCGCCGCCGGCGCGCGCGCAGCCAGCGCACGAGGAGCACGACGCCCGCGAGGGCGGCGACGGCCGCCGCGGCGATCCAGTACGGAATCCAGTTCGTCGGAAACGGCTCCGGCGGCTTGATCGCGCGGATATCGGCGCTCTCGACGTCGGTCTCGCCGAGCACGCTCTCGACCGTGACGCCGACGTCGTCCGGTGTCGCCGTCGCGGGCCCTGTCTCCGGCGTTTGCCCGGGCACGCGGTATTGCACCGGGGGCGACGGGATGAGCTGGTGGCCCGTCTCCCAGCCGGTGATGCGATACCAGCGCGTCAGCACCGTCTTGCCGTCGCGGGTGGCGGGCTTCTCGGTGCCGAAGTCGAGGATGTCGAACGGCCCGAGCTTCTCCGTCGGCTGCGCCAGCGCCACCTCGACGCCGGGCGCCGTCGTCACCTCGACGAGGTAGCGGAACTGCTGGCCGATGGTGACGGTGTCGGGCTCGCTCCACGCCTTCACCGCGACCTGGCCGTCGTCCGCCAGGGCGGCGGTTGCCAGCAGGAGCAGCAGGAGCGCCTTCATGCCCGCCGCTCCCGCATCCGGAAGAAGCGCATCAGCGCCTCGGTGTACGGCCGATCGGTGCGGATCGTGATGGCGTCGACGTCCGCGCCGCGGAGCACGCGATCGCGCGCGCTGCGCACCTCGGCCGCCTTCGCCGCGAACGCCTGGCGCACACGCGCGTCGCCCGTGTCGAGGACGTAGCGCTCGCCCGACTCCGCCTCCTCGAGCTCGACGAGCCCGACGTCCGGCAGCTCCCCTTCGCGCGGATCGTCGAGCACGACGGCGATGACGTCGTGCCGGCGCCCCGCGACGCGGAGCGCGTGCACGCAGCGCGGATCCTGGAAGTCGGACACGAGGAAGACGACCGCACGCCGCTTCGTCACGTGATCGAGGTGCTCGAGCGCCGCCGCGATGTCGGTGCCGCGGCCCTGGGGCTTCACGTTCAGCACTTCGCGGATGACACGCAGCACGTGGTGCGTGCCCTTCCGCGGCGGCAGCGCCTGCTCGATGCGGTCGGTGAAGATGACGAGGCCGACCTTGTCGTTGTTCGTGATCGCCGAGAAGGCGAACAGGGCGCCGAGCTCCGCCGCCAGGGCGCTCTTCGTCTGCCGCACGCTGCCGAAGATCGTCGACGCGCTCGCGTCGACCAGCAGCATCACCGTCAGCTCGCGCTCCTCGGCGTAGCGCTTCACGTGCGGGATGCTGGTGCGCGCCGTGACGTTCCAGTCGATCGTCCGCACCTCGTCGCCGGGCTGGTAGAGCCGCACCTCGGCGAACTCCATGCCGCGGCCCTTGAAGGCGCTCTGGTACTGGCCGGCGAACAGATCGTTCACCAGGTGGCTGGTGCGGATCTGGATCTTGCGGACGGCCTTGAGCTGCTCGCGCGTGAGCATGGCGCGGGGACGGAACCGCTAGGGGACGGGAACCCCGTCGAGCACGCGGCGGACGACCTCGTCGGAGTCGATCTCCTCGGCCTCGGCCTCGTAGGTGACGAGCACGCGGTGGCGCATGACGTCGGGCGCGATCGATTTCACGTCCTGCGGCGTCACGTAGCCGCGGCCCTGGAGGAACGCGTGCGCGCGCGCCGCGAGCGTCAGGCAGAGCGTCGCGCGCGGGGATGCGCCGTACTCGATCAGCGGCGCCAGGTCGAGCTGGTACTTCGCCGGGTCGCGCGTCGCGAGCACGAGGTCGACGATGTAGTCCTTGATCTTGTCGTCGACGTACACCTGGTCGACGAGCGCGCGCGCCTTCAGGATGTCGTCCGTCGTGACGACCGGCGCGACGTCGCGCGCCGCGGTGGTGACCGCCATGCGGTCGAGGATCTGCCGCTCCTCCTCGCGCGTGGGGTAGCCGATCCGGAGCTTCAGCATGAAGCGGTCGACCTGCGCCTCGGGCAGCGGGTACGTGCCCTCCTGCTCGATCGGGTTCTGCGTCGCC
>CAYSOF010000015.1:0-167224 GCA_964432595.1 uncultured Binatia bacterium (SeqCode) | reverse complement strand
GCGTAGAACTCGACGTTCTCGCGCAGCGACAGGCCCTGGTAGAGGCTGACCTTCTGTCCCATGTAGCCGATGTGGTCGCGCACGCGGCGCGGATTGCGGATCACGTCGACGCCGTCGACGGTGATCTCGCCCTCGGTGGGCTGCAGCAGGCCGATCAGCATGCGGATCGTCGTGCTCTTCCCCGACCCGTTGCCGCCGAGGAACGCGAAGATGGAGCCCGGCTGGACGGCGAGGTCGAGATGGTCGACCGCGACGAAGTCGCCGAACCGCTTCGTGAGGCCGCGGGTCTGGATGATCGGCTCGCTCATCCGATGCCGCCGGCGAGCGAGAGCAGCGTCGTTTCCATGTCGACGGGCACGCGCTCGACGAACTGCGCGGCGTCCGGGGCGAGGCGGTTCAGATCGCGCAGGACCGTGTCCGTGCCGGGCGACCTCGCGGCCGGGACCTCGACGCGCGCGTAGCGGCCGGTCGCGCGCGCGCCGGCCACGTAGGGCAGGGTGCGCGCCGCCGCGGCGACGTCGCGCGATCGGTCGCTCCACACGCGATACAGCTCGACGGGCACCGCACGGCGCAGCTCGTCGGGCGTGCCCGCGGCGACGACGCGGCCGTCGTCGAGATACACGAGCCGATCGCACTTCTCCGCCTCGTCCAGGTAGCTCGTGCTCTGGACCACGAGCGCGTCGCGCCGCGCCTCGACGAGGAGCTCCCAGATCTCGCCGCGCGCGACGACGTCGACGCCCGCCGTGGGCTCGTCGAGCACGATCAGGTCGGGGCGTGGCAGCAGCGCGTTCGCGATGGCGAGCTTCTGCTTCATGCCGCCGGAGAGCGCGCCCGCGACGCGGTCGGCGAAGCGGTCCATGGCGATGCGCTTCAGCAGCGTCTCGGCGCGCGCCCACCCTTCGTCGGGCGGCAGGCGATGCAGGCGGGCCGTGAAGCGCAGGTTCTCCGCGACGGTCAGGTCGCGGTGCAGGCTGAAGACCTGCGGCACGTAGCCCATGCGGGCCTTCAGCGCGGTGACGTCGCCGCGAAGGTCATGGCCGAGCACGCGCGCCGTCGTCGCCTCGATCTCGAGCAGGCCGGCGATCGACCGCAGCAGCGTCGTCTTGCCCGCGCCGTCGGGGCCGACGACGCCGACGATCTGCCGCTCGCCGATCGTGACGTCGACGCCGGCGAGCGCCGTCCGCCTGCCGTACTGCTTGCGGAGTCCGCGCAGCTCGATGAGCGGATCGCTCACGCGCCGTCGTCCTCCTCGACGAGCCAGACGTTGCCTTCGGTTCCCGGCTGGAAGCGCTCGACGCCTTCGAGGATGCGGATCTTGGCGCGGTACACCTGGCCGAGGCGGTCGCTGCGCGTCTCGATCTTCTCGGGCGTGAAGTTCGCGGAGCTCGCGACGAAGCTGACCTCGCCCTTGAAGCGGCGGCCCGGCTCGCTGTCGAGCTCGATCTCGACGGGACGGCCGATGCGGAACTGCTCGACGTCGGGCACCGGCACGTAGACCTGGACGTACTTGTCGGCGGGATCGAGCACCGAGACGATCGGCGTCCCGGGCTGCGCGAGCTCGCCCGGCCAGATGAGCTGCGTCTGGACGACGGTCGGCACCGCCGGCGCGGTGATGGTGAACTTGCCCTGCTCGACCTGCAGCTGGGCGAGCTGCGCCGCCGCCATGGCGCGTTGCTGCACGAGCACCTCGCGTTGCTGGCGAGCGAGCGCGATCGACCGCTCTTCGGCGTCGGCGCGCCCGAGCAGGTCGCGCGCCCGCTGGACGTCGCTCTGCGACTGGTCGCGCAACGCGCGCTGGTCGTCGAGCGTCTGCTGCGTGCTGGCGCCCGTGCGGACCAGCTCCTGCTCGCGCGCGAGCGTACGCTCGGCGAGCGCCGCGGTCGCCTGTGCGCGCCGCAGCTCGGCGGCACGCGCGCTGCGGTCGCGCGCCCACGTCGCCTCGGTCAGCGCGATCTGCTCGTCCTGCCGCGCGATCTGCGCGTCGATCATCGCCACCTCGGCCTCCTTCGCGCGCACCCGCGCGGCGATGTCGGCGTCGTCGAGCCGGACCAGGACGGCGCCCGCCGGCACCGACGAGCCCTCCGCGAACGCGACCTCCAGCACGCGGCCGTTGGTCTCGCTGCGGACGATCCGCTCCTCGCCCTCGACGAAGCCCGTGTAGTGGTGGGGGCCGCGGTCCCGCCGGCTCCACCACACGACGGTGCCGATCACGGCGAGGACGACGGCGACGATCGCGATCCGCTTTGGCATCGAACGCTACCTCGTGGCGGCGGCCAGCCCGTCGAGGGGCAGGCCGATCAGCTGCTGCAGCTCGGCGCGACGCGTGTGCGCCTGGTAGAGGGCGGTGGCGAGGTCGGCGCGCTGCTGCGACAGGAGCGCCTCGGCGTCGAGCACGTCCTCGCTCGTCGCGCGGCCGGCGTCGAACTGCTGCTGGCGGATGCGCAGGTTCTCCTCCGCCTGCGCCACGGCCTCGCCCGCGGACTCGAGCGCCGCCAGCCGCTCCTCGGCCGCCCGCTGCGTCGAGCGCACGCCGGTCTCGAGCGCGCGCAGCTCGCTCTCGACCGCGATGCGGTTGCGGTCGGCCTTGATGCGCGCCTCGGCGATCTGCGCCTCGCGCTGCCCGTCGGTGCCGAGGTCCCACGTGAAGCCGACGAAGCCCGCTCCGACGCGCTGCGGGGTGATGATCTCCTCCGACGTCCAGTCGATGGCGCCACCGGCGTTGAAACGCGGCAGGCGGCCGCGTTCGAGCGCGCTCGTCAGGTCGTCGAGGCGCTGCTGCTCCTCGAGCAGCGAGACCAGCACCGGGTTGTTGGCGAAGGCGTCGCGCAGGGCGTCGGCGGTCGTGGGCAGAACGGGCGGGGTCTCGACGTCGACGACCGCGGTCGGGGCGTCGACCGGCCGCCCGATGAGCTCGTTCAGCGTCCATCGCGTCTCCGCGATGTCGAGGTCGCGGCGGAGCAACATCTGCTCGCTGTTGCGCAGCGCCACCTGGACGACGAGCAGCTCGTTCTTCGTGAGCCGGCCGCTGTCGAAGCGGTTCTGCGCGTTCGCGAGCTGCTGGCGCTGCACCTCGATGCGCTCGGTCACGACCGTGCGGAGCCGCTGCGCCTCCAGCACCTGGAAGTACGCGCGGATGACGGCGACCTGCTGCGACAGCGTCGTCGCCCAGGTGCGCGCGCGCTCGCCGCGATAGCCGGCCTGCGCGGCCGTGAGGCCCTTCCACAGCTCGCCGGTGACGTCGAGCGGCACCTGGACCGTACCGTTCACGCGGCCCGACTCCTGCTGGCGGATGACGACGATCGGCGGTGTCACCCCCGGCGGCAAGACGCCGGGCGGAAAGTCGACCTGGTTCGAGAGCGGATCGGTGTACCAGGTGTAGCGGCCCGAGCCCGTGACGTTCGGCAGGAGCCGCCCGCGCGCCAGGCGGACGCGGGCGCCGGCCTCGCCGAGCAGCCGCTCGGCCTCCGCGATGCGACGGTTGCCGCCCGCGGCGAGCGCGAGCGCCTCGGTCAGCGTCAGCGGACGATCGGTCGGGATGGCGGGCTCGACGGCCTCCAGATCGACGCCGGCGGAGGCCGCGCGGCGGCTCAGCTCCGCGCGCCGGCGTTCGGCGGACCAGCCACCGTCGCCGTCGGGCCGCGTCATGACGGCGACGGGACCGCAGGCGACCAGCAGCGGAAGCACTAGCATCCAATGCTCAGCGCGCACGGGACGTCCTCCGGCGGCCGCGCGCGCGGTGCGCCATGCCGCCTACCGAGAAGTCGGCGATGTGCTCGGCCAGGCTGTCGCGCAGCGCGGGCGTGTATGCGCGCAGCTTCCAGAAGCGCAGGATGACCGGCATCGACGCGCGGAAGAAGAGCGCCTGCCCGACGACGCTCATCGCGCAGCGCTCCACGGCGTCGTCGTCGAGCGTCGGCTCGAGCCGCGCGATGATGCCCGTCATCTCGGTCATCCACGGTCTGATGAACTCGTCGACGATGATCGGCAGCGCCTCGCTGGGGTCGACCATCTCCCGCTGCATCAGCGTGCCGTAGAGGCCGGGCGGCGGACCGATCATCAGGCGCAGCATGACGGCCATGCGCGCGTGGAGGACGCCGATCAGTCCCTCGCGGTCGAGGCGGTCGAGCTCCGCCGGCGTCGGCGACGCGCCGCCCGCCTGCAGGGCGAGCTTCGCCTGCGCGAACTCGCCGCGCAGCACCTCGAGGTAGAGCTCCTTCTTCGACCCGAAGTGGTAGTTCCCCGCCGCGACGTTCACCTTCGCGCGCTGCGCGATCTCGCGGATGGTCGTGCCGTGGAAGCCGCGATCGGCGAAGCAGCGCGCCGCGGCGGCGAGCAGGCGGCGGCGGGTGGCGGCGGGATCGCGCGCGGCGGCGACGGACACGAACGGACGTTTAAAACAAACGTTTCACTCAGGTCAAGGCGGTGGCGACGGACGTCGCGGCCGCCCACGACTCAGCGGAACATCAGCGTGACGTCGGGGCCCGCGCGCAGGGTGTGGCCGCCGTCGACCGCGAGCACCTGGCCCGTGATCCACGTCGCGTCGTCGCTCACGAGGAAGCGGACGGCGTTCGCGATGTCCTCGACGGTGCCGAGGCGGTCGATCGGCATCAGCGACTTGTAGTTCTCGACGACGGCCGGGCTGCTCGTGAGCGGCGTCGCCAGGTCGGTCGGCACGAGGCCCGGCCGGACCGCGTTGACGCGGATCCCGTGCTCGCCCAGCTCGTCGGCGGCGACCTTCGTCAGCATCTCGAGGCCCGCCTTCGAGACGCAGTAGGCGCTCATCAGCCGGTGCGTCAGGATGCCGGCGATCGACGAGACGTTCACGATGGCGCCGCCGTTGCCGCACTCGATCATCGCCGCGGCCTGGTGCTTCACGCAGTAGAACGCGCCGTCGAGGTTGATGCGCATGACGCGCGCCCACTCGTCGGCCGGGTGGGTGGTGACGGGCGCGAGCGAGCCGGTGCCGGCCGAGTTGACGCCGACGTCGAGCCGGCCGAGCCGCTCGCGCGCCTGCGCGACGGCGCGCGCGACGTCGTCCTCGACGGCCACGTCGCCGGGTACGGCAATCGCCCGGTCGGCGCCGAGCTCTGCCACTGCACGCTCGAGACGCTGCGGATCGCGGCCCATCAGCGCGACGCGCGCGCCGGCGTCGGCCAGCGCCCGGGCGCAGCCGAAGCCGATGCCGCTCCCGCCGCCGGTGACGAGCGCGACGCGGCCCTTCAGGTCAGACATGCGCAGTCCTTTCGGGTGTGAACACGACCGGCATGGACGACCAGCCGCGGATGAACGTCGACGGGTAGCGGCGGACCTCGCCGCCGGGCGCGAGCGTCATGTCGGGAAAGCGGCGCAGCAGCTCCTCGAACATGACGCGGATCTCGAGGCGCGCGAGGTTGGCACCGAGGCAGAAATGCGTGCCGACGCCGAAGGCGAGGTGCGGATTGGGATCGCGGCCGACGTCGAACGTCGTCGCGTCGGGGAAGACCGTCTCGTCGCGGTTGGCCGAGCCGTGGATCATCACGACCTGATCGCCGGCCTTGATCTGCGTGCCGCGCAGCTCGACGTCGCGCGTCGCCGTGCGGCGGAAGTTCATGATGGGCGTGACCCAGCGCAGGAACTCCTCGATGGCGACGGGCAGCCCGCCCGGGTCGGCGACGAGACGGTCGCGCTGCTCGGGATGCTGCATCAGCGCCAGCATCGCGCCGGCGACGGTGTTCCGCGTCGTCTCGTTGCCGCCGACGAGGAGGAGGAGCGCCGTGCGCAGCACGTCGTCGGCGTCGAGCCGCTCGCCGTTCATCTCGCCGTGCATCAGCTTCGACAGCAGGTCGCCGCCGAACTCCGTCTTCTCCGCGACGATCTGCTGGTGGTAGGCGCAGAACGCGTTGTACGCGTCGATGACCTTCTCGAGCGGATGGCTCGCGTCGCCGATGTTCATGTCGTCCGACCAGTGCTGCAGGCGTTTCCAGTCGCTCTGCGGGTAGCCGAGCAGCTCGGCGATGACGAGCATCGGCAGCGGCACCGCGATGTCCTCGACGAAGTCGCACGCGCCCCGCGCGCTCACGCCGTCGAGCGTGCGCGTGACGATGTCGCGCACGTGGCCCTCGAGCTGCGCCACCATGCGCGGCGTGAAGCCCTTGTTGATCAGCCGGCGCAGCGCGGTGTGCTGCGGCGGGTCGAGCGAGATCAGCGACGGGTCGGGGCCGACGTTCGGCCGATAGCCCTGGCTCGAGCAGAAGACGTCCGAGTGGGTCGAGATGTACGCCACGTCCTCGTGACGGGTGACCACCCAGAAGCCGTTCGCGGCGTCCCACCAGACGGGGGCGTTGTGCCGCAGCCACGCGTACGCGTCGTACGGATCGGACACGTAGAAGTCGACGTCGAGAAAGTTCATCGGCGGGGGTGCGGCGGACATCGCCCGAGGCCATAGAGGCGCGCCGTCCGAGCTGTCAAGCTGACGCGCACGACTTGACGGGCGCCGCGCGCTCGCTGCATGTGAGGCCATGCACGTGGTCGTGGATACCGCCCTCTGCGAGGGGAACGCCGTCTGCATGAACGTCGCGCCCGAGGTCTTCGTCGTCGGCGACGACGACCTGGCGCGCGTGCTGATCGACCCGCTCGACGAGTCGCTGCGGCCGAAGATCGAGATGGCGGTGCGTCGCTGCCCGCGTCAGGCGCTGTCGCTCAAGGAGTAGATTTGGCGCGCGCGGCCATCTGGGTTAGAAAGCCCGATGGCGGACACACGGACGTACCCCATCGCGCGCGACGAGGCGTTCAGCAGCATCGCGACGGACATCGTGCTGTCGCTCATCACCTGCGGGATCTACAACCTGTTCTGGAAGGCGCGGCAGTTCCGGGCGCTGAACGCGTTCGTGGGCCGCGAGGAGTTCGGCTTCTGGACGTGGTTCTTCCTGACGCTGGTGACGTGCGGCATCTACCACGTCTACACGCAGTACCGGATGGGTGCCGTCATCACGGAGATCAACCGCACGCTCGGGCTGCCGCCGAACGAGAACCTGGCGCTGATCAGCCTCCTGCTGTCGATCTTCGGACTCGTCCTCGTGGCCGATGCCATCCAGCAGAGCGAGATCAATGGCTTCTTCGGGTCGTAGCCTGCTGCGCGCCGGGCTCGGCGTGCTCGTCGCGGCGTCCGCCGGCCACGTGCTGGGTGCGTGGGACCTCGCCGCCGCGACGCCGCGCCTGCCCGCGATCTGCCCGGTGCACGCGCTCACCGGCCACGACTGTCCGGGCTGCGGCATGACACGCGCCGTGCTGGCGCTCGCGCAGGGCGATCTCGCGGCGTCGATCCGCCAGCATCCGTTCGGCGCGCCGGTCGTGCTCTGGGCCGCCGCGACGGCGTTCCTGCCGCCCGTGCGCTTGCTGCGCGGCGACACCGTCCGCGTCGCCGCGGTGGTGGCGCTGCTCGGCTGGTGGGTGGTCCGCAGCGTCGGCTGAGGGGGCGGCTGACGGATCAAGCCGGCGCCGGTTTCGGCCGATACCAGCCTCGGGATGAGGCATGCCGGACGTGTCGGAATCGTGACCCTGCTGGGCTGGCTCGCGTCGGCGGGCCTGGCCGCGGCACAACCCTACGACTGCGCGACCCCGCTCCAGCCGTCGACCGAATCGCTGCGGCCGTTCCTCGAGAACCGGTGCTACCAGCAGCTCGGCTGGCAGACCGATCTCCATGTCCGCGCGACCGGCCCGATCGTCGACGGGACGTACTACTCGGTCCACGGCGACGTCCGCGTGCACTATCCGCCCGAGGTCTTCCAGTGGCTCGTGGACGGCCGCCCCGCGGACCGGGTGTTCTCCGACGGCACCGTCGTCGTGAAGGAGCAGTACGCCGGGCCGGGCGCCACCGACCCGACGGCGCTCGGCGGCTGGACGATCATGCTGCGCGATGCGACGGCGTCGCGCGACGGCTGGTTCTGGGCGTACGTCGACGTGTCGGACACGTCGTACGACACCGGCGAGTCGTTCCTGCCGTACTGCGTCGCGTGTCACGCCGCCGCCGACAACGGGCATTTCCTGTTCGCCAGCCTCTCGAACGTGACCGGTCCCGTCGTCACGTACGGCGACATCGACTCCGGTCCGACCGGGCCGCCGTCGGTGCCCGGTCCGCACGTGCCGCCGTACGTTCCCACCGTGCTGCCGACGCCGCTGCCGGGGCCGGACCCGGCGTTCGTGGCGTTCTTCTCGGAGATCGCCCCGCCGGCATCGGCGCTTCCGCTGCCGTCGGCAAGCAACGACCACGTCGTTCCCGTCGCCGGCGCGACGCCGGAGCCGTTCATCACGTCGGACGTCTGCGGCGGCTGCCACGACGCCGACTCCCTCCTGCACGGGCTCTACCCGAACATGATGCACCAGGTGCAGGGGCAGAACCTGAACCTGTCGCCCTACGGCGAGTGGAGCGCATCGATGATGGGTCTCGCGGGACGCGATCCGGTGTTCCGCGCGCAGCTCGAGTCGGAGCGTGCGCTGCATCCCGAGCTCGGCGACAACATCGACGACTTCTGCATGCGCTGCCACGGCGTCATGGGAAAGCGGCAGCTCGACATCGACACCGGCGGGACGGGCCTCATGTCGCTCGCCGCGACCTACGCGACCGGCGACGAGCCGATGGCGCGCTACGCGGCGCTCGCCCGCGACGGCGTCTCGTGCACGGCGTGCCACCACATCGCGCCCGAGGGGCTCGGCGACCCGTCGACCTTCACCGGACTGTTCCACCTCGGTCCGGCCGACGAGCTCTACGGCCCGTACGACGACCCGCAGGGCTACGCGATGGAGCAGGCCGTCGGCGCGGCGCCGGTCGGCAGCGCACACATCGGCGAGTCCGAGCTGTGCAGCTCCTGCCACACGGTCTACACGCCGATCCTGAATCCGGGCTCCAGCTACACGGCGGAGGAGATGGCGGCGGCGCCGACGGCGCACGAGCAGACGACGTTCCTCGAATGGGTGAACAGCAGCTTCTCGGAGCCGGGCACGTTCAAGAGCTGCCAGGACTGCCACATGCCCGGCCACTTCGACGACCCGAACGCGCCGCTCGCGTTCCGCATCGCGAACATCCAGGACGAGCGCTACCCGTACTTCGAGCACGCCGCCGGCGTGGACGACGTGACGCTGCCGGTACGCACGGGCTACTCGCGCCACCTGCTGATCGGCATCAACCTCTTCGTCATGGAGATGTTCCAGCAGTTCGCCGACCTGCTGGGCGTCATCCCCGTCGACGGCAACATCTCGACGAGCGACGATCCGGCGTTGAGCCTGCTGCTCGCGCAGGATCAATCGGCGCGGATCGCGGCGACGCAGACCGCCACCGTCTCGCTGCAATCGCTCCGCCGCGTCCGGCGCGGCGGCGGCCTGCCGGCTCATCTCGAGGTCGTCGTCCGCGTGACGAACCTGGCCGGGCACCGCTTTCCGTCCGGCGTCGGGTTCCGTCGTGCCTTCGTCGAGCTGGTGGTCGAAGACCGGCGCGGGCGCGTGCTGTGGGCGTCCGGGAGCACGTCGCCGCTCGGCGTGATCCTCGGGGAGGACGGCGAGCCGCTGCCGACGGAGCTCAGCACGACCACCTGGGAGCCGCATCACGACGTCATCGACTCCGAGGACCAGGCGCAGATCTTCGAGGAGCGGCACCTCGACGCGACGGGCAAGCTGACGACGAGCTTCCTCGCCCTCGACACCCTGGTGAAGGACAACCGGCTCGAGCCGATGGGCTGGTCGACGACCAAGCCGTTCGCCGAGGAGACGAAGCCGGTCGGCACCGACGACGCGTCGTTCTTCGACGGCAGCGGCACCGACGACGTCACCTATCGCATTCCGCTGAAGCGCGTACGCCGGGCGGCGCGCGTGCGCGTCGCGGTGCACTACCAGGCGCTGCCGCCGTACTACCTGCGCGACCGCTTCGCGACGGTGCAGGGGCCCGAGACGCAGCGGCTCTTCTGGCTGGCGAGCCGACTGAACGTCGCCGGCGAGCCGATCGACGGCTGGACGCTCACCGTGGCCGACGACGCGAAGCAGCGCCTCGGCCGCGGCCGCAACCGGTGGGACCGCTGGGCCACACCGGTCGAGTGAGCCGAACGCCGCGGCCTACCGGCAGCTGAGGTCGGCCGGACACGTCATGCCGCCGCAGCTCGTACCGAGATCGCCGACCTCCGGCCACCAGTCGTCCATGCAGCAGTTCGCACGCCGGATCGCGTAGCCGTACGGTCCGTCGAGCCTCGACAGCGCGTAGATGAAGCTGTCGCGATCGCCCTTGTGCAGGCTGCGCTCGTCCGGGTCGACGAAGAGGTCGCTCATCTGCGGGTTCTTGCCGCCGGGGCTGGCGTAGAACTTGAGCACGCGCGCCTCGCAGAGCCGGCTGCATGCGGGCTGTCCCGGCGGGCACGCCGGACAGTCGTCGTGGACCGAGCACGCGGTGTTCGGCGAGTTGCGGCACCACTTCAGGTCCTTGTCGACGCAGCGGCTCGGGCGGCCCGGCATGAGCGACGCGCAGTCGAGATCGTCGATGCAGACCGGCCCCGAACGGCAGCGATTCGCGACGCAGGCCGTGCCGAACGGACACTGGGCGTTGGTCTGGCACACCGGCTCGGAGCGCGGCGCGCACCGGCCGCCGAGGCAGTAGGCGTTCGGCCCACAATCGGCGTTCGCGTTGCACGCGGGCAGGCCGAGGTCGGTGCAGCGACCGACGCTGCCGGGGCGGGTCACGAGAAAGCGGCTCTTCGTGGGTGCGGTCACCCGCTGCGTGTTGTGACCGCAGAGCGCGGGACGGAGCGTCTCGGGGGACGCGGCGCCGCCCGGAGCGCTGACGAGATGGGCGCGGAGATCGCGGCCGTCGCAGCGGGAGCTGTCGTTCTCGCCCTGCGGACACGCCTGCTCGCCCGGCGTGCCGAGCGCGTAGCCGACCGCGGTCGGGTAGATGTCGACGGCATGGGCGAGGGCCCGGCTTTCGTTCGGCGGCGGCGCCACCTGCTGCGTCGGGTCCCACGACGGCACGGTCGGCAGGTTGCGGGGATCGAAGACGGTCAGCCGCGTGCGCATGCCGTTGTCCGTGAAGCTGTGCTTCGAATCGGGCAGGTGCCATCCGTTGTCGGAGAGGAACATGAGGATGGTGTTGCGCTCGAGGTCGGGGGTGATCTGCGTGGCCCACGTCCCGTTGCAGTCGTCCGGCGTCTCGACGTCGAAGCGGCTGCGGCCGTTGTTGGCGATGCAGTGCGGGGCGCCCTGGCGCGCGAGGTACTTGCGGATCTCGCGGATGCTGTCGTCCATCCACCAGATGTTCGCGTAGAGCTCGTGGACGTCGCCGAAGACCGACTCGTCGAAGGCGGTCACGCCGGCCGGGCAGCTGGCCCCGCTGCAGAACTTCCCGAAGTCGAAGATGCCGCCCAGCGGGTACTGCGGGCCACTGCCGAAGAGGTAGCGGCGGATGACCTCGGGGGCGCGCAGCGGCTGGTGCGGGATGCGGGGCGCGTACCACGCGAAGAACGGATGCATCGCGTACGTCGTCGGGCCGCTGTTGGGCTCGCGGTACAGGAGGCTGTCGAGGAACTCGAAGAGATCGCCGCCGTGGAAGATGCGGGAGGGATCGTACGAGCCCGGCGTGCTCTCGCTACCGCAGCGGGGCGCGGCGTCCTCGGTGGGGCCCGCGATGCAGCGCGTGCGGCCGATGCTGCGGCGGCCGGTGCGGGCGATCGCGTGGAAGCCGGGATCGCCGAGGCGATCGGTCAGCTTGCCGCCGAGGAACGAGCAGTAGCCGCCGATGCTGTTGCGTGCGTCGTACGGATCGGTGACCGCGTTCTCCAGACCGTCCAGCCGCCGAAGCGAGCGCGGCAGCGCGCCGAAGTGGTCGGCCGGCTTGCCGACGCCGTCGAAGCTGCGCTGGTAGCGTCCGGTGACGATGCTGAAGAGCGACGGGAAGCACCACGGCGCCGAATTGTAGGCCACGGGAAACACCGTGCCGTGACCGGCGAGGAGGTCGAGGTTCGGCGTGACCGGCGCAGGAATCGCGATGCCCTTTTGCGCGCTCCGGCATTCCCGGGCGCTGCCGTACTGACAGTAGCCGTGGTCGTCGGAGATCATCAGGACGATGTTCGGCCGTGCGGGCGGCGCTTGCGGAACACAGGCGATCGTCGAACCGGGACAGATGCCGTTCGCGGGGCATGCCGCTCCGCCGGCACAGACGCCCGCCGACGTCGGACAGCAGGGCCGTGCGCCGGGAACGTGTCGATTCGAGTAGAAGGTCGACGGCGGCTCGCACCCGAACACCCCCGAGTTCCACTGGATGCGCGCCGAGGCGCCGCGAGGAGTGAGGAGGAGCAGCGACAGATACAGAAGGGGGACGCAGAGGCGTCCCAGACGGCGCACCATGGTCGCGTAAATTACGACGGGTCGGCCGCGAGGGTCAAAGAAAATCGCGCTGGTCTTACAAATGGTTACTGCCCAGATGGGCAGTTCTCGTGCGAGGATGCGAGACACCCTGGGGTGGAGCGCCGCGCTCGCCGCGTGGTCCGCTTCGGCATAGCGCAGGACGAGTCGCCAACCTCCTACATGCGCTCGACGCCGGGAGGCAGCGGCGTTGCCGGGAACCGGTCCGGATGGATCAGTCGCGCGAGGATTTCCAGACTGTCGACGAGGCGAGGCCCCGGCCGGCTGAAGTAGGCGGCGCCGTCGACGAGCCAGACGGCGCCGGCGCGTACCGCGGGCAGGTCGGCGAATCCCGGATACCCTGCGAGCGCCGGCAGGTCGCGGCGCGTGCGCGCGACGTCGAAGCCGCAGCACGCGACGACCAACACCTCCGGCGCGGCATCGCGGATCGCCTCCCAGGGCACCGCGGCGGCGTCCTCGCCGGCGCGCCCCACCGGATCGTGACCGCCCGCGATCTCGACGAGCTCGGGGTCCCAGTGCCCGCTGCGATACGGCGGCGCGATCCACTCGAGGAGGACGCAGCGACGGCGCGGGGCGCCCGCGACGCGCGCGCGCACCGCCGCGATGCGCGCCTCCAGCGAAGCCACGACGGCGTCCGCGCGATCCGCCACGCCGAGCGCCGCGCCCACGCGCCGCACGTCGCCGAAGACGTCGGCCAACGTCTGCGGCTCGAGGTTCACCACGACGGGCGGGCCGGGCAGGGTGGCCGCGAACGCGTTCACGGTCTCCCAGCCGACGGCGCACACGTCGCACAACCGCTGCGTGACGATGACGTCGGGCGCGAGGCGGCGCAGCGCCGGCTCGTCCATCGTGTAGAGCGTGCCCGCGCCCGCGAGCTGCCGCGTCACCCAGGCGTCGATCTCGTCGCTCGGCAGCGCGTTGCCGTGGATCTCGCAGCGCGTGATGCGCGGCCGATCGTTCACCTCGGGCGGGAAATCGCACTCGTGGCTGACGCCGACCAGCGCGTCGACCATGCCGAGCGCGGCGATGATCTCGGTCGCGGCGGGCAGCATCGAGACGACGCGGCGAGTGGTGGGAGGCATGGCCTGCCCTGTACCACGCCGGGCCGACGGCGCCACGCGGACGGCGGCGGACCCCGATTGGGAATCGTCGGGCAGGCGCCGCATCCAAAGTCGAGTCGCGAGTGCGATTGCTAGCAAATCTACTTGACAGTCGTTTGCAGTCTTCGCTAATGCAGCGACTCGCGACGGAGTGTCGCGAGGATCGGAACGGAGGCCGACATGGATGCGGCGCGCCGGGCGACCGGTTGGGCGATGGCGGCGGTGCTCGCAGTGGCCGTGGCGCCCGGGATGGCGAGCGGGTTCACCTGTCCGACGTCCGGTGGGCGCAATCCGGCCAGCGAGGGCTTCTGCAGCGGCGCGTGTACCACGCCCGATGCCGCGTGGGTCGACGACGAGAACCGCAGCAGCCTGGTGCTGGCCGTCATGGACGACCAGGGCTACTGCCAGTTCGGTTTCCAGCATGGCCGCTGCGCCGCGCCGGCGGCCGACACGCACTGCACGCAGACGTGCAGCAACGCCGCGTGGATCTACTGCCAGCGGGATGCCGACTGCCCGGGCGACGGCACGTGCGACGATGCCGACCCGTCGCCGCCGCAGGTCTGCAGCAACGCGCTGACGACGACGTGCACGACCGCCAGCCTCGACTGTCCGTCGGGCGGCACGTGCGTCGACCGCCCGTGCCGGCACGGGTTCTACCAACAGTGCGTCGTCGACGCCGATTGCGCCGTCGCGTCGGGACAGTGGCCGCAGGTGTGCTCGGACGGGCTCTGCTCCCCGCGGGCGTCCTGCGTCGAAGGCGGCGACTTCGTGTGCGGTCGTGGACGGTGCGACGGGGGATACTGCACGAATCGTCCGCCGGGGACTTTCTCGTGCAGCGAAGACATCGACTGCAACGACACGTGCGAAGCCGTGAACGCCAACGGCTCCGCCGGCGACGCGGACGACTGGCTGTGCGCGCGGACCCCCGAATCGTGCGGACCGCGGACCGACTGCCCGGTCTGGGGCCAGCAGTGCACGACGGGCCAGAACCCGTTGCGTCTGCACGATCTGTCGTGCCGGTATCGGCAACCCGGCGACGATTCCTGGCAGTACGCGCGTGGAACGCCGCCGCCGGCGCGCGAGCAGATCGTCCACACGCCGACGATCGACCTGCTCGCGGCGGAGGGCATCGTCTTCGGGCGAGCGCACGTCGGTGGCCAGAAGTGCACGCCGGGACGCGAGGCGCTGACGCTCGGCCGCGTGCTGCGGCATCGCAACTCGATCACGCTCGGGCAGGACAACCTGCATCAGTGCCGGCATTGGTCGAGCAGCACGCCCGAGCTGGACCTGCCCTACGAGTGCGATGCGAACAACAACGGCCACTGTGCCGGCTACGGGTCCGGCATCTGCGACGATTTCCACACGATCGCCTGGTGGCTGAACGGCGGAACCTCCGATCCGATGGGGCGGCTGCCGTCCCACCGGATCGCCGTCGGCAAGATCGAAGTCGGGAACGCAGCCGCGCAGAGCTACTCGGCGGAGGAGCAGACGGGCAAGAGCGGTCCGAAGGTGGGCAAGTTCGCCTGCAACGCCGGGTCGCAATGCGCGCAGGCGCTGCAATGCGGCCAGATTCCCACCGCCAGCTACCAGGCGGGGGACTCGAGCGTCGCGCCGCTGATGTCCGAGGTGGCGACGGCAATGACGGCTTCGGGCAGCGATCCGACGAAGCCGTTCTTCGCGTGGTACGCGCCCGTCCTGCCGCACGTCGGCACGAACGCCGAGTTCTTCGACACGCTCTACGAGCCGCCGGGCACGACGCTCGATGCCGGGGAGAAACATCTGTCGCGCGTCTCGCAGTTCGACGCGGGGCTCGGGACGATCATCGACGAGCTGAAGCGCACCTGCGTGTGCGACGACGGCACGAAGACGTCGCTCTGGGACCACACGACGATGGTGGTCACCGCCGACAACGCCTACCTGCTGCCCAACTCGAAGAACGACAACGGGCAGGCCGGCGAGAACGCCCATCGGGCCGCGCTGATCGTCCGCCCGCCAGGGGGAACCGACGGCAAGGTGATGGACGAACAGTCGCAGCTCGCGGCCTTCTACGACGTGCTGCCGACCGCGATCGACTACGTGGGGCACGCGTCGAACACGACGCCCGACGCGATGAACCGCTACCCGTTGGCGCGGACGCTCGCGCCGTTCGTCGACGGGGGCATGTCGCAGGGATTCGTTCGCGACCTGTTCTACGGCGGCAACGGGCTCGACGACACGATCGGCGACAACGACCGCGCGTACCTGATCAACCGGGCGGGGTACTTCGGCCTGTGCGCGAACTCGCTCACGGCGTCGCCCCAGAACCATCGGCGTCCGTGTCTCGAGAACTCCGACTGCGACGCCGCGGACACCTGCGTGATGGACGCGCGACGATGCGTCAACCGGCCCTCGCAGGGATGCACGAGCGACGCCCACTGCGCGTGCGACGCGGGCGGCTGCGGTGCGCAGGCGTGCAGCGCGTCGCTCGACGTGTGCACCTTCACCAACGACTTCAGCGACTACCGGGGCATGGCATGCACGAGCGCCGCCGACTGCGTCCCGGAGGGCGCATGTCGGCCGGTGATGCTGAAGGCCGTCCGCTCCGGCAACAATCAGGGCGTTCGGCGGACGACGAGACTCTACGACCTCAACTGGACGCCGGACGACGTGGTGAGCCAGCAGAGCGATCCGAACAACCTGCTCGCCGGCGATCCCGCGTATCTCGGTGCAGCGCGCGAAGGCGCGTGCCCCGTCGTCGACCCGGAAGATCCGACGCCGCCGCCGGCGCCGCAGACCATCATCGACAAGATCGACTGCTGCCTGGCCGAGTTCTGGGAGCTGCGCGGCTCGACCGACGACTACGTCTGGAAGCCGCTCGACCGCCAGTGTCCGGCGTCCATGCGACAGTGGCCCATCTTCACGAACTGAACGGAGGCGCGATGCGATCGATGCGGCTCGGAACCATGCTGGCGCTGCTCGCCCTCGCCGGAACCGCTGGCGCGACGTGCAGCGAAAACGCGCTCTGTCCCCCGACACCACCGCCGCCGGATCCGAACGTCTGCGTAGTGATGGGGACGCACACCATCTCGGACGGCTGTAGCCTGGACTTCGGCACGATCGGCCTGATCGTCCACAACAACGCCAAGGTGCAGGCGGCCGACGGCGACGACGTCTCGATCACGGCCGGCTCGATCACCGTCCGTGGCACGGCGCAGGCGCGCGGCGGACGGCTGTCGCTGAAGGCCGTCGGGGGCAACGCGAACGACGCGAACACCGGCGCCATCCGTACGGAGTCGGTGAGCAACTCGCCCGGAAAGATCGACGTGCGGGACGGCGGCGTCGTGGTCATGGACGCCAGCGCCGGGGTGCACCTCCTCGGGCAGGACGTGAACGCCGACGGCGGTACCGCGGATCACGGCGGCATGATCCTGGCGACGTCGGGCGGCGCGGTGACCGCGACGAGCGCGATCCACGCGAACGGTACGACCGGCGGCGACGGCGGCATCATCCGGCTCGAAGGTCCCGGCAACGTCCACCTGCAGGGGCCCGTCGAAGCGGCGGGCGACGGAGCGTCGAGCGGACAGGTGCCCGGCGACGGCGGCGCCATCACGATCCGGGCCGGCGGGACGCTCGAGCTCGATCAGGAGGTCCTGGCGTACGGCGAGCTCGGCGGTGACGGCGGCGAGGTGGCGCTCGCGTCGGCCGGCGCGATGACGCTCGATCACAACGTCAACGCCAGCGGGACGGGCGGTACCGCGGGTGGCGAGGGCGGCCTCATCGACATCGCCATGGGGAGCGGCACCATCAGCGGCGCGCTCACGGCGACCGCGACGAGCGGATCGCGCGGCGGGCGGATTCGCCTCGTGGGCCGGACGGGCAACGTCACGGCGGCATCGGGCAGCAGCCTCGACGTGTCGGGCGGAGGGAACGGCGGCGAAGGCGGGACGGTGGACGTCCGCGGCGTCGGCAACGTCACCGTGAACGGGACGATCACCGCCAACGCGGCCGGCACGAGTAGCGCGGGCGGCGAGGTCGCCGTGTACGCGCGCGGCACGCTGACCATCGGCGCCGCAATCGAGGCGAAGTCGACGTCGAGCGGCGCGCAGGACGGCGCCATGATCGACCTCGCGGCTTGCGCGATCGTCGTCAATGGACATCTCAAGACGCGCAACGCGTCGGGGACCGGGCAGACGCGGCTCCGGTACGTGACCTCGTTGACGGGGTCCGGCGTTTCCATCCTCGCCGACGATCCCGAGGGCAATCAGATCACGTGCGCCTGCACCGACGGCAACGCCGACGGCGTCTGCGACGCGTCGACGTGCGCGTCGGCGCCGTCGTTCACCGGCGTCACGCTGACGCCGAGCCCCACCTACGGCTACGAGCCGCTCACCTGCGGATGAGAGGAGCGACGATGCACACCTTCCGGATGATGCTTCCGCTGCTCGCCGTCGCCTCGGTGGCTGGCGCCGCATTCCTCGATGAGGAGTGCCCGAGCTACCCGTCGAATGAAACCTGCACGATCGAAGCCGGTGCGGTGAATTGTCTCGTCGAGACGACGTGCGGTACCGCCGCGCCGCCGTCCGCGGCCGACTTCGACCTGCTGGCGCTCGTGCATGCCAAGCTCGGCGACATCCAGGGCTGCAAGCCCGCCAACGTCGGCGTGAACTGCGTGCGGCCGACGAACGACAAGAACGGTCCGTGCGGCGTCATCATCCACGACGCGGCGGATTACCATGAAGGGACGACGCTGGTCGGCGCCAAGACGCGCTTCCGCCCGAAGCCGAAGACCGACAAGACGTTCGTCGGCCGCCTCCTGTCGAACGAGATTCCGCTGGCGGACCTCTCGATCAACACCAACAACGGCGACGAGGAGAACGTCTGTATCGTCGGCGAAGACTTCCGGCGAACGTGGGCGCCGCCGATCATCGGCGACATCGATCTCGTGGTGGACGAGGAAGTCGTGGGCGACGGCAACGACAGCTGCAGCGTCTGCGGTGAGGAGGACGAGGACTGCGTGGACGGCTGCAAGCTCGACTACGGCGACGTGGGCGCGCTGTGCGGGATGCACCAGAACGGCGACGGATGGTCCGTCTGCGACTTCGCGGACACGCCCTCGCTGCCGGGCATGACGGGCGGCAACGTCACGGACACGCAGACCATCCTCTCGGGGAGCACGGTCCCGCTCGCCCCGTACACGCGGTATGCGCACGTCGTCGTCCAGAAGAATGCGACGCTCGAGCTCGCGGCCGGCCGCTATCAGATATGCAAGCTCGACGTCGCGAAGAACTCCACCGTGACGATCCCGGATTCGGGCGAGGTCGAACTGCACGTCGGATCGTTCAACGTCGGCAAGGCGGCGCAGTTCGGTATTCCGGAGAGCGGCGACGTCCTGGCCGGGTGCATCGAGGATCCGGCGGAAAACGACGCGGTTCGCCTGATGGTCTTCGGCTACGGTTCAGAGGACGTGGGTCGGTTCAACGTCTCGGGCGGCGTCGGCGGAAACGTGCGCGGCTTCTTCTGCGCGCCTGAGCGTACGATGCACATCGGCGATCAGGGCACGTTCGTGGGACGCGTGGTAGCTCGGGAGATCCTCTCGGGCGGCCGCATCCAGTTCGTGCCCTGCAAGCCCTGAGCATGAGCCGGACGACGGTCGGGGGCGTCGTCTTGCCCCCGACGTCGTTCCGGCGTAGCCCTCCCGCGTGTCCGTCTTCTACGAGCGGCTCTCGGCGCAGGACCGCGTCTTCCTGCATTTCGAGGACGGGCCGGCGCACATGCACCTCGGCGGCGTCACGCTGTTCGAGCCGGGCTCGCTCGCGACGGCCGACGGGGGCGTCGACGTCGACCGCATCCGCGCCCACATCGCCTCGCGGCTGCATCTGGTGCCGCGCTACCGGCAGCGGCTGGCGTGGATTCCCGTCCGCAACCGTCCGGTGTGGGTCGACGACGACCACTTCGACCTGAGCTATCACGTGCGGCACACGGCGGTGCCGCGACCCGGCGACGACGCCCAGCTGAAGCGGCTCGCCGGGCGCATCTTCTCGCAGCAGCTCGATCGCGGGAAGCCGCTCTGGGAGATCTGGGTCATCGAGGGCTTGCAGGACGGCGGCTTCGCGCTGCTGGTGAAGACGCACCACGCCCTCGCCGACGGCATCTCGGCGTTCGATCTCTTCGCCGCGCTGCTCACGCCCGAGCCGCAGCAGCATCTCGACCCGCCGGAGCCGTGGCGCGCCAGGCCGGCCCCGACCGGCATCGAGATGCTGGGCGACGAGGTGCTCGGGCAGGCGCGCGTGCCGCTCGCGCTCCTGTCCGGCGTGGCGCAGAGCCTGCGTGATCCGTGGGCGCTGCGCGACGACATGCTCGCGCCGCTGCGTGCGCTGTGGGCGCTCGTCGCCACCGGGGCGCGGCGGCTCGGTGCGAATCCGCTGAACCGTCCGATCGGTCCGCATCGTCGCCTCGACTGGTGGATGCAGGACATGGACACGGTGCGCGCCGTCCGCGGGGCGCTCGGCGGCACCGTGAACGACGTCGCCCTCGCGATCGTGGCCGGCGCCATGCGCACGCTCCTCGCGGCGCGCGGCGCCGCGCCGGACCGCATCGACTTCCGCGTCGTCGTCCCGGTGAGCGTGCGCACCGCCGACGAGCAGGGCGCCATCAACAACCGGGTCTCGGGATGGCTCGTGCCGCTGCCCGTCGGGGAGCCCGATGCGCGGCGCCGTCACGCGGCGGTGTGTGAGACGACCGCGCGGCTGAAGGCCGTGCGCATGGAGCTGGGAGCCGACCTGCTCGGACGTGCCGCCGAGCATGCGGCGCCCGGCGTGCTGCTGCTCGGTGCGCGGCTCACGTCGCGACTCAGCCCCTACAACCTCATCGTCACCAACGTGCCCGGACCGCCGCTGCCGCTGTGGCTGCTCGGGGCGCGGCTCCGCTACGGGTTCCCGTTCGTGCCGCTGTTCGAGAACCAGACGCTCGGGATCGCGCTCTTCAGCTACGACGGCCGGCTCTGCTGGGGGATCAACGCCGACTGGGACGGCGTGTCCGACCCGCGCATGGTCGTCGATGCGCTGCGGACATCGGCCGCCGAGCTGTGCGCGGCGGCCGGCATCGCCGCGCCCGAGCGCATCGAGATCGCCGTCGGCTGAGTCGTCGGCCGAGTCGTCGGCCGAGTCGTCGGCCGGGTCATGGCGGGCAGCTGCCCGGCGTCGGACAGAGCGCGCTCTGCACGACGCCGTAGCGGGCCTTCGGCACGCCTTGCACGTCGATCAGGCCGAGCAGGCAGTCGAGCTCGCACGTCGGCCGCACGCGGTCGTGCAGCGAGTAGAGGAAGGCGCGGGTGAAGCGTGGGGTGGCGACCGCGCCGACCAGCGACAGCACGGCGTCGATCTTGTTGCCGCACGCGGTCTCGCTCGGACAGTGTGGGCACGCGTTGGCGGTGCCGTCGCCCGCCGCGCTCCAGCCGAACTCCGTCATCCAGACCTCGGGGATGCCGTGGGCGTCGGCGAACGCGTGGGGCGCGGCGATCGCCCGCCGGATGTTCTTCACGCCGTTGCTGTAGGCGTGGAACGTGAGAACGTCGATGGGACGGGCGAGCTGGTTGCCGTCGAGGACGTAATCGGCGAACGCGCTGCTCTTCTCGGGCGAATAGAAGTTGCCGAGCATGAGCGTCGGTCCGGCGACGCGCGCGTCGGGATCGGCGCTCTTGATGCCGTCGTACCCGGGCACGAGGATCGTGTCGCGGTAGGCCGCGGGCGACCCCGTCCAGTGGGCGGCGAAGTTCGGCTCGTTCCAGAGCTCCCACACGTCGACGTGGTCGCCGAGCGCGGCGGCGGCCGCGGCGGTGAACGCCTGGAATGCCGCGGGCGTCGGCGCCTTGTTGACGCACGTCCCGCTGCCCCCGGCCGGCGTCGCCCAGCACGGCGTGCTGAAGAGGGTGGCGATCACCGAGTAGCCGGCCGCGCGCGCTTCCGTGACGATCTGCCGGGCCGACTCGAGCGGCCAGTTGCCGCACGGGGCGCCGATCGTGGGCGCGTCCCAGTCGGGCGGCGCGGGCGTCGGCTGCACCGCGCTCCAGAAGATGAAGACGCGCAGCCAGCCGAACCCGGCCTGCCGGCCCTGCGCGAGCGCGTGCGGCAACCCGCGCGACGAGCCGTTGACGCCGTGCGGGCTCGTCGACGGCGCGCCCGCCTGCACGACGTCGGCGACGCCGGCCGCGAGGCCCAGCGCGAGGGCGACGGCGCGAAGGATCATCGCACGGCACCCAGCGGCTGGCGGTAGCCCTTCACCCACATCGACAGGCTGGCGAGGCCGAACGTCGGACACGCGATCTGGCCGTGCAGCGCGCCGCGCGGGATGCGCCGGCCGCGGACCTCGACCTGCCACACGTCGCCCGCGAACGTGCAGACGGTGCCGTCGCCGAGCGTGATCGTGCCGGTCAGCTGGTCGACCTCCTCGCGTGCGCTGCGCGCGTACGGCGATGCGTCGAGCGCCAGCCGTGCGGCGGCCAGCGGGCAGGGGCCGTCGCCGTCGCATGCGGTGATCCGCCCGCGCAGGCTCGCGCCCGCGACGCGAAGCTGCGCGCGCAGCTGCACGCCTTGGGACGGCGCCGACGCGAGCCACGAGAAGCCGAGCCACGGCGACGCGTGCACGCCGGTCGCCAGCGCCAGCGCGCCCACCGCCACCCACCGCATCCGCTTCGGTGGTGCCACGCGGACCGCCCGGTATCAAACCGCGCATCTTCCCCGCGGTCCCGCGGTGGGCGATAACGGCGCGATGGCGGGACGGGGACGGCAGGAGACGGCGGCGCGGCGGCTGCTCGTCGCCGCCGACGCCGCCACGCGACTCGCGGCCGCGTCGTCATGGCTCGCGGCGATTCCGTGCGACACCGAGGTGCTCGTCGTCGCGCCAGGATGGGAGGCGTGCGACGAGCTGGTGCGCGCCGAGCTCGGTGGTGCGGGCGCGCGCTTCGGCGTCGTGCGGCTCACGCTGGAGCGTCTGGCCGCGCGCCTGGCGACGCCGGCGCTCGTGCGCGCCGGTCTCGCGCCCGCGACGGCGCTCTCGCATTCGGCCGTCGCCGCGCGCGCCGTCCATCTGCTCGAGGCGAAAGGGGCGTTCACCTACTTCGCGCCGGTCGCGGATCGACCGGGGTTCCCGCCGGCGGTCGCGCGCACGCTGGAGGAGCTGCGCATGCACGCGGTCGGCTCCGATCGGCTGCGCGCGCTGCCGCGCGGCGGCGCCGACCTCGCGCGCCTCGCCGACGCCGTCGCCGACGAGCTGCGCGGGGCAGGGCTCGCCGATCGCGCGACGGTGTTCGAGGCGGCGCTGGCCGCGATCGACGACGGCACGCCGCTCGCGGGGCTGCCGCTGCTGTTGCTCGATCTGCCGGTGACGACGGCGCTCGAAGAGCGTCTCGTCGCCGCGCTCGCGACGCGTGCGCCGCGCGTCCTCGCGACCGTCGCCGCCGGCGACGCGGTGGCGCTCCGCCGCCTGACCCGCGCGCTCGACGGTGTGCCGGAGCGCTCGCCGGCGCCCGGCGCGGGCTCGCTCGCATCGCTGCAGCAGCACCTCTTCGGCGACCGTCCGCCGGCGCCGGCACCGCTCGACGACACTGTGCGCCTGTCGGCGTGGCCGGGCGAAGCGCGCGAGTGCGTCGAGATCGCGCGCGCCGTGCAGGCCGAAGCGGCGCGCGGCGTGCCGTTCGATCGCATGGCGGTCCTGCTGCACGCGCCCGGCGAGTACGCCGCGCACCTCGAGGAGGCGTTCGGCCGCGCGGAGATCCCGTCGTTCTTCGCGCGCGGTACGCGGCGTCCCCACGCCGGCGGTCGCGCGCTGCTGACGCTCCTCGCCTGCAAGGCGGAAGGGCTCTCGGCGCGTCGCTTCGCCGAATACCTCTCGCTGTCGCAGGTCCCCGACCCGGGCGCGGCGCGTGCCGACGCCTGGCTGCCGCCGCAGAGCGACCTCGTCCCCGCACCGCCGGCGCCAGACGAGACGCCGCCCGCCGATCCCGTCGTTCCGGATCCCGACGCGGTGCCGGTCGTCGCCGGGACCCTGCGCGCGCCGCGGCACTGGGAGCAGCTCCTCGTCGAGGCGTCGGTGATCGGCGGCGGCGTCGAGCGCTGGACGGAGCGTCTGAACGGGCTCGACGCCGACCTCCGCCGCCGTCGCGAGGCCATCGGCGACGAGGACGACGCACGTATCGCGTACCTCGATCGCCAGCTGCGCGACCTCGAGCACCTGCGCGCGTTCGCGCTGGACCTCGTCGGACAGCTGGCTGCACTGCCCGACCTGGCCCGCTGGGGCGACTGGCTCGAGGCGCTCGACGCGCTCGCAGACAAAGCGCTCCGCGCGCCCGCGCAGGTGAAAGCGACGCTCGCGGAGCTCGCGCCGATGGCGCCCGTCGGGCCGGTCGACCTCGACGAGCTGCGACTCGTGCTCGCGCCGCGTCTCCGCGACGTCACCGAGCCGCCGCCGCGCCGCCGCTACGGCGCCGTGTTCGTCGCGCCGGCGCGGACGGTGCGCGGGATGGCGTTCGACGTGGTCTTCGTGCCGGGGCTCGCCGAGAACCTCTTCCCCGCCGCGATCGTCGAGGATCCGGTCCTGCTCGACGACCAGCGTCGCGCGCTCGCCGCCGAGCTGCCCGTAGAGACGGAGCGCGTGCAGGGCGAGCGGCTGGCGCTGCGCCTTGCCGTGGGCGCGGCGACCCGGCGCGTGTTCCTCTCGTATCCGCGGGTCGACGTGGAGCGCGCGCGCCCGCGCGTGCCGTCGTTCTACGCGCTGGAGGCGCTGCAGGCGACGGAGGGCATCTTGCCCGGGTTCGACGAGCTCACCGCGCGCGCGGTCAAGGACACGCCCGCACGATTGGGCTGGCCCGCGCCCGCGCGCGCGGCGGATGCCGTCGACGAGGCGGAATACGACCTGGCGCTGCTCGCCCCGCTGCTCGACGCGGACGAGGCGACGACGCTCGGCACCGCGCATTACCTGCTCGGCGCGAATCCGCATCTCGCGCGCGCGCTCCGTGCGCGCGGCCGTCGCTGGATCCGTCGGTGGACGCCGGCCGACGGCCTCGTCGACCCCGAGCCGTTCGCGCTCGAGGCGCTCGAGCGCCACCAGCTGGCGCGACGCTCGTTCTCGCCCACCGCGCTGCAACATTTCGCGGCGTGTCCCTATCGGTTCTTCCTGCAGGCGATCCACCGGCTCGCGCCGCGCGAAGATCCGGTCGCCGTCGAGGTGATGGACCCGCTGACGCGCGGCGGGCTCTTCCACGACGTGCAGTTCGGCGTGCTGATGCGGCTGCGCGACGAGCGCCGCCTGCCGCTGAAGGCCGGGACGCTGCCGGCGGCGAACGACGTGCTCGACGAGATACTGACCTTCGAGGCGAAGAAGCTGGCGGAGAAGCTGCGGCCGGCGATTCCGCGTGTCTGGCAGGACGGCATCGAGCAGCTGCGCGTCGACCTGCGCGAGTGGCTCCGGCGCCAGGTCGACGATCCCGAGGGCTGGGTGCCGTCGCGTTTCGAGCTGGCATTCGGCCTGCCGTCGGGCGACCGCGAGTACCTCGATCCGGAGAGCCGGCGCGAGCCCGTGCAGGTGACGCCGTCGCTGCGCCTGCGCGGCTCGATCGACCTCGTCGAGCGGCATCCGCACGGCGGCCTGCGCGCGACGGATCACAAGACCGGCAAGGTGTGGGCGAAGGAGGGTGTCGTCGTCGGCGGCGGCAAGGTGCTGCAGCCGGTGCTCTACGCGCTCGTGTGCGAGCAGATGCTCGGCGCGCCCGTCGAGTCGGGCCGTCTCTACTACTGCACCTCGACGGGCGCCTACACCGAGCGCGTCGTGCCGCTCGACGCGCGTGCGCGCTCGTACGTCGACGAGGTCGTGCGCATCGTCGGCGAAGCGCTGCAGCAGGGATTCCTGCCCGCGGCGCCGGAGGCCGGCGCGTGCACGTACTGCGACTATCGTCCGGTCTGCGGTCCCTACGAGGAGGTACGCACGACGCGAAAGCCGAAGGAGCGGCTCGCGTCGCTCACACGACTCCGCGACCTGCCCTGACGTAACCTCGTCCGCGCGGTTCTGTTCGAGGCGCGTCGAGAGGAGGATGTCATGGGTGTCCTGGTGAAGGTCGTACCGCTCGTCGTGCTCGCTTCGGTGCTCGTCCTGTCCGCTCCGCGTCCCGCCGCCGCGTTGGTGTTCGGGCCTCCGCCACCGCCGCCGGTGACCTATCACCGCCCCGCGCCGCCGATCTACTTCGTGCGGCCGCCGTATCGCTCGCGCTACTGGCGATGGCGCCATCGCCATCGTCATCGCCATCATCATCACTACGACCGCCGCGACCACTACGATCGTAACGATCGCCGGTACCGTCACTACGACGACTGAGCGACGGGCGCCGCGCGCGGTTGACCCGCGCGCGGCGCCCTCCTAGGAACCGTCGCCATGTCCGCTCCGCTGGCCGATCAGGCCGCGCGCGATCGCATCCGCGACGACCTCGACACCACGCTCGTGGTGGAAGCGGCGGCCGGAACCGGGAAGACGACCGCGCTGGTCGGCCGCATGGTGTCGGCGCTGATGGCGGGGCGCGCGCAGCTCGACCGCATCGTCGCCGTCACGTTCACCGAGCCGGCGGCGGGGGAGCTCAAGCTGCGGCTCCGCACCGAGATCGAGAAGGTGCGGCAGGATCCCGCCTGCGATCCCGCGGCGCGCGATCGCCTCACCGCCGCGCTGCCGCAGCTGGAGGCCGCGCGCATCGGCACGATCCACGCCTTCTGCGCCGAGCTGCTGCGCGAGCGCCCGGTGGAGGCGGGCGTCGATCCGCAGTTCCAGGTGGCGCCCGAGGAGGTCGCGGGTCCGCTCTTCGACCGCGTGTTCGACCGCTGGTTCGAGCGCCAGCTCGATCGTCCCGGCGACGGCGTGCGCCGCGTGCTGCGCCAGCGCGCCCGCGGGGACGACGGGCCGCGCGAGAAGCTGCGCAGCGCCGCGTGGGAGCTCGCGTGCTGGCGCGACTTCCCGGCGGAATGGCGCCACGCGCCGTTCGGGCGCGACGCCGAGATCGACGCGATCCTCGCCGAGCTCGCCGTGCTGGGCGCTGCCGCCGAGGGCGGCGACGGCAACGACTGGTTCGTCAAGTCGCTGCGCGAGATTCGCCGGTTCATGGAGGACGTGCAGCGCCGCGAGTCGGCGGCGGCGCGCGACTACGACGGCCTCGAGGCCGACCTGACGACGTTCTCGCGCGCGAAGCACTGGCGCTGGCGCGGCTGGCGCCCGCGGCAGGGGGAGACCGCGAAGGTGGCGCTGATCGCCCGCCGCGACGCGCTGAAAGAGCGGCTCGATCGCTTCACCGCCGACGCCGGCGCCGACCTCGCGCCGCGGCTGCGCGCCGACCTGTGGCCGGTCGTCGCGGCGTACGAGCACATCAAACGGCGCGCGGGGTGCCTCGACTTCCTGGACCTCCTGCTGCGCGCCCGCGACCTCGTGCAGCGCGACGCCGTGACGCGCGCGGAGCTGCAGCAGCGGTTCGCGCACATCTTCGTCGACGAGTTCCAGGACACCGACCCGCTGCAGGCCGAGCTGCTCCTGTTGCTCGCGGCCGACGATCCCGCCGAGGACGACTGGCTCCGCGTCCGGCCCGTGCCCGGCAAGCTCTTCGTCGTCGGCGATCCGAAGCAGTCGATCTACCGGTTCCGGCGCGCCGACGTGACGCTGTACACCGGGGTGAAGCAGCGGCTGCGGGCCGCGGGGGCCGACGTCGTCCATCTCACCGTCAGCTTCCGCGCCGTGCCGGCGATCCAGCAGGCCGTGAACGCCGCGTTCGCGCCGGCGATGGAGACGGCGGAGGCGCAGGCCGAGTACGTGCCGCTCGCGCCGGCGCGCCCCGCGCATCCGGAGCAGCCGGCGGTGATCGCGCTGCCGGTGCCGCGGCCGTACGGCGATTACGGCACCGTCGTGAACTGGCGCATCGAGGAATCGCTGCCCGACGCGATCGCGGCGTTCGCGCACTGGCTGGTGACGAAGAGCGGCTGGACCGTCACCGAGCGCGAGCGGCCGAACGAGGCGGTGCCGGTGCAGCCGCGCCACGTCTGCATCCTCTTCCGGCGCATGAAGTCGTGGGGGCGCGACGTCACGCGCGACTACGTGCGCGCGCTCGAAGCCCGCCAGCTGCGGCACGTGCTGGTCGGCGGCAGCTCGTTCCACGTCCGCGAGGAGGTGGGCGCGCTGCGCAACGCGCTCGGCGCGATCGAGCGGCCCGACGACGACCTGGCGCTGTTCGCCGTCCTGCGCGGCCCGCTGTTCGCGCTCGGCGACGGCGCGCTGCTGGCATGGCGCGAGCGCTTTCGCTCGCTGCACCCGTTCCGCACGTTGCCCGACGATTTGCCGCCGCACCTGGTCGAGGTCGCCGACGCGCTCGCCGTGCTGCGCGACCTGCACCGCCATCGGAACCGCCGTCCCGTCGCCGACACGATCGCGCGGCTGCTCGCAGCGGTGCGTGCGCATGCCGGCCTCGCCATCTGGCCGACCGGCGAGCAGGCGCTCGCCAACGTCACCCGCCTGATGGACCTCGCGCGGCGCGCCGAGCGGCACGGCGTGACGTCGTTCCGTGCGTTCGTCGAGCGCCTCGAGCGCGATGCCGCGTCGGGCGAGGCGGGTGAGGCGCCGATCCTCGAGGACGGCTCCGAAGGCGTGCGCATCATGACCGTCCACCGCGCGAAGGGGCTGGAGTTCCCAGTGGTCATCCTCGCCGACCTGACGGCGAACGCGACGCCGACGGAGCCGAGCCGTCACATCGATCCCGTGCGCCGGCTGGCGGCGATGCGGCTCGCCGGCGCCTTGCCGCCGGACCTCGCCGATCATCGGGAGGAGGAGCTCGCGCGCGAGCGCGAAGAGGCCGTGCGGCTCCTGTATGTCGCCGCGACGCGCGCGCGCGACCTGCTCGTCGTGCCCGCCGTCGCCGACCAGCCCCAGGAGGGGTGGCTCGACACGCTGCACCCGGCGATCTACCCGGAGCCGCTGCACGCGCGCCTGCCCGACACGACGCAGCCGCCGGCGTGTCCGCCGCTCACCGGCGACGCGGTCCTCGAGCGGCCCGAGAACGTGCTGCGCCCCGATGCCGCGGTCGCGCCGGGACGTCATCGCCCCCAGGCCGGCGAGCACACCGTCGTGTGGTGGGCGCCGGAAGCGCTGGCGCTCCTCGTCGACGAGAACGTCGGCCTGAAGCAGCAGAAGCTCCTGACGGCGGACGAGCACGGAGCGCGGTCCCAGGACGGCCTACGCGCGCACGACGCCTGGCAGGCCGAGCGCCAGCGCGTGCGCTCGGTGGGCGTCGTGCCGAGCCTGCGGGTGGTCACCGCCACCGAGCACGCCGTCGTCGGGACGGCGGCGCGCGACGTGCGCACCGAGCGCGTCGGTCTCTCCGGGCCGCGCCCGCACGGGCGGCGTTTCGGCACGCTGGTCCACGCGGTGCTCGCCACGGTGCCGCTCGCGGCGGAGGACACGGCGATCCGCGCGGCCGCGGAGCTCGAAGGACGCGTGCTCGCCGCGCCGGCGGACGAGGTGGCGGCCGCCGTCGACGTCGTCCGCGAGATCCTCGCGCATCCGTTGCTCCGTCGCGCGGCGGCGGCGGACGAGTGTCGCCGCGAGACGCCGGTGCTGCTGCGGCTCGACGACGGCACGCTCGTCGAGGGTATCGTCGATGCGGCGTTCCGGGACGCCGATGGCTGGACGGTGGTCGACTGGAAGACCGACCTCGGGCTGGGCGTCGAGCGCGAGGAGCAGTACCAGCGGCAGGTCGCGCTCTACGTCGACGCCGTCGCGCGCGCCACGGGCCAGACGGCGCGCGGCGTGCTCCTGCGTGTGTGATTCGGCCGGCGCGCCGAACGCGCAGGCATGGCTCACGCGCTGCACGGCACGTCCGGCGATGGCACGCGTCCAGGCCACGCTGTAGACCGTCGGCGTGATCACGCGTCTCGGCGTCGTTCTCCTGCTGCTCCTAGTCGCCGCCTGCGGTCGTCCGCCGCTGCGGGTGGCGTCGAGCGGCGACTATCCCCCATTCTCGCTCCACGCCGCCGACGGCACGTGGAGCGGCTTCGACGTCGAGGTCGCGCGCGCGTACGCGAAGGCCGCGGGCCGTCCGATCGCGCTCGTCCCGTTCCGCTGGTCCGACCTGACGGCGACGATCGCGACCAACCAGGCCGACGTCGCGATGAGCGGCGTCACCGTGCGCCCCGAGCGTCTGCTGGCCGGCGTGCTCACCGGTCCCGTCGCGCGGGCGCAGGCGGTGCTGATCGTCGCGGCCGACGGACCGCCGCCGCGACGGGTCGCCGTCAACCGCGGCGGCCACCTGGAGCGCGTCGCGCGCGCGACGTTGCCCGACGTCGAGCTCCGCCCCGTCGACGACAACCGCACGCTCCTCGCCGAGCTGACGGCGGGACGCGTCGACGCGATCGTCAGCGACACGATCGAGGCGCGCACGCTGCTCGACGATCCGCGCTGGCGCGTCGCCCGCGTCCTGTCGGACGATCGCAAGGCCTACTGGGTCGCGCCCGAGCAGGCCGCCATGGCCCCGGCCCTCGACGACTGGCTGGTGAACCGCGAGCTCGACGGAACGCTGCCCGCGCTGCGCGCCCGCTGGCTCGGCGCGGCCTCGAACCCGACGCTCCCGCCGCGCGTCGACCGCGTGATCGATCTGGTCGCCCGCCGCCTGATGCTGATGCCGCTGGTCGCCGCGGCGAAACGCCCGGCGAACCTGCCGATCGAAGACCCGGCCCGGGAAAAGGAGGTCGAGCAACGCGCCGCCGCCTCGGCGAAGCACGCCGGCCTCGATCCGGCGACGTACGTCGCGTTCGTCCGTGCGCAGATCGCCGCCGCGAAGCAGGTCCAGGAAGCGACACCAGAGGACACGCCGCCCGCGGCGACGCTCCTCCAGCTGCGCGCGGCCATCACGGCCATCGACACGGCACTGCCGTGGGCCCTGCGGCGTTCCGGCCCGATCTCCACCCCGATCGCCAAAGTGCGCGAGGCGCTGGCCCGCGACGCGAACGTTCCGGGCGTCGACGAGCAGCTGATCGCGACGCTGACGACCTCGCTCCTCGCCGTGCGGTAGCGATCTGGGAGGACCTAGGAGCGCCCTTGGCGCCCCCCGTCACAGCAGGTCTCGACGATCGCGCGACACCGCGAGCAGATCAGCTTCCCGCGCATCGGCTCGACGCGCCCGTCGCACACCGGACACGCCTCGCGACACTCCCGCACCACCACCGCATCGTCCATGGCGCGCCCCGCTATCACGCGCGCGCCCCCCCTTGCCAGGGCGGCGCGCGGGGAGAATGGTCGGCGGCATGCCGAAAGCCATCTGGAACGGTCAGGTCATCGCGGAGAGTGATCGCTGCGAGACGGTGGAGGGGAACTGCTACTTTCCGCCCGACGCCGTGAAGCGCGAATTCTTCCAGGACAGCACGACGCACACGACGTGCGGCTGGAAGGGCATCGCCAGCTACTACGACGTCGTGGTGGACGGGCAGCGGAACGCCGACGCCGCCTGGTACTATCCCGATCCCAAGGACGCGGCGAAGAACATCGCCGGCTACGTCGCATTCTGGCGGGGCGTGACGGTCCAAGCGTGACCTCGCGGCCCGGCTCGTGCTAGGCCGCTCGCACGGAGGGAGCGACATGGGACTGCTCGATCTGTTCGGTGGCGGTGCGCCGGGAGTGAACGTGGGCGATCGAGCGCCCGAGTTCGAGCTGCCCGATCGCAACGGCAACCCGGTGCGGTTGGCCGACTTCCGCGGCAAGAAGGCGGTCGTGCTCTACTTCTATCCGAAGGACGACACGCCCGGCTGCACGAAGGAGTCGTGCGCGTTCCGCGACAGCTACGAGGAGTTCAAGGACATCGGCGCCGAGGTCATCGGCGTGAGCTCCGACAGCGAGGAGTCGCACCGGAAGTTCGCCGAGAAGTACAAGCTGCCGTTCATCCTGCTGTCCGACCAGGGCGGCAAGCTGCGAAAGGCGTACAAGGTGCCGGCGAGCCTCGGCGTGCTGCCCGGGCGCGTCACGTTCGTGATCGACAAGGGCGGCGTCGTCCGCCACGTCTTCAACTCGCAGCTGAAGGCGACGCAGCACATCCCGGAGGCGCTCGCGACGCTGCGCACGATGCGATGAAGCTCTGCACCTTCACGCACGGCGGGTCGACGCGCGTCGGCGGGATCGACGGCGACGAAGTCGTCGACCTGAGCTCCGTCGCGCGCGACATGATCGGCTTCCTGGCGAAGGGGAAGCCGGCCCTCGACGCGGCCGCCGCGGCGCTCGACCGTCCCGGACCGCGGCTCCCACTCGCCGACGTTCGCCTGGAAGCGCCGGTGCGACGGCCGCCCGAGTTCCTGGCCCTCGGCCTCAACTACGCCGACCACATCAAGGAAGCGGGCCTCGAGACGCCGAAGTTCCCGCTGTTCTTCAACAAGCAGTCGGCGTGCGTGACCGGTCCCTACGACCCCATCCACCTGCCCCGCGTGTCGAACAAGCTCGACTACGAAGGCGAGCTCGGCTTCGTCATCGGGACGCGCTGCCGCCACGTGCCGAAGGAGCGCGCGCGTGAGGTCGTCGCCGGCTTCATCGTCGTCGACGACGTCAGCGTGCGCGACTGGCAGTTCAAGGCGCCGACGTGGACGCTCGGCAAGTCGTTCGACACGCACGGCCCGACCGGTCCCTGGATCGTCACGGCCGACGAGCTCGATCCGCACGGCCTCGACCTGTGGACGTGGGTCAACGGCGAGCAGCGCCAGCACTCGAACACGCGCGAGTTCATCTTCGACTGCTGGGACATGGTGGCGACGCTGTCGACGGTGTTCACGCTGGAGCCCGGCGTGATCGTCTCGACGGGAACGCCGTCGGGCATCGGCGGGCCGCTCAAGAAGTACCTGAAGGTCGGCGACGTCGTGCGGATCGAGATCGAGGGCATCGGGGTCATCGAGAACCGCGTCATCGACGAGCCCGACGACACTCAGCTGCCGCGCGCGTAGAGCAGGGCGACGGGACACGCCGCGAGCACCGCGGCGACGTCCAGGCCGCCGCCCGGATCGACCCGATGCGCCGCGCCGGTGAAGGCGTCGCGCAGGATGATGCCCGACTCGAGGCCGGGCAGGGCGCATCGCGTATCACCCCAGACGTCGGGCCCGACCGGCAGCGGCCGGTCGTCCGACGTGAGCCCCGCGACGAGACGGGGTACGACCGCCACGATCGTCGCGCCGGCGTGCCGCCGCGCCAGCGCGACCACGTGCTCGGGATGCCGGCCGCCGACCGTCAGCGGCTCGTACCACCCGTCGCGGAACGGCGCCGGGACGGCGCGGCGCAGGCGGCCCGCGATCGCGATGACCGCGAGCTTGATGCGGCCGTCGGGCCACGTGTCGAGCAGCGCGCGCACCGCGCCGGCGCGGTCGCCGTCGCGCTCCCAGTCGAGCAGGCCGTCGGCGACGAGCGCATCCAGCACGCGGCGACGGAGCGCGAAGTCGACCGGACGGCGGTTGTCGGGGTCGACCAGCGTCAGGTCCCACAGCTCGGTGCCCTGGTAGACGTCGGGGACGCCCGGGCTGACCGCCTTCAACACCGTCTGGGCGAGCGACGCGACCATGCCGAGCCGAGCGAGGAGCGCGGCGAAGGGCAGCAGCTGCGGCAGGAACCGCGCCGCGGTCGGCCCGGTCAGCGAGCGCTCGACGAAGCGCAGCAGGGCCGCCTCGTACTCCTCGTCGGCGACCATCCAGCTCGTGCGTACTTTGGCCTCGCGTACCGCCTTCAGCAGGTACTGCTGCACGCGCTCGACGAGGTCGGGGGGCAGCGACGTCGCGCCCGGCGGCCAGACGGCGAGGAGGGTCTGGTAGAAGAGGTACTCGTCCGCGCGCTCGGGGGCGGGCCGCCCGTCGACGCGCGTGCGGTTGGCGGCGTTCGCGCGCGCCCACGCCGTCAGGTGCCGGCTCCACTCGCGCGGCAGCTCCGACAGCGCGTGCAGCCGGACGCGGGCGTCCTCCCCGCGCTTGGTGTCGTGCGTCGCCGTGGCCAGCATCGCGTGGGGCCAGCGCGCCCGCCGGGTCGCGTTGCGGGCGTGGAACTCCGCGGGCGTCAGGCCGAAGCGGTCCGGCTCGCCACCCACTTCGTTCAGCGAGGCCAGCGGCGCCCATCGGTAGAAGGCGGTGTCTTCGACGCCCTTGGCCTGCACGGGCGCCGTGTACTGCTGCACCTTCATGGCGACGGCGAGCCGGTCGGCCTCGTCGGGACGTGGGAGCAGCACGCGCTCGAGGAAAGCGAACAGCGACCGGTCGAGCGTCGGGTTCCGGCGTCGCGCGCGGACGATGGCCGTGGTCACGGCGGCGCGATCGGTGTCGGTGGCGCCGCGCGGGCTCACGTACGTGCGGTAGACGGGAAACGCCGCCACCACCTCGCGCAGCCCCTGGCGGAGCGCGTTCAGCGTGAAGTCGCGCGTGCGGCGATCGCGCTCCGAGAGCCGGTTCAGGGCGTGTGCGAGCACGTTCAGCTCGCTCGCCATGCTGGCGTCCATGATGTACCGCTTGCTGCGCAGCACGACGTCGTCGAACGCCTCGCGCGAGCGCGTGAAGCGCTGATAGGTCCGCAGGAGCGCACGGCGCGCGCGGCCGTCGACGAACAGGCCGCTCACGTCGTTCAGGAAGTCGTAGCCGCTGGTGCCGTCCACCGGCCAGTCGTCGGGCAGCGCTTCGTGCTCGCCCAGGATCTTCTCGACCACGATCCACGGCGCCGTCCCGAGCCGCTCGCGGAGCCTGACGAGGTATGCCGCGGGATCGAAGAGGCCGTCGACGTGGTCGAGGCGTACGCCGTCCACGCGTTCGTCGGCCACCAGCCGCTCGAGCAACGCATGCGTCGCGTCGAACACGCGCGGCACCTCCATGCGAACGCCCGCGAGCCCGTTGACGTCGAAGAACCGGCGATAGTTGATCTCGTGCGAGGCGGTCCGCCAGTGCGCGAGCCGATACGCCTGGGCATCGAGCAGGGCGTGCAGTGCGTCGAACGTCTCCGGCGAGCCCGGCGTGCCGCGCAGCGCGGCGACGGCGGCGTCGACGTGGTCGCGGACGGCCGGAGACGACTCGACGAGCCGCACGAGCCGCTCCCGGGTCACCTCGGTCTCGCGCTGGCGCTCGCGGAGGCGGACGGGGTCCGTCTCGGAGCGAGGCGGCAGATGGCGGAGGGCGGTGAGGACGCTCTGCAGCTCGATCAGCTCCGGATGCTCGGCACCGAGCCGGTCGTGCAGCGCGTCGAGGCGGTGCTCGAGCACGCGCGGTAGCTCGCGCGGATCGATCGGGACGTCGAGGCCGGCGCCGCGAACCGCCGCGCGTCCGTCCTCGACGGCCAGGGTGAGCGAGCCGCTCTCGAGGATCTCGCCGTAGGCCGCTCCGAGCACCGGCAGCAGGATGCGGCCGTGCAGCTCGTCCTTCACGGGCTCCCAGTCGACGTCGAACACCTCCGCCCAGGGTGACGCCCGGCCGTGCTCGAGGACGTCGCGCCACCAGCGATTCGCCGTCGGGTCGGTGCTCATGTGGTTCGGGACGAAGTCGACGACGATGCCCATCCCGTGCGCCGTGGTCGCCGCCGCGAAGGCGGCGAATCCCTCCTCGCCCCCGAGGTCGTCGCTCAGTCGTCCGTGGTCCACGGTGTCGTAGCCGTGTGTGCTGCCCGCGCCGGCCTGCAGCACGGGCGACAGGTAGCAATGGGTCACGCCGAGGTCGTGGAGGTAGGGGACGACGTCCCGGGCCGCGTCGAAGCCGAACCCGGCGTGCAGCTGGAGCCGGTAGGTGCGGGCGCGTTCGGGGCGGCTCACGCGTCACCCGGTGGAGCGAAATTCACGGCAGTTTGTAGACGAGGCTGCGGCGAGGCGAGGTATGCAGAAAGTTGATCAAGGGGGATTGCCTCCGAGGCGCCTGGCATGCGATTGGCTGGCAACCGCCGGGAGGTCAAGACCATGCAAGGACGGATCCCTTGGATGTTGTCGCTCGTCGTTCTCCTCGGTACGCCGCCGGTCTGGGCGGCGGAGACCATCGTGCCGGTATCGGTGAGGCCGGCGGAGGTCCGCACCGAAACGGCGAGACCCGCGGACGAGCGCACGCCGGCATCGCCGCGCGGAACGACCTCCATCATGTCGCTGCCGTCGCTCGAGACGATCCAGGCCGTCGTGAACGGCCGGCGACTCGTTCCCGGGCGCTGAGCGGCGTCAGGCAGGTCCCTCGACCTTCGGGTCCCGCCGGCAGTGCGTCGCCGCGATCGCCAGCAGCTTGTCGACGTCGAGGGGCTTCGCGAGGAAGGTATCCACTTGGAGGGCCTTCTGCAGGCCGTCGCCGCGGACTGCCGCGGAAACGGCGACGGTCGGGATGGACGCGAGGTCGGGATCGGCGAGCTGCTCGGCGCGGAACTCCCACCCGGGCTTGTTGGGCATCATCAAGTCGAAGACGATGAGCGACGGCCGCAGTCCGCCACGCATCAGTGCGAGCGCCTCGACGCCGTCCGCCGCGCCGACGACCTCGTAGCCGTTCAGCTCGAGCAGCACGATCAAGACGTCCCGGAGCTCGACGTCGTCCTCGACGAGCAAGATCGGATTCGCGACCGGATCCACTTCCGCCCCTTGGGTATCATTCTTCCCGATCGCGACTAGTCTCGGGTTTGGCCGTCGCCGCGCTGCAGCACCTCGACCTGGACGGTCTTGCGGCCGAAACGCTTCGCGGCGCGCGCATCCGCGATGTGTATGTCCAGCTCGCGTCCCTTGATCGTGCGGCCGCTGTCCTCGACCGTGTACTCGCCCGAGTACTCTCCGGCACCCTCGATCCGGATCCGTGTGCCGATCGGAAGGATGCGCCGATCCGCCGCGACGACGCCGCGGCGCGCCGTCGTCCCGGAGGCCGTCTCGTCGCCCGGATCGGAGTAGGCGGTCGCCTCGAACCGGAGCTGCTCGCCCGCGATGGCGGCGGCGGACGCTACGGCGAGGCCGAGGCCGATCGCTCCGGCCAGGCGTCGGAACGATCGTCGTGGTGAGCGCATGCCGGGCAAGCGTGCATGCCGCGTGCCCGGCACACGGCCGCCGGCGTGGCCGTGGCGTCGAACGATACCGAGAAGAGTCTACAAAGCTCGGCGCCTTCCGACGTGCGGACGTGCCCGTGCCGGCGGCATGCTCCCTGCTTGGTCCGGGTATGCGTGACCCCGAGATTCCCGAGGAGAACCCCATCCAGACGGAGCAGTTGTTCGGCGACGTCGAGTACCCCGCGCGCCGCTCCACGCTCATCGAGCACGCGCGGCGTGCGGGCGCACCGACGTCGGTGCGTCGGGCCATCGAGCGCCTGCCGGACCGAACGTTCGAGTCGCCGACCGCGCTGAACGAAGCGCTCGCCGACGCCGGCCACGGAGAAGCGTGACGAGCCGCCTAGGAACGATGGTTTAGGGAAAAATCCACTTGTGATCGTCGCTGCGGAATCATGCGCACTATCGGATCGCGGTCGTGTGTTTCAGGCATGCATAGCCGTTGCCGAAAAAAGCCGGAAACGGTTCGCGAAATCGCTTGAGCGCAAGCGAGCACCCTGGTGAAATAGAACGCCGTGGGGGAGAGAGGACGGGAGGCGATGGGCGTCATGAGCAGCGGAGTCGACTGGGCGTCGTGGATGTCCGGTCTGGGCCGCAACGTGCGACGCGCGCGTGAGCTGAGCGGGCTCACGCAGCAGCAGCTCGCCGAGCGCGCCGGCGTCAGTCAGGGGGCGGTGAGCCGTCTCGAAACGGGGCGCGGGCTCGCGACGCCGCTGCTGGTCGTGTTGGGCGTCGCCATTGCATTGCAGCGCGAGCTGCGCCAGATCGCCCCCGAGCTGCTGAGCGACGAGATGCGATCGTTGCTCCGCCTCGATGCGGGCCTCGACGGCGAAGCGAGCGCAGGATTCCGTGACGTGGCATTCCTCGCCGACGACGGCCTCACCGAGCTCATTCGCCGGTATCGCGCGCTGGCCGAGCCCGAGCGCCGTCGTCTCGTGCGCGTCGTGACCGCCACGGCGGACGCGCTCGACGGACACGCCGGCGGCGTCGCGTCCGAGCCCTCGCGCGCTCGCGAGGTCGGCTGACGTTGGCACGCGGATGGCTTCCTTCGCAGGAGGTCATCCATGTCGACCAAGATACCGCCTCGCGCATCCACCCCCGCACCCACCGGCACACGCGGCGACCAACGGCACGGTGCGGTCCCCGAGGACGACCCGGATCGGCCGGGCGCGCTCGAGCTCCCGACCGACGAAGCCGTCGAGGACGAGGGCGAGGTCCGGCTCGATCCCGACGACGAATCCGAGCCGACCTAGGACGTGCGCGTGGGCGGGCCGCCTTCCCGCAGCCGATGGTCGACGACGTCCCAATCGACGTTCTGGAAGAAGGCGTCGATGTACTTGCCGCGTTCGGACGGCGGGTAGTCGAGCAGGAAGGCGTGCTCCCACACGTCCATGACGAGGAGCGGTGCGAAGCCGACGACGCCGCCGACCTCGTGGAGCGTGATCCAGTGGTTCGAGATGCGCTTCGTCACCGGATCGAGAAAGCACGCCGCCCAGCCGACGCCGCGCATCTTGCCGACGCCGACGAAGTCCGCCTTCCAGCGCTCCCACGACCCGAACCGCTCCGCGCACGCGGCACGAAACGCCGACGACGACGGCGGCTCCGCGTCGCCGTTCTTCCGCATGTTGCCGAAGTACAGCTCGTGCAGGACCATGCCGTTGTACTCGAAGCCGAGCCGGCGCGTGAGCTCCGAGTAGGCCGGCGTCTCTTCCTGGTCGATCTTCTCGTCGCGCAGGATGGCCGCGATCCGCTCGGTGAGCGTGTTCGTCTGTGTGACGTATCCTTCGTAGAGCTTGAAGTGCATCTCGAGCGTCTTGTCGGAGATGCCGCGCAGGCCGCTCAGCGGGAAGCTGGCGGCGCGATAGGCTTGCGGTGAGGCCATGTGTTCCTCCTCTCCCGTCAACTATCCCCGGCACGGCCGGCCGCAAGACCCATCTCGACGCAACGGCGGCACGACGTATGCTCCGCGTGGAGGTACCATGCGATCACTGCTCCTTGCCGTCGCGCTCGCCGTGACGATCGCGCCGGTCGCCGCGCAGCCGGACGGCGTCGCGGAGCCGGAGCGCGGCACGCGCCGTCTCGGCGACGTCGAGCCCGACCCTGGACGGCCCGCCCCGGAAGTCGACGTCGGCGAGCGGCGCACGCGTCCCTCGACGCCCGATCCCGACGATGCGACCCGCCACGAGCCCGACATGCACGGCGGCTCGATGCCGCCCATGGGCAACACCGGGCCGACGCATCCGCCCGGCCCGGGCGACGCCAAGACGAAGGACGCGCCCTGATGCGGCCCATCTGGTCCGGTCACGTCACGTTCGGGCTCGTGTCGATTCCCGTCGGCATCTTCGCGGCGCTCGAAGCGTCGAAGCACGTGAGCTTCCGGCAGCTGCACCGCAAGGACAAGGCGCCCATTCGCTACAAGAAGTTCTGCAGCAAGGAGGACGTCGAGGTCCCGAACGACGAGATCGTCAAGGGCTACGAGGTGTCGAAGGGCCGGTTCACGATCGTCGAGGCGGAGGAGCTGGACGAGGTACAGGAAGAGGTCGGCGAGGGCGATCGCACCATCGAGATCGTGCAGTTCGTCGAGCCGTCGTCGCTGAACCCGCTGCTGTTCGAGAAGCCCTACTGGCTCGCGCCGCAGAAGGGCGGGGCGAAGCCGTACAAGCTGCTGCGCACGGCCATGCTCGACACCCGTCGCGTCGGCATCGCGCGCTTCTACCTGCGCACGCGGCCGCTGCTCGCGGCGCTCATGCCGGGCAAGGAGGCGCTCTCGCTCGAGGTGATGCGGCCGGCCGAGGAGCTGCGCAGCCCGTCGGGTCTCGCCATTCCCGCCGAGGGGACCGTACGCGGCCCCGAGCTCGAGATGGCACGGACGCTGATCGAGCACATGTCGGCCGCGTGGGATCCCACCGATCATCCGAACGTCTACCGGCGCGCGTTGCAGAAGCTGCTGAAGGCGAAACGCACGTTCGCGCTCGACGGTCCCGACGAGGACGACGCGCCGAAGAAGAAGCCGAAGGTCGTCGACCTCATGGCCGCCCTGCAGCAGAGCCTCGGGACGAAGCGGACGCGGCCGGCGAAACGCCCGAGCCGCAAGCGCAAGAAGGGCGCCGCCTGACGTGCCCCTCGCGACGTACCGCAAGAAGCGTCGCTTCGGCGTGACGTCCGAGCCGCGTGGCGGGCGCGTGGCGGCGACGAAGCGACGCCGGCTGCGCTTCGTCGTCCACAAGCATCGCGCGTCGCGTCTGCACTACGACGTCCGCATCGAGTGGGGCGGCGTGCTGCTGTCGTGGGCGGTGCCGCGCGGCCCGTCCCTCGACCCGCGTGTCCGGCGGCTCGCGGTGCGGGTCGAGGACCACCCGCTCGAGTACGCCGGGTTCGAAGGCGTCATTCCCACCGGCGAGTACGGCGGCGGCACGGTGATGGTGTGGGACCGGGGAACGTGGACGCCCGACGCCGAGGACGCCGACGTCGACGCCGCGCTGCGCGACGGCACGCTGCGCTTCCGGCTGCGCGGCCGCAAGCTGCGTGGCGGCTTCACGCTCGTCCGGACACGCCAGGGATGGCTGCTCATCAAGCGGCGCGACGACGACGCCTCCGAGGAGGACGTCGCCGTCACGCGGCCGCGCTCGGTGGCGACGAAGCGCCTGCTGGCCGAGATCGCGTTCGCGGAGGGCGGCGACGTCGTGCGCGCCGCGTCGGGCGACCCGCGCGACGAGGTGCGCGCGCTCCTGCGGACGTTGCGGAAGACCGGATCCTGACCTACGGCGCGGGACGTTCGGGGATCGGCGACGTCCCGGGCGCCGGCGCGAGCTCGTTCGCGACGGTGATCTGGTTGCGCACCTCGCGGACGCCGGCCGTACGCTGCGCCGCGCGCTCGGCGGCGCTCTTCTCGTCGTTGCCCGGGACTTCGCCGGTGAGCGTGACCACGCCTTCGTCGACGGCGACCTTCACCTGCATCGCGCTCACGGACGGATCGTCGTGCAGGCTCTTCGACACCGCCGTCGCGAGCATGTCGTCGCTCTTGGCGCGCGTCTCGCTGTTGAAGCGGTCGTGGGCCTCGTTCGCGTTGCTGGGGACGTTCGGCTCGCTGCCGTCGGGCGTGTCGCCGAGCGGAGCCGGGTTGTTCTCGTCGCGTGCCAGCGCCGGGCCGGCGCAGGTGACGGCGAGGATCGCAAGGACGGGAAGCAGACGCATGGTGACCTCCGGTATCAGCCGCGCTCGCGTTCGAGGCCGGGCAGGATGGCCTTGATGAACGCGTTGCGGAGCAGGCCGAGCACGATGTCCAACGTGCTCGAGTTGGGGTTCTCGACCGGGCCGGACAGATCGGCCACGGTGGCGACCTCGTCGCGCGGGCGGTTTTCGAGCAGCGAGCTGACGCCGCCGACGACGCCTTCGTACACCTGGCGGAAGACGTTCTTGCTCTTGTCCTGCTCGCGATCGTACACGTCCATGTTCGCGAACAGCGGCTTCACGTAGCCGTCGACGCGGCCGTCGCGCACCGTGACTTCGGTGAAGAGCGAGAACGTTCCCTGCTTCACGTCGAATCCCCCCTTCGCGCGCAGCATGTCGTTCAGGGAGCGCAGGTCGACGTCGTTCATCCTGAGATCGAGCGCGAAGTCGGCCTGCGTCGATGCCGGCGCGAACGACGCGTCGAGCACCGTCGGCCCGCTGCCCATGAAGACGCCCTGCAGCTTCGCCTTGCCGCGCCGTTCGGACTTCTCGTTGCTGAAGTCGGTGAGATCGAGCCGCGCATTCGTGAGGAACACGCGGAAATCCGGCTCGGCCGCCAGATCGACCATGCCGATCTCGCTGTCGACCATGCGCGCCTTGCCGACGACGACGCGCGTCGTCGGCTTCTGCTTCACGGTGGTCGCCGCGCGCGTCACCCTGTCGATCCGCTCGTCTTCCTTCGCGGCGGTTGCGGCCTTGTGGACGTAGTCGATCCTCGCCTTCGCGAGCTCGAGGTCCGCGACGTCGATCAGCGTGCGCCCGCTCGCCACCTGTACAGAGCCTGTGCTGGCGAGCACGCCGCCCTTCATCTCGACGTTGTAGTGGCGCGCGAGCGGCTGGGCGAAAGCGAGCCCGAGGTCGTCGAGCTCGTAGCGCGTGCGTATCGCGACCGTCGGCTCGGCCAGGAAGTCGGCTTCGCCGTCGACGGAGAGCGTGCCCGAGTCCTGGATCGTGCAGCGCCCGTAGAACGGCGAGGGGAACTGGCCGGGCCGCGAGCGCACGTTGCGGATGTCGTTGGCCGTGAAGTCGAGGTTGGTGATCTTTATCGGCGGCAGCTTGCTCCGGTCGAAGTACGTGACCGACCCGTCGGTGATCGTCACCTCGTTGATCTTCAGCGGGTAGACGGCTTCGACCGCGTCCTGCCACCCGCGCTGCTCGACGGGCGTCGGGTCGGCGACCTCGGCCTCGCCCTGCGTCTGCGTGACGTAGAGCTCGGGGCCGTCGAACTCGACGTCGGCGACGAGCGCGCCCGACAGGAGCGCTCGCCATTGCACGCTGGTGCGCCAGCGCGGCAGGTACGCCATGGGCGGCTTCGGGTGCTCGTCCTGCACCATGGTGACCTCCTCGAGCTCGAGCGCGAGGCCGAGCGGTTGGAGATCGAGCTCGCCGATCGTGACGGTGTAGCCTTTCAGCTGGGCGTTGACGCGTGCCTCGAGCTGACGGCGCAGCGGCTCGTCGACGTAGGCGAGGGCGATCGCGATGGCCACGACGAGCACGCCGAGGACGCCTGCGACGATCCACGGCCACCGCCGGCGACGGGATACCGGAGCCATACCCTCAAGCGATTCGCGTGCCATCACCGCGACGTAGGCCCGGCGTGGCACGAGCCTTGTATGATCCCCCCGCCCGAAGACGCCGTCGCAGCGATCAAAGCAGCGAATCTCCGCTACGTTAGCGAGGACATGCCGGGAATCCGCCGGCGCCGGGCGGGACGGGGGTTCGTGTACATTGGTCCCAACGGCTCCCAGGTTGGGGATCCGCATACGCTGGCGCGCATCCGAGCGATCGTGATTCCGCCCGCCTGGCAACGCGTGTGGATCTGCTCCCGGGCCGACGGTCACATCCAGGCGACGGGCTACGACGCGCGCGGGCGCAAGCAGTACCGCTATCACGCCGAGTGGCGCCGGGTACGCGACGAGACGAAGTACGAGCGGCTGGCCGACTTCGCGCGCCGCCTGCCGGCGCTGCGCCGCCGTATCGCACGGGATCTCGCGAAGCGCGGGTTGCCGCGCGAGCGCGTGCTCGCCACCGTGGTGCGGCTCCTCGAGACGACGCTGATCCGCGTCGGCAACGCCGAGTACGCCCGGGCGAACGGCTCGTTCGGACTGACGACGCTGCGCAACCGCCACGCGGAGGTGACGACGTCCAGCGTGCGCTTCCGCTTCAAGGGCAAGAGCGGCGTCGAGCACGAGGTCGGCGTGCACGATCGGCAGATCGCGCGCATCGTCCGCCAGTGTCAGGAGCTCCCGGGCCAGGAGCTGCTCCAGTACGTCGACGAGGAGGGGAATCCGCAGCCCATCGACTCGTCCGACGTCAACGCGTACGTGCGCGAGATCGCGGGCGACGACGTCTCGGCGAAGGACTTCCGCACCTGGGCCGGCACGGTGCTGGCGGCGATGGCACTGTCGGAGCTGCCCCCCGCGGAGTCGAAGACCGCGGCGACGCGGCAGATCGTCGGCGCGATCCGCCGCGTCGCGCGCCGTCTGGGCAACACGCCGGCGGTGTGCCGCAGCTGCTACGTGCATCCGGCCGTGCTCGACGCGCACGCGGCCGGCTGGTCGCTCGGTCGCGTGAGCGACCTGCGCGCGGCGGAGCGCGGTGTTCTCGCGCTGCTCGAGGGCGGCACGGCGGCCGCACCCAAGCGCGCGACCGCTTAGGCGACGCGGGTCAGGCCGCGGAGGGCTTCCGCGACGCTCCATGCCTGCGCGATGCAGCCGCGCGGCGTGAACGGACGCTCGGCGTCGAAGATCTCGCTGATCGTGCCGAGACCGGCTTCGCCGAGATGCGGCAGCAGGTCGGTCACGATCCGGCGCGGCGTGTCGTGGTCGTCGGGCCAGGTCCGACTCCAGGCGTCGACGAAGGGGCCGAGCAGCCACGCCCACGCCGTCCCCTGATGGTACGCGGCGTCGCGCGCGCGCAGATCGCCGTCGTACGTCGCGCGATACTCGCGGCTTCCGGGCGCGAGCGTCCGCAGGCCGACGGGCGTTCGCAGATGGTCGCGCACCACCGTCAGCACCGGCGCCCACCGCGCCGGGTCGAGGACGGCGTGCGGCAGCGCGATCGCCAGAAGCTGATTCGGGCGCAGGCTGGCGTCCGTCTCTCCGTCGCGTCCGTCGCAGTCGACGACGTCGTAGCAGTGGCCGCCCGCCGCGAACCAGAAGCGCGCATTGAACGCCGCGTGCACGCCGTCCGCGCGCTCCGCGAGGCGCGCCGCCTCGCCCGCGTCGCCCGCCTCCCGCACCCAGCGCTCCAGCAGGCGGAGCGCGTTGTACCAGAGCGCGTTGATCTCGACGGCCTTCCCGCGCCGCGGCGTGACGACCCAGTCCTCGACCTTGGCGTCCATCCACGTGAGCTGGTAGCCCTCGGCGCCCTGACGCAGGAGACCGTCGCGTGCGTCGACGCCGATGCCGAATCGCGTGCCGGCGACGTGATGCGCGACCACGTCGCGGAGCGTCGGCAGCAGGTCGCGCCGTACGCCGAGGTCGCCGGTCACGGCTTCGTAGCGGTCCAGCGCGTGGAAGAACCACAGCGTCGCGTCGGCCGTGTGGTAGAGGCCCTCGTGCTCGCCCTCGGGGAAGAGATTCGGGATGAGGCCGTCGCGCACGTGGTGCGCGAACGTGCGCAGGATGTCGCCCGCCTCGCGGTGACGGCCGGTGAGCAGCGCCAGACCTTCGAGGGAGATCATCGTGTCGCGGCCCCAATCGGTGAACCAGTGGTAGCCGGCGATGACCGAGCGGGCCGTGTGTCCGGCGGCCTCGAGCCGCGCTTCGTCGCCGACGCGTGCGTGCGGCTGGACGACGAACTGGTCGGCGGCGAGGACCAGCTCCGCCGCGACGTCCGTGCGCAGCGCGGGATGCGCCGCGCGCAGCAGCGTCAGGCGGCGCTCGCGCTCCGCGGTCACGACGTCGGTCGCGTCGAGCGCGTCGAGCGCGCTCCATGGTTCGGCCGAGATGGCCAGCGTCGCCGACTCTCCCGCGGTCAGCTCGACGTCCCAGCCGCCGAACCCGGCCACCGGTCCATGGAAGTCGTAGCCGCGCTCGCGCTCGACCCGGTACACGAGGTCGACGGCGTCGTCGCCGCGGACGAGCGGCGTGGCGCGTGGCGCGCGCAGCACGAGCCGCACCGCCGGCAGGCCGCCGTCCGCCTCGACCGCGATGCCGCTGCCGGCGTGGTGCACGCGATAGGGAAAGTGCGGCGCCGCGCAGGCCGGGTCGGGTTGGCGGCCGACGATGTGGTCGACGGTGCCCTCGTGCGGGCGCAGGTTGAACGTCGGCCGCAGCGCGAGGACGACGGGGCCGGACGCCGCGCGCACCGTCCACGTGACGTACGTCGTGTTGCGCAGATGGGGGAGGACGATGCGGCGCTCGAGTCGCACGCCGCCCGCGGTCCACGACCAGACGGGCAGGCCGAGCTCCAGCGTCATCTCGTCGAGCGCCGCCGTCGGCAGCGCGAGGCCGCCGGCGAACGATTCTTCGCCGACGAGCGGAACGCTCGGTCCGCCGCGCAGCCCGGCCCGCTCGCGCAACGAGACGAGCCCGAGGACGCGGCCGTACGGCGCGGGGAGGCCCGCGACGAGCAGCCCGTGGAACCGTCGCGTCGCGACGCCTCCGACCGTCCCGGACGCGTAGCCGCCGAGGCCGTTGGTCACGATCCATTCGCGCGTCAGGAGGGCGTCGTCGGCGTCGCCGCGGCGCCAGCCCACGCGTCGTGGATGGTCGAGCGTCACGGCGCCTCCCGCGGCCGCAGCACGACGGCGGCATGGCCCGGAAGGTACCAGCCGTCGTCGCGCTCGACGGCCACCGCGCCGCCGCCGCCGTAGCGCGGCTCTTCGGACGACCAGAGGACCGACCAGACCGCGCCGTCGGGCGGGGCGAGCAGCGGCTCGGGCACGGTGCGGAGCGTGTGATCGGAGCCGAGGTTCACGATCACGAGGCGGTCGCCGTCGTCGGCCAGGAAGCGTAGCGCGAGCGCCTCCGGGCCGAGCACCGCGCCGAACATGCGGTCGGCGCGCTGTGCCGCGAACGCGGGCTCCTCGCGGCGGAGCCGCAGCAGGTCGCGATGCAGCGCGAGCGCCGCCGCGTGCGTCTCGCGCTCGCCGTGGTCGAGACGGCAGCGGGCGAACGTCGCGGGGTCGCCCGGGTCGGCGAGGCGCTGCTGGGCGGCGTCGGTCGCGAGCGACGGGAACTGGCGGAGGAAGTTTCCGCGCCCGCTGCGGACGAGTCGCGCGAGCTCCGGATGATGGTCCGCGAAGAAGAGGAACGGCGCGCTCGACGCGAACTCCTGACCCTGGAACAGCATGGGCGTTCCCGGACCGAGGAGCAGCAGGGTCGTCATCGCGCGCAGCCGGCCGGGATCGGTGCGCTGCCACAAGCGGGCGCCGTCGCCCGAGTTCGCCACCTGGTCGTGATTCTCGAGGAACGTGACGAACCGCCATCCGTCGATGTCCAGCGCGGCAGTGCCGCGCCGCTGCTTCTGCCAGGAATAGTACTGGCCCTGGTAGAGGTAGCCCCAGCGCAGCCCGGACAGGAGCTCCTGCGGCGTGCCGAGGTAGTCGGTGTAGTAGGCCTCGCGATGGCCCGTCAGCGCGACCAGCGCGCTGTGGTGGAGGTCGTCGTTCCACAGCGCATCGATGCCGTAGCCGCCGCGCGCCGGCTCGCGCACGAGCCGCGCCTCCTGCATCTCGTTCTCGGCGACGATGAACGTTCCGCGATGGCCGGCCGCCGCGCGGACACGCGCGGCGACGTCGGCGAGCACGTGCCGCGACGACCGGTCGTGGATCGATTGCGTCGCGTCGAGCCGCAGGCCGTCGAGGTGGAACTCGTCGATCCAGTAGCCGGCGTTTTCGACGAAGAACGTCCGGACGGGACCCGCGTCCGGGCCGTCGAAGTTCAGGGCGGCGCCCCATTCGTTGTCGTAGCGGTCGGTGAAGAACGCCGGCGCCATGAGCGAGAGATAGTTCCCGTCCGGGCCGATGTGGTTGTAGACCACGTCGAGGATCACGCCGAGGCCGACGGCGTGCGCGCGGTCGACGAACGCGCGCAGCTCGTCGGGCGTGCCGTAGAGCCGCGTCGGCGCGTACAGCCCGACCCCGTCGTAGCCCCAGCCGAAGCGACCCGGGAACTCGGCGACGGGCATCAGCTCGACGATCGTCACGCCGAGATCGCGCAGGTAGGGCAGGTGCTCGGCCGCCGCGGCGTACGTGCCGTCGGCCGTGAACGTGCCGACGTGGAGCTCGTAGACGACCTGGCCGCGCGGTCCCACGCCCGGCCACGCCGCGTCGGTCCACGCGAACGTCGACGGATCGATCACCTGCGACGCCTCGTGAACGCCGTCGGGCTGGAAGCGCGACGCCGGATCGGGACGCAGCGTCGGGTCGTCGTCGAGCCGGAATCCGTAGCGGCTGCCGTCACGGAACGCCGGCGATTCACCGGCGAACCACCCGCCGTCCTCGGCCGCCAGCGGCACGGACACGCCGTCGGGGCCGGGCGCGCAGACGGAGACCGCGCGCGCGGCGGGTGCCCACACGCGGAAGTGCACGCCGGTGGGCCGAACCTCCGCTCCGAGCGGGAGGCGACGCGTGGGCGCGATCACCAGCGGGCGGCCGTCGGAATCGGGTGGCGCACTGCAGACCGGGGCTGTAAATCCGACACGCGCTGCATTCAATGCTCGCGGTCGCCCTTGTCGCCCCGTCCGGGTGTCGACGCGGCCGTCGCCTTGCGACGGCGGTCGGCGCTCGACGAGCGGCCGCGCTCGTCCATCTCGGAGAATCGGCCGTCGCCGCTGCGGCGGGCGAAGAACTCGCCCGCGGCGTTCGCGACGAGCTCGCGCTTGCCGCTGCCGCGCTGTGACGATTTCGAGGTCCTCGGCATCGCATCTCCTCCGGGTACGAGGTCGCGTGGCCGTCCGACGACGGCCACGCGACGGACGAACGTCGTGCGTTACGCCGAGCGGCGCCGGCGCGGAGCCTCTTCTTCGCCTTCGAGCTCCGCCGTCCGGGCGGTGAGCTGCTCGCCCAGCTCCTTCAGCTTCTCGTCGCCGAGCTTCTTCTCGGCCATCGGGAACATCTCGTCCTGCTCTTCCTGGACGTGATGGTCCACGAGCTCGCTGAGCACCTTGATCTTGGCTTCGAACGTGTCGGCTTCGGGATCCACCTGCGGCAGCTCGGCGAGAACCAGGTCGACGACGTGGTGCTCCTCGATCGCCTCCATGGTCATCTCCTCGGCCTTCTTGGTCCCGACCTCCTTGAACGCCGGGTAGAAGATCTCTTCTTCGATCGTGGTGTGGACCTTCAGCTTGGCGCCGATGGTGTCGCACAGCTCGCGACGCTCTCCCGCGTCGTCGGTCTTCTGCGCCTGCTTGAAGAGCTTCTCCACCTCACGATGCTGCTTCTTCAGTACGTCGACTGCATTCATGCGGTCACCTCCCAAGGCATGTGCGCATCAGCGATGCACGATCGATGCCGAGGCGACGGCGCAGCGAGTACGGGCGCCTGCGGCACGACGCGATGTAGTTCCCTCCGATCGGAAGACCGGATTTGCAATGCCGCTAGCGCGTCTCGTCGCGCAGCAGGCGGAGGCGCGCTTCGATGCGGCGAATCTCGGCCTCGTCGCCGCGCGCCCGCGCGTCGCGACAGGCGGCCTCCAGCGTCGCACATTCCTCGTCGACGCTGTCGGACGTCCACTCGCGCGCAGGTGCGCCGTGCGACTCGGGTGTCGGTGCGCCTTTGGGCGCCGGCGGGCGATGTCGGCTTCGTGCGTCCATCATGTGTGCCGACGGTGCGAAACGCGTGCCGCAGGCAGCCGCTGTCGACTCGTCCCCCGTCCTCACGCGGCCTGGCGGCAGACGCGACGAAGCACGACGAGCAGCTTGTCCAGGTCGATCGGCTTCTCGAGGTAGTCGTCCATGTGCATGGCGGCCGCCTGCTGCGCGATGCCGCCGTGGCCCGACAGGGCGACGACCGGCACGCCCGCGAGCTGCCGATCGAGGAGCTGGCGCGCTCGGAACTCCTGACCGGACAGTCCCGGCAGGTGCAGGTCGAGCAGGACGACGCAGGGCGGGGGGCCGTCGCGCAGCGCCTTCAGCGCTTCGTTCCCGTCGCCGGCGCAGACGGTCTCGTAGCCCTCGAGCTCGAGCAGCTCGGCCACGGCCCGCCGCAGCTCGTCGTGGTCTTCGACGAGCAGGATGCGATGCCGATGTCCGCGCCCGCCCGTCATGACGCACCGACGCGCGTCCGATCCCCGGCGGAGCCGCGCTTGTAGGTGATCTTGTCGACCTCGTCGCGCTGCGGGCGATCGGGCGTCGCGGCCGCGTGACGGCGCGCCTCGTCGTCTCGCATGCGCTGTCGCTTCTTGCTCGGGTCCTTCCCGTCCTTCTTCTTTCGCTGGCTCGACATGCCCCCGCAGGGAGCGAAATGCGTGCCATCGCCGCCTGGCCATCGCATGGGCATCCCGCCATGGCGCGCCGTGGCGATTGTAGAAACCTCGCGCGGGTGCGTCTCCGCGGGGCCTCTCAACGATGCGGGGTCTTGGACGAAATGTCCCGCACGACCGCCAGGATACGGCCGCTCTCGCCGGCGAGGCCCTGGAGGAGCCGGCGGACGTCCGCGACGTCGACCGGCTTCGTGAAATAGTGATCGAAGCCGGCGGCGGCGCCCTCCCGGCGGTCCTCCTCGGTGCCGTAGCCCGACAGGGCGACGAGCACCATCGTCTGACCGTGGGGATGCGCCCGCAAGCGGCGCGCGACCTCGAAGCCGTCGATCTCCGGCAAGCCGATGTCCACGAATGCGACGGTGGCGCCGCGTTCGTCCATGGCGGCGAGCGCCTCGCGGCCGGTTCCCGCGGTGCGTACGGTGTGCCCGTCGAGCTCGAGGAGCATCCGGAAGCTCTCCGCCGCGTCCGGGTTGTCCTCGACGATCAGCACGTCGACGTTCTTCGTCGCCGGCGCGCTGCCCGGTGCGGGCGCGCGGCGAGACGAATGCGGGACCACCGGCAGCGTGAGCACGAACTCGCTCCCGTGGTCCGGACCCGCGCTGCTCGCGGTGATCGTGCCCCCGTGCAGCTCGACCATGCGACGCGCCAGCGTCAGCCCGATGCCGAGCCCGCCCAGCGAGCGATCGAGCGCCACGGGCCCCTGCACGAACAGGTCGAAGATCCGCGGGAGCAGATCGGCGGGAATGCCCACGCCGTCGTCGCGGACCCGGATCACGGCGTCATCGTCGACCTGCGCGGTGGTGACGCTCACGTGGCCGCCGCTCGGCGTGAACTTGCAGGCGTTGCCGATGACGTTCGCGAGCGCCTGCACGATGCGTCCGGCGTCGACCGCGAGCGCGATCGGCCCGAGCGCGGTCGACACCGCGAGCGTCACGCCGCGGGCCTCGGCGACGGGTCGCATTTGCTGGACGGCATCGTCGACGAGCTCGTCCAGCTCGACGAGGCGGCCGTGGAGCTGCACGGCGCCCGTCGTGATGCGGGCGACGTCGAGCAGGTCGTCCACCAGCCGCGCCATGTGCGTCGTCTGCCGCTCGATCATGGCGCGCGCCTGGCTGACGCGCGCGTCGCCCGGCGCCAGCGCTTCGAAGAGCGCGGCGGCATTGCGGATCGGGCCGAGCGGATTGCGCAGCTCGTGCGCCAGCATCGCCAGGAAGTCGTTCTTGCGGCGGTCGGCCTCGCGGAGCGCTTCGTCGGACTCCACGCGCGGCGTGACGTCGACGATCGCGCCGAGCGAGCGCAGCGGCCGGCCCTCGTCGTCGAACATCACCTGGCCGCAGCACGCGAGCCAGCGGACCGTCCCGTCGGGCCGCACGATCCGATAGTCGGCCACCAGCGGACCGTCGACCTGCGCCCGGCGATAGAGGCGCTCCATACGGTCGCGGTCGTCGGGATGGAGCGTGTCGCGCCACAGCTCGTAGGTGGCCGGCGACGTCGTCGGGTCGAGCCCGAGCAAGTGGTAGTGGCGATCGGACCACGTGAGCGCGTCGCGGACCAGATCGTGCTCCCAGATCGCGATGTCGCCGACCTCGAGCGCCAGGGCGAGGCGATCCTCGCTGCGGCGGAGCAGATCGTGCTCCTCCCGCAGGCGCGCCATCGTCGCATCGGCGGCGGCGCGGATGCGGCGCAGGTGATGCGCCAGCAGGGTGATGGCGATCGTCGCGGCGGCATAGCCGGACGTGCCGATCGCCTGCCGGGTGTCCCACGCGGCGGAGACCGGCGGCGGGAGCACGAAGTAGGCGGAGGCGACCAGGCCGATCGACGCGGCCAGGAACCCGGGAGCCATGCCCCCGACGGTGGCCGCCGCGGCGACGACCACGAGGAGCATGGTGAGCGGCATGCTGTCGCCGAGCCAGGGCGCGGCGAGCAGACGACCGCCGACGACCGCGGCGACGCCGACCAATGCGATGGCGTAGCCGGGCCAGGACGACGCGCCGGACGCGTACGGCGTCCGGCGCGCGTCGGAGGGCTCGGGGTCAGGCGGAGACGTCGGCTCGCGCCTCGCCGGTGTCGGAGATGTCCTCGGCGCCGGCGCGCTCGAAGATGTCCTTGGCGCGTCGCCGCTGCGTGGCGTCGTCGGCATGGACGGAGATCAGGATGTTGCCACTGCGGATCTTGCCTTCGTACCGCTTGGCTTCGTACTCCGGAATGCCGGCACCCACCAGCGCGCCGGTGAGGCCGCCGACGCCGGCGCCGACGGCCGCGCCGCTGAGCGCCGCCATGATGGGACCGGCCGCGATGAATGGGCCCAGCCCCGGGATGGCGAGGGCGCCGATGCCCGCGAGCCACCCGAGCGCGCCGCCGATGACGCCGCCGGTGCCCGCACCGGCCGCCGCACCCTCGGGCGCTTTGGTGTTCTGCTCGTGCGCGAAGTCGCGCGTGCCGGTCTTGTCCGGGAACAGGACCGAGATGTCGTTGTTGGCGAAGCCGGCAGACTTGAGATCCATCACGATGGACTCGGCCTGCAGATCGGACTTCGCGATGCAGAAGACGGACTTGGATGCCATGAGTTCTCCTCCCCGCCGGTCAGCGACCGGCGACCTCGAGCTGGTTCTGCACCTTGCCGTTGCCTGCCACCTGTTGGGCGGCGGCCGCGACGCGGGTGCGCTCCTGCTCGTTCTCGACCGGTCCGCGAAGCGTGACCGTGCCGTCGTTGGTGACGATCTTGACGTTCTTGGCGTTCGACGAGAGACCGTCGTCCGCGACGATGATCGCGCGAATGCGGCGGGTCGTCTCGCGGTCCGCCGGCGACTCCGACTGATCGGTCGCGGTCGCCATGTCGCCATCGCGGTCGCGCTCGTTGACCGCCGTGTTGTCCGCGGTGCTCACGTCGCGCTCGCGGTCACAGGCGGAGAGCATGGTGACCAGCGCCAGCGGCGCCGCGACCGACAGCAAGGACGTAGCGATGTGCCGACGCATGATGCACCTCCTCACTGCGTCTCGAGCCAGCGATCGACCTCGCTGCGGACCTCTTCCTTCGATCGTCCGTAGCGCTCCTGCACCTTGCCGGCGAGGATCTCAGCGTCGCCCTGGATCACGTCCAGGTCGTCGTCGGTGAGCTTTCCCCACTGCTTGCGCACGTTGCCTTTGAGCTGCTGCCACTGACCCTTGAGCGTATCCGTGTTCATGCAACCTCCTGTCGTTCGGTACTGCGGTCCGTAGTGCAGAAACGGTGCCGCCGGCCGGCGGAGCGCGAGCCCAGGAAATTCGGGGTACTCTCGACGCCGGCCGCGACGTGTCACGTGTAAAGTGTAGACTTCCGTCAGGGACGGGGCCGCTCGACCTCGCCGCGCCACGCGCCCGTCTCCCGGCCGCGCGACTCGATGAACTGCTTGAAGCGGTCCAGGTCGCCCGAGATGCGGGAGCTGGCGATGCCGATGAAGTCGCCGACGTTCTCGACGAGCCCTTCGGGGTCGTAGTCCATCTGCAGCATGATCCGGGTCGTGTCCGGGCTCAGGCGATGGAACGTCACGACGCCGCAGTTCGTCGCACCGGTGCGGTTCGTCCACGCGACGCGCTCGTCGGGACGCTGCTCGGTGATCTCGGCCTCCCACGTCTTCTCGACGCCGCCGATCTCGGCACGCCAGAACAGGCGCTTGTCGTCGAGCTGACGGACTTCCTTGACGCCGTCCATGAAGCGCGGGAAGTCCTCGAACTGCGTCCACTGGTTGTAGGCCGTCGTCACGGGGACGTCGACGTCGATCGACTTTTCGATTCGTGATGCCATGGGTCTCCTTTCAGGACGCCGCGGTCCGTGCGGTGTCCGTGGCGGGGCTCATCGCCTCCGTCACCCGATCCTTCACGCTCGTCAGGCGTTCGCCGACGTCGCGCCGGGTCTCCTGGCCGCTCCGCGGCGCGTACAGCAGGGCGACCGCGGCGCCGACCACCAGGCCGAGCGTGAATGCGCCGGCCGTGGCGGCGAACGCGTCGTTCGAGCGCCGGCTGGCGGTGGTGAGCCCGAGGTAGCCGAGGATGTCCTCGGTATCGGGAAGTCGATTGGTGAATTCCTTGGTCGTCATGCGTCCGTCCTTTCCGTGGTGGGCTGGAGGCCGCGCAGCGCGTTCGAGACTACGTTGGCCATGGCCATGCGCCCGGCGACCGCCGCCAGCGACGTGGTGAGGCGCAGGGTCAGCCCGCCGCCGAGGATGAAGCCGGCGGCGAGACCGGCGCCCAGCGTCGCATAGGGACGCCGGTCCAGGTTCTCGCGCAGTAGCTCGAGCAGCTCGCCGGAGCTCTGCTCGACGCTCTGCAGCTGCTGCCGGAACGGCTCGGCGACGCGAGGCCGGTTCGGACGTCGGGTGCGGGTCGTGCCTTCGTTCTGCGGCATCGGCGCCTCCTAGCTCCGGCTCGTGACGCGAGCGAAGAGGTAGCCGACCACCACCGCGCCGAGGAACGACGCCAAGGGATACTGGTCGATGACTTCGCGCACGCGTCGATCGACGTCGCCGAGCTCTCCCCGGACCTGCTCGTAGCGCTCTCCAGCCTGTTCGGCGATCGCGTTCACCGCGCCGCCCATGTCGGTCGTCATGAATCGTGCCTCCTTCGAAATCGGTGCGAGGGGTCAGCGCCGCCAGCCGAGCCAGAGGCCGAATGCCACCCCGCCGAGTATCCAGGCGCCCGGCCGCTCGCGGATCATGTCCCGCGGATCGGTCCAGGCGAGCGCGGCTTCGCGGAGGTCGTCGACCGCCATGCGGAGCTCGCGCTTGTGCTCTTCGATGTTCTGGAGCAGGACCTCGCGCTCTTCAGGCTGTTCCATTCGCGGTCTCCTGCTCGCCGCCGGTCGCGCGGCTCAGCCCGACGGCGACGAGTGCGCCGCCGATGACGGCGTTCGCGCCCGCGATGATCCCGAAGCTGGCCGCAGGCTCGAGCCAGCGCACCAGCAGCCCGTGCAGCGCGACCATTCCGAACACCCAGGCCAGCAGCAGGATCAGGCCTCCGACCAGGACCATCGCACTGTCGCGTGCAGTCCTGGTGAGGGCCGACTGGGCTTCCAGGCGGGCCAGGCGGACCTGGTCCACCACCACCTGCTGCGCCGCGTCGACCATCCGGTCGAGCGCCGACGTCACCGTCGGCGGCTCGTCCCGGTGGCCCACATCGGTAGCGGGTGCGCCCATGGCGTCACTCGCCGATGGCGACGGGCTGCTCGGACTGCACGTCGACGTCGAGCTTGAGGGCCCGAGCCGCCGCGCCGCGGTTCTTCCGGTTGTCGCGCAGCTCGCGCAGGCCGCGACGAATGTAGCTGGCGTCGAGGTCGAGCGCGTCGCAGATGCGGAGGAACGAGAAGACCCACGTCCGGTCGTTGTTCGTGATCCAGCGCTGCGTCTCGCGGAGCAGCCGCCGCTCCTTCGAGGTGACCGGGTCACGCTCGCGGCAGTAGACCGAGACCGCGTCGAACAGGATCGCGAACATCAGCCGCTGCTCGGGGGTCCGGGCGGACCGGCGCTGGAGCGCGGTGAAGAACTGCGAGGGAAGAAGTGTATTCGGCTCGAAGAGTCGAGGAAGACCGTTTTCCAGCTGAGTCGCCGCCTGCGTCATACGCACCTCCGTTCGCGCGAGGTCTGTGCAGCTTGCGTGCCGGCCCGTCGGGCAGCGTTTTCGCGGGAAAACGGTGGGTTGGCGGAGGCGCCCCACGGCCCTTTGTACAACGTACTTTCCGCAAATGGCCGCGTAGGCGCCGTGCGTCATCCGATACGACTCGCGTTGACGACCTGGGCTACCCGTGCCAAATCCGGTTCGTTCCTCTCGATGATCCCGCATGGACTCACCGCCGCCCGCCTGCGCAGCCTTTCGCGGCTGGCCCGCGCGTATGCGCACGAGATCCGGGGAGCGTCGAGCGCCCTCGCGATCCACACCGAGCTGCTGTCCGGCTCGGTGGCCGACGTCGAGGACGACGCCGTCCGCACCCGCCAGCAGCGCTACGTGCGCGTCCTGAACGACGAGCGCCAGCGGGTGCAACGGCTGGTCGACGTCCTGCTCGACGCCGTCGTCCCGCTCGACGACGCGGTCGACGAGCCCTTCGACCTGAGCGACGTGCTGGCGCGCATGCACGCGCTGGTCGCGCCGCAGGCGGTGGAACGCCGCGCGCCGCTCGACGTCGTGTCGGGAGGACCGCTGCCGATGACGGGACCCCGCCGGATCGTCGAGCAGGCGCTGCTCGACGTGCTGCTCTGGACGCTCGACCGCGTGCCGGCGGGCGGTCGAGTCGACGTCGCGGTCGACGACGACCCCGAGTATGTCCGCATAGTGATCGCCACCGCGGCCCCCGCGGACGACGAGCTCGGTGCCTGTGACGCGCTCGTGCGCCTCGCGGGCGGCTCCGTGCGAAACGAGCCGGCCGCCGGCCATGTCGCCATCGAGCTGCCGCGTACCCGACCGGAAGGACCGTTGCATGCCTGACGCGCTGCTGATCGACGACGACCCGACGCAGCTGCGCGGCATGGCCGAGCTGGTCGAGCGCGAGGGCTTCACGACGCGCACGGCAGGCACGCTGGCCGAAGCGCGCGGACTGCTCGAGGAGCGGACGCCCGACGTCGTCCTCAGCGACCTCGTGCTGCCCGACGGCTCGGGCATCGACCTGCTGAAGGACCTCGACCGCACGCAGAGCACCGACATGGTGCTGATCACGGGACACGCGAGCGTCGAGTCGGCGATCGAGGCGCTGCGCATCGGCGTGACCGACTACCTGACGAAGCCGGTCGACATGCCGCGGCTCAAGACCGTGCTGACCAACGTCGCCCGCCGGCTGGAGATGCGCACCGAGATCCGGTCGCTGCGCGGCGAGCTGCGGAAGCTCGGCCGGTTCGGCCGCATGATCGGCGCGGCCGCGGCCATGCAGCAGGTCTACGACCTGATCGGCAAGGTCGCGCCGACCGAGGCAACGGTGCTGCTGATGGGCGAGAGCGGCACCGGCAAGGAGATCGCCTCCGAGACCGTCCACGAGCTGAGCCATCGCCGGCGCGGGCCGTTCCTCGCGATCAACTGCGGCGCGGTGTCGCCGAACCTGATCGAGAGCGAGCTCTTCGGCCACGAGCGCGGCAGCTTCACCGGCGCCGGACAGCGCCACCGCGGGCACTTCGAGCGTGCGTCGGGCGGTACGCTGTTCCTCGACGAGATCACCGAGATGCCGATCGAGCTGCAGGTGAAGCTCCTGCGTGTGCTCGAGACGGGCAGCGTGCTCCGCATCGGCGGCGACACGCCCCTCCAGACCGACGTCCGCGTGATCGCGGCGACCAACCGCAGCCCGACGCAGGCGGTCGCCGAGGGCAAGCTGCGCGAGGACCTGTACTACCGCCTGAACGTCTTCCCGATCTCGCTGCCACCGCTGCGCGATCGCGAGGGCGACGTCGCCCTGCTGGCGCGGCATTTCCTCGAGATCCTGAACGAGGCGGAGCAGAAGCAGAAGCGCATGTCCGACGAGGCGATCGCGCGCCTCGAGCGCTACGAATGGCCGGGCAACGTCCGCGAGCTGCGCAACGTCGTCCACCGTGCGTTCATCATGGCCGACGACGAGGTCGGCCTCGAGTGCCTCCCCGAGGAGGTGCGCGCGCCGGTCGTGTCGCTCCCCATCGATGCCGCCGAGCCGCTCAAGGTCGGCACGTCGCTGACGGAGGTCGAGCGGCGGCTCATCCTGGCCACGCTGGCGCATTACGACGGCGACAAGAAGAAGACCGCCGACGTTCTCGGGATCAGCCTGAAGACGCTCTACAACCGCCTGAACCTCTACAAGCGCGACTGACCCTGCCGCGCCGAGCCGAACGTATCCCGCCGAGATGCGGCGGTATTTCCGGCGGTAGCGTGTAGGCTTTACATGCCGGCGGGTGTCGCGAGCGGTCCGGCGCGGCGTTTTTCCATCCGTCGGGCATGGCATGCGGCCTGCTTCTTCGGCCCGAGTGCGCACGTCACGGTCCGAGACGGTTCCCAACGAGGTGACCCGGTCGGCGCTCCTGCGTCCGGGCGACACCTGCTGGCGGGTCGCCGACGCTTCGCGTGTCGCGGTGCTGGCCGACGCGGCGGTGTACTTCGAGGCGTTCGTGCACGCGGTGCTGCGGGCGCGCGAGCAGGTCATCATCGTCGGCTGGGACATCCAGTCGCGCGCGCGCCTCATGCCCGAGATGCCCGACGGGCTCCCGAACGAGCTCGGGCCGTTCCTCGACGCGGTCGTGCGCCGGAATCGCCGGCTGCGCGTCTACCTGCTCGACTGGGACTTCTCGCTCGTCTTCGCGATGGAGCGCGAGCTGCTTCCGGCCATTCGACTCGGATGGCGCACGCATCGACGCGTGACGTTCTGCCTCGACGGGGAGCATCCGCTGGGTGCCTGCCACCATCAGAAGCTGGTCGTCGTGGACGACGCGGTCGCCTTCCTGGGCGGGCTCGATCTCACGACGAGCCGCTGGGACACGAGCGCGCACCTCCCCGACGACCCGTTGCGGGTGCTGCCGGACGGCGCGGCATACCCGCCGTTCCACGACGTGCAGGTCGCGGTATCGGGCACGGTGGCCGCCGACCTCGGGCGGCTCGCGCGGACGCGCTGGCGTCATGCGACGGGCCGGCAGCTCCGCCCGCCGCGGCCGGGAGCCGATCCGTGGCCTCCGCTGCGACCCGACTTCGAGCGCGTGCCCGTCGGCATCGCCCGCACCGAGCCCGCCTACGACGGACGGAAGGAGGTGCGCGAGGTCGAGGCCCTGTACCGCGACTCGATCGCGGCGGCGCGCGAGCGGATCTACATCGAGAACCAGTACCTGACGTCGTCGGTGGTCCGCGACGCGCTGGCCGCCCGGCTGGCGGAGGCCGACGGACCCGAGATCGTGATGGTGTTGCCGCGCTGCTGCTCCGGCTGGCTCGAGGAGCGCACGATGGGCGTGATGCGCGGACGGCTCCTGCGCCACCTGAAGGACGCGGACGTCCACGGACGGCTCCGTGTCTACCGGCCGCAGCTGCCCGGCGACGCGGCGCTCAACATCCATTCGAAGGTCATGATCGTCGACGACGTGCTCCTGCGCGTCGCCTCGTCGAACCTGAGCAACCGCTCGATGGGGCTCGACACCGAATGCGACTTCGCACTCGAGGCGAACGGCGATCCGGCGGTCGCGCGAGGGATCGCGCGCGTTCGTGACCGCCTGCTCGGCGAGCAGCTCGGGGTGCCGCCCGAGCGCGTCGCCGAGGCGTTCTCCGCGACGGGATCGCTGATCGCCGCCGTCGAGCGGCTGCAGGGCGGGCCGCGCACGCTGGTGCCGCTCGAGGACGAGCCGCCGGGATGGCTCGATCAGGCCCTGCCGGAGACGCCGTTGGTCGACCTGGAGCGGCCCGTGGCGCACGGACGCTTCCTGGCGGACGTGCTGCCGCCGGAGCTGCGCGAGCCCGCGCTGCGCTCGGTGCTGGGCGGGGTGGCGACGCTACTGCTGCTGGTGCTCGCCGCGGCGCTGTGGACGTGGGGCGGCGTGCCCGACTGGCTGTCGCCGACCCGTCTCGCGGAGTGGGCCGCGCCGCTACGGAACGACGGGTTCGCGCCGTTCGTCACGATGGGCGCGTACGTGATCGGCAGCGCGGTCATGCTGCCGGTGACGCTCCTGATCATGGCGACGGTGCTGCTCTTCGGCCCATGGCTCGGGATGCTGTACGCCCTTCTCGGCGCCTGTGCGGCCGCCGCCGTCACCTGGCTCGTCGGACGCTCGCTGTGGCGCGACACGATCCGCCGCATCGCGGGACGCCACGTCGACCGCGTGTCGCGCCGGCTCGGGCGACACGGTGTGCTCAGCATGGCCGTCGTGCGGCTGGTGCCGGTCGCGCCGTTCACGATCGTGAACCTCGTCGCGGGCGCGCTGCACGTCCGCCTCGACCACTTCCTCGCCGGAACGATCCTCGGCATGGCGCCGGGCATCGTGGCACTCGCGCTCCTCCTGGGTTCGGTGCGCTGAGGGTGATCGTTGCGTCCTACAACGTACATCGGTGCATCGGCCGAGATGCACGCTGCGATCCCGATCGCGTCGCCGACGTCATCCGCGAGCTGGAGGCCGACGTCGTCGGGCTCCAGGAGGTCGGCGGCGACACGGATCAAGTCGCGTACCTGGCCGAGCGGGCGGGGTATCACGCCGTCGCGGGGCCGACGCTGCTGCGCGAGGACGGTCACTTCGGCAACGCGCTCCTGACGCGCTTGCCGCCGCGGGCGGTGCGCCTCGTCGATCTCAGCATCGCCGGGCGGGAGCCGCGCGGCGCGATCGACGCCGACCTCGACGTCTCGCCGGGGACGTGCCGGGTCATCGTCACGCATCTCGGGCTACGTGGATACGAGCGACGGCGCCAGGTGGAGATGCTGCTCGGCAACGTGGTCGAGCAGGCGACGCCGGACCTCGTCGTGCTGCTCGGCGACCTCAACGAGTGGCTCGGTCCCGCCCGCGTCCTGCGCCGTCTCCGCGCGAGCTTCGCCTGTGCAGCGGTCGCATCGTTTCCGACGGTGCGTCCGTTGCTCGCGCTGGACCGCGTGCTCGTCCGTCCGGCATCCGCGTTCGTCACCCTGCGTGCCCACGACACGCCGCTGTCGCGCTGGGCCAGCGACCACCTGCCGGTCCGGGCGGAGCTCCGGCCGCCGGTCTCCTAGCCGAGCAGGCGCTGCAGCTGCTGCAGGTCGACCGGCTTCACCAGATGATGCGCGAAGCCGGCGGCCGTCACCCGGGCGCGGTCGTCTGGCGTGTTGCTGCCGGTCAGCGCCACGAGCGTCACCTCGGTCAGTCCTGCGGCGCGGAGGCGCCGCGCGAGCTCGCAGCCGTCCATGCCGGGCAGCCCGAGGTCGAGCAGCGCGAGGGTCGGCTGGACGCGTGGAGCGATCGCGAGCGCACCGGCGCCGTCGTGGGCGACGTGCGCTTCGTGGCCCCAGATGTCGAGCAGCTCGGCCAGGCCTTCCGCGGACTCGACGTGATCGTCGACGATGAGAACCCGGTGGGACATCGCTCGCGGACGACCCTAGCGATTCGTCGCGAGCGGGTCGAGGCCGAAACACCGCCGCGGCGTCGGACCCGATATCCAACGCCGCGGCGGGTGGGGTGACGGGCCGCGGGGCAGGGGTCGCGGCACCGTCAGGGACGGGAGCGTGGAGGTTCAGGGGATCGCGCTGGGCGGCCGTCCTCCCAGTCCGCGTCCGCCGAAGAAGACGCCGACGATGAGAAGCACAACGCCGAGCACGGCCAGCAACCATCCGATGTTGGCGGACATGCCGGCCACTCCGCCGAACCCGAGGGCTGCGGCGACGAGTGCGACTACGAAGAACGTTATGGCCCAGCTGAGCATGGAATCCCTCCTGCGAAGATGAAGATCGGGGAGCAACGCGTGTGCCAGCGCGGACCGTGCGATGCGCGCCGCATTCTCCGCGGTTGGCGCGTGGAAGATTTGTAAGACGTGCCAGCGGATGTAAGCCGGTCCATGGAAACCGGGCGCACATCCGCCTCGGCGTCGGCAGGGCGGCGGTGGCGCGAATCCTGCTTTGTAGGCGCTCCATCGCGCGGCAATGGTGCCGCATTCTGGGTGCGAAGGAGATCGCCATGAGACTGATGACCCGATTCATCGCAACGTCCGCCGGGGTGTTGCTGTTGACCTCGCTCGCGACGGCCGCGCCGTCCGATCCGTGGATCACGACGAAAGCGAAGATGGCATTGCTCACCACCGAGGGCGTGAGTGCGAACGACATCAACGTCGACACCGTGAACGGTAAGGTCACGCTGCACGGCACCGTCGGCTCCGCGGGCGAGAAGACGAAGGCCGAGTCGGTCGTGAAGGGCATCGACGGTGTCACCGGCGTCCGCAACCTCGTGCAGGTGGTGAGCGTGAAGCGCCAGGATGCGGCGGCGTCCGACGATGCGGACGTGACGAAGCGCGTGAATGCGGCGCTGGACGCGGAGCGCGACCTCGGGAAGGTCGACGTCGAGTCGGTGAACGCCGGCGTCGTGCTGCTCGGCGGCACGACGCCGACGCTCAGCGATCACCTGCGCGCCGTGGAAGTGGCGTCGCACGTCGACGGCGTGAAGCGTGTCGCCAGCGAGATCAAGAGCCCCGACAAGCTCGGTGACCAGGAGATCTGGGCCGAGCGCTCGGCCAGCGAAGGCGCGCAGGCGTCGACCGCGCGCGACATGTGGATCACGTCGGCCGTCAAGATGCGCCTGCTCGCCGACGAGCGCACGCCCGGTATGGACGTCAACGTCGACACGATGAACGGCAAGGTCACGCTGTTCGGCATGGTGCCGACCGCCGACGCCAAGGCCGCGGCCGAGGAGAACGCGCACAAGGTGAACGGCGTGAAGTCGGTCGCGAACCAGCTGCAGGTCGTTCCGGCCGACAAGCAGGACGCCGTGCAGGCGAAGGACGACGACGTGCAGGGCCGCGTGAAGGACACGCTGGCGCGCACCGAAGACCTGAAGAACGTCACCGTCGAAGTACAGAACGGCGTCGCGCGCCTGAGCGGCACCGTTCCCAGCCAGGAGGATCGTCTCCAGGCGGCCGTTGCCGCCCGCACGACCAGCGGCGTGCGCGCCGTCCGTGACGACCTCCGTGTGGAGCCCTGACTGCATGCGATCTGAGAACGTCACTCGTTTCGTCGCCGTCGCGTCGATCCTCGCCGGGATCGCCGCGACGGCGCTTCCCGCCGACGCGGCGGTGCGCTCGGTGCTCTTGCGGCGTACCGTCGTCGTCGGCGACAGCATTCTCGCCGGCTTCGGCAACGGCGGTCTGGTCGAGCGTGGTCAGATGGGCCAGCAGAACAGCGCGCCGGCGATCATCGCGCGTCGCGCGCGCGTGAAGCTGCCGCAGCCGTTGATGGAAGGGCCGGGCGTGCCGCCGCCCTATCGCATCTTCGACGACAACCGGAACGGCCTGCTCGAGCCCGGCGAAGTTCGGCGGCGCACCGACGGCATCGGGTTCCGCAGCGATCCCGATCGCGACGTGCGCAACCTGGCGGTGCCCGGCGAGAGCGTCTCGTCGGTGTTCGAGCGGATAGACTCCGAGGGCTTCGCGGGTGACCTCGTCACCGGCGACGCCGACGGCCGCGAGATCATGAAGTTCCTGATCCTCGGCCTGCCGCTGCAGGACGACGACGTCTCGCAGGTGACCGCGGCGCGCGACGCGCGGCCGTCGTTCATCATGCTGTGGCTCGGCAACAACGACGTCCTCGACCTCGCGACCAGGACGAATCCGGCGGGCGCCGAGCTGACGCCGGCCGAGTTCGGGACGCAGTATCGCCGCCTGCTGAACGCGCTCGCGGACAACGGCGTGCCGATGGTGGTTGCCAACATCCCGGACGTCACGCAGATCGCGGCGCTTCGTCGCGCGGGCCAGACGGTCACGCAGTGCCAGCGCGCGGACGGCACGATCGACCCGGTGCCGGCCGACGATCTGCTGTCGATCGACCTCGACCGGGATCTCCTGCCGACGCCGCCGTGCAACAAGGTGCTGAACGCCGACGAGCGCGCCAGCATCCGCGGCACCGTCGCGGCCTTCAACGCGGAGATCGCCACGGCGGTCACCGAAGTGGAGGTGTCGCGCAACATCCCGATCGCCACGGTCGACGTCTTCGCCATCTTCGACGGCTACGCGACGAACGGCGTCGACGTCGGCGGGACCCTGCTGACGACGCGCTACCTCGGCGGCATCTTCGGCCTGGACGGCGTCCATCCGACGCGCACGGGCCACGCGCTGATCGCCAATGCGTTCATCGAGGCGATCAACGCGCGCTTCGGTGAAACGATCCCATTGGTCGACGTGGTCCGCATCGCGCGCCGGGACCGCCTCGTGAACAATCGCTTCCAGCCTCCCGGCGAGGTGCCCTTCGGCGTCATCGCGGAGGAGGAGGGCAGCGACCTGTTCACGTCGGCGTTCGAGGAGATCGGCGACGACATCGGGGACATCGGGGACGATCTGGCCGACGATGTCGGGGACTTCTTCGACGACCTGTTCTGACGACCGTACACAGGAGGTGGACGACATGGCGCAGTGCGAAGTCTGTGGAAACGAGTACGACAAGGCCTTCCAGGTGGTCACGGCGGGCCAGACGCACGTCTTCGACAGCTTCGAATGCGCGGCGCACAAGCTGGCGCCACGCTGCGAGCACTGCGCCTGCATGATCCTCGGGCACGGCGTGGAAGCGGCGGGCCGGTTCTTCTGCTGCGCGCACTGTGCGGCGCAGGACGGAGAGCACGGTCTGCGCGACCGCGTCGGCGGATGAGCACGTCGTCCGCATGGTACGACCGCGGCGAGGCGCCGTTCGCCTCGGCGCTCTCCGCCGACGCCCGCGCCGACGTCTGCATCGTCGGCGCGGGCATCGCCGGCCTGATGACGGCCTATCTCCTCGCCCGCGAGGGGCGCGACGTCGTCGTCCTCGAGCAGAGCGAGATCGGCGGCGGTGAGACGGGCCGCACCACGGCCCAGCTCGTCACGGCGCTCGATCACGGCTGGGCACGGATCGCGTCCGTCCACGGCGCCGACGGCGCCCGCGCGGCCGCATTCAGCCACGCCGCCGCGATCGACCGGATCGAAACGCTGGTGCGCGACGAGGAGATCGCGTGTGGATTCGAGCGCCTCGACGGCTGGCTGATCGGTGCGCCGGCGCCGCGCGAGCACCTGGACGCGGAGCTCGACGCGGCACGGGACGCAGGCGTCTCCGTCGAGCGGCTGGCACGCGCACCGCTCGGGGCGGTCGATACCGGGCCGTGCCTGCGTTTCGCGGAGCAGGCGCAGGTGCACCCCTTGCGGCTCGTGCGCGGCCTCGTCGACGCCGTCCGCCGTCATGGCGGACGCGTCTTCGCGCCCGCCCACGTGACCGCGCTCGAGGGGGCGGCGCCCGTGCGCGTCGTGACCGCCACCGGCGCCGTCGTCGTGGCCCGTGCCGTGGTCCTCGCGACCAACTCGCCGATCCACGACGCGCTGCCGCTGCACACGAAGCAGGCGCCGTATCGCACCTACGTCGTCACCGCCCGCGTACCCCACGGGGCCGTGCCGCGCGGTCTCTTCTGGGACTCGGCCGACCCGTTCCACTACGTGCGGCTCGCCGAGGGGGAGGGCGACACCGACCTGCTCGTCGTCGGCGGCGAGGACCACAAGACAGGGCAGGACGACGAGACGCCGGAGACCCGCTACGCGCGCCTCGAGTCGTGGGCGCGGGAGTGGTTCCCGTCCATGGGCCCCGTCGTCCATCGCTGGTCCGGCCAGGTGATGGAGTCGATGGACGGGCTGGCCTTCATCGGCCGCATCGACGACGGCTCGGATGTCTACGCGGTCACCGGCGACTCCGGCAACGGCATGACCCACGGGGTGATCGCCGGCATGCTGCTCGCCGACCTCATCCAGGGGCGCGCGAACCCGTGGGTCGACCTGTACGACCCGTCGCGGCTACGGCTGAAGGCGATGGGCGAGATGGCGCGCGAAGGTATGAACGTCGCGGCGCAGCTCACGCAGTGGGTGCGTCCCGGAACGGTCGGCTCCGTCGACGAGATCGCGCCCGGCTGCGGCGCCGTCCTCCGGCGCGGTCTGTCGAAGATCGCCGCCTACCGCGATCCCGAGGGCGGGCTGCACGAGCGGTCGGCCGTGTGCCCCCACCTGAAGTGCATCGTCGCGTGGAACCCCGGCGAGCGGACCTGGGACTGTCCGTGTCACGGCTCGCGCTTCGACGCGACCGGCCACGTGGTGAGCGGCCCGGCGCGCGACGATCTGGAACCGGTCGGCTAACGCAGCGGCAGCTGGTGACGGTCGCGCCGCTCGTGATCCCACAGCGCGCCCATGCAGCAGGCTCCCAACGCAGCGCCCAGCCAGAGACCGACGGTGAAGCTCAGCATGGCCACCTCCCCTCGGTGAACGGAGGAAGCAACACGCGCGCCACGAGGGCGCCCACGTCGTTGCGCGATCGCACCGCGTCACGCGTGACAGGAACCTGACTCCGGGGGTCAGGCCATCGGACGGATCATGTACGTCGTGCTCGCCCGGGCCGCGAGCTTGCCGCCCGCCCACACGTCGACTTCCGCGTACGCGCTGCGCCGGCTCGATCGCAGCACCCAGGCCTCGGCGACGACCGTGCCGCTCACGATGGCCTCGAGGTAATTGATCTTCATCTCGATGGTGAGGAGCGCGTTGCCCGGCGCATAGATGGTCATGAGCGCGGCCGCCACGGCCGAGTCGGCGAGCCCGAAGCTGGCGCCGCCGTGCATGACGCCGCCCGGATTCGCCAGCTCCGGCCGACACTCGGTGACGAGCCGCGCGTACCCCTTCCGCACCGTTTCGAGCCGGAACCCGAGGTACCCCCCGAACAGCGGCGCATTGATCTCGTTGAACCGCTCGACGATCTGCGACGCGACCTCCGTCGGCAGCTCAGGATACTCGCGACCGTGCCCACCAGTGCCATCACGCATGCGCGCAAAAGGACATCACCCGCCAGCCAAAACAACCGCGCCGTCGTGCGTGACGCCATGCCGCGCCGGCTTCGCCGGCCGCGGCACGAGGATCGCGCGGAAACGTACGCTCCAACCCCGCGGTGCCCCGAGACATGGTCTCGGGGCAGATCAATCAAATGGCCAGTTCGTCGCTTCGGTGCCGCCGTCGACCTCGACGACCTTGCCCGTCACCCATCCGCCGGCGGGCGAGCACAGCCAGACGGCGGCGGCCGCGATGTCTTCGACGGTGCCGATGCGCTTCATCGGCGTCATCGCCGCCATCTTGGCCTCGAGCTCCTCGTCGAGGAACGGCTGCAGCGCCGACGTGGACACGGCACCGACCGCGATGGCGTTCACGCGCACCGCGGGGGCGAACTCGGCGGCCAGCTGCCGCGTCATGAACGAGAGCGCGGCCTTGGCCGTGCCGTAGGCGACGAAGCCCGAGCGAACGATGCGCCCGGCGGCCGAGGAGATGTTCAGCACCACGCCGCCGTCGCGCGCCTCCTGGAGGTGCGGCATCGTGAAGCGCGTCAACAGGAACGCGGTGGTGACGTTGAAGCGGAAGGCCTCCTCGAATGCGCGCTCACTCGTGCGTAGGGCCGGCAGCGGCGGGTAGCCGCCGGCGTTGTTCACGACGACGTCGATGCGGTCGAACTGGTCGAGGGTCGTGCGCACGAGCGCCTCGAGCTGGACGCGCTCCGTGACGTCGCACGGCACCGCCAGAGCGCGACGCCCGCAGGCGCGTACGGCGGCGCACGTTTCCTCGATTTGCGCCGGGGTCCGGGCCGCGCACACGACGTCGGCTCCGGCTTCCGCGAACGCGCGGGCGATGCCGGCGCCGATGCCGCGTCCGGCTCCGGTGACGATGGCCACGCGATCGGTCATCCGGAAACGATCGAGGATCATGCGCGGATCGGAACCACGATCCAGCCGCGCGGGTCAAGGCGCAGCGCCGGGTTGCGCCTCCGGAGGCACGTGACTATCGTGCCGCGCGCCTCGGCACCCATGCTGCCGGCGCAGGGGAGGACATGATGAAGCGACTCCTGGGAATGACGGTGGGGCTCGCGTTGGCGGTGGTCGCCTGCGGCGGCGGTGAGGAGAAGGCGGCGACGGGTGGCGGGACGGCGGCTCCCGTGACCGGCGTACCCGAGTGCGACGCCTACCTCGCCAAGGCCGAGGCGTGCGTTCCGAACGTGCCGGAAGCCTCGCGGCCGACGATGGAGAAGGCCATCAAGGACCAGCGCGACGGCTTCAAGCAGCTGGCGCAGAACGCCGAGGCCAAGGGCACGCTGGCCACGTCCTGCAAGCAGCTGATCGAAGGGCTCGAGAAGAACCCGCTCTGCAAGTGACGTCGGTCTCCTAGGACGTTGGCTCGAGCGAATCCGTCCGGCATCCCGGCGGCGCGTTGACCGGGTTGCAGCGCGCCGGCGCGCCGTCGGGAATGGTGACGAAGTAGCTCGTGCCGAAGTCGGGGTCGGGCACCGGATAGTCGGTGCTGACCCACTGGGCGCCGCTCGCCAGCGCGGCCTCGCGTTGCGTGACGTCGCCCGTGCGCGCCTCGATGGTATCGCCGTCGGCGCGCGTGCGCACGACGTAACCCGCGGCCACCAGCGCGGGGATGCGTGCGGGATCGCCTTCGGGATCGTTCTCCTTGATGAACGCGGCGTCGGGCTCGCCTGGCGACGACGGCGTGAAGAGCACGCGGCCCTCGAGGTTCGGGCGGCCGGCACGGTAGGCCGCGCGCTTCGCGCCGCCATTGTCGAGCGTGAAGAGGATGCGCCCGCGCGACTCGCCGAGCGTCGGCCAGCCGTGCTCGAGGACGCCCTGCTCGAGCGTGGCCTCGTCCTGACGGACGTCGTCGGGCGTGATCAGCCGCTCCGGCGGGAAGACGCTGCGGATCTCGGCGTCGAGCGCGTCGAGCTCGGCGGCGCCGATCGGGATCGGCACGGCGAAGGTGAGCCCGAGGGTGTTCGGGATGACATCGTCCTTCGCCTCGATCTGGATCATGAGCGGCAGGTGCTGCGGGTGGGCGTCGGACCAGTCGCGGACCTGCTCCAGGCAGCCGACGAACGTGAGACACACGCTCTGGAAGTCGAGGTCCTGGATGTGGAGCACCTTGAAGCCGGGCTCGTCGAGCTCCGGAAGGCCGGATTCGGGATCCTTGCCGATCGCGACGAGCCCGCCGCGCCGCGAGAAGAGGCCGCCCAGCGGGTCGGCGAAGACGTCGATCTCGAGCGCGCGGATGCCCTGCTCGTCGAACTGCTGCTGGAGGGGCACGTGCGTGTACTCGATCTGCTCGAAGAGCGGCGAGAACGCCGTCAGCACGGCGAGCAGCGCCGGCTCGGGCTCGATGTGGTAGCTGTTGTGCGTCGCCAGCACCTGGACCTGGTTCAGGTGGACGCAGCGGTCGACGTGCTTGCGCGTCAGCCGCGCGAGCCGCGCGAGGCGGTTCGGCCGCGCGCCGCCGCGAGCGCGGTCGATGCGTCGCTCGAGCGCCTCGAGCTTGCTCGCGGAGCGCCGGCAGGCGGCCGTCTGGCCGGGCTGCGCAGACGCCATGGCGGGCAGGAGCAACGTCGCGAGCAGCACGGCGGCGGTGACGAGACGCATACCGGCGTTTATCCGGTCGCGCTTCGCTCGCCGTCAAGGACTTTTCGACGGGTGCGTTGACTGCGGGCGATCCGATGGGGATACAGGCCGTCGACATGCGTCGTGTGGCCTTCGGTGTCCTGCTCCTGCTGTCTCCCGTCCTCGCCGCCGACGCGCCGCCCGCGCCGCGCCGGCTCGGTCTCGCGAAGCCGCTGACCGTCGACGCCGGGCGGGAGGTCTACGGGCGCGAGCCCACGCTGGCCGCGCCCACGCCCCTGGCCGACATCGTGAACGATCCCACGCGCTGGGCCGACCGGCCGGTGCGGGTCGACGGGGTCGTCAGCGGCGTCTGCCAGCGCAAGGGCTGCTGGATGATGCTGCGCGACGGCGGCACGGAGGTGCGCGTGCGCTTCCGCGACTACGCCTTCTTCGTGCCGCTCGACGCGAGCGGGCGGACCGCGGCCATCGAGGGCGTCGCGAAGGTGGAGGTCACCCCCGAGGCGCTGCGGCGGCATCTGGCCGAGGACGCGGGCCAGCCGCCTGCGGAGGTCGCGAAGATCACCGGCGACACGACGTCGGTGCAGATCGTCGCGGACGCGGTGGAGCTGTGTGGACCCGGCGGGTGCCGGAAAGGAGCGGCGCGATGACGACGCGGGCGTTCGAGCCGTTCGCGGCGAAGATGCGGGCCGAGGGCCTGCCCGAGCTGGCCATCGCCGCGTTCGAGCGCGCGTACGGCCTGCTGGTCGCCGGCGATCAGGGGAAAGTGTCGCGCGACGACATCGCGCCGGTCGAGGACCTGCCCGACGCCGCCGGCTTCGCGCGATTCCGCGACGCCGGGCGCGCGGCGCTCGACCGTGCCGTCGTCATCAAGCTGAACGGCGGGCTCGGCACGTCGATGGGCATGACGCGCGCGAAGTCGCTGCTGCCGGTGAAGCAGGGGCTCACCTTCCTCGACATCATCGTGCGTCAGATCCTGCACCTGCGCGCCACCCACGGCGGACGGCTGCCGCTCGTCCTGATGAACAGCTTCCGGACGCGCGACGACTCGCTGGCGCTCCTCGCGCGCTATCCCGATCTCGACGTCGGCCTGCCGCTCGACTTCCTGCAGCACAAGGTGCCGCGCATCCTGGCGATCGATCGCACGCCGGTCGAGTGGCCCGCCGATCGCGAGCACGAGTGGTGTCCGCCCGGCCACGGCGACATCTACGCCGCGCTCGTGACGTCGGGCACGCTCGACGCGCTGCTCGCGCGCGGCATCGAGTACGCGTTCGTCTCGAACGCCGACAACCTCGGCGCGGTGCTCGACCTCGACATCCTCGGCTGGTTCGCCGGCGAGCGCGCGCCGTTCCTGATGGAGGTGGCCGACCGTACCGAGGCCGACCGCAAGGGCGGGCATCTCGCCCGCCGGCGGCAGGGCGAGGGCCTGCTGCTGCGCGAGTCGGCGCAGTGTCCCGACGACGAGAAGGACGACTTCCAGAACGTCGACGTCCACCGCTACTTCAACACGAACAACCTGTGGGTGAACCTCCGCACCCTGCGGCGCACGATGGACGAGGCCAGCGGCGTGCTCGGCCTGCCGCTGATCGCGAACGAGAAGCCGGTCGACCCGGGCGACCCGTCGTCGCCGAAGGTGATCCAGCTCGAAACGGCCATGGGCGCCGCGATCGGCGTCTTCCCGGGCGCCCGCGCGGTGCGCGTCTCGCGCGCGCGCTTCGTGCCGGTGAAGACGACCAGCGATCTCCTGGCACTCTGGTCCGACGTGCACGACCTCACCGACGACTTCCACGTCGTCGTCTCGCCGCGACGGACGCTCGGCCCGATCTTCGTCGATCTCGACCAGAAGTTCTTCCGTCGCGTGCCGGACGTCGAGGAGCGCTTCCCGAAGGGCGCGCCCTCGCTGATCGACTGCCGCCAGTTCGTCGTGGTCGGCGACGTCCGCTTCGCGGGCACGGCCACCGCGCGCGGCGACGTCCGCGTGGACGGCCCCACGACGGTACCCGACGGGGCGGTGCTGGGCGGACGGTGACGTGGTTTGCGTCCCGGGCCGCTCGTCGGCCTAATGCAGGGATCATGCGGATCGCCGCCGTCGTCGTGCTCGCCCTGCTGCTGGCGGTGCCGTCCATCGGAGGGGCGCAGCAGTTCGACGACAAGGGCTACGGCTGGCTGATCGACAAGCTCGAGGCCGACGGCGTGCCGCGCGCGCGCTCGTTGCCCGTGTTCAGCGACGATCGCTTCGCCGCGTTCGACGGCCTGTACTTCTCGGTCAGCCCACGCGAGCCGCATTCGATGTACCGCGGCCACCTCTCGGCGGGCAGCGTGCGTCGCGCGCAGGACTGCATGGACTCGCACGCCGACGCCTTCCGCGCCGCGGAGCAGGCGCACGGCGTCCCGGCGTCGGTCATCGCGGCGATCGTCAACGTCGAGTCCGCGTGCAATCGCAACACGGGCTCGAGCATCATCCTGCCGCGCCTCGCGCGGCTGGCCATGGCGAACGAGCCGCGGAACCTCGCCGAGAACGTCGCGAACCACACCGAGGGGCTGTCGCCGGCGCACGCGGACGGGGTGGAGCGTCAGGTCCGTGCGCGCGGCCAGCGTCTCGAGGACATGTTCTACCCCGAGGTGCTCGCGACGTTCACGATCGCGCAGCGCACCGGCATCCATCCGCTCAGCATCCGCGGCTCGGGCTCGGGCGCGTTCGGCATGCCGCAGTTTCTGCCGACGAGCTATCTGAACCACGGCGTCGACGGGAACGGCGACGGCGTGATCAGCCTCTACGATCCCGACGACGCGATCCACTCGTGCGGCAAGTACCTCGCGGCGCACGGCTGGCGTCCGGGCATCACGTACGAGCAGCAGCGGCGCGTGATCTGGGACTACAACCACTCCGACGCCTACATCGACACGGTGCTCGCCCTCGCCGGCCGCCTGTCGGGCGGCGACGTGCCGGTGGTGGAGGCCGCGGCCCCGCGACGGAAGAAGCGCACCGTGACGCGCACGGCGAGCCGGAAGAAGAGCGTCGCGAAGTCCTCGACGAAGAAGGCCGTCGCGAAAAAGTCGGGCGCCAGGAAGATCGTCGTCGCGAAGAAGGCGCCCGCCAAGAAGGCGTCCGCGAAGAAGGCGACGACGACCGCGAAGCAATCGTCGACCAAGAAGTCCTCCGCGAAGAAGTCCTCGACGAAGAAAACCACCGCCACCGCGAAGCGCTGACGCCGGCGCACATGCGAGACCCGCTCGACCGACTCGATCGCGCGCATCTCGTGCACGGGTTCGGCTCGCCGGCGGTGGCCGAGGCCGACGGCGCGTTGCGCCTGGTGCGCGGGCGCGGCGTCTACGTCTGGGACAGCGAGGGACGGCGCTACATCGACGGCCTCGCCTCGCTGTGGAACGTCACGGTCGGGCACGGCCGCGCGGAGATCGCGAAGGCCATCGCGGCGCAGGCGCGCACGCTGGCGTTCGCGCCGACGCTGCTCGGCTTCTCGTCCGATCCCGCGGTGCGGCTGGCGGCGCGGCTCGCGGCGATGGCGCCGCGCGGGCTCCGGCACGTGATGTTCACGTCGGGCGGCTCCGAGTCGAACGAGACCGTCATCCGCTTGGTGCGGATCGTCCAGCGGCTGCGCGGCAACCCCGACAAGATCCGCATCGTCGCGCTGCGCGGCGCCTACCACGGATCGAGCACGGGCGCCGCGAGCCTCACGGGCCTGCCGACGTTTCACGCCGGCTACGAGCCGCAGATGCCCGAGGTCGACCGTGCGCCGCGGCCCTACTGCTATCGCTGCGAGCTCGGGCTGACGTACCCGTCGTGCCGCCTGGCGTGCGCCGACGAGCTCGAGCAGGTGATCCTGCGCGCGGGCGTCGACCGCGTCGGCGCCGTCATCGCCGAGCCGGTGCAGGGCGTCGGCGGCGTCGTCATCCCGCCGCCGGGCTGGTTCGCGCGCGTGCGCGAGATCTGCGACCGCCACGGGCTGCTCCTCGTCGTCGACGAGGTGATCACCGGCTTCGGGCGGACGGGCAAGGCGTTCGGCATCCAGCACTCGGGCGTCGTGCCCGACATGCTGGTCTTCGCGAAGGGCGTGACGAGCGGCTATCAGCCGCTCGGCGGCGTGATCCTGCACGAGCGCGTCTGGCGCACGCTGGTGGACGCCGGGCCCGAGCTGACGCTGCACCACGGCTACACGTACTCGGGGCATCCGGTCGCATGCGCCGCCGCGCTGGCCAATCTCGACATCCTCGAGCGCGAGGACCTGATCCGCGTCGCGCGGAAGAAGGCCCCGTACTTCGCACAGGCCCTGGCCAGTCTCTCGTCGGAACCGCTGGTGGGCGAGGTGCGCGCGATCGGCCTGATGGGCGCCGTCGAGATCGTCCGCGACCGCGCCACCCGCGAGGCGTTTCCGGCGGCGCTGAAGGTGCCGTGGCGGATCCGCCAGGCGGCGCTGCGGCGCGGCGTCATCGTGCGCGCGGGTGCCGACCTCATCGTCCTGTGCCCGCCGCTGATCGTCACGACGGCGCAGATCGACGTCATCGTGCGGGTCCTGCGGGAGGCGATCGCCGAGGTGACGAAGGCGGTAGGCGCGGAGAGCGGATCGGGCTAGGCTGCGCGCCCATGCGCGTGGCTCACCTGGCGCTCTCCCTCCTGCTCCTGACGGCGACGGCGGCGTCCGCGGCGCCGTGTCCGCCGGGCCGCTTCGCGGTCGATCCGGCCGATCAGGCGATCGTCGGACCGTCGATCGCCGCGGTGATCGTCGCCGACGAGGGAAGCGTCACGCTCGAGGGCTGCGGACCGGCCGTGCGGACGTTCAAGACGCGCCGTCGCGGCACCCGGCTGGCGGCGCGGTGGGACGGCTGCGGCACGCTCGGCCCATTCCGCGTGACGGTCCGTATCGCGCCACGCGACTGCGCGACGCTGCGTGGGCGGCTGCGCGTGAAGCGACGCGCGCGACGCTTCACGGCGACGCGCACCGAGCTGCCGAGCACCACGACCACCTCCACGACCGCGCCGAACGTCACCACGACGACGACGCTCCAGCCGACGCCGACCACGCCCGACGGTTTGTCCGCCGTCCTGAACGGCGCCGAGGTCGTGCTCGCGTGGACGCCGGCGTCCGGTACGGCGGTTCGTCTCCTGCGACGGCTCGACGTCCCGCCGACCGACGCGTTCGATCCGCTGTCGACGCTCGTCTACGCCGGCGCCGCCCAAAGCGCCGCCCATCCGACCGCCGCGCTGCTTCCTTCGACGGCCGAGACGGTGCGGACCCATCACTACGCCGTCTTCGGGTGCGTCGCGGACGACGACTGCGAGGGCATCGGATCGCGCACGACGCTCGCGCCGACGCTGGTCGAGGCGCTGCGTGGCGGCGGCTACGTGCTGCACTGGCGGCACGCGTCGGCGAACGTCTGCGCCGACGACACGGCGCTCGGCACCGCGAGCACGACCGGCTACCCGGACTGGTGGAAGCGCTGCGACGCCATGTGCGCCACGCCGCAGACCACCACCGCGACCGCGCGCCAGCTGAACGCCACCGGCGTGACCGAGGCGACGGCGATCGGCGATGTCTTCGCACAGCGCGGGATTCCGATCGGCCGGGTGCTCTCCAGCGAGTTCTGCCGCAACGTCGCGACGGCCGAGCTGATGGCGTTCGGCCCGCCCATCGAGCAGCGCCAGGACCTGACGTACTTCGTCCACGACGAGGCGAACCGGTGCGCGGCGTCCTACGCGCTGATCGGCCAGGTGCCGGCGGCGGGCACGAACACCGCGATGATCGGCCACGCCGGCTTCACCTGCCCGATCCTCGGTGACCTCGCGTGGTCCGAGGCGGCCGTCTTCAAGCCCGACGGCACGGGTGCCGCGCTGCTGCTCGGCACGGTCGTCTGGGGCGACTGGGCGACGCTGCCCTGAACCGCTACGCCTCGCCGGTGCGGACGAAGATCGGCTTCGTGCCGTCGGCGAGGAGGCCGTCGATCGCGTCCGCCCAGGCGAACGTCGCGTCGTGCACGCGGTCCGGAGCCACGCGTCCCGACGCCACCAGCGCGAGGACGTCGGGCAGCCCGCCGCGCGCGTCGACGCGGCCGGTGACGAACGTGACGCCGCGGTCGTACATCTCGAGCAGCGGCACCGGCGTGTCGACGTAGTAGACGCCGATGCTGGTGCAGACGCCGCCCGGAGCCACGGAGCGCAGGGCGCAGCCGAGCCCGTCGGCGGTGCCGCTCGCGTCGACGGTGACCTGATAGCGGCCGGCGCGTCGCGGCGGCGGGCCCTCGAGGGCGTTCGCACCGAGCGCCGTCGCCGTCGCGAGACGACGGGCGTCGGTGTCGAGATAGTCGACACGGGCGGCGCCGAGCGCCAGCGCGAACTGGATGGCGTACAGCGGGATGCTGCGACCGCCGCCGCCGACGATGAGCACCTCGCTTCCCGGCCAATCGCCGAGGCCGGGCGCGACGGTGCGCCACGCGTCGACGAGGTTGTCGCTGGCGCTCGCCAGCGTGGTCGCGGGGACGTGCGGCGGCAGCGGCATCAGCATCGCGTCGGCATACGGCACGCGGACGAGGTCGGCGAACGCGCCGCCCCACCCGACGCCGCCGATCGGGCCCAGCCCGTACGACGACCGCAGCGCGACCGCGCGGCACGACGACGTGAGCCCGCGCGCGCACGTGACGCACGTCCCGCAGCTGATCTGGAACGGCACGATGACGCGGTCGCCGGCACGGACCGTGCGGACGTCGTCGCCGACCTGCACGACGTCGGCCACGAACTCGTGGCCGAAGGGGAAGGGGCCCGGAACCGGGACCCGGCCGTGCACGATCAGGTGGTCGAGATCGCAGGTCGTCACCACGACGGGGCGCACCAGCGCGGCGCCCGGGCCGTCGAGCGTGGGCTCGGGCACGTCGGTCCACTCCAGGGTTCCGGGTTCCACGAACATGAGCTGCTGCATGGCGTCCTCCCTCCGTCGTGCGTATGTAACCGCTGGTTACATACGCGCCGGCGCGCCGACTCAGTCAAGGCCGCCCGCGGCTCAGCGCCGGATGCCGTCGAGGAAGGGCGCCACGAGCGCCGCGAAGTAGCGCAGCGCCACCGCCTGCGACCGGACGGCGATCCGCCGCTCGAGCACCATGTCGGCGTAGCCCTGCGCCATCACCCACAGCCCGAGCGCCAGGTCGCGGGCGTTGGCGTCGCGCAGCGTGCCCGCGGCGATCCCGCGCTGGATCTCGTCGACGAGCAGGCCGAGGACGTCGGCGATCGCGGCCTCCAGCGACGGGAAGCGGCCGTCGACGTTGAGCCGCGGACCGAACATGACCCGGAAGTCGTGCGGGCTCGACAGGGCGAAGCGGACGAACGCGCCGATGAGCCGTCCGATGCGGACCGTCGGGTCCGTCGACCCGGCGGCCCGGGCGGCCGCGCGCATGCGTGCGCCGAGGGCGCGGTAGCCGCGTTCGGCGACGGCGGCCAGCACCGCGCGCTTGTCGGCGAAGTGACGGTAGGCGGCGGTGTGGTTCACGCCCACCCGGCGGGCCGCCTGGCGCAGCGTGAAGCCGTCGGCCCCGTGCTGCGCGATCAGGTCGGCGGCGGCGTCGACGAGCGCCCGTGGGACGTCGCCGTGGTGATACGCGGCGCGACGACGGCCCGGCACGGTGTCAGCGGGCGCGCAGCGCCAGCTTGAGCCGCCGGCGCGTTTCGCGCGCCAGGTCGAGCAACCGTCCGCCGTCGGGCCCGAGCTCGGCCCGCTTGCGCGCGCGCTCGAGCAGCCGGACGACCTTCGACAGGCGGCGCTTCGCGAGCCGTGCGGCGGCGCGATCCCCGCCGTTTCCGAGCGCGGCGATCACGCCGTCCAGCGCGGGGACCTCGATGCGCAGGCGCTGCGCCAGCGGGCCGTCGCCGAGCGGTGCGGTGGCCACGGTCTCGGTGAGCGCACGGACGCCCGCCGCCACGCCTTCCAGCCCGACCAGCTCGACGTGCTCGCACCCCGCCGCGGGCCCGCAGGCGTCGCGTGTGAACGGGTTCGCGTCGTCGCAGCGCGGCGCCGGCGTCGGGCAGCGTCCGGGCGGCGAGCCGATGAAGGCGCCGAACGCGACCGGCGTCCGCGGCATGCCGAGCGGCTCGTCGCCGTCGCCGACGATGGTGACGGTGTCGCTGTCCGCGTCGGTCACCCACGGCTGATCGCGCGAGAGGTCGACGGCCACGCCGAGCGGCAGGCGCCCGACGGGCACCTTCTCGACCACCTGATCGGCGGCCGTGTCGATGACGACCAGCACGTCGTCGCCGCTGCTGGCCACGAAGGCCCGTCCGCCCGCGCGGTCGAACGCGACGCCGACGGGCTTCCGGCCGACGCGAATGGTGCCGAGGACCGTGGCGCTCGTCGTGCCGACGACGTCGACGTTCCGGGCGCGGAAGCTCGTCACGTACACCTTCGTGCCGTCCGGATGCACCGCGACGCCGAGCGGCAGCTCGTCGACGTCGACCGTCGCGGTGACGGTGGCGCTCGCCGCGTCGATCACCGACAGCGTGGCGCTGCGGTAGTTGGAGACGTAGACGCGCGAGCCGGCGGGGTGCACCGCGATGCCGGCGGGGCCGCGGCCGGTCCGGACGGTGGCGACGAGCGCCAGCGACGACGCGTCGAGCACCGAGACGGTGCTGTCGCCGTGGTTCGCCACCCACACGCGCTGGCCCGACGGGTCGATGGCGATGCCGAGCGGCTCGCGGCCGACGGGCGCCGTGCCGACGACCGTGCGGGTGCGCGTGTCGATCGCGGACACGCTGTCGCCGCGACGGCTCGTCACGTAGACGCGGCTGCCGTCCGGGTGCCACACGATGCCCCACGGCGACCCGGCGACGGGGATCGTCGCCATCAGCGTGCGCTCGGCGACGTCGATGACCGCGACCTCGTCGGCGCGGAACGCGCTGACGTACGCTTCCGCGGCGCCGCGCCGGCAGGTGGCCTGCGCCGGCGGACGGCAGAAGCCGCCCTCGCACGACTCCTGCCCGTTGCAGAGATCGCCGTCGTCGCACGGCGCGTCCTCGGTGCAGGCCTGCAGCGTGGTGGAGGTGGTCGACGTCGACGTCGTGGTGGTCGACGTCGTGGTGGTCGACGTCGAGGAGGTCGACGACGACGTGCTGGTCGTCGAGACGGTCGTCGACGTGGTCGACGTCGTGGTGGTCGACGTGGTGGCGCCGAGCACGCAGGCGCCTTCGGCGCATGCGCCGCCCGGCGTGCAGACGTTGCCGTCGTCGCACGGCGCGTTGTTGAACGGATGCGCGCACTGGCCGTTGGCGTTGCAGACGTCGTCCGTGCAGACGTTGAAGTCGCTGGCGCACGCGGTGCCCGCCGGGAGCGGCGCGCCGGGCGCGCAGGTGCCTTGCTGGCAGGTGCCGTCGCCCGTGCAGGCGTTGCCGTCGTTGCACGTCGTGCCGGTGAGCGGCGTCCCCGCACACAGGCCGTTGCCGCACGTGTCGTTGCCCGTGCAGGCGTTGAAGTCGTTGCAGGGGTCGGTGTTGGCCGTCGGGACGCAGGTGCCGTCGGCGTTGCAGGCGCCGTCGAAGCACGGATTGAACGTGTTGCACTCCGTCCCGATCGGCGCGATCTCGCCGGCGCACTGGCCGTTCGAGCAGACGTCGTCGGACGTGCAGCCGTTGCCGTCGTCGCACGAGTCCGTGTTGTCCGGGTGGACGCACGTCCCGGTGGCGTTGCAGACGTCGTCGGTGCACTCGTTGCCGTCGTCCGGGCACTCGCTCTCGACCGCTTCGAACGTGCAGGCGGCCGAGCAGCAGTCGCCGTCCTGGTTGTTGCCGTCGTCGCACTGCTCGTCGCCGTCGAGATTCCCGTCGCCGCAGTCGCCGAAGAAGTCGGTACCGTTGAAGCCGACGCGCTTCACGACGCCGTAGAGCGGCTCGTCGTCGTCGTCGACGTTCAGCACGCCCGCCGCGACGACGTTCTCGTCGGCGTCGAGCGCGATGGCGAGGCCTTCGTTCCGTCCGCCGTCGAAGCCGCCGTCGACCTGCGCGAACCACTCCTCGTCGCCGTCGGAGAACGTGAGCATCACCAGGGCCATGTAGCGGCCGCCGGCCTCGTACGCGCCGGTCGCGTAGACGCCGTCGCCGCCGACCGTGATGTCGTTGGCCCGGGCGGGGGCGTCGCCCCCCGGCCGCAGGTAACGCCACAGCGTCGAGCCGTCGCTGGTGTAGGCCGCCACCGCGAACGCGTCGAAGCCGTCCTGCTCGTCGGCCCCGGCGACGAAGACGTCGCCGTCGACACCGGTCGCCACGGCCGCCGGACCGCCGCCGGTGGAGCCGAAGTCGCGGAAGTTGCGCCGCCACAGCTCGTCGCCGTTGCTGCCGTCGAAGCGGACGACGCCGCAGGGCAGCGAGCCGCCGCACGTGTCGCTCATCTCGCCGACGGCGGCGACCGCGCCGTCGTCGTCGAGCGCGATGTCGACCGCGCGGCCGTCGCCGCTGGTGCTGCGCCACTCCTCCTCGCCGTCGGCGCCGTCGATCTTGACGACGGTGAACTCGCCGTCGATCGTGCCGGCCGCGAACACGTCGCCGGTGGAGTCGACGGCGACGGCGAACGCCTCGCCGTCGTTCGTGACCGAGTAGCGCCAGAGCTCGCTGCCGGTGTTGCCGTCGAGCTTCACGACGAAGAACACCGTCCCGAAGTCGTTGTCGCCGAGGGCGCCCGCCGCGACGACGTCGCCGGCGGCATCGATGGCCACCGCGTTCGCGCGGTCGTTGCAGGGGATCGAGCCGTCGATGTCCGTCTTCCAGATCGGGAAGCCGAACTCGAGGAAGTGCGACATCACCGTGAAGTCGTTGCCGGTGACGTCGTTGTTCACGATGCCGGCCGACACGACCTTGTCGTCGGTCGCGGCCACCGCGCGGGCCTCGCCGTCGCGGTTGATCGTGAACTCGAGGTGCGTCCAGATCGGCTCGCCCCGATTCGGCTCGAACAGGCTCACCGAGTACATGGGCCCGAAGAACACGTCGACGACGCCGGCCGACGCCACGTTGCGAGACGTGGGCATGACGGCCACGGCGCGCGCCTCGTCGAACACCGGCGGATTGGCGCCCGAGTCGACCGTGCGCTGCCACGCGGCAGCCAGGCTGGGGATCAGGATGGACGCCGCACAGAGCAGACCGACGACCCATCGCGTGCGGCTCGACATCATCACTGACTTCGTCACGCGGACCGTGGTGGTTACCACGAGGGCCGGGGTCTACGTCAACCGAGGCTTGTAGGGCCGCATGTCGAGGTGCTATGGCCGCGCGTTCCCGGCCAGCAGACGATGCGAGCGTTCTCGTTAGCCATTGCGCTGCTCGGGGTGGTGCTCGGGACCGCCCCGGCGACAGCCTCCGAGCGGTCCGACCTGCTGGTCGCCCGGGGCCATGTGGCCTACCAGGCCGCCGAGTACGAGGAGGCCCGCGGGCTCTTCGCCGACGCCGCCGCGGCCGACCCCCGGGACGCGGCCGCCCAGTACGGCCTCGGCCTGGCCTACGGCCGGCTCGGGCGCTGGGACGAATCCGCCGATGCATTCCAGCGCGCACTGGTCCTCGTTCCCGATTTCCCCGAGGCTCGGCGCGGCCTCGAGATCGCATCGGACGCGCGCGACGACCGTGGCGGCGGCGGCCAGGAGACGGCCGTCGACACCCGGCCCGGCGGCAAGGCGTGGTCGGTCTACGCGGGCACCGGCATCCAGTACGACTCGAACGTGCGCCTCGATCCGAACGACCCGAAGGACGACGCCGCGTTCCTGTTCTCCGCCGGCGCGCGGTACGACGTGGTCCGCAGCGACAACCTGCTGCTGCGGCTGCAGTACGACCTGTACCAGAGCCTCCACACGGACGTGACCGACTTCGACTTCCGCGCGAACCACCTCCGCGGCGTCGCGAGCTGGGCGCCCGATCCGCGCGTCTGGCTGGGCGTGCAGGCGGGTTGGGATCACTACGTGCTCGGCAGCCACTCGTATCTCGAGGAGCCCTGGGTCACGCCGTTCGTCAGCATCCTCGAGGGCAAGACGGGCCTCACCCAGCTGCTGTTCCGGTACGGCCACCAGGACTTCCTCGACCAGCCGTTCGAGGACATCCGCGACGGCCCCACCTATGCCGCCGGCGTGAACCAGGTGATCTACCTCGGCGACCCGCAGCGCTACGTGACGGCCGGCTACGAGTACGAGGACGACACGCCCTCCGATCCCGCCGGCAGCGACTACGCGCGCCACGGACACACCTTCTTCGCCGGCATCGGCACGCCGGCCTGGTGGCAGACGAACGTCTCGCTCACGTACGTGTTCCGCTACGACGAGTACACGCAGCCGAACAGCTTCGCCGGCTTCCGCAAGCGGCGCTACGACGACTTCTCGCAGGTGGCGTTCCAGGTCCGCCGGCCGATCGGCGAGTACGTGAACGTCGGCCTCGCGTACTGGGGCACCTGGAACCCGTCGAACATCGGCCTCTTCGACTATCGACGACAGATCGTGGCCGCCACGGTCGAGGTGACGTACTGAGCATGACCAACCCCCGCGCGCGATGGCTCGTGACGATGCTGGCCCTGGCGCTGACGGCGGCGGTGGTCGCCCGGGCGGGGGCACAGGAGCCCCAGGTGGGTGTCGTGTCGGCGCTCGAAGGTCGTGCCGATGCGCTGCACCGCGGGCAGGCCGACTGGGCGGCGCTCGGCGGCGGCGACGCCGTGCTGCTCGGCGACCGGCTGCGCACGCAGCCCGCGTCGCGGCTCAAGCTGCTGCTGAAGGACGAATCGGTGCTGACCCTCGGTCCGTCGTCGGAGCTCAGCGTCGACGAGCAGGTCGTCGCGGACAGCGGCGGCACCTCGGCGTTGTCCGTCGTGACGGGCGCGGTGCGGGCGGTCGTGCCGCCGCGCTACGGCACGCCGGGCTCGCGCTTCGACGTGAGCACGCCCACGGCGGTGGCCGGCGTGCGCGGCACCACCTTCGTCGTCGCCTACGATCGCGCGGCGGAGCGCACGCGCGTCCTCTGCCTGTCGGGCGTCGTCAGCGTTCGCGGCGCCGTCGGCGCGCGGCGCGAAGTCACGCTGCGCGCGGGCGAGCTCACCGAGATCGGCCGCGACGGCATCCCGACCAAGCCGCGCACGCCGACGTCGGACGAGGTCGACGCGATGGACGTCGCCACGCAGATGCTCGCCGGCGGCAGGCTGCCGGAGCGCGAGCTGACGCCGGGCACGCGTCGCGCGGTCGACCCGAACGCGCCGGGCAGCGAGTCGACCGGTGATCCGGCGACGGCGCGCCAGCCGGGACGCGACGTCCAGCCGCCGGAAGGGCAGGTCGTCGACCAGCCGATCGACCGCCTGCGCCAGCGCCGTCCGCCGACCCCGCCGGTTCCGCCCGGGAGGCAATAGCCGCTCGTGGCACGCCGGCCCCGGGCCGTGTCCACGGCACTCTGTCTCGGGCTGGCGCTGCTGCTCGCGGGGGTGCGCCTGCTCGAGCCCGCCCCGCTCGAGCAGCTCGAGCTGCGCGCGATCGACCTCCGCCATCTGCTGCGCGGCGCGCAGCCGACGACGGGTGAGATCGTCATCGTCGGCATCGACGAGGCCAGCCTCGAAGCCGTCGGGCGCTGGCCGTGGCCGCGCAACGTCCTGGCCGACCTGGTCGACGGCATCGCGGCGGGCGGCGCGTCGGTCATCGGGCTCGACGCGGTGTTCGACAAGCCCGACACGGGCGTCGACCTCGCGCGGCTCGACGCGGCGGTGAAGGCCGCGCCGCGGCGTCCGGCGCGCGAGCTGGTCGATCAACTCGCGACGTTGGGCAACGACGCGCGCTTCGCGTCCACGCTCCGCGACTCGGGCCGCGTCGTGCTCGGCGAGTTCTTCGAGCTGGGTCCGCTCCCGGAGCCGCGTCCGCCGGCGCCGTTCTTTCCGGAGATGGCTGTCCGCCTGCGCGGCGGCGGCACGCTGGCCGCCATCCGTGAGGCGGCGCGCTTCCACGGCAACATCCCGACGCTCGAGGACGCGGCGGCGGCCGTCGGCCATGTCAACTTCGTGCCCGATGCCGACGGCGGGTTCCGTCGCGTGCCGCTCGCGCTGCGGATGGGCGAGGCCGTCGCGCCGTCCTTGTCCGTGGCGGTGCTGCAGCGCCACCTCGGCACCGCGGCGCCGCTGCTGACGATCGACCGCGAGGGCGTCGCGTCGCTCACCGTCGGCGATCGCGTGCTGCCCGCCGACGCCGCGGGCGAGCTGCGCATCGAGTTTCGCGGTCCGCCGGGCACGTTCCGTCACGTGAGCGCGGCCGACGTGCTCGCCGGCCGCGTGCCGCCGGGCCTGCTCGACGGCAAGATCGTCCTCGTCGCGCCGACGGCGGTCGGCTTCGACTCGCGGCCGACGCCCTTCTCCGGCTCGATGCCGGGCGTCGAGATCCACGCCAACGTCCTCGACAACCTGCTCGTCGGGCGCGGGCTCTGGCGGCCGCCGTGGACGGTGCCCGTGGAGGCGCTGGTCGTGGTCGTGCTGGGCGGGCTGATCGCGCTGCTGCTCCGCCGCCGCGGCATCGCCGGTCCGCTCGGCGCCCTCGCGCTGGGCGCGCTCTACCTCTGGTTCACGCAACGGGCGTTCGCGCAGGACGGCCTCGTGCTCGGCGCCGTCTACCCGACGCTGGCGGTGATCGGGTGTACGCTCGCCGGGACGCTGCACCAGTACCTGACCGAGTCGCGCGAGCGCAGGTACATCCGCAACGCGTTCGGGATGTACCTCGACCCCGACGTGACCGAGCTCGTCGCGAGCGATCCGTCGCGGCTCAAGCTCGGCGGCGAGCGGCGCGACATCTCGATCCTCTTCTCCGACCTGCGCGGCTTCTCGAGCATCGCCGAGCGGCTCAGCGTCGACGACCTCGCGCGCCTCATGAACGAGCACCTCGGCACGATGACCGACGTCGTGTTCGCGCACCGCGGCCTGCTCGACAAGTACGTCGGCGACGCGGTGATGGCGATCTGGGGCGCGCCGCTCGACGCGCCCGATCACGCGCTCCGCGCGGCGGCGGCGGCGCTCGACATGAACCGCGAGCTGGCGCGGATGCAGAAGGAGTGGCAGGCGCGTGGCTGGCCGCTCGTCGAGATGGGCACCGGGCTCGACAGCGGCGTGACCGTCGTCGGCAACTTCGGATCGGCGCGTCGCTTCAGCTACACGGCGATGGGCGACCACGTGAACGTCGCGTCGCGCCTCGAAGGCCTCAACAAGGTCTACGGCACGACGATCCTCATGTCCGAGAACACCTGGGCGGCGGTGCGCGACGAGTTCGTGTGTCGCGAGGTGGATCGCGTCCGCGTCGTCGGGCGCGGAACGCCGGTGAGCATCTACGAGCTGCTCGGCCGGCGCAGCGACGACGTCGACTTCCACTGGCGGGCGCGCGCGGAGCGGTTCGCGCCGGCGCTGGCCGCGTATCGCGAGCGGCGCTTCGCGGAGGCGGCGGCGATGCTGGCCGCATTGCCGGACGACCCCGTCGCGCGCGTCTACATCGGCCGCTGCTCGACGCTCGCGTCGTCGCCCCCCGCCGAGGGCTGGGACGGCGTATACGACGTGCGCACCAAGTGAGCCGGCGCGGGGCCGTCGACGAGCCGCTTGCCGAGGGTGCCGACGCCGACCGCCGCGCAGAGATAGAGCGCCGGCAGCCAGCCCGCGACGCCGAGCACGTCGACCTGCGTGTGCGCGAACAGGCCGGCGCGCACGAGGACGGCCTCGACGAGCAGCCCGCAGGCCGCCGTCGTCGCCGCGTGGACGATGCCCGCGACCCGTCCGTCGCACACGAGCCAGCCGAACAGCGCCATCGCCGCCAGCGCCTGCGCGCGACCGCTCGAGCCGCCCGGCCCGATGCTGCTCACGACGTAGCCGGCGATGAAGAGCAGCATCCCGAGCGTCACCGGGCCCGTGCGCGGCGCCGGCGCCGGCGTCCGCAGCATGCGGTCGAGCAGCGGACGGCCGAGGCCGATCGCGACGGCGGCGGCTGCGAAGAGCGGCGGCGTCCACCACGCCAGGCCGAACGCGAGCGGGTCGGTGTAGCGCGTCGTGCCGGTGTGCACGTGCACCGCGTCGAGCGCGGTTCCGAGCGTCAGCCCGGCGAGCGCCAGGAGCACGCCGCCCTGGAGCCACCGCCCGACGGTGCGCGGATCCGACCGGTTCTGCACGCACCCCCGTAGTCCAACCCGACGCTCGATGCTACGGTCGCGCCCATGGCGCTCTCTTGTCGGACGAAAGGCCGCGGTGTCGGCGATGCGCGATAGGCGCGGCAGTGCGGGCCGCAGCCGGCTCGTGATGGCGCTGCTGCTCGCGGCGTTCGCCCTCTTCGGCTACTTCGCGAACACGGAGATCAACCCGGTCACCGGCGAGAAGCAGCGCGTCGGCATGAACGTCGACCAGGAACGCGCGCTCGGCCTGCAGGCGGCGCCGCAGATGGCGGAGCAGATGGGCGGCGTCGTCGATCCGCGCTCGCCCGACGCGCAGATGGTCGCCACGGTCGGCCGGAAGCTCGTCGCGGCGGGGCTCGCCGCGCGCAGCCCGTACGCCGACAACTTCAACTTCCACCTGCTCGCCGATCCCGAGACGGTGAACGCGTTCGCGCTCCCGGGCGGACAAATCTTCATCACGCGCGGCCTCTACAATCGCATGCAGGACGAGGCGGAGCTGGCCGGCGTGCTCGGCCACGAGATCGGCCACGTCGTCCATCGGCACGGTGCCGAGCACATGGCGAAGGGACAGCTCGGCCAGCTGTTGACCGTCGCCGTCGGCGTCGCCACCGAAGACGGCAGCGGCCGCGGCGACATGGCGCGCATGGCCGCGATGATGGCGAACCAGATGCTGCAGCTGCGCTACGGCCGCCGGGACGAGACGGAGTCGGACGCGTTCGGCCTCGTGACGCTCGCCGACGCCGGCTACGACCCGCGCGGCATGCTCGACGTGATGCGCATCCTGAAGGAAGCCAGCAACGGCCAGCATCCGCCGGAGATCCTCTCGTCGCACCCGCTGCCCGAGACGCGCATCGAGGAGATCCAGCTGGTGATCGACAAGGAGTGGCCGAACGGCCCGCCGGCCGGCGCGACCCGTGGCCGCGGCCTGCCGCGCGCTGGGTAATTCGCTAGACATCGACCACGCGATCTGGGTACGCATCGCGCGTGCCTCCCGCGTGTCTCCTCGCCCTCCTGCTCGGTGTGGCGGTTGCCGACGCGGCGCCGGTCGGCACCGCGTCGCTGGCGATCCATGCCGACAACGGCACCGGGGCGGCGATCGAGGTCGCAGTCGACGGCACGCTGGCCGCCGACGCCGTCACGCCGCCCGAGGCGGCGGCGGGCGCCAGCGTGTACTCGGAAGCGTTCGTCTGTACGCCCGGGCTCGCCCCGTGCGGCTTCGTCTCGGGGCTCCGCCCAGGCGCATGGGTCCATCGTCTGTCGGTCACGGTCCCCGGATCGGACGTGCAGGTGCAGGCCCAACGGGCCGTGCTCGTCGCCGGCGACCCGAGCGAAGCGACCAACGCCGTCACGTGGACCATCCATCCGCGCACGTTCACCGTGTCGAACACCGCGGCGGATCACCTGCGCGCCGTGCTCGCCGCTGCGGCCGAGTTCACCGCGCAGTCTCCGGGACGCGCGCTCGTCACGTTCGCGCCCGCGACGTTTCCCGGCGCCGCGTCACCGCAGACCGTCGACCTGTCGGCGCTGTGTACGCCCGACACGCCGGACGCGGCCATCGAGCTCGAGGGCGACCGCATCGTCGTCGACGCGCTGGACGCGGATGCCAGGCCGGGCGGCGTCGTCTGGTCGGTCGGCACGTGCGCCACGTCGGTGCTCCGCGTCCTCGGTCGCGACAACGTCGTGCGCGGGGTCGTGTTCGAGGGCAGTCGCGCCGAGGTGAGCGATCCCGCCACCTGCGGCGAGGCCGGCAGCCCGGACAAGCAGCACGATACCATCGCCTTCGTCGGCGCCGAGGCCCGCGGGAACACGATCGACGGCTGCGTCGTCGTCGGGCCGACCTGCGGTGACGCGGTCAGCGTCCAGGATGGCGCCGCCGACGACGTCATCGTCGGCACGCGCATCACCGGCGCGCAGGACCGGGGCGTCAAGGCCAACGACGGTGCGGTGCTCGTCGCCCAGAGCTGCCTCCACGACAATGCCAGAGGCGGTCTGCAGAGCACGCTCGGCGCCGACGTCGTGGCGACGGAGAACGTGGTGCAGCGCAACAGCAGCGGCGGCGGGGGCAACGGCGTCACGGTCATCGACCAATGCCGGTCGGACACTCCGGGATGTGTTCATGTCGGACGCAGCCGCATGGCGACGTCGGGCAACGTCGTCCGATTCGGGGCCGGTCCTGGCCTCGTGGTGCACGACAACGCCGAGGCGACGTTCCTGCACGACTACGTCGCGGACAACGACGACAAGGGAAGCGTGGTGGAGACGACCGACACGGTGCCGGTCGACGAGGAGGGCGCCGAGCGGGTGCCCACTGCGACGTTCCGGGGCACCGCCATGGTGTGCAATCGCCGCGATCCTACCCGTCCCGGAGTCGGCGCGGAGACGCGTCGCGAGCCCGGCCACGACATGCCGATCGCCGACTACGGCACGCCCGGCGATCCGGGTCGGAACGCCTTCACGTCGAATCGTCGCAACAACGACCACGGCACGAACCTTCTCCTCACCAACGTGTCCGGACCGATCGCGGCCGTCGGTAACCAGTGGGGCAACTGCGAGGACGCGTGGTGCGTGGTCGACGCCGTACGCGAATTGGACATCAGGCCGCTCGGCGCCGACGTTCAGCTCGTCGACGTGGGGGGCGGCTTCGCGGGACCTCGCGCCGGTACGCCGGTCGTCGAGCGCTCCACGCCGGCGCGTCCCGTGGCGGGCGAGGTCGTGCGCGTCTACGGCGTCGGTTTCGATGCGATCAACGGCAACCCGCTGCGCAGGGAATGCGACGACGTCGCGCTGCCGGCATGCGGTGCCGAGGCGCCGTGTCCCACGGGGCCGTGCGTGGAGGGGAAGTGCCCCTGCGCGATCGCCAACGACGTGGTCCGCGCACGCAACCTCGCCACACCCGTCCTGCCCGACCCGCCCAACCGCATCGTGATCAGCGCGGCTGACGACACCCCAGTGGCCCACATCGCCCCGGACGCGGTGACGCCAACGATGCTGGCCTTCCACATGCCGTTCGACTGCTTCGCACCGCTGCGCCTCCGGGTGGTGAAGCACGGGACGTGGTCCGCGCCGTTCGACCTGTGTGATCCTCGCCCGGTGCCGACGACCTCGACCACTTCGACGACCTCGACCACGACGACCAGCTCCTCCTCCACCACCTCGAGCTCGTCGTCGACGAGCAGCACGAGCACGCCGTCCTCGTCGACCACCAGCACGAGCACCACCACGTCGACGTTGCCGCCGACCGTCTGCGGGCTGGAGCTGCCGGCGAGCGGACAGATCGAACAGTGCCGGCGCCGCAAGGTGCGACGGCGGGCGCAGGCGCTCGCGTCGTCGATCGAGAACGCCGTGCAGGTGGGACGCCCGCCGAAGTGCCGTGTCGCACGCCGCCTGGTGAAGCTGATGCGACGTTGTGCGCCGTGAGCACGTCGCTCAGCGCAGCGTCGCCTCGCCGCCGAATGCGACGCCGCCGAGCTCGAGCGCAATCGTCGCCGCACCGCTCGGCGGCGGCGACACCGGCACGCGCAGGCGTACCGTCGCATCGCGCCGGCGGCGCACGAGGCGCACGACGCCGGCGGCCGACTTGTGCACGAAGCCGCGCGCCGTCGCGCGCAGGCTGCCCGCCGGCAGATCGAGCGCGAGCACGCCCGCGCCGCCGCCGCCCGTGACGGTGACCACGACGGGCGCGTCGCCCGTCGCCGCCGGCAGCTCGGGCAGCACGGCGCGCAGGCGCAGCCGACCGCGACGGCCGACGCGCAGGCGGCGCACGTCCATCGGATCGCCCGCCGGCGGGACGAACGCGTCGTGCGACCCGACGACGCCGACGCCCTGGCGCGTGGCGCCGCCCGGCACGTGGATGGCGTCGCCGAGCGCCGCCGCCACCGTGCCGTGGCGCGGGAGCGCCATCGGCTCGAGGGTGATCCACGTCGCGCGTGCCGGATCGTAGGCCTCGGTCTCGGAGAAGACGCCCGACGGGAGATCGACGTTGCCCTCGCCGCCGAACGTGAAGAGGCGGCCGCCGAACGCCGCGGCCATCAGCCCGCCGCGCGGCGTGGGCAACGGGGCGAGCGACGTCCACTGCGCCGTCGCCGGATCGTAGCGCTCGAGCGCGCCGCGCAGCACGCCGGCGTCGCGCCCGCCGGCGGCGTAGACGAGGCCGCCGATCGCGGCGGCCGCGAGGTGATCGCGCGCCGTCGGCATCGGCGGCAGCGACGTCCACGCGTCGGCGACGGGATCGTAGACCGCGAAGTCGGCGATCGACGTGCCGTTGCGATAGCCGCCGGCGGCGTAGATGCGCCCGTCGACGACGGCGACGCCCATCGCGCCACGCCGCTGCGGCAGCGGCGCCCGCGGCGTCCAGACGTCCGTCGCGGGATCGTACGCGAACACGACGTCGACGCCTTCGAACGTCTCGTCGAGCCCGCCGATCGAATACAGGATGCCGTCGACCGCCGCCGCGCCGACGTGGTGCAACGCGACCGGCAGCGGCGCGCGCGTCGCCCATGTGTCCGTGGCCGCGTCCCACACTTCGACGGCGGCGCTCGTTCCCTGCGCGCCGATGCCGGCCACCGTCCACAGCGTCGTGCCGATGACGGCGACGCCGATCTCCTGCCGCGGCACGCCCATCGGCGCGTGCTGGCGCCAGGCCGCGCCGGCGTGGGCGGCGAATGCGAGCAGCGCGACGGCCAGGAGCGTGCGCACGGGCCCCAGCATACCGCGGCGTCAGCGCGCCGCGAGCACCTTCCCCGACGTCGTGTCGATGTGGATCACCCAGAAGGCCTCGACGTCCTCCTGGCCGATCATCGCGACGACGCCGGTCCCGGGCGCGAAGAAATAGTACGCGGTGTCCGTCGTGTGCGCCGGACCGACCTTGCCCGCGCACTTCGTCCGCAGCAGTACGGCATCGAAGGTGCCGGCGGGGACGGTGACGCGATACGTACCCACGTATTTCAGCGAGCCCGTCATCGTGCCCGAGTAGTCGAGGCGCGTCGGGTCGTCGAGGTAGTCGACGGCCACCTGCTGCGTGAACGAGCGCGTCTCGCCCGGCTGCATGCCCTGGACGACGAACGGGTTGGGCGGCGTGGTGACGACGACGATGCCGTGGTCGCTGTCGCTGACGGCGGGCATCACCAGATTGCCCCCGTCGCCGCGATGCAGGTAGGCGGCGAGCGACGGCGACAGCTCGAAGCGCCACGCCTGCGCGCCGGCGGGACGCGCGTGACGGCCGATCGTCAGTGGGTACGTCGAGCCGACGTGCTTTCCCGACGTGACGCGGTAGCTCAGCGTGCGCTCCTCGAGCGGGAAGTACGTCGTCGGATCGTCGATCGGAACGCTCGGCAGCGCGTCGCCGACGACGCCCGCGCCGAGGATGCGGTCGATGATGGCGCGCTCCTCGGGTGGCAGCGGGAGGACCGGGCCCTGCGCGAGCGCGGAGGTCGTCAGGACGATCGTCGTCAGGAGCAGAGACAGCGTCGTGCGCATCGGAATGCTCTTACCAGGTCATCGTCGGCGGATGCTCGCGGTGCCGTGCATCGGCTTGACGACTCGCGCGCCTCGTCCTACTGGGGCTGCCGGAGGACGCCCGTGATGGGAAGGGACGCGGTTCGAGCGTGCTGGGCAGGGCGACGAGCGAGCGCGTGCGCCGCGCTGCTCGTCCTGATCCTCCAGGCATCGCCGGCGAGCGCCGCCGGCGTTCTCGTGCGCGATATCGTCCCGGGACCGCTCTCGTCGGGCGCGGACGATCTCACCGCGGTCGGCTCCCTGGTGTACTTCGTCGCGCTCGACGCGGCCCTGGACTCCGAGCTGTACAAGAGCGACGGCACGGCGGCCGGAACCGTCCGTGTGGCGGAGATCAACCCGACCGGCGGCTCCAGCCCGTTCGAGCTCACCGACGTCAACGGCACGCTCTTCTTCCGTGCCAGCGACGGGTCGACGGGGCGGGAGCTGTGGAAGAGCGACGGCACGCCGGGGGGCACCGTGCTGGTGGAGGACATCGAACCCGCCGGCGAGTCCATTCCCAGCGACTTCGTCGTCGTCGGCGGCGTGCTGTTCTTCACCGCCGACACGGTCGCCGGCGGCCGCGAGCTCTGGACGAGCGACGGAACGCCCGGCGGCACCTTCCAGGTGAAGGACATCCGTCCCGCAGGCCTGGACGGGCTCTCGTTCTCGAACGAGCTCATCGGCGTCGGGGACGTCCTGTATTTCGTCGCCGACGACGGCGTCATCGACCGCGAAGTCTGGCGAAGCGACGGCACGCCGGGAGGAACCGTTCCGCTGAAGGACATCGATCCGACCGGCGCGTCGAACCCGAGCGAGCTGGTCGACGTCGGCGGCACGCTGTTCTTCTCCGCCGACGACGGGGACAATGGCACCGAGCTGTGGCGGAGCGACGGCACGTCCGACGGCACCGTCATGGTGAAGAACATCGCGCCGGGCGACGATCACAGCCACCCGCGCGAGCTCACGGCCGTGGGCGGCGTGCTCTACTTCACCGCCGACGACGGCGTCACCGGGCGGGAGCTGTGGCGCAGCGACGGCACGGCTGACGGCACGGTGCTGGTGAAGGACATCGTGCTCGGCGAGGACGACGCGAATCCGCGCAGCTTCACGGCGCTCGGCGACCTCCTCATCTTCCATGCGGACGACGGCGAGCACGGTCAGGAGCTGTGGCGAAGCGACGGGACCGCGGACGGCACCGTCCTGGTCCGCGACATCTTCCCGGGGTTCAGCAGCGGCGGCGGGTCGACACTGTTCGTCATCGGGTCGCGCCTGCTCTTCCAGGCCGACGACGGTGCGCGCGGCGAGGAGCTGTGGCAGAGCGACGGCACCGCCGCCGGCACGGTGCTGGTTGCGGACGTCCTCGCGGGCCCGGGCGACGGCTTTCCAGAGGACGTCGTCGAGGTCGCGGGCCGTGTCTTCTTCGCCGCCAGCGACGGCATCACCGGCCGCGAGCTCTGGATGCTGACGCCGTGCGGCGACGGCGTCGTCGACCCCGGCGAAACCTGCGACGACGGCAACCGCTTCGACGGCGATTGCTGCGCGGGCACGTGCACCGCCGAGCCGGCGGACGCGGCGTGCGAGGACGGCAACGTGTGCACCGTGAGCCAGACGTGCGACGCCGCAGCCACGTGCCGCGGCGGCGCGTCGCTCGCCTGTGACGACGGCGTCGCCTGCACGGTCGACGGCTGCGACGCGGCCTCTGGATGTCAGGCCGTTCCGGTGGCGTTCCCGACGCTGGCGGCGGTGTTCGCCGCCGGGCTCGGCTGCCCCGGGGCGACCGTCCCGTCGTCGCTCGTCCGCTCCTTCACGGCGGCCGGCGAGCAGGCGGCGCGCGCGGCGACGTCGACGGCCGCGAAACAGAAGCGGCTGCTGCGCCGCGTGGTGCGGCGTCTCGCGCAGGGCGAGCGGAAGGCGGCGAAGCTCAAGAAGCTCGATGCGGCCTGCCGGTCGGCGCTCGCGGCCCGATTCGCCGAGGCCCGCACGCAGACGAGCTGCCTGGTGGCGCCATGAGGACGGGTCGCATGGACATCGGACGCCGTCTCGTGACCGTCCTGCTCGCGACCGGGATCGCGCTGCTGCCGGGCTCGGCCGGCGCGGAGAGCGCCTTCCTCGTCGCCGACGTCGCGCGCGGCGCCGCGGGCTCGTTTCCACGGGAGGTGACGCCGTTCGGTAGCGTCGCGATCTTCTCCGCGAACGACGAGAACGGTGACGACGAGCTCTGGCGGACCGACGGTACCGCGGCGGGTACGTTCCGCGTCGCCGACATCCACCCCACCGACTCGTCGTTCCCGAGCGACCTCACGGTCGCCGGCGGTATCTTCTTCTTCGTCGCCGACGACGGCGTCACCGGGCAGGAGCTGTGGAAGACCGACGGCACCGCGGCCGGCACCGTCCAGGTGAAGGACATCCGTCCGGGGCCGGACGGGAGCTCGGCCGCCGGGCTCGTGGCGGTGGGCGACCTGCTGCTCTTCCGGGCCGACGACGGGGAGAGCGGCTTCGAGCTCTGGCGCAGCGACGGCACGGCCGCGGGCACCGTGCTCGTCGAGGACATCCAACCAGGCCAATTCGGCTCGCTCTCCTTCGGCGGCGTCGAGCAGATCGTCGCCGGCGACACGCTCTTCTTCTTCGCCGACGACGGCACCAACGGCAGGGAGCTGTGGAAGAGCGACGGCACCGACCTCGGCACCATGCTCGTGCGCAACATCGCGGCGGGCGCGGCCGACTCGGAGCCGTTCTTCGGTGCCGCGTTCGGCGCGCTCGACGACACCGTCTTCTTCTTCGCGGACGACGGCGTCGTCGGCGAGGAGCTCTGGAAGAGCAACGGCACGTTCGCCGGGACGGTGCTGGTGAAGGACATCCGCACTGGCTCGGGCGACTCCTTCGCGTTTCCGTCGTCGTCCTTCGCTCGCATGGGCGACGCCCTGTTCTTCACCGCCGACGAGGCCACCGCGCGCGAGGAGCTGTGGCGTACGGACGGCACCCCGATGGGCACGGTCCTCGTCGCGGACATCGCGCCGGGCACCTCGCAGTCGTCTCCCGAGGCGTTGACCGCCCTGGGCGACGTGCTGCTCTTCGCGGCGTCGCAGTCGCCGAGCGGGCGCGAGCTCTGGCGCAGCGACGGCACCGCGATGGGCACCGCGCTCGTGCGGGACATCTTCCCGGGCGTCGGCAGCGGGTCGATCTCGAGGCTCCATGCCCGGAACGGCGCGGTCTTCTTCGACGCCAACGACGGCGTCGTGGGACGCGAGCTGTGGCGCAGCGACGGCACCACGGTCGGCACGGCCCTCGCCGCCGACATCCTTCCCGGCCCCGGCGGCAGCGATCCGCAGGACTTCATCTCGTTCGCCGGCATGCTCCTCTTCACCGCCGACGACGGCGTCGTCGGCCGCGAGCTGTGGGTGCTGACCTCGTGCGGTGACGGCACCGTCGACGCGGGCGAGACCTGCGACGACGGCAACCGCGTCGACGACTGCTGCTCGGCGAGCTGCGTCCCGGCATCCGCCGGCGTGTCGTGCGACGGCGGCGACGCGTGCACGACGGGCCGGCTCTGCGACGGGTCGGGCGCCTGCGGCGGCGGCGCGCCGCTTTCCTGCGACGACGGCAACGCGTGCACGCTCGACGCGTGCGCGCCGGCGTCCGGCTGCGCGGTGACGCCGGTCGGGTTCGACACGCTGGCTGCGGTCTTCGCGGCGGGCCTCGGCGGCGCCTGCCCGGGCACGCCGCCGCCGGCGTCGCTGACCAAGCTCTTCGGCGCCGCCGGGGCGACGTCGGCGCGCGCGGCCGCCGCGACGGGTGCGAAGCGGCGGCGGCTGCTCCGCAGTGCGACCCGGCGATTGACGCAGGGCGAGCGCAAAGCCGGCAAGCAGAAGAAGCTCGATCCGGCGTGCCGCGCCGCGCTCGCCGCGCCGTTCGCCGCCGCACGCGCCCAGGCGGGCTGCCTCGCCGCCGCGCCGTAGACCCTGAACAGGGTACCTTGTCGGCGTTACGCCTCCCGCGTATTCCACGCCGCGGAGGCGAGGACCGACATGACGACCGAGCTGAAGTGCCCCATCACCCACACCGGCGGGACGTCGAACCGCGACTGGTGGCCGAACCAGCTGCGGCTGGACCTCCTGCACCAGCACTCCCCGCTCTCGAACCCGATGGGCGCGCACTTCGACTACGCGAAGGAGTTCGCGTCGCTCGATCTGGCCGCGGTGAAGCAGGACCTGCTGGCCGTCATGACCGAGTCGCAGGACTGGTGGCCTGCGGACTTCGGTCATTACGGTCCGCTGTTCGTCCGCATGGCGTGGCACAGCGCGGGCACGTACCGCATCGGTGACGGCCGCGGCGGCGGCGGACGCGGCAACCAGCGCTTCGCACCGCTCAACAGCTGGCCGGACAACGGCAACCTCGACAAGGCGCGCCGCCTGATCTGGCCGGTCAAGCAGAAGTACGGCCGCAAGATCTCGTGGGCCGACCTCATCATCCTCGCCGGCAACGTCGCGCTGGAGTCGATGGGCTTCCGGACGTTCGGCTTCGGCGGCGGGCGCGAGGACATCTGGGAGCCGGAGCTGGACGTCGACTGGGGCTCCGAGAAGACCTGGCTCGGCGACGACGCGCGCTACTCCGGCGAGCGCGACCTCGCCAGCCCGCTCGGCGCCGTCCAGATGGGCCTGATCTACGTGAACCCGGAGGGCCCGGGCGGCACGCCCGACCCGATCGCGGCGGCGAAGGACATCCGCGAGACGTTCGCGCGCATGGCGATGGACGACGAGGAGACCGTCGCGCTGATCGCCGGCGGCCACACGTTCGGCAAGACGCACGGCGCCGGCGACGCGGCGCTCGTCGGCCCCGATCCGGAAGCGGCGGACATCACGGAGCAGGGCCTCGGCTGGAAGAGCAGCTTCCGCTCCGGCACGGGCGGCGACGCGATCACCAGCGGGCTCGAGGTCACCTGGACGACGACGCCGACCCGGTGGGGCAACGGGTTCTTCGAGAGCCTCTTCGGCTACGAGTGGGAGCTCACGAAGAGCCCGGCCGGCGCGCACCAGTGGACGGCGAAGGACGGCGCCGGCGCCGGGACGATCCCCGACGCGCACGACCCGTCGAAGCGCCACGCCCCGACGATGCTGACCACCGACCTCTCGCTGCGCTTCGATCCCGCCTACGAGAAGATTTCGCGGCGCTTCCACGCGCATCCGGAGCAGTTCGCGGACGCGTTCGCGCGCGCGTGGTTCAAGCTGACCCACCGCGACATGGGCCCGCGGGCGCGCTACCTCGGTCCGGAGGTCCCGGCCGAGGAGCTGATCTGGCAGGACCCGGTCCCGCCCGTCGGCCATCCGTTGGTCGACGCCCAGGACGTGACCGCGCTGAAGCGCGCGGTGCTGGCGTCGGGGCTGACCGTCGCGCAGCTCGTGACGACGGCGTGGGCGTCGGCATCGACCTTCCGTGGCTCCGACAAGCGGGGCGGCGCCAACGGCGCGCGTGTCCGTCTGGCGCCGCAGAAGGACTGGGAGGTCAACCAGCCCGCCCAGCTCGCGACGGTGCTGGCGACGCTCGAGCGGATCAAGAAAGAGTTCGACGCCGCACAGTCCGGCGGCAAGCAGATCTCGCTGGCCGATCTGATCGTCCTGGCCGGCGGGGCCGGTGTGGAGCGGGCGGCGAAGGCGGCGGGCCACGAGACGACCGTGCCGTTCACGCCGGGCCGTACCGACGCGTCGCAGGCCCAGACCGACGTGGAGGCCTTCGCGGTGCTGGAGCCGCCGGCCGACGGGTTCCGCAACTTCCAGAAGGGCCCCTACGGCGCGTCGATCGAGGAGCTGCTGGTCGATCGCGCGCAGCTCCTGACGCTCACCGCGCCCGAGATGACGGCGCTCGTCGGCGGCCTGCGCGTGCTCGGCGCGGGCGCATCGCAGCACGGGGTCTTCACCGACCGGCCGGGAGCGCTCACGAACGACTTCTTCGTGAACCTCCTCGACATGCGCACGACGTGGACGGCGACGTCCGACGCGAAGGACGAGTTCGAGGGACGCGATCGCGCGAGCGGGAAGCTCAGGTGGACCGCGACGCGCGCGGACCTGATCTTCGGCTCGAACGCGCAGCTCCGTGCGCTGGCCGAGGTCTACGCCTGCGCCGACGGGGAGCGGAAGCTCGTCGGCGACTTCGTGGCGGCGTGGAGCAAGGTGATGAACCTCGATCGCTTCGACGTGGCCTGATCACTTCCACGTCATCGTGAACACGTGCGCGAGCCGACCGCGCGCGGCCGCGTCGAGCCACGGGTAACGCTCGTGGATGAGGTCGTGCATCGTCCGCAGGCCGTCGTCGACGGACGCCGTCCGCCAGTCGACGGGTGTGGCGACGAGGTCGTCGACGAGGCGGCGGACGCTCACGGCGACCCGGGTCCCGTGGCGCCCGGCGATCGCGTAGACGACCTCGTCCGACACCGTCGCCGGCAGCTCGGCGACGACGGCGTTCAGCGTCGCATGATCTTCGGGCTCGATCGGCGCGGGACGCGGGTCGTGCGCGACCGGCTCCAGGTGGTCGGCGAAGGCGTCGATGATCGGCCGCTGGTCGTCCTCCTGCAGCCACATGCCCCGCTCGACGAACATGAGCGTGTGGCCGCCGTGGTACGGGAGGAAGCTCCGGTCGCGGTACGTCAGCAGCTCGTCCACCTCGAAGCGGTGGCGGTAGTGGTCCTCGAAGGCGCGACGGACGCGATACGTCCGTCCGATGCGGAGCGTGTAGATCGAGGGCGGTCCGGCGGGCGGCGGTGTGGGCGCGGGTGCCGGCGGCGGCGCGCTCCGCTGTGCCTGCCCCACCACGTCGATGAACCCGACGCCCAGCAGCACGAGGGCGACGCCGATCAGCACGGCCGCGATCGGGCCGCCGTTCGGCACCAGCGCGGGATGGTCGACGAGCTCGATCGCCGCGATCGCGACGGCGATCCCGAGAAGGGCGAGGAAGGCGCTGCGGGGCCGTGGCATCGATGCCTACCGATGCCACGCGCCGCGGCGCGCGTCACGGCGTGGCGGCCAGTATCCGCTCGACGGCCGCCGCCCGCTGGCGGATCGGCCCCGAGCCCGCGCTCTTCGCCGCGCGGCGTGCGACCTCGGGGGCGTGCTCGCCCGCGGTGCGCTCGAGCCAACGCGCGAGCTGGGCGTCGTCGAAGCCGTCGAGCGTTCGCACCAGGTCGCCCTGCAGCTCCGGTTCGTCCGACAGGATGCGGAGCGCGATGCGCAACGCGTCGGCGCGCACGCGGGCGTCCGGGCTCTGCAGCGCGACGGCGGTGATCTCGGAGAAGCTCGTCTGCTCGGCGCCCATCGCGCGCGCGAGGCGGCCGCCGATCGGCACGAGACGATGGCTCGCGGCGAGCGATCCCGTCTCCTCGGTGGGCTCGACATCGGTCCAGCCGGGGACGCCGGCGGGAATCGCCCACGGCGTGAGATCCGAGCCGTTCAGCAGCTTGACGCCTTTCAGACCCGCCGCGCCGTAGGTCAGCATGAAGCTTTGGCCGGCGAGCAGGCGGGGCAGGGCGTCGGCCAGCGGCACGTCGTCGAGCGTGATGCTCACCGGCGGCGGCTCCGACGGCATGCCGCGGATCTCGAGCCCCGACTGCCGGGCGATCTCGCGCAGCACCTCGACCAGGTCGGCGTTCTCGAGCCGCGCCGTCAGGCGGCCGTCGGCGCACTGCACGGACATCGCGGCGCGTACCGTCGGGGGCGGTACCACGAAGATGAGCAAGAGCACGATCCAGCGTGCGATCGTCATGGAAAACGCGTCGGGGGGCCCCGCCCGTCGTCGGGGCCCCCCGTGCCCTCTACACCACTTCCATCAGGCCTGGCACGCGTCACCGACGCCGTTGCCGTCGGTGTCGGCCTGGTTGGCGTTGGCGGTCGATGGGCAGTTGTCGCATGCCGTTCCGACGCCGTCGCCGTCGCCGTCCGTCTGCGTCGCGTTGCTCGCCGCCGGACAGTTGTCGAGGCCGTTCGCCCTCCCGTCCTGATCCCGATCGAGCGCCACCCGCGCGCCCGATCCGGGCGGGACACACGTGTAGGTCACTTCCTGGCCCGCCGTCGACGCCAGGTTGCGGAGCGCGGTGTCGGTGATCGCCGCGCCGCCGTCGTCGGGCGTGAACGTGCCGGGCCCGGCGTTGAGCAGCCAGCCCTTGATGCGGCCGCCGATCCTGGCCTTCGCGGTCAGGTCGCACTCCCGCGCGTTCGGGAACTGGAAGCTCGGGAACGTCGTCTTCGCCCGCGCGACGAGCAGGTTGATGCGGGGGTCGACCGTCGCGCCGTTCGACGACGTGCGCGTGATCTGCTGGCCGACGATCGGCGCCAGGTTCGAGTCGATCGCCATCACGAACGCCTCGACCTGCCGGCGCTGCGTGTCGTTCTGGAAGCCCGTGCCGATGGCCGACGGCGGCAGCGCCGAGAACACGTTCGCGCGGAAGAAGCGGAAGATCGTGTCGATGCTGCCGTCGTGCAGGAAGCCGAACCCACGGATCTGATTGCCCTTATGGCCGTTGTCGCCGGGCAGGATGATGTCGATGTACGGATGCCCGAACATGCCGACCTTCTGGTACATGTTCCGCAGGTGCGGGATCTTGATGATCTGCGTCTCGCCCTCGAAGCTCCACTGCCCGTCCGTGCCGAAGAAGCCCTGCGCGGGGTTCAGCGTGTGGCAGCCGACGCAGTTGAAGCCCGACGGCCCGAGCAGGTCGAACGGCAGGCCGTCCGAGCGGCGCGAGCCCGTCATGAAGTTGCGGCCCGCCTGCTGCTCGGACGTCAGCGAGTTGTCGAGCGCGCGGATCGGGTTCGGCGGATACGTCACCTGCAGGATGAAATCCGCGAACTGCTGCATCTGCGCGTCGGAGATCGGCGCCGCCGCGCCGAGCAGACCCTCGAACGCGATGATGAACTTCTTGAACGCGACGTTCTCGTCGAACGCCGAGCCGCCCGGGTCGTTGCCGCCCGTGCGGTCGCCGCGCCAGTGCATCGATCCGTGGTTCGCCATGCCGCGCAGGCTCTGCGTCGTCATGGGGCCCTTCATCGGATGGAAGTCCACCATCGCGCCCGTGAGCGCCGCGCCCGCCTCGAGCCGCACCGGCCCCGGGTTGTTGATCGTCTCGTCGTCGGGATTGCCGAGGTCCCAGGCGAGCTGGTCGAAGTCGCCGAAGATGTGGCAGCTCGCGCACGACGCCTCGCCGTTGCTCGACGTCAGGCGCGCGTCGTAGAGGAACGGCCGGCCGGCGACGACGCTGGCGGGCTCGGGGTTGTTCAGCGAGACCGAGCGGATCTCCGTCTTCGTCGCCGTGTTGACGACCTTCACCGCGTTGTCGAAGCGCGTGTAGACGTACAGGTGGCCGCGCGCCTCGTTCAGCAGCACGCCGGCGGGGCCGCCGCCGCTCACCGTGATGTGGTTCGCCGTGCTGGGCGTGAACGTGTTGTTCTCGAGCTGTGCGGTGTCGAAGATGCCGACCTTGCTCGAGCCGAACGCGGCGACGTAGAGCGTCGCGCCGTTCGCGGTGACCGCCATGCTGTTCGGGATGGCGAGGCTGCGGTCGCGCACGCTCGTCGGCGCCGGGCGCACGGCGTAGTCGATGTGCTTGTTCAGATGGCGCGGGGTAACGGTCGAGCCGGACAGCACCGTGATGCGCGACTGCGCGAGCCGGCCCTGCACCGTCGTCGAGATGGAGCCCGGACCCTCGAAGCGCACTTCGTTCTTCGCGTCGGTGTTCGAGACGTAGACTTTTCCGCTGACCGGGTTCACCGCCATGTTGAAGATCGTCGTGCCGACACCGGCGAACGACGCGCTCTGCGACGGCGTCGTCGCGGTCGCGTTGATCGCGAAGACGTCGAAGTCCGGCAGGTTGAACTTGACGGCGTTGTTCCAGTTTCGGCCGAGCTCGTCGACCCAGTTGCTGCCGTTGAACTTGACGATGAGACCGACCTCGGGGCCGACCTCGCCGTTCGTGCTCGCGTTCGGCGCCGGCAGGCCGCCCGGATACTGCGGCCCGATCAGGATCGGCACGCGGCAGTTCCCGGCGGTGACGCCGCCGTTGCAGACGACGCCCTCGGAGACCGTCGTCGTGCGGTTGCCGGAGTGCATGACCGCGGCGTAGACAGTCGCGCCGTTCGGGCTCACCGCGAGCGGCCGCGGCGTGTCGCCGAAGAGCGTCAGGATGGTGAGCGGCGTGCCGCCGAGCGACGTGCCCAGGCTGGCCGCGTTGAACACCCACACGTCGGCGCGCCCGACGCCCGACGTCGTCAGCTGCGGGTTCACCGAGCTGTTCTGGCCGCGGTGCGCCGTGGTGATGAAGGCGCGGCCGCCGCCCGTGCCGGCGAACACGATGTCGCGCGGCTCGTCGCCGACGAGCAGCGTCCGCACCACCCGCGCCGGCGACGCCCCCACGTCGACGATGCTGACGCTGTCGGACAGGTGGTTCACCACCCAGACCTCGTTCGTCCCGGGCCGCACCGCGACCGCGACCGGCTCCATGCCGACCGGGACCGCCGCCTTGCGCGACACGCCGCCCGCGCCGACGTTCATGATCTCCAGCTGATTGTCCGGCGTGTTGACGACGTACAGCTCGCTGCCGGAGGCCGCGAGGGCCATCGGCCGCGTGGCCACCGTCTCGAACTCGACGAACGACGACTGCGCCAGCGCGGCGGCTGTCCAGACCGCCGTCACGAGCGCGCTCCCCAGAACCCGACGTGCTCTCATCGTGAACCCCCCTTGGTCGGTGCGTGCGCCTATTCGCGTTGCCCCAGCAGCGCCTCGATCACGCGCGCGAGCTGCCCGTCCCGCGCCGCCTTGATGCAGTAGAAGCTGGCGCCGGCCCGCCGCACCGCGCCTTCGAGCGCCGTGCTGTGGTAGCTCGCCAGGTAGACGACGGACGCTTCGCGCGGTCCGCGCTTGAGCCGGTGCAACAGCTCCAACGCGTCGGTGTTCACGGCGTCGTCGATGACGACGATCTGCAGGTCGCCGCGCGTGGCCGGCGACTCCGTGCGATCGGGATGCCCGATCACGGTGCGTGCGCCCGGGTGGCGTGCGACGACGTCGCTCACCTCGCGGCGCACGTCGCCGTCGTTCGATACGATCACGACCTCTCGCTCCAGCAGGATGGACACCGGCGCAGCGGAAGCACCGGTCGTGCCACGCGCGTGCGTCGCAGCGGCGTGCACGCGCGTCCGCTCGGTGCGCGGCTTCGGGGCAGTGTGCGCGCCGACTGTCCGCATTCCGGACAGCGGCGGCGCGGGTCAGGCGCGGCGGCGCGGGGTGGCGGTGACGGCCGGAGCCGCCGTCAAACCGAACTTGGCCATCTTGAAGTACAGCTGGGTCCGGGAGATGCCCAGCTGACGCGCGGCGCGGACCTTGTTGCCCTCGGTGGCGCGCAGCGTCGCGTCGATGAGCGCGCGCTCGGCGTCCTCGAGCGTCGGCAGCGGGCCGTCGCCGGCGACGACGGGGGCGCCGACGCGTCCGCGGCCGACCGCGCGGCGCAGGTCCTCGACGCCGATCTCGTGGCCGCCGTTCATGGCGACCGCGTTCTCGACGACGTTGAAGATCTCGCGCACGTTCCCCGGCCACGGATGGCCCACGAGGACGGCCATCGCCGCCGGGCTGACGCGACGGGGCGGGCCGTCGAGTCCGTCGCGGTCGCCGACGCGCTGCAGGCAGTGGTCGACCAGCACGGGGATGTCGTCACGACGGGCGCGCACCGGCGGCAGCAGGATCGTGCTCGTCGAGAGCCGGTAGTAGAGATCGGCGCGCAGCACCCCTGCCGCCATCGCGTCCTCCGGGTCGCGGTTCGACGAGGCGATCACCCGGACGTCGACCGGGATCTCGGTGACGGAGCCCACCGGGCGCACGACCTTGTCCTGGAGGACGCGGAGCAGCTTCGCCTGCAGCTCCGGCGCCATCTCGGTGATCTCGTCGAGGAGGAGCGTCCCGCCGACCGCGGCGCGGAAGAGCCCGACGCACTCGGTGACGGCGCCGCTGAACGCGCCGCGGCGATAGCCGAACAGCTCGCTCTCGATGAGCTCCCGCGGCAGCGCGGCGCAGTTGACCGCGATGAAGGGGCCCGCCGCGCGGGCGCTCGACTGGTGGATGGCGCGCGCGACGAGCTCCTTGCCGGTCCCCGTCTCGCCGAGAATCAGCACGGGCGACGTCAGGCGCGCGACGCGGCCGATGCGGTCGAAGACGCGCTGCATCGTGTCGGAGCGCGCCACCATGCCGTGGAACGTGATGGGAGGCCGGGACGCATTCGCGTCGGCGTCGGCGTCGGCGGGGCTCGGCTCGGGCCGCTCGGTGCCGTGGTAGCCGTCGGCGCAGATGCTCACCAGGTACGCGTGGATGGCGTCGATGTGCGCCAACGCGGCGGTGATCTTCTGCGGCTCGTCGCCGAACACCTTGGCGTAGCTGCGCCGCAGGAAGTGCATGTAGGCGACGAACGCCGCGAACGGGACGCCGAGGCGGGCGAGCTGCTCGCCGAGCTCGCGTCCGAAGGCCACGAAGCCGGGCGCGTCGCGACGCCAGAGGAACGCATACGCGTTCCGCAGGCTCGGCACGTACACTTCCTGGAAGTTGTCCTCGGACAGCGCCTGGTGCGCGCCGAAGCTCGAGGCGCAGAGCGTGTGCCACTCCTCGATGATGCGCGGCTCCTTCTCGAGGTTTTCCTCGATGAGCCGCGCGACGGCGTCCGCGTCGTCCTGGGGAAAGAGCCTGACGTACAGCGGCTTCGCTTCCGCGGGCATGGCGCTGCGGCGCGGATAGCAACCTGTCGATGCGACTGTCAACAGATTTCGATGCAGTGCGCTGCGCTGTTGCGGCGCGTCGACGCGTCGGATCCATTCGGCGATGTGTCGGGGCGCTTGCCGTGGACGCGAGCCCGGCGCACTGTCGCGCCCGTATGTCGTCGAAGGTGTGCATGGTGGCGGGCGTCGGCCCGGGGACCGGCGCGGCGATCAGCCGGCGCTTCGCGGCCGGCGGCTATCGCGTGGCGATGCTCGCGCGCGACGGCGATCGGCTCGCGGCGCTCGAGCGCGAGATCGCGGGCAGTTGCGGCTACGCCGTCGACGTGACCGACGCGGCGGCGGTGCGAGACGTCGTCGCGCGCGTCGGCGCCGAGCTCGGGACGCCGGCGGTCCTGGTCCACAACGCGGTCGCCGGGCACTTCGGCCGCTTCATGGACGTCACGCCGGAGACGCTCGAGCAGACGTTCCGCACGAACGTCCTCTCGCTGATGCATCTCGGCCAGGCGCTCGTCCCGCCGATGCGCGCCGCCGGCGGCGGGGCCATCGTCGTCACCGGCAACACGTCGGCGTGGCGCGGCTCGGCGGGGTTCGCGGCGTTCGCGCCCTCGAAGGCGGCGCAGCGTATCCTGGCGCAGTCCATGGCGCGCAGCCTCGGGCCGGACGGCATCCACGTCGCCTACGTCGTGATCGACGCGGTCATCGACGTGCCGTGGACGCGCGGCATGTACGCGTCGAAGCCGGACGAGTTCTTCGCACGCCCCGACGCGATCGCCGACACGGTCTTCCACGTCGCCCACCAGGACCGCTCGGCGTGGACGTTCGAGGTGGACCTGCGCCCGTTCGGCGAGACGTGGTGAGGCGGCACGGACGCCAGAGAGCGCGTCGCCCGGCCGCCTGCAAGCGGCCGGGCGACGCGCATCGGCGTCAGGGACGGATCAGGGCGCCTTGGCGCTGAACTCCGTCGCCGTGTTCTTCGAGATGGTGCCGACCGTCGTCTCGAAGCACTGCGCGTCGGAGGTGAGGATCTGGACGCGGGCGCCCGCGTTGGGCGCCTGGAGATCGGCCGTGAAGCCGGTGGGCATCGACGCCTGACCCTTGCTGGCCTTGTTCGCGGCCCGCACGGTGGCGCTGCCCTTGCCCGACGGACCGCCCTTCAGCGTGATCTTGCTGACGCCGTCGGCGGTGGCGGCGTTGTCGGTGTAGCGCCAGCCGGTGCTCGTTCCCTTCCAGCAGGGCTTCGAGCCGCAGAGCTGATTGGCGCGGTCGACCGTGAGGTCGCCGACGAGGGCGCCGGACTGGTCGTGGACGCAGATGTCGTAGCGCGTGGTGCCGAACATCGGCTCGCCGAAGTCGGCGCGGGCGACGTTGCCCACCATGTTGCGGATCACGACCTTGATGCTCTCGTTGCCCGCCGAGCGCTCGTTGATGACGACGGTCGCGCGGCCCGAGACGATGCATCCCGTGCGCGGCGTCGCCTGGCAGCCGACGGCCGGGATGGTCGTCGACGTGGTGGTCGTCGTGCTCGACGTCGTGGTCGTGACGAGCGAGGTCGTCGTGGTGCTCGACGTGGTCGTCGAGCTGCTGGTGGTGGTCGTGTTGTTGACCGGATCGCAGGCGTTGCCGATGCCGTCGTTGTCCGTGTCCTGCTGGCCCGGGTTCGCCGTCGACGGGCAGTTGTCGTCGCCGTCGAGCACGGTGTCGAGGTCACGGTCGATGGCCATCCGCTGGCCGGATCCCGGCGGGGCGCAGGTGAAGGTGAGGGCCTGGCCGGGCGTGGTCGCGATCGCGCGCAGGGCGAAGTCGCTGATCGGTGCCTGCGCGGCCCGGTCGGGCTTGAACGTGTTGCCGGGGAGCCGCAGCCAGCCGCGCTGCTCGCCCGCGAGGGTCCCCTTCACGACGACGTCGCACTGGGTCACGTTGCCGCCGAGAACCTTCGACGTGAACGCGGACGCCGCGTGCAGGTTGAAGAGGTTGATGCGCGGGTTCGCGACGGCGGCGTTCGTGTTCGTGAGGGTCATCTGCTGACCGACGATCGGCGGCAGGTCGCTGTCGAACGCGAGGACGAACTGCTCCACCTGCCGGCGCTTCACGTCGCCGCCCGACGGACCGTCGAATCCGACGCCGTTGTTGTTCTCGAACACGTCGGCGCGGAAGAAGCGGAAGATCGTGTCGATGCTGCCGTCGTGGAGGACGCCGTAGCCGCGGATCTGGTCACCCTTGAAGCCGTTGTCGCCCGGCAGGATCATGCCGACCGACGGCATGCCGAACATGCCGACCTTGGTGTACACGTTGCGCAGCTGCGGGATCTTCACGATCTGCGTCTCGCCCTCGAAGCTGGCGTCGCCGTTCGTGCCGAAGAAGCCCTGCGCCGGGTTGAGCTCGTGGCATCCTTCGCAGTTGAAGCCCAGGTCGGGGACGAAGGGGATGCCGTCGGACCGGCGGCTGCCCGAGTAGAAGCTGAAGCCCGCCGCCTGATCCGGCGTCATCACGTTGTCGATCGCGCGGACGGGGTTCGGCGGCAGGATGATCTGGAGCGCGAAGCTCGTGAACTGCTGCATCTCGACGGGGCTGATGTTCGAGGCCCGTCCGAGGAGACCGGAGAACGCGACGATGAAGTTGTTGAACGACAGGGCTTCGTCGCTGGCGCTGATGCCGAACGCGCCGTTCGCACGGTCGCCGCGCCAATGCATGGGGCCGGAGTTGACGAGGCCGCGCAGGGTCTGCGTCGTCATGGGCCCCTTCATCGGATGGAACTCGTCGTTGTCGGCGCCACCGTTCTGGTTGCCGGCGGCGATCTCGAGCTTGATGTCCATCGGGCTCGACGTGACGTCGTCGTCCGGATTGCCGAGGTCCCAGGCGAGGTCGTCCAGGTCGCCGAAGATGTGGCAGCTCGCGCACGAGGCCTCGCCGTTCGCCGACGTGTTGAACGCGTCGTAGAGGAACGGGCGGCCCTGGACGACCGAGGCCGGCTCGGGGTTGTGCAGCGCGATGTGGTCCGACTCGATGCTGGTCGAGAGATCGACGACCGAGATCGAGTTGTCGAAGCGGGTGAGGACGTAGAGGCGGTCGTTCAGCTCGTCGAGCGCGAGACCGCTGGGGCCGCCGCCGCTCACGGCGATGTAGTCGATGCTCTGGGTCGCCGGATTGAACGTGTTGGCCTCGAGCTGCGCGGTCGAGAACACGCCGACGCGGCTCGAGCCGAACGCGGCGACGTAGAGCGTGCCGCCGGTGCTGTCGATGACCATGTCGGTGGGCGTCGAGAGGCTGTGCACCTTCGCCGTCGCGTCGAAGCCGGGCTCGTTCGCCAGGATGTTGTAGTTGATGTGCTTGTTCAGGTGACGCGGCTTCACGTTCACCGGGTTCGACGTGTTCGGCGAGTCGATGATCGTGACGCGGGTCTCGGCGAGGCGTCCCTGCACCGTCGAGCCGCCGACGATGCCCGGGCCCTCGAAGCGGGTCTCGTTCCGCGCCTCCGTGTTGCTCACGTAGAGGTCGCCCGTTGCGGGGTTCACGACCATGTTGAAGAGGATCGTGCCCACGGAGACGTGCGAGGCGATCTCGGTCAGCGTGTTCGCGTTGATCGCGAAGACGTCGCGGTCGGGCAGGGTGAAGCGCACCGCGTTGTTCCAGTTGCGGCCGAGCTCGTCCTGGAACTGACCGGCAGCCTTGTTCCAGCGGACGATGAGGCCGACCTCGGGAGCGACGACGCCCTCGTGGTTCACGTTCGGACCGGGGTTGCCGCCGGGGACCACGCCGCCGCCGAGGCCGCCGGGCGACGTGATGCCGTCGAGGCCGCAGGCGCCGGCGCCGGCGAATCCGTCGCAGACCGCGTTTTCGCTGATCGCCGTCGTCTGGTTGCCGGTGTGGAAGCCGGCGGCGTAGACGGTGTTGCCGTCGGCGCTCTTCGCGAGGGCGCGCGGGGTGTCGGTGAAGAGCGTGACGATCCGGAGCGGCGTGCCGCCGATCGTGGTGCCGAGGCTGGTCGCGTCGAACACCCACACGTCGGCGCGGCCGATGCCGGGCGTCGTGAGCTGCGGGTCGCCGGCGCCGGGCACGGCGGCGATCGACGCGTCCGTGCGCTGCTGGCCGCGGTGGGCCGTCGTGATGAAGGCGCGGTTGCCGCCGGTGCCGGCGAAGATGATGTCGCGCGGCTCGTCGCCGACGAGCAGCGTCCGCGTGACGCGCGGCGGGTTGGCCGCGATGTCGACGATCGAGATGCTGTCGGAGAGGTGGTTCACCACCCAGACTTCGTTGTTGTTCCGCGCCGCGACCGAAACCGGCTCCATGCCGACGGGCACCGAGCCGATGTGCTCCAGCCCCGAGATGCTGACGGCGAAGACCTCGAGCCGGTTGTCCGGCGTGTTCACCGCGAGGAGCGTGTCCCCGTCGGGCGTGAGCGCGAGCGGCCGGACCTGGCCCGACTCGAACTCGAGGAACGACGGCGACTGCGCTGCGGCCGGTCGCGTCGACGCCACGGCGAGGCCAATGGCGATCAGTGTCGTGAAGAGCGTGCCGCGCGCGCTCCGGTTCCATGTCATCATCGACGACCCCCCAAGGAAGTAGCTGGGTTTACCCGGACGGATGGGCAGACGTCCAGAAGAAAGCTCGTGGGCGGGCTGGTTCCGTTGCATTGCCGGATCGGCAGGGGCCGGGGCAATGCAGCGCTGCAAGGGTGTGAGCCGGCTACCATTCGGGGACGGCGCGCGCGGCGCGTCCCCGGGCGGCCGTCAGCGCAGACCGGGGGCCTCGTAGCCGGTCTGGGCGACGTACTCGACGTAGCCGCCCCCGTACTGCCGCGGCCCGTCATCGCCGCCGACCTCGAGCACCCGGTTGGACAGCGCCCGCAGCACGCTGCGGTCGTGGGACACGAACAGCATGGTGCCGTCGAAGTCGGCCAGGGCGTCGGTCAGCATGGCCTTCGTCGCGAGGTCGAGGTGGTTCGTCGGCTCGTCGAGCACGAGGAAGTTCGGCGGGTCGAACAGCATCGTCGCGAGGACCAGGCGGGCGCGCTCGCCGCCGGACAGGACGCGGCACGGCTTGTCGACGTCGTCGCCCGAGAAGCCGAAGGCCCCGGCGACGCCGCGAAGCGCGCCGAGCCCGGCCTTCGGGTGCGCGTCCTGCAGCGTGTCGAGGACCGTGCGCCGCGGGTCCAGCACCTCCATCGTATGCTGCGCGAAGTAGCCGATGCGGACGCTGCCCCCGAGCGTGACGCTGCCGGCGTCGGGCTCCGACGCGCCGGCGATCAGTCTGAGCAGCGTGCTCTTTCCGGCGCCGTTGACGCCCATCACGCACCAGCGCTCGCGCCGGCGGATCAGGAAGTCGAAACCCTGGTAGATCGGGCGCTCGCCGTATCCCTTGTCGACGTGGACCAGCTTCACGACGTCGTCGCCCGAGCGCGGCGGGGTGGGGAAGTCGAAGCGGATGACCTGGCGACGCTTCGGCGGCTCGACCTTCTCGATCTTCTCGAGCTTCTTGACCCGCGACTGCACCTGCGCGGCGTGGCTGGCGCGCGCCTTGAAGCGGGCGATGAACGCCTCCTCCTTCGCGAGCATCGCCTGCTGGCGCGCGAACTGCGCCTCGGCCTGCTGCTGCGCGACCTGCCACTGGCGCTCGTAGAAGTCGTAGTCGCCCGCGTAGCTCGTGCACTCGCCGCCGTCGATGTCGACGATGCGGGTGACGATGCGGTTCATGAACTCGCGGTCGTGCGAGGTCATGATGAGGCCGCCCTCGAAGTTCTTCAGGAAGCCCTCGAGCCAGATGATCGACTCGATGTCGAGGTGGTTCGTCGGCTCGTCGAGCAGCAGCGCGTCGGGCTGCATGAGCAGGATGCGGGCGAGCGCCACCCGCATCTTCCAGCCGCCGGACAGGCGGCCGACGTCGTCGGCGACGACGTCCGGGGCGAAGCCGAGCCCGGCCAGGATCTCCTGCGCGCGCGACTCGAGGCCGTAGCCGTCGAGCTGGGTGAAGCGCTCCTGCACGTCGCCGAACCGGGCGATCAGCTTCTCCATCTCGTCGGCGCGCGCCGGGTCGGCGAGCGCCTGCTCGAGCTCGTGCAGCTCGTGCGCGACCGCCGACACCTCGCCGGCGCCGGCGATCGTCTCCTCGAGCACGGAGCGCCCCGCCATCTCGCCGACCGACTGCGAAAAATAGCCGATGCTGACGTTGCGCTCGACGAGCACGTTGCCCGAGTCCGGCTCTTCCTCGCCGACGACCATGCGGAAGATCGTCGACTTGCCGGCGCCGTTCGGGCCGACGAGCCCGATCCGCTCGCCGCGGAAGACGGCGAGCGACGCGTCCAGGAAGAGGATGCGGCCGCCATGCTGCTTGGAGATCGACTCGAGGCGGATCATGGGGTCGCCCTACTTGGCAGACCCGCCGGGCGAATCAACCGGCCGGCCCGGCCCGACGTCGACGGTGGCGCGGCCGAGCACGCGCTCGGGCGCGGCCGCCGCCGCGATCGTCACCTCGTACGACCCCGGCTCGGGCACCTCGCCCGCGATGCTGCGCGCCAGCGCCTCGCCCGGGGCGAGGACGATCGGCAGGAGCAGCCGGCGGTCGTAGACCCGCGTCGGCTCGCCGCCGAGGCCGCGCCAGGTCATACGGACCGCCGTCGGCTGCATGGGGTCGGGATGACGATAGAACGCCTCGGAGACGTTGCGGATCGCGAACGGAATCGTGCCGGTCGGCGCCTGGACCCGGACCGCGCCGTCCGTCGCACCCGCCGCGAGCGCGTCCAGCGACGTGACGACGGGGCTCGTGCTCCGCAGCTCGAAGAGCTCGTGACCCTCGACGCGGCCGAGCGACACGAACGACGGGTTGCGAAAGGCCGCCAGCGTCGCGCGCCGCCAGCGCCCGAGCTCGGCCGACGGAAGGAAATGCTCGTGGATGATCACGTAGCGAAAGCCGAGCGCGTAGAGCGCGTCGACGGCCGCCGCGGCCGGCAGGAGCGCGCCCAGCGCGGCGACGTCGTGCTCCATCGGGCCGTCGTACGACGTCGGGCAGGCCGCCATGCGGTGGTGGTGGTACATGCGGCCGGCGGCATAGTGCGACAGGAATCGGAACACGGTCTCGGTCGTGCCCGGGACGAACGGCAGGTCGAGCACGGCGCCGTCGGGGCCCATCCGCGCGTACAGGATCAGCTCCGCGTCGGTCGGTCGCCAGCCCTGTGTCTTCATCTCGACGGTCCGTCCGAACACGTGGCGCGCCACGTCGGGTTGAAACACCTCGACGAGGGCCGTGAGTGCGAGCGTGCCGACGAGGATCGGCCGGGCGCCCCGCGGCAGCGCGCGCGCGATCGCGGCGGCGCCCCAGGCGGCCAGGAACGTCACGGCGAGGGGCACGCCGTGCATCAGCAGCGGAAGCACACGCACGCCCTCGAAGCTCCCGCGGATGTTCGACCACAGCCACGCGAACGCCGTCGTCGACGGTGTGCCGAGGATCGCGCCGAGACCGGCGCTGCCGGCCCAGGCGCAGAGGACGCCCGCCGCCAGAATCGCGAGGCGGGGATCGCCGCGGACGCCACCCCGCCGGAAGCGGTCGAGCACCGCGACGATCGCGAGCGCGAAGGCCGCGGTGCCGGCCCACAGCATTCCGCCGAACCAGAGGACCCCCGACGGCCACCACCTCGAGAAACGCCCGCTCGGCGGCCACGATTGTCGCATCTCGAAGAACGGCGCGAGGACCGTCAGCGCGACGGCGACGATCGTGGCCGCGGCGATCGCCAGCTGCGGAAGGACCGCCGGAAGGCGTCGCCAGTGCTGCACGGCGATCCACACGGCGTAGACGCCGCCGACCAGGCCGAACTCGACCAGCGTGTACGCGCTCTCGAGGCACTGGAGGCTGCCGACGATCGCCAGCGCCGCGGTGTCGCGCCACCGGCCGTGGACGACGACCCGGTGCAGGAACAGCAGGAAGAGTGGGATCCAGTAGTCGGCGTGACAGAAGGGATGCTGCGGGTCGCCGAGACGCGCCGGCAGGATCATGAAGAGCAGCCCGGCCACGAACGCGGCGCCTGCGTCCCGCGTCCAGTAGAACGCGAGCGCGTACATCGAGAGGCCGGACAGCACGAGGCCCAGCAGCAGCACGACGTTGAACGTGAGGATCGGGTCGCCGGTGAGCGCGTAGGGGACGGCGGCGAGCAGGGCTTCCCCGTACATGTGCTCGCCGAACGTCGTGGCCTTCGGAAGCGGGTAGCAGTCGCCGTCCAGCAGGCGGGACGGATGGAGCAGGAGGCGCGTGGCGCGGATCGTGCCCGACGCTTCCTTCAGCTGGTCCGCCATGGAGATCGGCTTGAAGTGCGGCAACGCGTCGTGGTCGGCGGGAAAGGGCAGCAGGACGCTCGGCGCCTCGAGGACGGCTCGCATGCCCCAGAGGGCGACGGCGACGTAGACGACCGCGGCGAGCAGGTGCGCGCGCTTCGCGGAATCGACGCGGGGCCGAGGCGGGTGTGGCATCAGGGGCTCCCCCGCGATCGGCGCGGGCTGAGCGGAGGCTTAGCGGATCGGAGCGACGCTGCCGAGAGAAAAGCGCCCGTCACGCAGCGATGCGTTTTCGCTGGAACCGATCGGGCGATTTCGAGTAAGCCCGGGGGCATCGTGCGAAACACACTCGTCTACGCGCTCGTCCTCCTGACCGCGGGCCTCGCCCGCGCCGGGGCTCTGCCCGCGCCGCCCGTCGTCCAGCCGAACGTCGGCTACCTCTCGATCATGGGGGCGGTGCCTGGTGACACCTACGACCTGACGCACCCGCAGAACGGGGCGGCCGGGAGCGGCGTCGTCGACGCCTACGGCAGCCTGCTGTTCCCGTTCCTGGAGCAGGGCACGACGTACTCCGTGGAGAACGCCGCCGGCGGCGCGCCGATCGAGGCGACGATCCTGCGCTTCGAGGACCATCCGCCGCAGTCGTTCTACGAAGCGCAGACGCTGACCGAGGGGTACCAGTACATCCGCACCCGCGACGGGACGCTGCTGGCGGCCACGGTCTATCCGCCGCTCGGGAAGACGATGGCCGACGGCCCGTTCCCGACCCTGATCGAGTACTCGGGCTACAACCCGGCCGAGCCCGGCGGGCAGCCGTCGCAGCCGTCCGAGCTGATCGCCTGGGCGCTCGGCTACGCCGTCGTCGGCGTGAACATGCGCGGCTCGGGCTGCTCCGGCGGCATCTTCGGCATCTTCGACTACGCGACGACGGCCGACGGCTACGACGTCGTCGAGACCGTCGGCGTGCAGCCCTGGGTGCTGAACAACAAGGTCGGCATGGTCGGCCTCTCGTTCTCCGGCATCACGCAGACGTTCGTCGGCGGATCGCGCCCGCCGCACCTCGGCGCCGTCGCGCCGCTCTCGACCATCGGCGACATCTACCGCGCGCCGGGCTATCCGGGCGGCATCTTCAACAACGGCTTCGCGCAGAGCTGGCTCGACGAGCGGCGTCGCGACGCCGAGCCCGCGCCCGCGGGCGGGCAGGGCTGGGCGCGCAAGCGCGTCAACGAGGGCGACACCGTCTGCCTCGACAACCAGAAGATGCGCCTGCAGCAGCTCGATCCGGTGGCGCAGACCAAGGCGACGCCCTTCTACACGCCGTCGCTCATGGACGAGCGCTCGCCGGCGAACTGGGTCGGCGACATCGAGGTGCCGATGTTCTACTCGGCCGCATTCCACGACGAGCAGACCGGGCCGGACTTCGCGTCGATGCTGTCGCGCTTCCCCGTGCGTCCGGACGTGAAGGTGACGGTCCAGAACGGCGTGCACACGAGCCCGTTCGATCCCGAGGTCCTGTGGGACTGGATCGCGTTCCTCGACATCTACGTCGCCGGTCGGATCCCGGACCCGAGTCGCATGGGCCCGTTCGCGACGATCCTGACGCAGCAGATCCTCGGTCCGACCAGCCCGGCGGTGCCCGTGCCGCCCGACACCTGGGACGGCATCACGTCGTTCGCCGAGGCGAAGGCGAAGTGGGAGTCGCAGCCGTTCGTCACGGTGCGCATGGAGAACGGCGCCGGGTCGGACGTGCCGGGCATTCCGGTCGCGCGCTGGGAGCTCGGATACTCACAGTGGCCGCCGGCCGAGGTGAAGCCGGCGACCTACTTCTTCGGCCCGAACGGCAAGCTCGCGCGCAAGCGTCCGCGCGGCAACAAGAAGCTCGACACCTATCGTCCCGACCCCGAAGCGCGGCCCATGTCGTCGCTGCCGACGGGCGGCGCATGGGACGTCATCCCGCCGTACGAGTGGCTGCCGCTCGTCGACGGGACGGCCGTCGCGTACGCGACGCCGCGCCTGCGGAAGAGCCTGACGGTCGTCGGCCCGAGCAGCGTCGACCTCTGGCTGCGCAGCAGCGCGCTCGACACCGACCTCCAGGTGACGCTCTCCGAGATCCGTCCCGACGGGCAGGAGACGTACGTGCAGAGCGGCTACCTCCGCGCGAGCCACCGCAAGCTCGACGAGGCGCGCTCGACGTCCACGCATCCGGTGCAGACGCATCTCGCGTCGGACGCCGCCGACATGCCGGCGGGCGAGTTCGTGCCGGTGCGGGTCGAGATGTACGCCGTCTCGCACGTCTTCCGGAAGGGATCGCGCCTGCGCGTCAGCGTCGAGGCGCCCGGCGGCGATCGCGTGGCGTGGGCGTTCGAGACGCCGCCGACGGACGGGCAGGTGGTGAACGACGTCTCGCGTGGCGGGAAGCGCGCGTCGAAGCTCGTGCTGTCGGTGGTGCCGACCGCGGACGAGACGCCGGACGACCTGCCGCCGTGTCCGTCGCTCCGCGGTCAGCCGTGCCGGGCGTACGTGCCGGCGGTCAATGGTGGATGATCGATCACCGATCCAGGATCGTCATCATCAGCGGATTGTAGCGTTCGCCCGACACGGCGCCGACCGGCAGGCGCTCGTCGAGCCACGCACGATCCGCGGCGGACAGCGTCACGTCGAGCGCGCCGAGGTTCTCGCGGAGATACGTCCGTCGCTTGGTGCCGGGGATCGGCACGACGTCGCCGCCCCGGTCCAGCAGCCAGGCGATCGCGAGCTGGCCGGGCGTCACGCCTTTCGTCGCGGCCAGCTCCTTCACCGCGTCGACCAGCTTCATGTTCGCGTCGAAGTTCTCGCCCTGGAAGCGCGGGTGGGTCTGGCGGCTGTCGTGCGGATCGTACTCGTCGGCGCGCTTCGCCTGGCCCGTCAGGAAGCCGCGCCCGAGCGGGCTGTAGGCGACGAAGCCGATGCCGAGCTCGCGGCACGTCGGCAGGACCTCGGCCTCGACGTCGCGCTGCCACAGCGAGTACTCGGTCTGTAGCGCGCTCACGGGGAACGTCGCGTGCGCGCGGCGGAGCGTCTTCGGGCTGGCCTCGGAGAGGCCGATGAAGCGCACCTTGCCGGCGCGCACCAGGTCGGCCATCGCGCCGACGGTGTCCTCGATCGGCACGTTGGGATCGACGCGGTGCTGGTAGAGCAAGTCGATGTGATCGGTCGCCAGCCGCTGCAGCGACGCGTCGCAGACCGCCTTCACGTTCTCCGGCCGGCTGTCGAGGCCGCTCACCTGGCCGTTCGCGTACGCGAAGCCGAACTTCGTCGCGATCACGACCGCGTCGCGCTTGCCGGCGAGCGCGCGCCCGAGCAGCTCCTCGTTCTTCCAGGGGCCGTACACCTCGGCCGTGTCGAGGAAGGTGCAGCCGCGCTCGATCGCCTCGTGCAGGGTCGCGGTCGACTCGGCCTCGTCGGGCTGGCCGTACGCCCAGCTCATGCCCATGCACCCGAGCCCGAGTGCGGAAACGACGAGACCCTGAGTGCCGAGCGGACGCTGTTCCATGCCCCGACGCTTAGCCGTCGGCGGCGCTCGTGACCAGACGGGCGCGCCGTCGCGGCTCAGGGGTGGGGGGCGGCCGCCGGCGGTCGGAACGGCTCGACGTCCACCATGGTGCGGCCGAGCACGTGGTCGGGGTTGGCCGCCGCCACGATGGTCACCTCGTACGACCCCGGTTCGGGAATCTCGGTGGGAATGCTGCGCGCCAGCTCCTCGCCCGGCCCGAGGGCGATCGGGAGCAGCAGCCGCCGCTCGTACACGCGCTCCGGCGCGCCGTCGCGACCCTGCCAGACCATGCGGATCGGTGTCGGCTGGATCGGGTCCGGATGGCGGTACGTGCCCGCGGCGGTGTTGCGGAAGGTGAACGGCACCGTCCCGAGGGGTGTCTGCACCCGGATCGGCGCGGCTGGCGCGCCCGCCCCGAGCGCGTCGAGCGACGCGACGACGGGGCTCGCGCTGCGCAGCTCGAAGAGCTCGTGCCCGGAGGCGCGGCCGCGCGACACGAAGGACGGACTACCGAGAAGCGTCGCTCGCTGCGCGATCCAGCGGCCGAGATCGCGCGGCCCGAGCAGGTGGTCGTGCACGACGACGTACCGGAACCCGAGTGCGTAGAGCGCATCGACGGCCGCCGCGTCCGGCAGGCGCGCCGCGAGCGCGGCGACGTCGGGCTCGAGCGGGCTCTCGATCGACGTCGTGCAGGTCGCCGTCCGATGTCCGTGATACATGCGGGCGACGGCGTAGTGCGGAGTCTGCTGCAGCCCGCCGCCGATGCCGGGCGTGAACGGGAGGTCGAGCACGGCGCCGTCGCCGTCCATCTGGTCGTAGAGGGTCAACGTCGCCTCGGGCGGACGCCAGGCCTGCACGTTCATCTCGACCGTGCGCCCGAACGAGATGCGCGCCACGTCGGGCCGGAAGACCTCCACGAGCGCCACGGCCGCGAGCGCGCCGATCAGTACCGGCCGGCCGCGCGGCGGGAGCATGCGTGCGAGGGCGGCGGCACCCCACGCGGCGAGGAACGTCACGGCGAGCGGCACGCCGTGCATCAGCAGCGGAAGGACGCGCACGCCGGCGAAGTTGTGGCCGATCTGCGACCAGAGCCACCGGAAGACGATCCACGACGGCTGGCCGAGCACGACGACGAGCCCGGCGGTCCCGAGCCAGGCGCAGAGCAGGCCGGCGGCGGACATCGCGATGCGGGGATCGCCGCGCAGCCCGCGCCGCAGCAACCGGTCGACGAGCGCGACGATCGCGAGGACGCACGCGACGGTGCCGGCGTACATCGTGCCGCCGAAGCCCAGGATCTCGCCCGGCCACGGCATCGAGAAGCGCCCGCTCGGCGGCCAGACGTCGCGGATCTCGAAGAACGGCGCGAGGACGGTCAGCGCGACGGCGACGATCGTCGCCGCGGCGATCGCCAGCTGCGGAAGGACCGCGGGAAGGCGTCGCCAGTATTGCACCGCGACCCATACGGCGTAGACGCCGCCGACCAGGCCGAACTCGACCAGCGTGTACGCGCTCTCGAGGCACTGGAGGCTGCCGACGATCGCCAGCGCCGCGGTGTCGCGCCACCGGCCGTGGACGACGACCCGGTGCAGGAACAGCAGGAAGAGTGGGATCCAGTAGTCGGCGTGACAGAAGGGATGCTGCGGGTCGCCGAGACGCGCCGGCAGGATCATGAAGAGCAGCCCGGCCACGAACGCGGCGCCTGCGTCCCGCGTCCAGTAGAACGCGAGCGCGTACATCGAGAGGCCGGACAGCACGAGGCCCAGCAGCAGCACGACGTTGAACGTGAGGATCGGGTCGCCGGTGAGCGCGTAGGGGACGGCGGCGAGCAGGGCCTCGCCGTACATGTGCTCGCCGAACGCGATGGCCCGCGGGAGGGGGTGGCAGTCGGCATCCAGCAGCCGGCCGGGATCGAGGAGCAGGGACAGGGCGCGGATCATGCCCGTCGCTTCCTTGATCTGGTCCGCCTGCGAGACGAGCTTGAAGTTGCCGACGACGTCGTGGTCGGCGGGATAGGGCAGTACCACGCTCGGCGCGGGAAGGACCGCGCGCAGGCCCCACAGCGCGACGGCGACGTACGCGACCGCGGCGAGGACGTGCCGGGCGCGTTTCACGGTGCTGCGGGGCCGACGACGTCGTCTCGCGACGTCGGCGTCGCCGGATTCGAGAGGGCGCTGGGCATCCGCGACTCGGGTCTGACCGCCGCAGCCATAACCGATCCGGGCGGCCGCGGACAGCGCCGGCGAAGACGGACGCCAGACCGCCTCCAGTAGCGGGCCGCTACCCCGAAAGTAGCGCCTGCCATGAAGAGCAACGTCCCGGCTCCGCGCGGAGCCGGCCATGGAGGCACCGATGACGAACCATCGACTGGAAGGAATGCTCACCCGCGGCGCCGTAGCGCTCGCCGCCGCACTCGCCGCATCGTCGCTGGCCGGCTGTGCCTGGACCGAGCGCGCGAACGTCGGGCCGAACGGGGCACAGGCGGACAGCGGCAGCGGGGGCCCGGTCATCAGCGACGACGGCCGCTTCGTGGCCTTCTACACGCAGGCCGCGACCCTGCTCCCGGCGGGCGTCGACACCAACGCCGAGAGCGACGTCTTCGTCCGCGACCTCGACACCGGTGTCACCACGCGGGTCAGCACCGCCAGCGGCGGCGCCGAGGTCACGGGCGCCTCGAGAGTCCCGTCGATCAGCGGCGACGGCCGCTACGTCGCGTTCGAGTCCGACTCGTCGGCGTTGGTCGCCGGTGACACGAACGCGCAGCGGGACGTCTTCGTGAAGGACCGCACGACGAACGCGACGACGCGCGTCTCGGTCGCCACGGGCGGCGTCCAGGCCAACAACCGGAGCACCAACCCGAAGATCAGCGGTGACGGCCGCTACGTGGTCTTCTCCTCGCTCGCGACCAACCTCGTCTCCGGCGACACGAACGCGACGGAGGACGCCTTCCTGCACGACCGCCAGACGGGCATCACCGAACGCGTCAGCCTGAACTCCAGCGAGCAGCAGGCCGCCTCGCCGTGCTGGAGCCGCCACCCGGCGGTCAGCGACGACGGCCGGTTCGTCGCGTTCCAGAGCCACCCGTGCGCGTGGGGCCTGCCGTCGGTGCTGAACGGCTCGAGCATCTGGCTGCGCGACCGCACGCTGGGGACGACGCTGATCATCGCCGGTGGCAGCACGATCGGCGACCCGGCGTTCCATACCTCGCCGATCGTCAGCGGCAACGGCCGATACGTCGGCTGGTGGACGGCCGAGTCGAACGTCGTGCCGGGCGACAACAACCTCGCCGCGGACATCTTCCTCTACGATCGCGTCCTCGCCACCTACGAGATGGCCAGTCTCGGCAACGGCGGTGTCCAGGCGAACGGGTACGCGGGGAGCACCGCGTCGATCAGCAACGACGGCCGCTGGCTGGGCTTCACGTCGGAGGCGACGAACCTCGTCCCCGACGACACCAACGACCGGTCCGACGCCTTCGTGCGGGATCGGGCGACGGGGCGCGTGTTCCTCGTGAGCACCGACATCCTCCTGAGCCAGGGCAACGACCACTCCTTCAACGCGGCGATCAGCGGCGACGGCAAGTACGTCGCCTTCCTGTCCTTCGCGACGAACCTCGTCGCCGGCGACACGAACGGCGTCGACGACATCTTCGTGCAGGCCGCGAACCGGCCCACGGTCGACTTCATCACGCCGGGGTCGGTCGCCCGCGGGTTCTCCGGGCCGGTCATGATCGCGGGCGTCGCGTTCGAGCCGGGCGGCATCCTGCAGGCGAGCAGCAACAAGATCACGTTCACGAACGTCGTCTTCGTCGACGACGAGACGATCACCGCGACCATGACGGTCGCGGCCGACACGCCGCTCGGCAACCACGACGTCATCGTCGGCAACCCGGGCGGCGCCTGGGAGCCGATCAAGGGCGCGTCGTCGCAGTGCACGGGGTGCCTCCACATCCAGTGAGGGTGCGGTGACGACGCGGGAGGCGCGCCGGGACGCCGGCGCGCCTCCGCTTCACAGCCGCCAGCGGACGTCGTCCGGATCGGGCGGCTGGTACGTGCAGAACGTCCCGGTCCGGATCGACACGTCGAGGTGGCGCGCGAGGAGCGGGCTGTGCTCGCGGACGCGGCCGATGGCGTCGGAGATCGCCCGCGTGACGTTCACCCGCGCGCGCTCGACGGCGCTCGACACGCGGCGGTCGCGGCCGCCGAGGCCGACCGCCGCGGCCAGCTGCTGCGAGAGCATGTCGATCTCGCCGCGCAGCGATTCGATCCGGCCGAGATCGCCGAACGACTCGGCCTCCGCCAGCTCGGCGCGCAGGTCGTCGAGCCGCGCGCGATAGGCCGCCTTCGCCGGGCCGTCGAGCACCGCGCCCGCGTCACCGAGGCCGACCGCGACCGGCTCGGCGGCGTCGACGATCGTTTCCGAACGCGTGCTGCCGCCCGATACGAGGTCGAGGGCGTGGATGTCGCGATCGGGATGGCGCAGCAGCTGCGCGATGTAGCGGAGCCCCTTCGAGTCGCGCAGCCGGAACGAGGCGGTGCCGTCGTACGCGAGCGTCCAGTACTCGCCTTCCTGGCGGAACACGCGGCCGTCGACCGCGCCGTCGGCGGCGCCGCCCGTGACGTCGAGCACGCGGAACGCCGGCACGGGCCGCGCGAAGCCGCGCAGGGCGACGTCGCCTGCCGTGGCCATCTCGAACAGTCCCTCGACTGCCGCGATCACGCGCTGCGAGGCGAGCACCTCGCCCGGCGCGGCGGTCTCGGAGAGGCGCGCGGCCATGTGCGTCACGATGCCGATGGCGGCGTAGTCCGAGCGCGCGTCGAGGCCGATCGCGCCGAGCGTCGCGTATCCCTGGGCGACGCCGATGCCGACGCCCAGCTCGACGCCGCGCTTGCGCCACCGCGCGCAGAGCTCCGCGCTGCGCTCGCGGAGCGCGAGCGCGAGGCGCACCGCACGTCCCGTCGCGTCGGGTTGCGGCACCGGGTCGTTGAAGAAGACCGTCATGCCGTCGCCGGTGAAGCGCTCGAGCGTGCCCTGGTGCTCCAGCACCAGCCGGCCGGCGGCCGTGTGGTGCTCCTGCAGGACCGCCATCACGTCCTCCGGATCGGTCGTCTCCGCGAACGCGGTGAAGCCGCGCAGCTCGAGACACACGACGGCGATCTCGCGCCGGTGGCTCACGAGCGGATCGTCGGCGCTCCCGGCGACGACGCGGTCGGCGATCTCGGGCGGCAGGAAGCGCTTCAGGCGGCCGAGACGGCCGAGCTCCTCGACCTGGGCGGCCACGCGCTGCTCGAGCTCGTGGTTCCACGCCGCGAGCTGGCGTGCCTGCTCGCCCACCGTGTCGTAGAGCTGCTTGATGCGCAGGAGCGAGCGCACCCGCGCCAGCAGCTCGGCGCGGTTGATCGGCTTCGAGATGAAGTCGTCGGCGCCGGCGGCGAAGCCCTTGAGGCGCTCTTCCGACGCTTCGAGCGCCGTCACCATGATCACCGGCAGCATCGCGGTCGCCGGGTCGTCGCGGATCGATCGGCACACGTCGTAGCCGCTCAGGCCCGGCATGACGACGTCGAGCAGGATCAGGTCGGGACGCTCGGCGGCGACGCACGCCAGCGCCGCCGCCCCCGTCGTCGCGGTGACGACCGTGTAGCCCGACGCCGCCAGGAGGTCCGCGAGCAGCTTCAGGTTCCGCGGCGTGTCGTCGACGACGAGGACGCGCGCGCTCATCCGCCGTCCTTCCGCGTGCCGACCAGGCGCCGCACGCACGCGATCAGCTCCTTCACGGCGATGGGCTTCTGCTCGAGCGCGTCGAAGCCGGCCGCGCGGAGCTTCGGGCGGTCGTGCGCCATGGCCGACGCGGTGACCGCGACGACGGGAATGGCGCGCGTCGCCGGATCGGCACGCAGCATCCCGAGCGCGGTGATGCCGTCGACGCGCGGCAGCTGGATGTCCATGAGCACGAGCGCGGGAACCATCTCGCGCGCGAGGCGCACGCCGTCGTCGCCTGCCGTGGCTTCGACGGTGCGAAAGCCCTCGTACTCGAGCAGGTCGCGCACGAGCCGCCGGCTCTTCGCATCGTCTTCGACGATCAGGATCAGCTCTCCTGCCATGCCGCCCTCGGAAGGCTGAAGGTGAACGTCGACCCCTGGCCGACCGTGCTGCGCACCCGGATGCGTCCGCCGTGCAGCTCGACGAGCCGCTTCGCGAGGCTGAGGCCGAGCCCCGTGCCCTCGGCGCGGCGCGCGTCCTCCGGCCCGGCCTGGCGGAACTCCTCGAAGATCGCGTCCTGCTCCGCCGGCGCGATGCCGATGCCCGTGTCGCTCACGGCGATCTCGACCGCGCCGTCGGACTGCACGGCGCTCACCTCGACGGTCCCGCCCGGCGGCGTGAACTTCACGGCGTTGGAGAGCAGGTTGACGAGCACCTGCTTCACCTTGCGCTCGTCCGCGACGAGGTCGTCGACGCCGTCGTCCAGCCGGCAGCGCAGCGCGATGCCGTGGCGATGCGCGCGCTCGCGCACCAGCGTGACCGCGTCGTCGACGGCCGACGGCAGGTCGAAGCGCGAGAGCTCGAGCTCCATGCGGCCGGCCTCGATCTTCGACAGGTCCAGGATGTCGTTGATGAGCGAGAGCAGGTGGCGTCCCGAGTCGTGGATGTCGTCGACGTACTCCGCCTGCTTCGGATTGAGGCTGCCGAACATCTGCGCCTGCAGCACTTCCGAGAAGCCGATGACGGCGTTCAGCGGCGTGCGCAGCTCATGCGACATGTTGGCGAGGAACTCGGACTTGTGCCGGTTCGCGCGCGCGAGGTCGGCGGTGCGGGCGGCGATGCGGCGCTCGAGGTCGCGGTTCGCGTCCTCCTGCTGGCGGACGCTCGCCTCGAGGTCGCGGCGCAGCATCGTGACGCGGTCGGCGAGGCCGAGCGACAGCGTGATCGCCGTGGAGAGCACCACCAGCTCGAAGGCGTGGTCGGTGACGACGTTGCTCGGCGCGATCCCGTAGCCGCGCAGCGCCCAGACGAACAGCGCGGCGATCCCGAGCGTCCACGTGAACAGGTAGTAGCGGGCGGGACGGTACCCGGCGCGCCAGCACTGCCAGCCGGCCACGAGGAGCAGCAGCGCGCTCGTCAGCCCGACGCCGCCGGCGATCGGGATGAACGTCCGCACGGAGCCGAACGCCGGCCAGCACAGGAACGGCAGGCCGAGCACGATGACGACGCGCAGCACGCGGTCCATCGACGGGGCGTAGACCCGCGTCACGAGGAAGCTGCGCGCGAACACCGCCGACAGCGTGAACGCCAGCGCCGCGGCGAGGTGGATCGACCAGGCCGCGGCCGCCGGCCACGCCGGCCAGAGGTACTGCGCCGCGAAGCCCGCGAGGCACGCGTGGTAGAGCGCCCACGCCGAGATCAGCAGCACGTAGTCGAGGTAGCTGCGGTCGCGCAGCGTGAAGAGGAGGACGAGGTTGTACGCGATCAGGATCGCGACCACGCCGTAGAACGCGCCGTAGGCGAACGACTCTTCGCGCCGCTTCGCCTCGAACGCGGGCGCGGACCACAGCGTCATCGGCAGCAGCATCGTGTCCTCGCCGGCGAAGCGGAGGTACACCGTCGTCGTGCGGCCGGGCGCCAGCGGCACCGGGAACGTCGGGTTGCGGTACGCGAACGGCCACGTGCGCGCCGGCAGGTGATCGCCGGCATCCCAGCGCACGAGCGTGCCGTCGGGCGCCGGGATCCACGCGGTGACCCGGTCGATCACGGGCCAGCCGATCTCGAGCAGCCACTCGTGCGCTCCGGTGGTGTCGTCGCGCAGCGCCACCCGTGCCCACCAGGCGTCGCGGGTGAGACCGAAGTTCGGGACGTCGCCGGGGCTCGGCATGAACGGTTCCGAGGCGACGTCGCCGACGTCCCGGCGGTGATCGGGGTCCGCGAGAAGCTCGACGTGGGACCCCAGCGCGTACTGGCCGCGCCCGTCGCGCAGCACGATCGGCTCGAGCGCCGATGCGACGACCGGCCACAACGCAAGGACCATGGCGCCCGCCACGGCGCGATGCCGGCTCGTCGTCACGCGTGCTCCGCCTGCGCGCGAAGTGCCTCGGAACCGCGGAAGCCGTCAAGCATCGCCCTGGGGGCGTACGGACGGGCCGAACGTCGTTCGCCATCGGCCGGCGGGCAGGGCACGCCACGACGTCCCGTCCGCGCGGCGCCGACCGAACGTCGTTCGGCGGAGACTCACGCCTGGCGGACATGGACGCACGTCGCTGGTTGCCGCTGCTGCTCGTGCTCGCGGACGTCGCCCTCGCCGGGGCGGCGCGGACGCCCGCGCCGCCGCGCTGCGGGGGCGGGTACTACGTGCTCGACGGCGCGGCGGTGGTGCCGGGCGGCGCGACCCCCGACGTCCTCGCGATCGGCGGCGGCGGCGCGTCGACGCTGAGCGGCTGCCCGACGGTGGCGACGAGCGTCTTCCGCGCCCGCGGTGGACGCGCGCGCCGCGCCGGGGACGAGATCGTCGTGAAGTGGCCGTCGTGCGGCACGCTGCGCAAGGTCGTCCTGCGCGCGCGGATCAGCGCCGACTGCGCGAGCGTCTCGGGCACGGTGAAGGCGAAGGGCGCCAAGCGCCGGCGCTTCACCGCCCGCGACGGACTGCCGGCCGAGCTGCGCGAGCCGTGGGACACGTCGGTCGAGCCGCTGCCGGCCGGGGCCGTGGTGCTGAGCCCGCGCGAGTTCGTGGAGGCGTCGCGTCTGCCGGGCTTCCGGCTGATCTCGCCGCGCCTGTACGCCGACGACGAGGCCGCCGCCGCTGCCGCGGACGGCGCGAACCGGGCGACGCTCGACGCCTTCGCCGCGGCGAATCCGTCGCGGGCGGACTACGTCTCCATCGGCGTCGACCCGGCGGAGACGGCGCTGGCCCGGAGCGAGGACGGCAACTACCGGCTCACCATCTACGACGACGACGGCAACGGGTCGGACGTCGTCACGATGGGACCGCGAGACCAGCGCGCCGTTCGGGCGGAGACGATCCGCACGTTCCCGTCCGAGGCGAACCAGCGCGCGCTGTACGCCGCGCGCTGGGCGTCGGCCGTCGCGCACGTCGACCCGACGCTGCCGTCGCCGGAGGACGCGGCCGCGCTCTCCGCCGACCAGGTCGCCGCGCTGAACACGTACGTCGCCGAGCAGCTGCCGCAGGCGCAGGCGAGCGCCGCGGTGCCGGGCGAGACGATCTCGCCGACGTATCCGGCGCGCTGCAGCCTGGAGGTCGGCGCCGGCGACGGCACGGACGGCGCGAACTACTGCGGGCACCACCCGACCGGTCTGTGGAACACCGCGACCTGGCCGCTCAAATACTGGGACACGTGCGTCAAGGCGCAGGCCGTGCGCGGCTCGTGCGTGAGCTTCGCGATCACGGCGGGACGCGAGCTGCGCTTCGCGCGCCGGTACGACCGCTGGATCAACCTCTCCGAGCAGCACCTCTACTACGCGGCGAAGGAGATCCTGCAGCCGCGGCGGTTCGGCGACGGGCTCGACGCCGCCAAGCTGATGCAGCAGGTCTTCGACGCCGGCTACGAGCAGCCGCTCGAGGCGGTGTGGGACTACAACCCGTCGAACAGCCGCATCGAGATCGCCGCGTCCGGAACGTACGTCAACTCGTGCGTCGGCTACGGTGGCGCGGAGGCGGCCTTCTGCTCCGATACCGCGGGCCAGGGCCGCATCGTCTGCATGAACGCAGGCGCCACCATGGTCTGCGCCGTGCAGTCGCCGCCGGTGAGCGGCACCACGGTGCACTCCGACGATCCGGCGCATGAGCTGTGGGACCCGACCAATCCCGCCTACGGCCTCCGCAACGTCCTCCACGCCCTGCACATGGAGCAGGCGCCCGTCGTGCTGACGTTCGAGGTCGTGAAGCCGTTCGACGTCCCGTCGGCGGGCGGCTTCGTCAAGTTCCGCCCGCTGCAGGCGAAGGTGTGCGGGACGGACGCCGTCACCGATCCGGCGAACCCGCAGTGCCTCGCGTCGTCGGACTGCGAGTGCTCGCGTGGCACGCACGCGGTGCTCGCCGTCGGCGCCATCGACAACAAGTACCTGCCGTCGACGGCGCCGCAGGGCTCGGGCGGCGGCTACCTCATCATCAAGAACTCGTGGGGCTGCGCCGCTGCCGACGGTGGCTACTACTACGTCCCGTACGACTTCGTGCGGACGTTCTCGGTGTCGGCGCGCGCCGTGCGCGACGTGACGGTGACCGGCCCGGTTCCCGACCAGCCGATCGACGACAGCCGGTTCGACTACCGGCCGGTGCCGCCGCAGATCCGCATCGCGCAGCCCGCGCATCTCCAGGCGTTCGTCGCCGGGCAGGGCGTGCCGCTGTCGATCGACGGGGTCGACTTCCAGTACGACGGCCATGCCCTGCTCGGGCAGACGGTATGGACGTCGAACCTGCAGGGGCAGATCGGCACCGGCGCCAACACGGTCACGACGCTCACGCAGGGCACGCACTTCATCACCGCCACGTACACGGGACACACGGGCGCGACGGCGACGTCGTTCGTGACGGTCGTGGTCGGGCCGCAGCCCGCCGACCTGCCGCCCACGGCCTTCTTCTTCGACTACACGGTGCTGCCGGCGGAGCAGTGCCCGTTCGCCTGCTCGTTCTCGTGCATCATGGGCTTCGGCACGGGCCTCGACCCGGAGGACGGTCCGCTCACGTCGTCCGGAGAGGTGCAATGGTTCGTGCAGGCGCCGCAGAGCACGAACCAGCTGGTCGCGTCGGGCGCGAGCACGCCCGGCCAGGGCAAGTTCCTCGGCTGCGTGCGCCTCTGCGGCGGCGTGTTCCGCTTCACGCTCGAGGTCGAGGACAGCATGGGCCAACGCGGCTCGTCGCGGCGCGAGCTGTCGACGCCCGGCTGCGTCAACTGAGGAGGTCACATGATGATGCGACTGATCGTCCTGCTCGCGCTGTGCGCGCCGGTGGCGCACGCCGGGCTCTGCATGAAGAAGAACGGCGCGATCCTGCTGCGCGACGCGTGCGGGAAGAAGGAGACGCCGGTCACGAGCGAGATGCTCGGCCTGTCGGCGGGTGGCGGCACGCCGGGCCCGAAGGGCGACCGCGGGCCGAAGGGCGAGCCGGGCGAGACCGGAGCACCCGGGCCGCAGGGGCCGACCGGTGCGACCGGCGCGTCGAGCATTCCGGCGCTCCACTACGCGTTCCAGATCCCGAGCGCGTTCATCGGCACGACGAGCGATCCGGGGCTCGCCGTGCTCAACATGGTGCTGCCCGCGGGGCGGTATCTGGTCCACGCGAAGCTCGATGCCGTCAACTTCGGCACGGCGACGTTCATCCGCTGCTTCCTCGACGTCGGCGACGACTACCGCGGGCTCGGTGCGGCGACGTTCATCGGTACCCTCCCGGGCGACGACAGCGCCGGCGCGGTGGAGACGCTCAGCCTCGTCCAGCCGATCGACACCGGCGCCGGCGCGGCGATCTCGATCCGTTGCCGCCCCGACGTCGCGACGGGGAACGCGCAGAGCTCGTACATCGAGGGCGGGATGCTGATCGCCGTGCCGGTCGACGCGTTCGTCGCGCACTGAGCACACGGGAGACGACACGATCTAGGCGAAGAGCCGCCGGCGTACCGCCTCGTCGAACGACTCCGCCGGCACGCCATCGGGTCCGACGAACGCGGCGAAGAACCACTGCAGCAGGGACGGGTCCTGCATGGTGAGCTCGGCGGCGCGATGGCGGCGCGCGCGGGCGTCGGGGCCGAACTCGTTCTCCATGGCCGCGGCGAGCGAGGCGCTGAAGCGCAGGCGGCGCATGCGCTCGGCCCGCTCCGCGGCGTAGTCGTCGAAGAGGCCGAGGCGCCACTCGCGCTGACCGAGCAGCGCGTCGCGCACCAGACGGACGTCGCGCAGCGTGATCGAGAGGCCTTGGCCGATGATGGGGTCGTTCGAGCCGGCGGCGTCGCCGAGCAGCACGAACCCGTGGCCGGCCAGCCGCTCGGCCCGGGTGTCCTCGTTCGGGTAGGAGTGACAGGGACCGGCTGGGCGCGCGCCGGCGAGATGCTCGCTCCCAGGCACGCAGGCGAGACGAAACGCCGACAGGAACGCGCGTGGGCCGTCGGCGCCGGTGAGGCGCCGGGGCTCGTCGCTCGAATAGCCGAGGTAGAGGCGGACGCGGCCGCTCCCCTGCGGGAAGGCCAGGAAGTGGGCGTCGTCCGAGGCTCCGGTCACCTGGACGTCGGCGGGCCAGCCGTCGGCACCCTCGACCAGCATCCCGGCGAACAGATGGTGGGTCGGGTCGCGGTGGAGCTCGATGCCGAGCTGCTTGCGGACGGAGGAGCTACGGCCGTCGGCGCCGACCACGAGTCGCGCCGTGGCCCGACGTTCCCTGCCGTCGCAGCGGTAGGTGACGGCCGGCGCATCGCCGGGCTCGACGCGGACGTCGCTCACCGGCCGGTGGACCGTCGCACCGGCCTCGCCGGCGGCATCGAACAGCAGCTGGCATAGCGCCGGATGGCCGATGCAGAGCGGCCCGGGCACGCCAGGAACGAGGCCCGCCAGGTCGATCGCCTGGGCCTGTGCGACCGCGTGCGGCACGCCGTCGTGACACGTCCAGTTCCACCGGAGATGGTGCCCCCCGGCGGTTCGCACCCGCTCGTAGAGACCGAGTCGTTGCAGCTCGGCGACGCCCCACGGCGCGATCCACTCGCCGCGGACATGGTCGCGAAAGACGTCGGACTTCTCGAGCACGAGGACCGTCGCGCCGGCGCGCGCCATCACCGTCGCGAGGGCGCTGCCTCCGATGCCGCCCCCGACGACGGCGAGGTCGTAGTGGTCCGTCAGGCCATCCCCCGATGCGAACCCAGCCGGAGGGCATCGCGCGCGGCAAGCCGTACCACGATCTTCCCCGCGGCGCGCTCTCGACGCCGATCGTCCCACCCATGCGCCCAGCGCCGCTTGCCGCTCTCGCCCGCGAGCTTCGTGACGACGAACTCGGCCCCCCGACTCCCACCGACGGTGTAGACGTCACCGGCCGAATCGACGACGCCCGCGGCCGCCCGGCCGCTCGTTTGCGCCACCACCCAGGCGCCGGCCGCCGCGGGTAGGAGCGCCGCGATCGCGGCGAGCGAGAGGATCGCGTGGTTACAGCGTCGGGCGGCCATGGCGGAGGCGTACCGCCGTTGCGAACGTACCGTCAAGGCAAGGCTCGGGCTCACGTCGCGCGCAGCGCCGACGCCGCGTCGGTGCGAACGGCGCGCAGCGCCGGCAGGACCGCGCTCGCGAGGGCGACCATGACCAGCGTCCCGAAGATCACGGCGACCCGCGCCGGCTCGAGCACCGGGGACGCCTGCATCGTCTGCCCCGGCGCGACGGCGCGTGCGCTCAGCTCGACGAACAGCCAGCCGAGCGCGATGCCGGCCCCGCCCGCGAGCACGGTGACCAGCAGCGTCTCCGCCACCACCTCGGCGAACACGCGGCGGTTCGAGGCGCCGATCGCCTTCTTGAGGCCGATCTCACGGGTACGCTCGGCGACCATCACCAGCATGATGTTCATCACGCCGATCGCGCCCGCGACCAGCGTCACGAGGCTCGCGGCGCTCAGGAAGAGGCGCATCGCGAGCAGCAGCCCCTCCACGATGTCGACCGGCTCCTGCACGTTGAAGTAGCCCATCGCGGCGTCGTCGTGCTGGCGGAAGCCGTGATGGCGCCCGAGCGCGGCGCGCACGAGCCGGACCGCCTCCCAGCTCCCTTCGCGCGTGGTCGGGGCGAACGCGACCTGGTCCAGGACGTCCGAGCGCGTGAACCAGGTGCGCGCCGTGGTGAAGGGGACGTACGCGATCTCGTCGTCGGGTGGCCCCATGAACAGCAGCTGGTCGCCCTTGGGCCGCGCCACGCCGATCACCCGGAAGGGGACGCCCTCGAGATGGACCGAGCGGCCGACGGCCGTGGCGCCGCCGAACAGGCGCTCGGCCGCCCGCGAGCCGAGGACGACGACGTTCGCAGCGAGATCGACGTCGCGCCGCGAGATGAAGCGGCCGTGTCCGACCTCGAAGTTGCGCAGCGCGGCCGTCTCGTCGGAGCCGCCGTAGGTGTAGACGAGCTTCGTCCTGCCGGCGGCGCGCATCACGCGCGGTCCGAGCCAGAGATTCGGTGCCGCGCGCTCGACCGCGTGCAGCGCCGTGAGGCGCTCGACGTCCTCGCGCTCGAGCTCGACCGGCCGTGCGGCGCGCTGTCCGACGTGGCGCTTGGTCACGACGCCGGGAAAGAGGAAGACGATGCGCTGTCCGAGCTTCTCGAGCTGCACCGCGAAGTGCCGATCGTAGCCGTCCGCGGTCGCCGACAGATAGGTCAGCATCATCGCGCCCCACACGATGCCGAGCGCCGTCAGACCGAAGCGGAACCGGTCGGCCCAGATGTTGCGCGCGGTGGTGACGAGCAGGTCGCGCACGGCTCACTCCGTCCGCAGCGTGACCGCCGGGTCGATGCGCGCCGCGCGCCGCGCCGGGACGATCCCCGACGCGAGCCCGACGACGCTCATCACGCCGAGCGCGACCGCGATCGTCTGCCAGCGCACGATCGGCTGCGGGATCAGGTCGGCGGCGGCGACGCGGCCGAGCACCAGGCAGCCCGCGAGCCCGAGCGACACGCCGAGGAGTCCGCCCAGCGCGGTGATGACGAAGGTCTCCAGGAAAAACTGCGTCAGGACGTCGCGCCGGCGCGCGCCCACGGCGAGACGCACGCCGATCTCCTGCCGGCGCTGCTGCACCGAATCGAGCATCATCGTCAGGATGCCGACGCCGCCGATCACGAGCGTCGTCGCGCCGAGCGTGAAGAGCAGGCTGCTCAGCTCGTCGAGCGGAATCTTCGCGAGCGCGTCGAGCGGGCTCATCACGCGGATGGCCTCGGTGTCGTCCACGGCGACGCGCAGGCGCTCGGCGAGGACGGCGCGCACCTCGCGCTCGGCGGCCTTGCGGTCGCGGCGATCCCCGATGCTCAGCAGGACGTTGTCCACGACGTCCGCGTCGGTACCGCGTCTGGCGCCGAAGCCGACGAGCGTCGAGAAGGGGATCCACACCTGCTCGTCGAGCTGGCTCGGGCCGTCCTGCCAGAGCTGCATGCCGACGCGTTCGAGCAGCCCGATCACCTCGAACGACTGCCCGGCGATGCGGATCGTGCTGCCGACGCCGCCGTGCGGGCCGAGCAGGCGCCCGCGCGCGGTGGTGCCGAGCACGGCGACGCGACGGCGGTGGCTCAGGTCGTCGTGCGAGATGCCGCGCCCGCTGGCGAACCGCACGCCGCGCAGGGCCGCGCTCTCGGGAACGACGCCGCGCACGTCGAGACTCGTCGTGCGCTGGCGATAGGCGACCTCGCGGAACACGTGCGACTCGGGCAGGACGAGCCGCGCCAGCCGCACGCGGTCCCGCACGGCGTCCACGTCGTCGAGCGTGAGCCACAGCTGCCGGCGATCGGACGCCGGGGTGAAGTCCGCGCCGATCTGCCCCGGAAACACCTGGATCAGGTTCCGTCCGACGCGCTCGTACGACTCCTCCATCATCTTGCGGACGCCGAGCCCCCACGAGATCAGGAACACGACCGACGCCGTCCCCCAGACGATTCCGAAGAGCGTGAGCGTCGTGCGCAGCCAGCTCACGCGCAGCGTGCGCAGCGCCTCGCGGGTGGCCTCGACGACGCGCATCGCCGTCAGTGCGCGCCGACCGGCCCGTCGTGCTCGACGCGGCCGTCGCTGATCTCGACCAGCCGCTCCGCGCGCTCGCCGATGCGGGGGTCGTGCGTGACCATGACCACGGTGGCGCCGTCGCGCTTGAGCGAGGTCAGCAGCCCGAGGATCGCCTCGCCCGTGTGCGTGTCGAGGTTGCCGGTCGGCTCGTCGGCGAGCACGACGGCCGGCTCGTTCACCAGCGCGCGCGCGATCGCGACGCGCTGGCGCTCCCCGCCCGACATCTCCGCCGGACGGTGCCGCCCGCGGGCCGCGAGGCCCACGCGCTCGAGCGCGAGCTCGGCGCGCCGTCGTCGCTCGCGCCGGCCGACGCCACGGTATCCCAGCGGCAGCTCGACGTTCTCCACCGCCGACAGGCGCGGCAGCAGGTTGAAGCTCTGGAAGACGAAGCCGATCTCGTGCCCGCGCAGCGCCGCGAGGCCGTCGGGCGTCATCGACTCGACCGGCGTTCCGCGGAAGCGATAGACGCCGGCGCTCGGCTGCAGCAGGCACCCGAGGATCTCCATCAGCGTCGTCTTGCCGGAGCCCGACGGGCCCATGATCGCGACCAGCTCGCCGGGACCGATGCGGAGGTCGATGCCGCGCAACGCGTCGACGGCGAAGCGTCCCGACGCATACGTCTTGCGGATGCCCGCGAGCTCGATCACCGGGGTCACTTGAGCCGGACCTCGTCGCCTTCGGCGAGGCCGTCGAGCACCTGGGCGCGTCCCGCTTCGAGGACGCCGACCGCGACCGTCGCCTGCGCGAACGCGCCGTCGCCGCCCGCGTCGCGGCGTTCGACGTAGACGCGGTCGCCGTCGTAGAGGAGCGCCGTCTCCGGCACGACGAGCGCCGCGTCGACCACCTCGGTCACGATGTCGGCGTCGGCCGACATGCGCGGGCGGAGCTTCGTCGCGTCCGGATCGGTCACCAGCACCTCGACCTCGAAGTACGTGACGTTCTGCTGGCGCTGGCCGAGCGGCTTGATCTTGCGCACCTCGCCCGCGAACGAGCGCCCCGGGTAGGCCTCGGTGCGAATGCGCGCCGGTTGCCCCACCGCGACCCACGCGATGTCGTTTTCGTCGACGAGGCCCTGCAGATGGAGCGTCCGGTCGTCGGCGATCGTCAGGACGCGCGTGCCGCCGGTCACCGCCGTCACCGACGCGACCGCAGAGCCGATCTTGACGTCGACGTCGAGGACCGTCCCGTCCATCGGTGCCGCCACCGTCGCGTACGAGTGCTGGATCTCGAGCGTGTCGAGGACGGCGCGGTCGCGCGCGACGGCGGCGTCGGCGCTCTGCTGGCGCGTGATCGCGTCCTCCTCCTGGCTCGCCGACATCGTGCCGTCGTGCCGCAGCGTGGCGGCGCGGCGCAGCTCCGAGGTCGCGCGCACGAGCTCGGCCTGCGACCCGGCGAGCCGCGCGCGCGCCTCGGCCACCTGCGCGACCAGCAGCTCGCGCTCGATCTCGATCAGCGGCCGACCGCGCGCGACGCGCTCGCCCGGGTCGACGAGCACCTTCTCGACGATCCCCGAGATCCGCGCGCGCACTTCGACTTCGTCTTCCGGCTCGATGGTGCCGGTCGCGACGACGACGCGCTCGACGCGGGTTCGCTCGACGCGCGCGGTCGGCCCGACCTCGGCGCTCTCCTGCGGCCCGCACGCGACGAGGAGCACGGTCGACATGGTGGCGAGGGCGCGGAGCATCGCGGCTTGCACGCGCCCAAGGCTATGAGCCGAACGGTCGTGGTTGGCAACCGGCGGGTGGGGGGCCGTCACACATGGTGCTCCCCGCGGGCCGCGTGGCGCCTCCCGGGGCGGTCCCTGCGATTTCACGGGCTACGCGATTCCGCAGTTCGTAGTCGACGGCATTGCGCCGCGGGCGACGGGACGACCAATCGACCAACAATCGTCGAGTACCGCTTGACAGCTTTTCACCCGCTGCTTCGTTTTCCGACGCCGCGACTTCAGCTGTGCCCGCCCGAGGGCGAGCCGTCGCATCTCCGGCCCGCAATCGATTCGACCGATCTCGCGCGCCGAACGCGAGCGCGCGGGGCCACCACGCGCTCTCCCACGTCGTCTGAAACCCACGTGGTACAAGAGCTTCATGAACACCGCTGACGGAGATCGTCTCGCCGACGAGATCGCGGAGCTGGCCGCGCACCTCGACGCTGCCACCCATCGCTTCCTGACGCTCGTCGCGCGTTTCGACGAAGCAGGAGGGTGGGCCGACCAGGGCGCGCTGACCTGCGCCCACTGGCTCGCGTGGCGCGTCGGCATGGATCTCGGCGCCGCGCGCGAGCAGGTGCGCGTGGCCCGGGCGCTCCAGTCGCTGCCGCAACTCGACGAAGCGCTGCGGTGCGCCGAGGTGAGCTACTCGAAGGTTCGCGCGATCACGCGCGTCGCGACACCCGACAACGAAGGCACAATGCTCGAGATGGCGCGCTGCTCGACGGCGTCGCAGCTCGAGCGCATCTGCCGCGGGTATCGTCAGGCCATCCGCAATGCCGCCGAGCAATCCGAACTCAAGGACGAGCTGCGTTGGGTACGCGAGCGGGAGAGCACGTTGGGGCTCGTCCGCTTCGACATCCAGGTGACCGCCGACGAGGCCGCAGTCATTCGACGAGCGCTCGAGGTCGCGCGGAGCCGGGCGTGGGGCGAGCGGGACGTGTCCGCAGGAACGCGTTTCGCGGGCGCCCACCGCGCCGATGCCCTGGTCGCCGTGGCCGAGGCCTATCTGAACGGCACCGACGCCGGTCCACCCGTCGAGGTGATCGTCCACGTCGACGCGGATGGCGATCCCGAGATCGGCGGGACGCTCGACGACGACGGCACGGCGCTGCCCCGCTCGACGACCGATCGCCTCCTGTGCGACGCCGTGGTCGTGGCGGTGCGGGAAGATTTCCGCGGAAACGTCCACGACGTCGGTCGCCGTCGACGCACCATCCCGACGCTCCTGCGTCGCGCCCTGCACGTCCGCGACCGCGGCTGCCGCTTTCCAGGGTGCACCAACCGCTTCGTCGACGGACATCACGTCGTGCCGTGGTCCCAGGGCGGCCCGACGACGCTCGACAACCTCTGCTCGCTCTGCCGGCGCCACCACGGCTACGTCCACGAGGCCGGCGTGCGCATCGTCCGGGGCGACGACGGCGACTTCCAGTTCCACTGGAGCAACGGACGGCTGATCCGCGTGCATTGGACGCCCCCACTACTCGGCCCGGACCCCGTCGAGACATTGCGCGCTCGAAACGCCGACGACGGCATCCGCATCGACGCCATGACGAGCTTCCCGAACTGCGACTTCCGACCGCCGAGCTACGCGGACGCCGTCTCGGGGCTGTGCGATCCGTGACGTCGCCGGGCCCGCGATGCGACCGCGGGCCCGGCGAGTCGATCAGCAGGGCTCGAAGCCGACCCAGACGGTCGCTTCGGCGATGCCCTTGCCGTTCGCGTTCGTCGCCTCGAGCCGCACGGTGACCGCGGTGCCGCCGCAGGTGAACGGGACCGTGTCCGCCGGGATCCAGTTGATCAGCATCGAGTTGCCGGCGGGTTGGCCGTCGATGAACCACTGGTACGTGATCGGACCGCCGCTGCCGTCCGGGCTCTTCGCCTGCCCGAAGGGATAGACGTTCTCGTACGGGTTCACCCACTCGCCGTCGAACGGGTCGACCATCTGGACGCTCGGCGCCTGGTTCGCCGCCGGCGTCACCACCTGCACCAGGATCTGGTCGAAGCCGACGACGCCTGACGAGTCCGTGCCGGTGAGCGTCAGCGTGCGGCCGCCGGGCGTCGCGAACGTCATGCTCGGATTGCAGCCCGTCTTCGGTGGATCAGCGGGATTGCTCGTCGACCACTCGAGCTTGGCGCACGGAATCTCGAAGAGCGGCTCGTTCACGTCGTGGCCGATGCCCTGCAGCGTCACCGGCACGCCGGCGTAGACGACGGCGCCCGCGGCGGGCTTCGTGATCGTCACCTCCGGCGCGTCGTTCAGCACGTGGAGGGTGATCTCGTCCGTCCGCTGGTTGCCGTCCTTGTCGGTCACCGTGGCCGTGACCGTCTGATCGCCGGAGCCCGGCAGCGCGGTCTCGAGCGTGGTCCCGTAGCCGAGGGTGGCGTCCCCGACGCTCCACCGCACCGCGCAGCAGCTCGCACCGTCGTCGACGTCCGACACGTCGGCGCGGAAGGTGATCATGTTCAGGCCGCCGCCGTGCACGGTCGCGCCGGGCAGGGGCGACGTGATCGAGACGACGGGGAGGTTGCCCTCCGGCCCGCAGTGCGTCTCTCCGTAGTAGCTGACCTGGCTCACGTACCAGCTCGGCATGAACGGATCGGTCGTCTTCCAGAGCTTCAGCATCGGCGACATGGCGTTCGGCATCTGGCCGCCGCAGACCAGCTTCGAGCCGACTCTGACGGCGTGACCGTACTCGCGCATGTTCCAGGCGGGGCTCTGGTAGATGTGGCAGGTCCTGCATGCGGGCTTGGTGACCTTCTCCCAGACCTCCTCGTGGCCGGCCCACGACGCATCCGGCGGCGGGATCGGCTGTGCGACCGCGTTCGGGGTGTCGACCTCGCCCTGATAGAGCGTGTTCATCTGCTCCCAGTACGGTCCCTGCCGCTTGAAGGTGTAGGAGATCATCTGGTTCATCAGCCGGATGCGCTCCTCCTGCGCCTCGCGCGAGCCGGGGCCGCTCTTCGCGAACTCGTAGAGCGTCGGGTCGAGCGTGTTGAAGCGATAGCCGTCGCTCTGCTCGTAGCCGCCGTGGCAGTGCGCGCAGACGTTCGGGACGTACTTGACGTCGCCCTCGGTGTCGAAGGCGGTGTGCTGCTTCAGCATGCCGTCGGGACCGTAGATGAAGAACTTCGTGAATCGCGGACCGCCGTTCGGACCCGACGCGTACTCCATCGCGACGGTATCGCCGGGATCGTGCCCCGCGATCGTCTGCTCCAGCATGTGCTTCGGGGAGCCGCCCACGTGGCCGAACTTGGTGACGTAGCAGGCGATGCGGAAATCCGGGCTCTCCATCATGTTGCAGTTCACGCGCCGCCCGAGGCCGATCTCGTTCGGGTTGAAGAACGACACGTCGGACTCGTGGTGGTGCTCGAGATCGAAGCCGTTGTTCTGGAGCCACCAGTCGAAGAACTTCGGCGCCCCGATCTTCGCGTAGTACTCCGTCGCCCCCTCGGGCGTGCCGTGCCCGATCTTGGTGAGGAAGCTGTTGCTCGGTAGCCGCTGCGTCAGCAGCCCGGTCGTGCAGCCCTCGAACGGATACGGCGGCTCGTCGCCGACCTGCGCCGGTCCCGCGGTGGCGGCGACGCCGTACGACTTGACGTAGTTCGGCTCCGACAGCGGGCTGACGTGCATCGTGACGATCGAGAACTCCGGCAGGTGGTGGAAGACGTTCTTCTTCTCGGTGACGTCGAACGGGCCGAACGACTTGTGCTCCCAGCCGTCGAACGTCTCGAGACGCAGGACGAAGGGCCGGTCGAGCGCGAACTCGTCGACGGTGAGCTCGAGGCAGGCGGCGCCGTCCGTGTAGTCGCCGACCGCCCAGGCGGAGAACCCGCGCACGAGCGCCTCGTAGCGGCCGTTCACCAGCGCCGCCCGGCCCTCCTCGGTCCAGGTCGCCGCCGCCTCGTCGTAGTGCATGAGCTTCGCGACGGCGGGCGCGTTCGCGGGCGCCGGGAAGGTGACGCGCGCGACGCGACCGGCCGCGAGCTCGTAGCGCCGGCCGCCGGCGTCGTGGAAGTCGACCCATACCGCCGACAGCGGCGTGAAGGCGCGCGTCTTCCCGTCCGGTGTCCGCGCCGCGCGGTTGCCCGGCAGCTCGTCGGTGCCGGGGCGGTAGGCGGTGACGCTCATCTGCACCGCGCCGGCCGCCGGCGTGCCCAGGTCGTCGACGAGCGCGTCGACGGGGAGCCGCACCGTGACGCCGCCGGCCTCGCCCACCTCCGTCTCGGACTGCGGCGTCACGATCCCGCGCGTGCCGGCCCGCAGCACGATCGCCAGATCGGCCGCCTCGCCGAAGAGTACGCGCGACACGAGCGCGTAGCCGGGACGTCGCGCCGACAGGACGTGGCGCTCGCGCTCCGGCACCTCGAGCGAGAACTCGCCGTCGGCGTCGGTGACGGTTCGCACGCCGTCGATCACGATCTCGGTGTTCGCCAGCGGACCGATCACGGGCGTGCCGCCGAGTGGACCGTCGATCGGGCCGACGGCGCCGGTCGGGCCCGTGACGCGGCCGCTGAAGCGATCGCCGCTCGCGCTCGTGTCGATGACGAGGCGCTCGCGCGCGTACCCGCCGCGCGCGTCGGTCACCTCGACGTTGACGACGTTCGACGCCTCCACGTCGAGCAGCGCCCACGGCACCGCCGGCGTGTTCGTCGACACGACGCGCTCGTTGCCGTCGCGCCAGAAGTAGTACAGCGCGTCGCCGTCCGCATCGATCGCCTGCGCCTCGGCGGTGAGCGTGGCGCCCGGCGTACCCTTGCGCAGCGCGCGGCCCGTGGCGTCGCGCGCGATCAGCCGGGCGATCTGCGGCGAGTGGTTGTCCATCGCGAGATCGACCATCGTCGCGCCGGAAAGCTCGTCGGGACCGACCGAGCGTGCGAACGACTTCGTCTCCGACGCGCACTCGGCCTGCACCGTGAGGCGGCCCGTGACGCCGGCGAGCGGCAGCACGTACTCGCCCTTGCCGTTCACCTGCACGGTGAGCTCCGGGCGGCCCGTCGCCCGCACCAGGCCGGCGACGCGTCCGCTCATCTGCGGGCTGTCGTGATGGCAACGGGCGCCGTCGGCGAGGCGCAGGCGGCCGTCGATGGCGCCGCCGTCGGGAATCGCGAGCAGGTCGCGCACGATGTACGCGGTGGGCGGCTGGTCGATGACGACGGGCTCGCGGTCACAGCGCGAGACGAATCCCGGTGCGCTCATGCAGACGTCGTAGCGACCGGGCTTGGCGTAGATTTCGTACTGGCCGTCGTCGTTGGTCGTGACCGCCGCTCCGACCGGCACGTGCATCTCGGCGTCCTCGAGATGCACGCGCACGCCCGGGATCGCGACGTGCCGCTCCTGCCGCAGCGCCTCCACGGTGCCCTTGACGCGGGCGTTCGGATCGGGCGGGCGGCGCGCCACGAACGTGCGTCGCCGCTCGCCGCGCCGGGACACATGGCCCGTCATGGTCTCGCAATCGCCCGTGATGCGGCCGCTGAACCGGAGCGGGCGGCCGTCGCGGCCGCACGACCGGAAGCGCACGTCGAGCTTCATGCCGTCCTTTCCGCTGCGCTTCGGACGCACCGCGGTCTGCGGGCATCCGCTCAGGATCGAGACGTGCGGTGCGCCGGCCTCCAGCGCCACCACGTCCTTCATCGCGGCGGGCGCGCCGGAGACCAGCGGCGCGCCGTCGACGATCCATTGCCCCGGGCTGCACGCCGGCAGCACGAGGGGTCGTGGCGCCGCTGCCGCAATCGGCGCCGCGCCCAAGCCATAGAGCGCGGCCAACAGTGCCGCAGTCGTCCACGAATGCCGTCGTGCCGTCGAGCTCATGCAGTCCTCCTGGGGGGACACGTTCGTCCCGCACCCGAGGCGTTCGTGGGGCGCGAACATTGTTCGCGCTCGCCGGACGCGGCCCCAATGGTGCCTCCACCGTTGTGACCGTGACCGGGTTCTAGGCTACGTTCCGGCCGTGACCCGGAGCGAGGCCCCCGCCGGCGGTGCTGTCGAGCGCGCGACGATGATCGGCCGCGGGGTCGAGCTCGGCGAGCTTCGCGCCGCGCTCGACGCCGCACGCCGTGGACGAGGTGCGCTGTACCTGCTGAGCGGTGAGCCCGGCATCGGCAAGACGCGTCTCGCGGACGAGCTCGCAACGTCGGCGGCGCCCGGAGAGATGCGCGTGCTCTGGGGACGGTGCCACGAAGCCGAGGGCCGTCCACCGTATTGGCCGTGGGCGCAGGTGATCCAGTCGTGCGCGCGCGACGGCGACGCGAGCGAGCTGGCCGCGTCGCTGCTCCCGGACGCACGGCCGCTCGCGGAGCTGGTGCCGGAGCTCCGCCCGCACGTGACCGGACATCCGGAGCCCCACGCCGCGGACCCCGACACGGCGCGCTTCCGGCTCTTCCAGGTCTTGGCCGGCTGTCTGGCGCGCATCGCCGCGCGTGCCCCCCTGCTGATGATCCTCGACGACCTGCACTGGGCCGATCTCCCATCGCTGCACATGCTGGAGTTCCTCGCGCACGAGCTGCCGGAACGGCCCATGGTCGTGCTCGGAACCCTGCGCGACGCGGAGGTGCGACGCGCCGGCGAGCTGGCCGCCGCCTTCGATCGGCTCGGCCGGCGCGCGCGCCCGCTACCGCTCGCCGGCTTCACGCGCGACGAGGTCTCGCGCTTCGTCGAGGACACCGTCGGCGAACGCGTGTCGGAGCCGATCGTCGAGCAGCTCCACCACGCCAGCGGCGGCAACCCGTTCTTCCTCGACGAGATCGTCCGCCAGGCACGCGGGAGCGGCGACTGGGCCGCGTCGGCGGCGCGGTCCCACGGCGTGCGCAGCGCCATCCGCCAGCGGCTGGCGCCGCTCCCGGAGCCCACGCGCCATCTGCTCGACGCCGCGGCGGTGGCCGGACGCGACTTCGATCTGCCGCTCCTCGCGGTGGCGCTCGACGTCCCGCGGGCGTCGCTGCTCGAACGCCTCGCGCCCGCGATGGACGGCGGCATCGTCGCGGCGATCGCCGGACGTGCGGGCCGGTACCGCTTCACCCACGCGCTGATCCGGGAGACGATCTACGAGGAGGTGCGGCCGAGCCAGAGCGTCGCGCTCCATCGTCGCCTCGGCGAGGTGCTCGAGGCGCGGTTCCAGGCGGCCGGCGAGGCGGAGGCCCACCTGCCCGAGCTGGCGCATCACTTCTTCGCCGCCGCGGCGGGCGGCGCCGAGGTGAAGGCGCTCGACTACGTCGAGCGCGCGGGTCGTCATTCGCTCCGCATGCTCGCGTACGAGGACGCCGCCGCGCACTTCCGTCGTGCGCTCGACCTGTGCGAGGTCGCCCCGGCGCCCGACGCCGAGCGCGAATGCGAGCTGCTCCTCGACCTCGCCGACGCGCAGCACCGCGCCGGCGCGACCGACGAGGCCTTGAAGGCGTGTCGCCGTGCCGCCGCCGCCGCCCGTCGCATCGGGTCGTCCGCGCTGCTCGCGCGGGCGGCGATCGGGATGTGCGAAGCCGGCGTCGCGTGGGCGGAGTTCGGCCGTTGCGACGAGGCGCTGGTGAGCATCCTCGAGGAGGCTCTGGCGCAGCTCGCTCCCGAGGACGCCGCGATGCGCGCCCCGGTGCTGGCGCGCATCGCGACCGAGCAGTTCTGGACCAGGCCGTTGGCGGAGGTGGACGCGCTCAGTGCGCACGCGGTCGAGCTGGCGCGTCGGGGGGGCGGCGCGCGCGCGATCGCGTACGCGCTCATGTCGCGCATCCACTGCATCTCTGCGCCCGAAGCGTACGCGGAGCGGCGCCGATTGATCGACGAGGTCATCGTGCTGAGCGGCAGCGCGGGCAAGCTCGCGATCAACGCCTACCTGTGGCGCTTCGGCGACGAGCTGCAGTTCGGCGACCGCGCCAGCGCACAGGCGAGCGGCGAGAACCTCGTCCGCGCCGTGCAGGATCTCCGGCAGCCGCGTGACATGTGGTTGATCCCCGCCGTGCGCAGCCGGCAGGCGTTGATGCTGGGGCAGTTCGCGGACGCGGAACGCCTGGCCGAGCAGTTGATCGCGCATGCCGCCGGCGTCGCGAACGCCGAGCACTCCTACCTGGCGTTGCTCTTCATGATCCGCCGCGAGCAGGGACGGCACGGCGAGATGCTCGACGGGCTGGCGGCGATCGCGACGAGCTCGGTGGTGGCCGTCTGGCATGCGCCGCTCGCGATGCTCCACGCCGAGACCGGGGACGCCGCACAGGCGCGCGCCATCCTCGACACGTTCACGCGCGACGGCCTGCAGGCCGTGCGTCGCGACCTCACCTGGCTGTTCTGTGTCGCGTGCCTCGCCGCCGCCTGCCACGCGAGCGACAGCCGTGCGCACGCCCAGATACTGTACGACGAGCTCGCCCCGTACGACGGGAAAACCGTGGCCCAGGGCGTGTTCTGCTACTTCGGGCCGGTCTCGTACTATCTCGGCCTGCTCGCCAGCACGGCGGGCCGCCACGCCGACGCGGCGCGCCATCTCGATGCGGCGCTCGCGGCGGCACGTGCGCTCGGCGCCCGACCGTTCGTCGCGCGCATCCTCCTCGCTCGGGCGCAAGCGACGGAAGCGGCCGGCGGCGAGGCGTCGGAAGCCGCGTCACTGCGCCGCGATGCGCTGGAGCTGGCGGAATCGATGGGCATGCAGGGCGTGGCGGAGCTCGCCGGACGACCCGCCGCCAGCCCGGCACCCGGCGGCGCGGTGCAACGACGTGCGGGGCTTCGTCGCGACGGCGACGTCTGGATCGTGTCGTTCCAGGGACGGAGCGCTCGGCTGAAGGCGATCAAGGGCTTCGTCTACCTCCACCGGCTGCTGGCGGAACCCGGCCGGGAGTTCAACGTCGTCGAGATGATGCGTCACGCCGGCCCGGTCGAGGCCGAGGCCGCGCCGCACGCCGTCGACGGTGGCCTCGGCCCGATGCTCGATCCGCGTGCGAAGCGGGAGGTGCGCGAGCGCCTGGCCGACCTGCGCGAGACGATGGCCGAGGCGGAGGCGAACAACGATCCGGAGCGCGCGGCCCGAGCACGCGCCGAGATCGAGTGGCTGGCCGAGACGATGGCCGGGGCCGTCGGCCTCGGCGGCCGCGACCGCGAGCAGGGCGCCACGGCCGAGCGCGCCCGCGCGGCGGTCACGAAGGCGCTGCGCGCCGCCATCGATCGCGTCGCGCGATTCGATCCGGCCCTCGGCGAGATCCTCTCGCGTACGATGCGAACGGGGGTGTTCTGCTCCTACGAGCCGATGGCGCACATGCCCATCGTGTGGGAGCTGGATGCCGGCGACGGCGTGTGACGCCCGGTCACGACGGCGCGCGCGTGAGCACGAAGCGCACCGTCTGACCGTCCGCTGACGGGACGTCCTCGCGGCGGCAGACGATGGAGTCACCGAAGTGCGCGGCGCAGCCGCGGATGAGGCCTTCCGCGAGGTCGCCGAGGCGGCGCGGCGAGCTGTAGACCATCTCCAGCCGTTCGTCGGACGGCCGCGCGACTTCGAAGTGCGGGAACTGGGCGTCGGGGTAGAGCTTGTGCAGCTCGCCGTGGATGTACGTTTCGATGCGGCCGAGGAAGCCGAGCGTCGACTCGGCGCCGGCGAAGAAGGCCGGATACATCCGGGCGAAGTAGTCGAAGAGCACGACGCCGAAGCGGCGCACGAGGTCCGCCGGCGGCTGACCCGTCGCCTGTCCCAATCGCTGCGCCATGTCGAGCAACTCGTGGGCATCGTAGTCGCCGCCCGGCGAGTACACGGCGGTTCCCTCGATGCCGTCGGCCAGCGCCCCGAACTCGTCCTCGGCGAAGCGCAGGAAGCGACTGAACAGCACGCCCTTCATCGATGTGTGCCTCCGCTATCGTGCCCAGGCTCGATTTGCCACCACCTGGAAGGCGGGAATCCGGTGGTTACGATGTAACCGCACACGGCACGCCGCACGGCAGACGCCGCGGCGTGCGAGCCGTGACGCCCGATGGTCGGGTGTGGGAGAAAACGCCCATGACGTTTCCGCTCTTCCTCCGTGCCGTCCTGGCGGGCGCCCTGCTGCTGGCCGGCGGCGCTCCCGTCCGCGCCGCCACCATCACGGTCGACACGACCGCCGACGAATTCAACACGGACGGCGATTGCTCGCTGCGCGAAGCGCTCCGCGCCGCGGCGCTGAACGACGCGGTCGACGGCTGCGATCAGGGCACCGGGCTCTCCGACACCGTGATGGTCCCGGCCGGCAGGTTCACGCTGACGCTGGCGGGCGACGAGGGCGTCGGCGTGGCGGGCGACCTGAACATCGCCACCCCGATGACGATTCAGGGCGTGAGCGCGGCCGCGACCATCATCGACGGCAACGGCACCGATCGGGTCTTCGAGATTCAGAGCCATGTCACCCTGCGGAACCTCACGATCGAGAACGGCAACCCGACGTACCACGGCAACTCGTTCGACAGCTTCGGCGGCGCCATCCGGCAAACCGGCGGGTCGCTCACGCTCGACGGGTGCCTCGTGCAGGACAGCACGGGCCTGAGCGGCGGCGGGCTCTACGTGTCAGCGGCGACGTCACTCACGATCGCGGATTCGACGATCGCCACCAACCTCACGACCGGCGCCGGCACGAGCAACGGCGGCGGACTCTACGTCGACGGCACGCCGACGACGATCGTCGATACGACGATCGCGGGGAACATGGCGACCGCGCCGAACGCGCGCGGCGGCGGGCTCTATCTCCATTCGAGCACCACGGACTTCACGACGGCGATCACCGCCAGCACGATCAGCGGCAACAGCGCCACGACCGGCGCCGGCCTCGAGAACGGCAACCACTCCACGCTGACGCTGCGGAACGTCACCGTGAGCGGCAACACGTCGAACGGGATGGGCAACGCGCTGCTGCAGCACTTCGGTGAGGCGATCACCATCCAGAACGCGACGATCGTGGAGAACGCCGGCCCGGGCGCCGGTGTGCAGCACGGGGGCAACGGCGCCGCCATCACCGTCCGGAACAGCATCATCGCGAACAACGGTCCTGCCGACGATCGCGCCGACTGCGGCGGCAACGTCGTGTCGGGCGGCTACAACCTGGTCGAAACCCCCAACCTCTGCACGTTCACGTCGCCGGGCGACCAGACCGGGGTCGATCCCGACCTCGGGCCTCTGGCGCTGAACGGCGGCACCACCCGCACGCACGAGCCGGCCGCGCAGAGCGTCGCGATCAATCGCGGCAGCACGGCCACCCCGGGCAGCGGCGGCACGGCGTGCGAGAGCACCGACCAGCACGGCACGGCTCGACCCATCGCCGGCGTCTGCGACGTGGGCGCGATGGAGACCACCAACCAGGGGCCGCCGACCACGACCACCACGACGACCTCGACCACGACGACCACGAGCCTCGCCGGCTCGACGACGACGACGTCCCTGATCGCTTCGTCGTCGACGACGACGACCCTCGGGTCCGGCACCACGACGACCACCAGCACGCTGCCGTCGACCTGCGGCACGCTGTCGAACGTGGTGGTGCGCGTCAAGAAATACGCCGCACCCGCGGGCAACGAGGTGCTGATCGTGAAGGCGACCCTCCCGCTGCCGGCGGGCCTGCCGGCCGTGCTCGATCCCGCGTCGACCGGCCTCCGGGTCCGCGTCGACGATCTCGGGACCGGCGCACCGCTTCTCGACCTGTTCGACCCGCGGCCGGTTCCCCCCGGCGCGCGCGGCAGCGGATGCGCCGGCAAGGACGGCTGGAAGAAGCTGGCCTACAAGAACACGTCCGGCGCGATCGATCCGCCCGCGTGCACGAGCGGGAGCGCCGCCGGCGTGCGCTCGATCACGCTGCGCGACAAGCGGTCGAAGTCGAAGGGCATCGTCTTCTCGCTGTCGGCGCCGAAGGCGTCGCTGGCGCCGCCGGTGGGGCCGCTGTCGATCGCGATCGTCGCGGGCGGCGATGCCGCGGTGACGGAGGGAGCATGCGGCAGGATCGAATTCGCCGCCGGCGCGTGCAAGGCGACGGGCAAGACGTGGGTCTGCAAGTGACTCAGCTCGAGCAGCGCACCGCGCTGTTGCCGCGGCTCGGCACGCACTGCCCGGGCGAGAAGACGTGTGTGCCGCATTCGCCCGCCGCCCCGGCCGCCGCGTCGGCTCCGAGGACGAGCGTCACGCGCAGGCCCGCCCTGATCAGCGGCAGGTCGGCCTTGCGCGCCTTCGCCGAGAACGCCACGACGCCGCGCTTGGCGCGCAGGTCCTTCAGCTTGATCTGCGACAGACCGCGCGCGGTCCCGGGGACGCACTCGTTGGCGAGCAGCGCGCCGGACTTGTTTCTGTACTGATGCGTGACCGACGACGTCTTCCAACCGTCCCCCGGCGCGCATCCCGCCACCACGCCCGCGGGTGCCACGGGAAGCGTCCGGGCGGTGAAGTCCCAGAACCGCATCTCGCCGTTGCCGGGCTCGGCGAGCGACAGCTGCAGCCCCCGTCCCGCCGGATCGAACGTTCCCGGCGGCATCGCCAGCTCGCCGCTGATCTTCACCTGCTGTTCGCCGACCGGGCCCGTCAGCTTCGTCATCGTGACCTTGGCGCGCGCGATGGCCACCCCGCCGGTACAGGGCGGGTCGTCCGCCAGGTCGACGAGGAAGGCGGCGCCCGCGGCCGGGATGCGCGGGTCGTCGAAGAAGGCGGCGCTCATGACGACCTTGTCCCATGCGGCCGACACACTCTGCGGGTAGAGCCCCACCGTCGGCATGCGGAGCAGCGTGGTGGTGGTTCCGGCGAGGCGGTTGCGCACGTAGAGGTCGGCGGAGCGCGGATCGCCGGCGTCGAGGTTCGTCGCCTCCGGCGCCGAGAACAGCACGCGCGTCCCGTCCGGGGACACGGCCACGGAGGTGGCGTCGGTATCGGCCTGGACGCCGCTCGTCGACAGGCTGACGCACTCGGTGGTGCCGGCGATGCGATCGTGGAGGAAGACGGCCGAGGCCCCACCGGTGCACGCGGGATCGAGGTTCGTCGCTCTGCTCTCGAACGTGATCCAGCGCCCGTCGGTGGAGATTTGCGCGACGCCGCGGAGCGACCCCAGGCTCGGTGCGCCGCCGGACGAGCGGCTGACGAGCGCCGTCGTCCCCGCCACCCGATCACGGACGTACATCTGGGGCCCGATCATGCCCCATCCCATGTCGGTCGCCTGACTGCGGAACACGACGTAGCGACCGTCGTGCGACGGCGACGGCCACGAGGCCTCGCCGCCCGCCGTCCCTCCCGGCGCCGGGATGCTCACCAGCTCGGTCACACCCGAGGCGACGTCGTGCAGATAGGCCTGCGTCGACGACACACCACCCGGAAGGTTGGAGCTCCTGGCGTGGAAGGTGACCACGCGCCCGTCCCTCGAGATCTGCGGGTTGAACACGAACGAGGCGATCGGCTGGCCGTCGGTCGTGATCGGCAGTGCCACCGTCGTCTGGAGGGCACGGTCGCGCACGAGCAGACGGGGGTCGTCGTAGATCTCGTCGAGGAAGACCACGTAGCGTCCGTCCTCCGACATGACGTCGCCTTCGCTCGCGCTGTGGGTCAGCACCGGCGTCCCATCGACGTCGAAGGCGTATCGCTCGACCGCGCCCGTCGTCAGGTCGCGTATCCACGGCCCGAACGTGGCGAACCGGCCGTCGGCGGATACCTTCGGCTCCGCTTCCCCGTCGCCCTTGGCCAGCGACGCGCCGTCGGGCCGGATGTCGAGACGGATCGGCACCGCGCCGAACGCCGACGGCGACAGCAGCAGGACGATCAGCAGCGCCGTGAGCGATGGACGCATTCGGTTACCCCCCGGGCGAGCTACCTTGGGAGGCGCCCGACGGTCAATTGATTTCTTCACCGTCCGGTACGGTGACACCGGCTGGGACGACGGGAGTAGCGACGCGCTACCTCCGAGGTAGCGCACGGGGGACGGCCACCCGCATCTCGCGGGAGGAACGAACACGGAGGTCCTCGTCCATGATCTCTCGCAGCCTGCTCACCGTCGCCGGCATCGTCGCGGCGATCGCACTCGGCGCGCCGGTCCCCGTCGCCGCCCAGATCACGACGCGCGTCAGCCTCGCGTCCACCGGCATCGAGACGCACGGGCACAACTACTGGGGCTACGTCAGCGCCAACGGGCGCTGGCTCGTCTTCTCGTCCGACGCGAAGAACGTCGTGCCGGGCGACACCAACGGCAAGACCGACGTCTTCTGGCGCGACACCGTGACGGGGGAGGTCCGTCGCGTCAGCGTGAACGACGCCGGCGTCCAGGGCGACGGCCGCAGCTTCGCGAGCGGCGTCTCGAAGGACGGCCGGCTCGTGCTGTTCTGGTCGCATGCGGCGAACCTCGTGCCCGGCGACACGAACGTCCAGGCGGACGTGTTCCTGCATGACGTCGTGGCGCGCACCACCACGCGCCTGACCTTCGGCATCGACGGCACCCAGCCGAACGGGTGGTGCCAGTACCCGTCGATGAGCGAGGACGGCCGCTACGTGGCGTTCCAGTCCGGGGCGAGCAACCTCGTGCCCGGCGACGTCGACGAATTCATCGACATCTTCCTGCTCGATCGCCGGACCGGCGGGCTGACGCGCGTCACCCAGGCGCCGAACGACGACAGCCGATACCCCGTGCTCAGCCCGAACGGCCGGTGGCTCGGGTTCGAATCGTCCGCGTGGAACCTCGTGCCCAGCGACACGAACGGCGAGGACGACGCGTTCGTCTGGGACCGTGTCCGCGGCACCGTCGTGCGCGCGAGCGTCGGCGACGACGAGAGCCAGGGCAACGGGTCGAGCAGCGCGGCGATCGTCAGCAACGATGGCCGGTGGGCGACGTTCTCCTCGACGGCGCCGAACCTCGTGCGGGGCGACACGAACGGCACGAGCGACTCGTTCGTCCGCGACCTGCGTCGCGGCACGACGCGCCGGGTGAGCGTCGACTCGAACGGCGTGCAGGGCGACAGCGGCAGCAACCGCGGCGTCCTGGACGCGTCGGGGCGATGGGTCGTCTTCGCGTCCCACGCGAGCAACCTCGTGCCCGGCGACGTCAACGGCACCTTCGACGTGTTCGTGCACGACCTGCGGCGCGGCACCACGGTGCGCGCGAGCGCGGCGCACGACGGCGGCCAGCCGAACGCGAACGTCTTCGCGCTCGGGTTCGCGGGGAGCCGGACGGTGTTCGCGTCCTCCGCCGCGAGCAACCTGGTGGCGGGCGACGCCAATCTCTCGGAGGACCTGTTCTTCATCCGTTGGCGCTGAAGACGCCCGGAGCCGGCGCGCCAGGCAGGGAGGCCCTGCCTGGCGCGCGACGATTCGCCTACTGCGCGATCCCCGTGAGCCAGGCCTTCCGGATCAGACGGCCGCACGCGGTGGACTGGCCGCCCGAGCCTTCGCCGAGATCCACGCGAGCGAGGACTCCGTAGTACGTCCGCGACGCGTCGATCCACGGATAGAACCCGGCGAGGCCCGGGCTGCTGAACGCGGCGTCGCCGCCGCCGGCGAGCCATACCGGATCGTTCTCCACCCAGTGGCCGATGGAGTACGTCCACGCTTCGCCGCTCGGCGAGAACACGGCGTCGTTGCAGTGCACGCGTCCGGTGACGGGATCCGTCGGGCCGGTGTAGGTGCAGACGGCGTTGGAGCCGAGCGCGCTGCCGGAGAGCAGGATCGTCCCGTTCAGCATCTTGCGCAGGAACTTGCCGTAGTCCGAGGCGCTGCTCTTGCCGCCGCCCGCGAGATCGGTGCGAGAGTAGGTGAAGACCCAATCGCTGCCGAGGTAGTTGTGGATCTCGGTGGCGAGCTGCGACTTGGTCTTGCTCGAGAGCCCCAGGTCGATCGCACCATGCTTCTGGAAGTGCCCCGACGCGTAGTGGAACCTGTCGATGGCGGACATGGTGCGCGTGTTCATGGCGTTGTGGCAGGAGCCGACGGTGCTCATCAGCAGGCAGGCACTCGTTTCGGTGTAGCCGTCGCGCATCCGCAGCGCGCGCAGGTCCTGGCTGCTCGGCGCGCCGTTCCGCCGCTGGAAGACGTACGCGCCGTACACCCACTTGCTCGCCGAGTAGACGTTCATCTGCGTGGTCGCGCTGGGCGGCGACGACCCCCGCGTGCCGCCGGCGAGCTTGCCGCTGCCGTCGCCGATCTCCCAGTAGAACTTCGGCAGCGCCGTGCAGGCGGGATGCGTGGTGGCGGTCGTGGCGGCCGCCTGCGCCCGTTCCGCGTTCGTCAGCGCGGCGCCGGGCGCGGCATGCAGGCAGAGCAGCAGCGCCGGCGTCGCGGAGGCGATGCGCAGCATGGAGAGCTTCGTTCGGACTCGCTGACTCATGTCGTCGTTCCCCCTCCGCGCCTGAGCTCGTGGGCGGTCAGCGCCGGCGCGGTGGTGGCACGGGCCGCCTGAGACGTGATGGCGGCGTGCTGTCTACACGGCGGCGTGATCCGATGTTGGTCCCGGTCGGACAATCCTTGGTTCGGCGTGGACAAGCTAGCCAGCGTGCGAATCGCCGGATTGGGGGCTGGACGATCGCGCCCGACCGCATAGGGTCGAGTCAGCGGTTCGGGGCCTGACTGGGCGGGTTCCCATCCAGCATCACCCGGAGGTGAACCTCGATGACCGTGTCGTCCGCCCGTCCTACGTCCGCTCTCGCGCTCGCCGCGCTCCTGTCCTCGTCCGCCGCCGCGACCGGCGCGACGCTCGTCGTGCCCTCGCAGTATCCGACGATCCAGGCCGCGGTGGACGCCGCGAGCCCCGGCGACGTCATCCGCGTCGGACCGGGCACGTATCAGGAGACGATTCGCGTGCGACGGGAGCTTTCCGACCTGACCATCGAGGCGGACGATCCCGCGTCGCCGCCACTGATCGCGGGGACGCCCAACAAGAGCAGCGACGGCGTCCGCGTCGACCGTGCCGCCGGCATCGTGTTGCGCGATCTACGGATCGACGGCGCCTACAACGGCGTGCGACTGAATCGCGTCGCCGGCGCGGTGCTCGAACGGCTCGAGATCACCGACAGCGCCCTCGGAATCCGCCTGAACAACGGCATGCAGAACAGCGTCCGCGACGTGCGCATCGTCGGCACGCGCGTCGAGCAGGGCATCTGGATCGACGGCTCGCGCGACGCGGTGGTGGCGGACACCGTCGTCGAGGACACCGACGAGGAGGGCATCGCCGCGCGCAACGCCGACGGCCTCGTCCTGGTGCGGTCGCACGTGCGGTCGAGCCGCGGATCGGATGCCATCCGCATCCATCGCTCGGACGGCGTGCGCCTGGAGGACTGCAGCGGCAACGCCAGCCAGCACGACGGTGTCCGCGTCACCGATTCTCCGGGGCTGGTGCTGCGCAACTGCATAGCGAACGGGAACCGCAGCGCGGGCTTCCGCATCGAGGAGTCGTCGCCGATCGCGACCATCGCCGACGTGACCGCCGCCGGCAACACCGCGTCGGGCAACGGCGACGTCGACGTGCTGGTCGATCCGGCGCGCTGCAACGCCGTGCGCTGCGCCCCGGCGACCACCACCCTGCCGCCGTCGACCACGACGTCGACGTCGACCACCTCCACGACGACGACCACGCGCCCGCCCGCCACCTCGACCACCACGACCGTTCCGCCCGCACCGGGCGTCGACATCGGGTGGCGCCTCTACGTGCGCGTGCGCGCCGCCGCCGGCGGCGAGCGCAACGCGGACGTGCCGCGCGGCGGTGCGCCGATCGTGGTGGCGCTGCCGGCAGGCGTGCTGCCCGTGTTCGAAGTCGGCGATCGCGTCTACGCCGACGAGCTCGGGGCGCTCGGCGACGCCGGCGCGCGATTCGCCGCGGCGGCCGACGCGTGGATTCGCATGCACCCGGCCGACTATCCGGACGTCGCGGGCGTCTCCGCGGTGCTCTGGGTGCAACGGGCTACGACCAGCGATCCCGGTTCGCTTCGCCGTTGACAGCGGGCCCGCGTGCCACCTACCGTCGCCGACGGAGGTGACCATGTTTGTTCGCATGCTCGCAATCCTCACGGCTCTCGCCACGCCCGTGCTCGCCGACACCGACCTCGAAGTGTTCCGGAAGACGGTTGCGAAGTACGCGCCGGTGCCGACGTCCCCCCTGTCGCTGAAGAAGAATCCCTGTCTGTGTCTCGGCGGCGCCGTCAATCACGGCAAAGCCGGGGTACTGATGCACTCCACGTCCGTCGGGGCCATCACCCAGGTGAACGTCACCTGCGCGGTGCCGTCGTTCGACAGCGCCACCGGGGCGATGACCACTGCGCTCCAGTGCAGCGTGTTCGAAGTGCTCGGGAAGTGACCGCGCGGGGCGACCCGCTCAGGACCAGCGATCGCAGTCCGTGATGCGCGCCCCGCAGCCTTGCCTCGCCGGGGCTGCTCCGTGGTATGCGAACACGCGAGCCCAGCATGGCCGACGTCCCCAACAGCCCGATCTCGTCTCCGCTGCCCCCGGCCGCCCCGACGCGCTTTCCCTGGCATGCCTACGTGGTGCTCCTGCGGCCGAGCCGGATCGCGCTCGCGCTCGACGCCATCCGCGCTGCTCGCGTCGTCGATCCCGTGCCGACGATCTTCCAGATCGAGCTCGGCGTCCTGCGCATGTGGCACCGCATCCTCTTCCGTTCGGACACCATCGGCACCACGTCCGACTTTCCGGTGCGCGACGATCGCTGGGCCCGCCTGCTCGAGAAGCGCTGGGTCCGCTTCCCGTTCCTGCTCCGCGAAGGTTCGGTCGTACCCTGGGATCTGTCGGGCCTGCTCAGCACGCCGCAGCGTCTGATGACGCACCTCCTCGGCACGCACCACGACGGCCTGCAGTTCGTCTACGACATGCAGATGCTCACCGCCTACCCGGGGGCGCTGGAGGAGCTGCGCGACCGTGCCCGCGACGTCGTGGAGCGCGACACGCCGCGCACGCGCTGGTTGCGGAACCTGTGCGTCTACGAGCGCTACCACGAGACCCTGCTCGAGGTCGTCGAGCGTGCCGTGCAGGGCGGGATCGACCTGCCGCCGGAGCAGGCGAGCGATCCCGACATCTCGTTCCTCGCCTACCTGCGCTGGTGCGCGCTGCAGCCGGCAACCCCGCGCGCGGCATGGCGGGCCTGGCGCAACGGCCGCTTCACCTTCGCGCCCGGACTGCTGCCCGCGCCCCCCCTCGCTGCCGGCCGATGAACGCCGGCGACCTGATCGACGCCGACAACCGTTCGCTCCGCGCCCTACTGGCGAGCGGCCACCCGATCGATCCGGACGCGATCGCGGGATGGCAGTACCGCGGCGTCAGCCTCGGCATGCCGGCGTTCATCGACCGCCTGGCGTGGAAGACGTTCGTCAAGGCGTTCCACCGCGACCCGGATGCGCCCTTCGTGCGCGGCTGGAACGTCCGCATCCGGCAGACCGGGCTGCGTGGACCGATCGAGCCGTTGCTGCGCCGCGGGTCGGCGTTCACGTTCGGCCACTTTCGCGTGGTCGACCCGCACGGTTACCGCATGCCGCCGGGCAGCGACCGTGGGCTGCTCCTCGACTACGGGCTCGGGGGCAACGCGACGCTCGATCCGACCACCCGCCTGCGCGATCCGATCGTCGCGCTCGACGCGGGCAGCGCCGACCTGCTGCTCGGCTGGAGCTACCTCGACCTCGGCATCGGGAACGTCCCGACGCCGAGCTTCTTCACGCTCGAGCGCCACGCTCCCGTCACCGATCCCGTCCCGGCCCGCGCGACGTAGCCGTCTACGGGCAGGCGGCCTCGCACGACGACCGCGTCGCCGCTGGGCCTGACGGTCGCGCTACGACCAGCGATCCCAGTTCGTGACGCGGGCGGGATCGGGCCGCTGGGTCGGCCCGAACTTCCCCGTGGGCCAGCCGACGGGCACGATCGCCGCCAGCGTCGCCGTCTTCGGGATGCCGAGGACGGCCTCGAACTCGCCCGGCACGAAGAAGTGCTGTGTCGTCAGCACGGCACCGAGGCCGAGCGCGCGCGCCGCGAGCAGCAGGTTCTGCACGGCGGGGTAGGCGGTGGAGCCATCGGCGAGACCCGAGGTCCGCCCGCCACTGGTCGCCAGACGGAACGCGCCGCCGAGCCCGAAGCGGCGCGTGGCCTTGCTGAGCGTGCTCGGCGACGCCAGCACCTTGGCGACGGCCTCGTCGCGCGTGACGCACACGCAGACGAACGCCGGGATGTCGAGGAAGTGGTCGAGCTGCCAGGTGCCCGCGGCGAGGGTGCGATTGCGTGCCGTGACGTCCTCGCCCGCCCGCGCTTCGGCGGTGGCGAACGTCTCGAGGTAGAACGCCCAGGTCTTCGCCCAGATCGCGCGCATGCGCTCCTTCTGCGCGCGATCGCGGACGATCACGAAGCGCCAGTTCTGCGCGTTGCTGCCGCTGGGGCCGTGCAGCGCGGCGTCGACGAGCTGGAGCAGCACCGACTCCGGCACCGGGTCGGGCTTGAGCCGGCGCATCGCCCGGCACGTGTACATCACGTCGAAGAGGCGGGCGTCGTGCTCGGGGATGGCCATGGCTATTTCGCGTTCGAGATCTCGCTCTGCGTGAGCGACCCGTCGCGGTCCGTGTCGGCATTGTCGAAGTCCGCCGCCCGCGCGTTCAGGTACTCCTTCATCGACAGCGAGCCGTTGCGGTCGCGGTCGGCCGCGTTGAAGCGGTCGGTCTCGATGCCCACCAGCTCGGCGTTCGTCACGTTGCCGTTCTTGTCGACGTCGGCGAAGAAGAAGAGCTCGACGTGCCGGTCGTGGAACTCGCCGCGGTCGATCGCGGCGTCGTCGTTCTGGTCGGTGAGGTCGAAGGGCTGCGCGGCGGCCGTCTCCGGCGGGGCCGCCGGCTCTTTCGCGGCGACGACGGTGGCGGTGGCGAGGAGGAGGGCTGCGACGAGTCGGATGGTCGACATGATCAGCTCACGATCTTCCACGAGCCGTCGGGCTGACGGCACGCGGTGCCATAGGAGTTTTCCTTCTTGCCGCCGATCGTCACCGTCTGCTGGTACTCGCGGCAGTACTGGCCGGACGCCGTCTGGTACGTCCGTTTCGGCGTGACCGTCCCGGAGTTGCCGCTGTCCGGGTTGCGCCAGGCCGTGGTGGATCCCGACGGCGCCGTCTCGAGCGCCTTCGACGCCGCCTGCTGCTGCATCTGGCGATCGCGCTGGTCGAGGTAGTTGCCCACCGCGCCGCCGAGCAGGCCGCCGAGGATGACGCCGGCCGCGATGCCCGCGCCGCCTCCGCCGGCCGCGGCGCCGATCAATCCGCCGGCCGCGGCGCCGCCGAGTCCGCCGATCGCCGTCTTCGTCCCGACCTGGCCCGAGCAGCTCGCGAGCAGGGTCGCGAGCAGAACCACCGGCACCAACGCTTTCATGCGTTCTCGCATCGTTCCTCCGTGTGGGCGCGTGGTAGCACGTCGCGCCACGGAATCCCACGCGCGGCTTTCCTCCCATCGGCCGTGTGCTAACGTTTTTCGGCGATGCGATTCCCGCGCGCCGGCGGCATTCTCCTGCATCCGACCTCGCTCCCCGGCCGCTACGGCATCGGCGACCTGGGCGACGAGGCGCATCGCCTGCTCGATCTCCTGGCCGGCGCGAAGCAACGCCTCTGGCAGGTCCTTCCGCTCGGGCCGACCGGCTACGGCGACTCGCCGTACCAGTGCTTCTCGGCGTTCGCCGGCAACCCGCTGCTCGTCAGCCCCGATCGTCTGGTCGCCGACGGGCTGCTGACCGCGGCCGACCTGCGCGATGCCCCGTCGTTCCCCGAGGGCAGCGTCGACTTCGGCACCGTCATTCCGTGGAAGGTCGGCGTGCTCGAGACCGCCGCGCGCCGGTTCCGCACGACGGCCGATCCGGCGCATCTCTCCGCGTTCGACGCGTTCTGCGGCGAGCAGGGCTGGTGGCTCGAGGACTACGCGCTCTTCCGCGCGCTGAAGGAGCACTACGGCGGTGCCGTGTGGAGCGACTGGCCGCGCGACGTCGCGCAGCGCGAGCCCGCGGCGCTCCGGCGCGCCCGCACCACGCTCGCGGATGCCGTCGCGACGCACAAGGTGATGCAGTTCGCCTTCTTCGGGCAGTGGGCCGCGCTCCGCCGTCACGCGCGCGAGCGCGACGTCCGCATCATCGGCGACATGCCGATCTTCGTCGCGTACGACAGCGCCGACGTCTGGGCGCACCCGGAGCTGTTCTTCCTCGACGAGAACGGTCGCGCCTCGGTGGTGGCGGGCGTGCCGCCGGACTACTTCAGCGAGACGGGCCAGCTGTGGGGCAACCCGCTGTATCGCTGGGACGTGATGGCGGAGCAGGGCTTCGCCTGGTGGATCGAGCGGCTGCGGACGACGCTCGCGATGGTCGACGTCGTGCGCGTCGATCACTTCATCGGCTTCCACCGCTACTGGGAGATCCCGGCCGACGCGACGACGGCCGTCGACGGGCGCTGGATGCCCGGCCCGCGCGATCAGCTGATCGAGGCGCTGCGTGACGCGCTCGGCGCGCTGCCGATCATCGCCGAGGACCTCGGCCTGCTGACGCCCGAGGTGGAAGCGCTCCGGGAACGGCACGGGATCCCCGGCATGCGCGTGCTGCAGTTCGCGTTCACCGGCGATCCGACGGACCGCTTCCTGCCGCATCACTACGTCCCGCACACGGTCGTCTATACGGGCACGCACGACAACGACACGACGCTCGGCTGGTTCCGCAGCGCGCCCGAGCACGTCCGTCACCACGTGCTGCGCTACCTGGCGCGCGACGGCCACGACCTCGTGTGGGACGTGATCCGCGCCGCGATGAGCTCCGTCGCCGACACGGTCGTGATCCCGATGCAGGACGTGCTGTGCCTCGACGCGTCGGCGCGCATGAACGTGCCGGGCAGCGCCGAGGGCAATTGGTCGTGGCGGCTGCTCCCTCACCAGCTGCATGCCGACGTGTTCGGCAGGCTGCGGGAGATGGCCGAGCTCTACGCGCGCTAGCTAGTCGGCCGAAGGCGGCCGCCGCATGGGGTGAGCGCTGCGGGAAAAGGGGCGGGGGGTGCCGAGCGCGCGCAGCCGCAGCACCCTCCGCACGCGTCGGCCCCGCCCACCACCCCGAACGTGAGCGCGCCCTACTTCTTGCCGTCCTTCGACGCGAGCAGCTCGACCATGTCCACGCAGCGGGTCGAGTAGCCGACCTCGTTGTCGTACCAGGACACGACCTTGAAGAAGCGCTTGTTGAGCTCGATGCCGGCCGCCGCGTCGTAGATGCTCGAGCGGTCGTCGCCGATGAAGTCGCTCGAGACGATCTCCTCGTCGGTGTAGCCGAGGATGCCCTTCATGGGGCCGTTCGCCGCGGCCTGCATGGCCTTGTTGATGTCGGCGAGGCTCGTGTCCTTGGCCGTCTTGAACGTGAGGTCGACGACGGAGACGTCGGCGGTCGGTACGCGCATGGCCATGCCGGTCAGGCGGCCCTTCAGCGCCGGGATGCACAGCGTGACGGCCTTCGCCGCGCCCGTCGCCGCGGGGATGATGTTCTGGTACGCGTTGCGGCCGCCGCGCCAGTCCTTCTTGCTCGGACCGTCCTGCGTCGGCTGCGTGGCCGTGGCCGCGTGCACGGTCGTCATCAGGCCTTCCTCGAGTCCGAACGAGTCGTGGATGACCTTCGCGATCGGCGCGAGGCAGTTCGTCGTGCAGCTCGCGTTGCTGATGACCGTGTGCTTCGCGGGATCGTACGTGTCGGCGTTGACGCCGAGGCAGAACGTCGGCACTTGCTCGGGGCCGCTCTTCGTCGGGGCCGAGATGATGACGCGCTTCGCGCCACCGGCGATGTGGCCGCTGGCGCCCTCGAAGTCGGTGAAGAGGCCCGTCGACTCGAGCACGTAGTCGACGTTCAGGTCCTTCCAGGGCAGGGCCTTCGGGTCGCGGACGGACATCGTCTTCGTGGTCTTGCCGTTGACCGTGAAGCTGTCCTCGGTCGCGGTGATCTCGACGGGCTTGCCGTTCAGACGGAACCGGCGGTGCGTGGTGTCGTACTTGAGCAGGTAGGCGAGGTTGTCGGCCGGGACCAGGTCGTTCACGGCGACCACGTCGATGCCCCGGGCGGCCGCGGCCCGATAGAAGAGCCGTCCGATGCGCCCGAAGCCGTTGATGCCGATGCGGATCGCCATTGCGTATCTCCTTTTCGTCGGGGGCGGCTGGTCGCCCGGCGGGGGACCGTAGAAGCATGGCCGCCGACTTTCAAGAGTAACGCAGGGGCGCTCCGCCCGGAATCACGGACCGCACAGCGTCGGGAACAGCGTCGTCAAACCCGCGGCGGTGGCGATCGAGCAGGACGCCCCGTACTGGGCGGCGACCGTCGCGGCGACGTACTCGGCCTGACGGTCGAGCACGCAGTCGGCCACCTCGGCGATGGTCGTGGCCGTCGGGCTGCACGGCTGCGCGACCTGCGCGGGCGTCAGCGCGCCGCAGCGGCCGAGCAGCTGGACCCGGGCCGCGGAGCGGGCGCGGGCCAGCGCCGAGCTCGCCGACGCCGGGTTCAGCGTCTGCATGCAGCTCGCGGCTGCGCCCGAGGTGCCGGCGCCGCTCGCGACGTCGCGCAGCACGCGGTCGTAGCAGCCGGTGAAGAGCTTGTGGATCTTCACCGGGTACTTCTTCCAGCTGCCCGCGATCGCGGTGAGACAGCTGCGGGCGGCGGTCGAGAGCACGGGCACCGGCGGCACCGTCGACGTGGTGGTGCTCGTGCTGGTCGAGGTCGTGGTGCTCGACGAGGTGGTGGTCGTCCCTGCGACGCCCGGGACGATGAACCGGCCGAAGCCGGTCGGGAAGGTCCCGACGGCGAGCAGCGTGCCGATCGACGTGTTCGTGGCCGTGTCGACGATCGGAATGTGGCCCGACGACGCGACGCCGTAGATGCGCGTGCCGTCGGGCGTGATGTCGAGCCCGGACGGATTGCTCGCGAGCGGGATCGACGTGAGCTCCGCCCCCGTCGCCGTGTCGATGACGGCGATGCCGCCGTCGAGCGCGACGTAGAGCAGGCTGCCGTCGAGACTGGTGACGATGCCCTGGACCATCGAGCAGCTCGGCGCGCATGACAGCGGCAGCTCGTCGATCAGCAGGTTCGTGGTCGCGTCCACGACGCGGACGCCGGGCGGATAGTCCGACGCCTGGTAGACGCGCGAGCCGTCCGCCGACACGGTCAGCGCGAAGGGAAAGCCGCCGTCGTCCGAGAGGAAGACGTCGGCCACCACCGCGTCGGTGGCGGTGTCGATGACCGCGATGCTGGCGATCGGGCTGCTCAGCTTGTTCACGTAGACGTGCGTGCCCGCCGCGTTCATCACGACCGTCGTCAGCAACGCCGAGCCGTTGCCGCGCAGGTCGATCGAGGTGGGGACGGTGGCCGTCGTCGTGTCGATGACGTCCACGAAACCGTCGAGGCGGGCGGCGTAGACCTTCGCGCCGTCCGGCGTGACGGCGAGCCCCTGTGGGGCGTCGACCAGCGGCACGGTCGTGATCACCGTCATGGTCGTGGCGTCGATGAACGACACCGACGCGTCGCCGGCATTGCCGACGTAGGCGCGCGAGCCGTCCGGGACGGGCGCGATGCCGAACGGAAACTCGCCGACGGCCGTGGTGACGCTCAGATGCGTCGCGAGGTCGATGCGCGATACCGAGCCGCTGCCCTGGTTCACGATCCACGCGAACGGCGCCGCCGCGACCGGCATCGAGCCGAGCATCACGCTCAGCATCCCCATCCACCCCGTCATCCACCGCATGGCGGCGGATCATTCCCGTTCACCGGGAGGGCTTCAAGCGCAGCCCCAAGAAATCTGTCGCGCCGTGCCCTTCATCAGGCCCGGGAAATTCCTTGACACTCAGCGTCGAGGACGGGAAACCGGACGTTCTCGAAACCGGAAGGAGATTCTCGATCGTGACAGTCATGCAGCGTTTCGCGTTGGTGTCTCTGCTCGCCGCCGGCCTGGTGATGGGCGGGACGACGAGTGAGGTGGCCCACGCCAAGGGCAAGAAGGCCGTCCTCCAGGCCTTCGTCGACGGCAAGAAGTTCAAGACCTCGAAGCGTACGCCGCCGATCGCGACGTATCAGGGTCTGACCAACCTCCTGATCATCGGCGGAGGGTCCCAGAAGGGCGGCCGCCGCAGCGTCAGCATCAAGTCGCTCTCGTTCACCGCGCAGCTCGACCTCGCGACGGCGGTCCTGCCGATCGCGATCGCGAGCGTGCCCGGAGGGATGTACAGCGACAACACGTATAAGGGCATCCCGTCCGGCGCTCCCAAGTCCTGGGTGGACACGGAGGGCGGGCTCACCATCACGATCACGAAGTACGACGGCGTCCGCATCGCCGGGACGTTCGAGGGCTCGATGGCGCCGGGATCCGGCGTCAGCGGCCCAGCGACGTTCACGGCCGGCAAGTTCGACCTGCCGATCGTCGTGCAGTGATCCTCGCGGCGGCGCCGGCGGTGCGACTTGCCCGCCGGCGCACGCCGTGGCACCCCACGAGCGTGCCCCGCTCGTCGCGTCCCGCCCGCCGTGCGCGCGCTCGCGCGCACGCCAAGCTCGTCGACGACCTCGAGCGTCTCGCGCGCCTGCAGCCCGGCGGCGCGCCCGATCGCCCCGTCGAGATCGAATCCGTGGCGCAGGTCGAGCCCATCGCCACGCGGACGCCGTGTCCGCTCTGCGAGGCGACGCTCGCGCTGCGCGAGCACGCGCAGGAGACGGTCGACGGCGAGCGGCTGCGCGTCGCGCGGCTCGACTGCACGTCGTGCGGCGTGCCGCGTGCGATCTGGTTCCGCCTGCGCGAGCCGCTGCAGTCTTGAGGCGCGCCGCGTCGCGCGCTACTTGGGGCGCGGCGTCGAGGAGGACGGATGGCGGGGACGGACTGGACGCGGGCGCTCAGCTTCAACTGCACCGGCTGCGGCAATTGTTGTCGCGGCACGGTGATCTGCGTGACCGACGAGGACGTGCGTCGTCTGCTCGAGGGAACGCGGCGGCCGATCGACGAGATCGTCCACTTCGCGTCCCCGCACGAGATCTCCTTCGACAAGCGGCATCCGTGGTGGGTGCGTTTCGAGCGCCGGCGCGCGGTGATGACGCTGCGCCGCTGGCGCAGCAACTGCGGTTTCCTCCTCGCCGACAACCGCTGCGGCGTCTACGAGCATCGCCCGCTCGTCTGCCGCCAGCACCCGTTCGACGTCACGCTGCGCGACGAGGACCGCGGTCCGGTCGAGAAGGTCACGCTCAGCCGGCTCACCCACTGTCCGCACGGATGGGAGGGGAAGGAGACGCGCCGCGAGCTCGGCCGCATGGAGCGCGCGCGCTGGCGCGAGAGCGACGCCTTCATCGCGAAGGTCGCCGCCTGGAACGCGCGGCGCGACGGACGCCGGACGCCGCGGGAATTCCTGCGGCACCTCGGGCTGACCGCCTGAGCTACGGCCCGGCGAAGAACGCGCGCGTCCCTGTCATCAGCAGCTGCGCGCCGACGGCGACCAGGATCAGGCCCATGAAGCGCAGGAAGATGCGCTGGCCGCGGGCGGTGATGACGCGCGCGAGCCAGGTCGCGGACGACAGGGTCACGAAGAGCACCACCGTGAGGATGCCGACCGCGACGAGCGCGCGCATCGTGCCGCGCGGGCCCGGGCGCTGCGCGACCAGCGTGATCACCGTGGTGATCGCGCCCGGTCCGGCGATCAGCGGCATGGCGAGCGGGATCAGGATGGCGTCGTCGGCGGCCTCCGTGTCGTGATGATCGTGCTGCACGCGTGTCGGCGTGCCGCGCAGCATCTCGAGACCCATCAGCACGATGACGAGGCCGCCGGCGGCGCGGAACGCGGCGTCCGAGATACCGAAGGCGCCGAGGATCACGCGGCCGAACAGCGCCGATGCCGTGAGGATGATCAGGACCGCAAGCGCCACGCGGGCGGCGGCGCGCACGCGACCGGCCCCGTCGAGCTCGTCCGTGAGGCTCAAGAAGATCGGCGCCGCACCGACGGGGTTGGCGATCGCGATGACCGCGATCACCGCCTGGACGAAGGACGAATCCACGGCGCGGGACGCTACCCCGGCCCGCGCCGCGGTGAAAGTCGCAACGGGAGTGCGTTGGCGGCGAGCACGGTCGTCCACACAGCACCCGTCCGACTCTTGACGTTCCGAGGTCGCAACCCGTAACCAGGGCCATGCGCACCGCGCTCTGCGAACGGCTGGGGATCGAGCTCCCCATCTTCGCGTTCAGCCATTGTCGCGACGTCGTCGCCGCGGTGAGCAAGGCCGGCGGCTTCGGTGTGCTCGGCGCGGTCGGCTTTCCGCCGGAGCAGCTCGAGATCGAGCTGGCCTGGATCGACGAGCACATCGGCGACCGTCCCTACGGCGTCGACATCGTCATCCCCGGGAAGTACGAGGGCATGGGCGAGGTCGACCCCGTGAAGCTCGAGGCCGCGCTGCAGGAGGCGATCCCGCCGCAGCATCGGCAGTTCGTCGAGGACCTCCTCGCGAAGCACGGCGTGCCGAAGCTGCCCGAGGGCGAGAAGGCGGTGAACGAGCTGCTCGGCTGGACGGCGGCCACCGCGACGCCGCAGGTCGCCGTCGCGCTGCGACACCCGAAGGTGAAGCTGATCGCGAACGCGCTCGGTACGCCGCCGCAGGAGGTGATCGACGACATCCACGCGCACGGCCGGCTCGTCGCCGCGCTCTGCGGCGCCGCGAAGCAGGCGCTCGCGCACAAGGCGGCGGGCATCGACATCGTGATCGCGCAGGGTGGCGAAGGCGGCGGCCACACCGGCGACGTCGGCAGCATCGTCCTCTGGCCCGAGGTCATCGACGCGGTCGCGCCCACGCCGGTCCTCGCCGCGGGCGGCATCGGCACCGGCCGGCAGATCGCGGCGGCGCTCGCGATGGGTGCGCAGGGCGTCTGGACCGGGTCGCTGTGGCTCACGGTGCAGGAGGCCGAGGCGCCGCCCGCCCAGCGTGACGCGTTGCTCGCCGCGACCAGCCGCGACACCATTCGCTCGCGGTCGTTCACGGGCAAGCCGTGCCGCATGCTGCGCAACGCCTGGACCGACGCGTGGGAGGCGCCCGAGAATCCGAAGCCGCTCGGGATGCCGCTGCAGTTCATGGTCACGTCGACGGCGGTCGCGCGCGGGCATCGTTACGCCGACAAGGCGAAGGACGTCATGTTCAATCCCGTCGGCCAGATCGTCGGGCAGATGAACGACGTGCGACCCGTGCGCGAGGTGGTGTACCGGCTGGTGGAAGAGTATCTGGAAGCCGCGGAGCGGCTCCAGAAGCTGACGCCGGCCGCGGACTGAGCGGGGACGGGGAAAGCCGGAACGTGCGACTCGTGGTGTTCGGCGCCCCAGGCGCCGGGAAGGGGACGCAGGTCGCGCGCGTCCGCGACGACCTGAAAGCCGTGTCGATCGCGACCGGCGACCTGTTGCGCGTCGCGGCGCGCGACGGCACGCCGGCCGGCACGCAGGCGCAGGCGCTCATGTCGCGCGGCAAGCTCGTGCCCGACGAGCTCGTCGGCGAGATCGTCCGCGAACGGCTCGCCCAGCCCGACGCCCGTGGCGGCTGGATCCTCGACGGCTTCCCGCGCACGTTGCCGCAGCTCGAGCTGCTCGAACGCCTGCTGAAGGACGCGAAGACGCCGCCCGACAAGTGGCTCCTGATCGACGTCCCCGAAGACGTCATCGCCGAGCGCGTGCTCGGCCGCCGCACCTGCCGCCAGTGCCAGACGAGCTGGCACATCAGGTTCAATCCGTCGCCGGCGGGCGATCGCTGCGGCCGCTGCGGCGGCGAGCTGTATCAGCGGCTCGACGACTCGCCCGAGAACCTCGAGACGCGGCTGGCGACGTTCCGTCGCGACACGGTCCCGGTGATCCAGCGGCTGCGCAAGCGGAGGCTCCTCACCGAAGTGCACGCCGGCTCCCGCAGCCCCGACGAGGTCGAGCTGCTGGTGCGCTCGGTCCTGGGCCTCGCGCAGCCGGTCCAGATCTACAACTGAACCAAGCGTCGCGTGTGGCGCGCGATGACGAGGTTCTCGTCCGTGGGGATCGCCCACGCCGATGGCGTCGTGCCGTTCGTCGAGATGCGGGGGCCGTGCGCGTCGTTCGCGGGCTCGTCGAGCGCGACGCCGAGCCAGGCGGCGTCGCGGCAGACGCGCGCGCGGATCGGCGCCGCGTGCTCGCCGATGCCGCCGGTGAACACGAGCGCGTCGAGCCCGCCGAGCGCGGCGGCCAGCGAGCCGAGCTCGCGGCCGATGCGGTGCACGAACAGGTCGACCGCCTCGGTGGCGCGCGGGTCGTCGCTCGCGAGCAGCGTCCGCATGTCGCTCGACACCCCCGAGACGCCGAGCAGGCCCGACTCCTCGTAGAGCATCGTCTCGAGCCGCCCGCCGTCCCAGCCCTGCGCCTGCACCAGGTGGAGCAGCACGCCGGGGTCGAGCGCGCCGGGCCGCGTTCCCATCACGAGCCCGTCGAGCGCCGAGAAGCCCATCGTCGTGGCGACGCTCTGCCCGTCGCGCATGGCGCACATGCTGGCGCCGTTGCCGAGATGCGCGACGACGACGCGCGGGCCGATGCCGTCGGGCAGCACCGACGCGATGTACTCGTACGACAGCCCGTGGAAGCCGTAGCGGCGGATGCCGGCGTCGGTGAGCGCGCGGGGCAGGGCGAACGTGCGTGCGACGGCCGGCATCGTCCGATGGAAGGCGGTGTCGAAGCACGCCACCTGCGGCAGATCGGGGCCGACCGCGCGCATCGCCGCGACGTTGTGCGGCTGGTGGAGCGGCGCGAGCGGCACCAGCGCGTCGAGGGCCGCGAGCACGTCGTCGTCGACGACGACGGGCTCGGTGAAGCGCTCGCCGCCGTGGACGACGCGATGGCCGACCGCGCGGATGGCGTCCCCGGATGCGTGCGCGCGCAGCCACGCGAGGATCGCCGCGACTGCCTGCTCGGGATCCGCGGCGTCGCAGGGCGCGTCGTTCGCGCCCTCGACCACGAAGCGCGGCGACGTCCCGATGCCTTCGACCTGTCCGCTCGCGCCCGGCGCCAGCGTCGTCGCGTCGAAGAGCGCGAACTTCACGCTGGACGAGCCGGCGTTGATCACGAGGATGCTCACCGGCGCGGGCTCGTCTCCAGGAGCTGCGCGACGGGCCGGCCGTCGGCGTCGCTGAGGGTCAGGTTGCGCCCGGCGATCGTGAAGTGGCGGACGCGCTCGAGCCCGGCCAGGAACGCGGACTCCGTCGCCATGTCCGGGCAGGCCATCTTCGTCGCGGCGAGCGGCCCGATGGTCAGGTCGTCGCCCTCCTGACGGTAGGTGCCGGTGATCTGGTTGCAGCCGCCCGACCCGCGGACCCGTTGCTCGTTGGTCTCGAAGACGAGGTAGGGCGCGCGCTCGCCGGACGACTGCAGCGGTCGGCCGTCCAGCGCCACGAGCGCCCAGTGCACCTGTTCGAGCGGCGCGCTGACGCGCCACGTGCGCGCACACGCGCTCGCGAGCAGCAGGCACGCGAGCCCCGACCGCCGCGCCGCGGTCATGCCTTCGCGCTCCGCAACGCCGTCGCCACCAGCGCCTGCGCCTCCGCCTGCAGCTGGGCGAGGTGGTTCGTCCCGACGAAGCTCTCCGCGTAGATCTTGTAGATGTTCTCGGTGCCCGAGGGCCGCGCGGCGAACCAGCCGTTCTGCGTCGCGACCTTGAGCCCGCCGATCGCCGCGTCGTTGCCCGGCGCCTTCGTCAGGATCGCGGTGATGGGCTCGCCGGCGAGCTCCTTCGCGGTGACGGCGTCGGCCGACAGCTTGCCGAGGATCGCCTTCTCCGCGGGCGTCGCGGCGACGTCCATGCGCTCGTAGACGGGCCGCCCGAAGCGCTCCTCGAGCTGCGCGTAGAGCTTGCCGGGATCGGTGCGCCGAACGGCCGTGATCTCCGCGGCGAGCAGGTCGAGCAGGATGCCGTCCTTGTCCGTCGTCCACACGGTGCCGTCGGTGCGCAGGAACGACGCGCCGGCGCTCTCCTCGCCGCCGAAGCCGAGCGAGCCGTCGAGCAGTCCCGGCACGAACCACTTGAACCCGACGGGCACCTCGACGAGCCGCCGCCCGAGGTGCGCCGCGACGCGGTCGAGCATCGAGCTCGAGACGAGCGTCTTGCCGACGCCCGCGTCCGCGCGCCAGCCCGGACGATGCTGGTAGAGGTACCAGACGGCGGCCGCGAGGTAGTGATTCGGGTTGAGGAGCCCCGCGTCGCGCGTGACGATGCCGTGGCGGTCCGAGTCGACGTCGTTGCCGAACGCGACGTCGAAGCGATCGCGCATCGCGATCAGCCCCGCCATGGCGTACGGCGACGAGCAGTCCATCCGGATCTTGCCGTCGTGGTCGACCGGCATGAAGCCGAACGTCGGGTCGACGGTGCGGTTCACGACGGTGAGGTCGAGGCCGTACGTCGCGACGATCGGATCCCAGAAGCCGACGTTCGATCCGCCGAGCGGGTCGACGCCGAGCCTGAGCCCCGAGCGCGCGATCGCCGGCATGTCGACGACCGTGCGCAGGTCGTCGACGTAGGGCCGCACGTAGTCGTGATCGTGCGTCCCGTCCGCGCGGAGCGCGCGCTCGAACGGGATGCGCTTCACGCCGTCGAGCCCGGCGCGCAGCAGCGCGTTGGCGCGCTCCTCGATGCGCTTCGTCGTGTCCGTGTCCGCGGGGCCGCCGCTCGGCGGGTTGTACTTGAAGCCGCCGTCCTCGGGCGGATTGTGCGACGGCGTGATGACGACGCCGTCCGCCTGGCGCTCGGTGCGGCCGCGGTTGTGGGTCAGGATCGCGTGCGACACGACGGGCGTCGGGGTGTAGCCGAGGCCCGCCTGCAGCATCATCGTCACGCCGTTGGCGGCGAACACTTCGACGGCGGTCGCCAGCGCCGGCTCGGAGAGCGCGTGCGAGTCCATGCCGACGTAGAGCGGGCCGGTGACGCCGTCGGCGTGCCGCACCTCGACGATGGCCTGGCAGATCGCCGCGATGTGCCACTCGTTGAACGCGTGGTGCAGGGACGAGCCGCGGTGGCCCGACGTCCCGAACGCGACTCGCTGGGTCGGATCGTCCGGGTCCGGTCGGAGCGCGTAGTACGAGGTGATCAGACGCGGAATGTTCGCGAGTTGCTCGCGCGGCGCCGGCTTGCCGGCGTTCGGATGGACGCCCATGCCGCCGTTTGTAGCGGTCGGACAGGAGAGAGGCTATGAGCGGGGGCGATGGGACGACGACGCTGGCTCCGGGACGGGGTGGTCGCTGCGGTGGCCACGCTGGCAGCCGTCGGATGCGCCGCGAGCGGACCGGCGGGGCCGCTGGTCCGGCCGGTCACGGTCGATCCCAACGCGACGTTCGTCGCCCGCGAGCGCGCACCCGGATTCGCCCTCGAGCGGTTGCCCGACGGCAACACCGGCGAGCTGGTGCCCGCGGCCTCGGGATCGACGCAGATCGTCCGGGTCGGGCAGCAGGATGTCGCGTGGCTGACGGTCGGCCCGCAGGAGGTCGTCGTCCGCGGTGGCGCGTCGGACGCAGCGCCCGTCCTCGGGCGTGTGGTGTCGAGCTGGCAGGACCAGGCCGTTCGTCTCTCGATCGAGCCGAAGGGTCAGCCGGTGGTGACGAGCGAGTCGTTCCGCAGCGGCGTCGGCAGCGGCCAGATCTTCCTCTCGCGCGACGCGACGATGGCGCTCGACCTGCAGGGCGCCTTCACGAGCCCGCTCATCGGCGCCGGCGGCAAGCCCGTCGGCTGGCTCCGCGTCCGCATCGACGGCGACGCCACCTCGTACGAGGGCGCCATGCCGAAGGGCGTGTCCGACGCCATGGCCGCTGCGGCGATGGCCGCCCTCCAGCACGAGGTCGAGTTCGTCACCAAGACCGCCGGCTCCAACCGTCCGACAGACGCCCGGTAGGAGCTCGTCGTGGCTGCCCGAGGCGCCGCCGGGTCGGCACGTGAGGAGTCCAACGAGGGCGGCGTGACGCTCCATCGCGGCGAGGACGGCGGTCTCGTCGTGGAGCTCCACGGCGACTGGCTCCTCGCGCACGGCCTGCCGTCCGACGACAGCGTCGAGCACGCGCTGAAGGAGCATCCGAGCCGCCTGTCGTTCGAGGCGAGCGGGCTCGGGCGTTGGGACACGAGCCTCGTCGGCTTCGTCGTCAAGACGACGGAGCGGGCGGAGGCGGAGAAGGTCGCCGTCGATCCGGGAGGCCTGCCCGACGGCGTCCGCCGCCTGCTGGCGCTGGCCGAAGCCGTACCGGAGAAGAAGGACGCGCGCGGCGCCGAGAAGCGACCGCCGTGGCTGGCCCGCATCGGCATCGCGACGACGTCGGTGCTCGAGGGCGGACGGGAGATGCTGGCGTTCGTCGGCGATCTCACGGTCGCCACGGGGCGCTTCTTCGTCGGCCGCGCGCGCTACCGGCGCTCCGACCTGGCGCTGCTGATCCAGCAGGCCGGCGTCGAGGCACTCCCCATCGTGACGCTGATCAGCTTTCTCGTCGGCGCGATCTTCGCGTTCGTCGGCGCCGTGCAGCTCGAGCAGTTCGGCGCCGCCATCTACGTCGCCGACCTCGTCGGGATCGCCATGGTGCGCGACATGGCCGCGGTGATGACGGGCATCGTCGTCGCGGGCCGCACGGGCGCCGCCTATGCCGCGCAGATCGGTACGATGAAGGTGACGCAGGAGACCGACGCGCTCACCACGCTGGGCGTGTCGATCCTCGACTTCCTCGTGCTGCCGCGGATGATCGCGCTGTCGCTGATGATGCCGCTGCTCTGCCTCTACGCCGATCTGATGGGCATCCTCGGCGGCTCGGCGGTGGCGATCGGCATGCTGAACATCCCGGCCATCCTGTATTTCCAGGAGACGCAGAACGCGCTCGGCATGGACGACCTCGCCGGCGGCGTCTTCAAGGCGTCGGTCTACGGCGTGCTGGTCGCCGTCGCCGGCTGCCTGCGCGGCCTGCAGTGCGGCAAGAGCTCGTCGGCGGTCGGCGAGGCCGCGACGTCGGCCGTCGTCACGTCCATCGTCTTCATCATCGTCGCGTGCGGGATCTTCGCCGTCACGTTCTACATCCTGGGGATATGACGACGCCCGCCGGCGAGCCGCACATCGTCGTTCGCGATCTCACGATGGCCTACGGCACCTACGTCCTGATGCGCGACCTGAACTTCACGGTCCGTCACGGCGACATCTTCATCGTCATGGGCGGCAGCGGCAGCGGAAAGAGCACGCTGCTGCGCCACATGATCGGCCTGAACGAGCCGGCCAAGGGCGAGGTCCTCTACGACGACGAGAGCTTCACGAAGGCGTCGCCCGAGGAGCGCGAGCGGATGCTCCGCGGCTTCGGCGTCCTCTACCAGAGCGGTGCGCTCTGGAGCTCGATGACGCTCGCCGAGAACGTCGGCCTGCCGCTCGGCGAGTACACCGACCTGACGCCCGACGAGATTCGCGAGGTGGCGTCGCTCAAGCTCGCGCTGGTCGGGCTGAAGGGCTTCGAGGACTTCTACCCGTCGGAGATCAGCGGCGGCATGCAGAAGCGCGCCGGCCT
>CAYSOF010000014.1:0-172612 GCA_964432595.1 uncultured Binatia bacterium (SeqCode) | reverse complement strand
GAGGTGAGTTAACCGCAGCTACTTGGTAGCACGCGGGAGGAGGGAGTGGGGCGGTGTGGTGCCGTGCGAGGTCCGCGCGCAGCCGGGAGGACGCACCACCCGGCCGCGCCGCGGCGGCACGACGATCAGAGATCCATCTGCCCCGGCTTCGTCGCGTTCACGAGGCACGCCATGTTGCCGTGCGGATGCTTGTTCTCGAACATCAGCTGGTGCACGTGCGGGATCTGCTCGAACGTGTACGTCTCCGACAGGCACGGATCGACCTTGCCGGCGAGCACGAGGTCGTTGAGCTTCGTCGCGTCGTGATCGTTCGCGAAGTGCGAGCCCTGGAAGCGCTTCTGCCGCATCCAGTGGTAGCGCAGATCGAGCGTCGCGTTGTAGCCCGTCGTGCCCGCGCAGATGACGACCATGCCGCCCGTGTCGCAGACGAAGATCGACGTCGGCACCGTGTCCTCGCCCGGATGCTCGAAGACGATGCGCGGGCTGCGCCGCTCGCCGACCGCCTCCCACACCGCGGCGCCGAACGCGCGCGCGCCCTTCGCCCACTCGCCGTACGCGGCGTCGTCCTTCCAGTGCGGCAGCATGCCCCAGTGCTTGAAGGCCTTGCGGTTGATGGTTCCCTTGGCGCCGAGCTTCTTGCAGAAGTCGATCTTGTCGTCGCTGGAGATCACCGCGACGGGGATGCCGCCCGCCGCCTTCGCGATCTGGATGGCCTGACAGCCGAGACCGCCGGCGCCGCCCCAGACGAGCACGACGTCGTTCTCCTCGACCTTGTGCCCCGGCCAGCTCATCAGCATGCGATACGCGGTCGCACCGACCAGCATGTACGCCGCCGCCGCATCCCACGGCAGGTGCTTCGCGCGCGGCAGGCACTGGTGCGCCTGGACGCGCGTGAACTGCGCGAAGCTGCCCCAGCTCGTCTCGTAGCCCCAGATGCGGAACGACGGGTCGAACATCGGATCGCCGCCGGCCTTCACCACCGGGCCGTCGGCCTTCCAGACGCCGCAGTGCAAGACGACGTGGTCGCCGACCTTGAGGTTCGACACCGCGCTGCCGACCTTCCACACGACGCCCGAGGCGTCGCTGCCGCCGATGTGGAAGCCGGAGTCGTCGGGCCACTCCTTGTCGCGGGTGCGCGCCTTGATGACGTCGACGGGCGTGCCGAGGCCGGCCCAGACGTTGTTGTAGTTGATGCCGGCGGCCATCACCCAGACGAGCACCTCGTCGGGACGCAGCTCGGCGGGGACGGGCACCTCCTCGATCTTGAACGCCTTCATCGGCTCGCCGAAGCGGTCCTGACGGATCAGCTGCGCGAGCATCTTGGCCGGCACGTGGCCGAGGGGGGGCGTCTCTCCGAGCTGGTAGAGGTCCTTCATCGAATCGATTCTCCTGCTGGGGCTCCGTCAGACGCGGAGCGGGCTCATGACGGCGAGGAAGTCGCTGAGGTTCTTGAAGCGCAGCATCATATTGGTGCGCTTCTCGTCGCCGAGCGTGGAACGCGGGCGATCGGCGTAGTTGTGGCCGGGGAAGAGGAGCGTCTCGTCGGGCATCGCGCCGAGGACGTCGTGCAGGCTGCGATACATGTCTTCCGGGTTCGAGCCCGGCAGGTCGACGCGGCCGCACGAGCCGATGAAGAGCGTGTCGCCCGAGACGAGCGCGTTGCCGACGAGGAAGCACATCGAGCCCGGCGTGTGGCCCGGCGTGTGGACGAGCTTCACCTTCAAGTTGCCGACCATGTGGTCGTCGCCGCCCTCGACGCCGATGACGTCCGACGCCGACAGACCGCTGATGCGATGCACGAACGGCAGCTCGTCTTTGTGGATGACCGTCTTCGCCGGCACGCGCGCGACGAGCTCCGCGGCGCCGACGATGTTGTGGCCCATCAGGCTGCCGCCGAGGTGGTCCGGGTGGAAGTGGGTCACGAGGTTCGACGTGATGTGGTAGCCGTCGGCTTCGGCGGTGTCGACGATGGCGTCGATGTCCCACGCCGCGTCGACGACGGCGGCTTCCTTCGTCGTCGGGTCGCCGAGCAGGTACACGTAGTTCTGCATCGGGCCCAGCTCGAGCTGCTTGAACCAGATCGGCTGCTTCACGACGTCGGCTTCCGTGCGGCTTCGAGCGCCGCCTCGCGCTCGAGCGGCCGCTCCCAGAGGTACTCGCGTTCGCCGAGGTGATGGCCGATCCACCGCGACAGGACGAAGAGGAGGTCCGACAGACGGTTCAGGTACGCGAGCGGCTGATCGCCGATGTCCTCCTCGCGCATGAGCCGCAGCACGTCGCGCTCCGCACGACGGCAGACCGTGCGCGCCACGTGCAGCAACCCGCTCACGCGCCCGCCGCCCGGCAGCACGAACGACTTGAGCGGCTGCAGGTCCTGCTGGCAGCGGTCGACGAGCGTCTCGAGGCCGCTCACGAGCTCGGGGCCGACGCGGAACATGCCCTCCATGAACGCCGACGGCGGGGTCGCGAGCTCGCTGCCCAGATCGAACAGCTCGTTCTGCAGCTTCCGGAGCATCGCATCGAGCTCGAGGCAGGCCGCGGCCCGCCCGATCTCCGCTTCGTTGAAGGCGCGGGCGACGCCCAACGACGCATTCAGCTCGTCGACGGCCCCGTACGCGTCGAGCCGCAGGCTGTCCTTCGGCACGCGCTCGCCGCCGACCAGATCGGTCTCGCCGTGGTCGCCGCGACGCGTGTAGACGCGGGTGATCCGGATCGCCACGCCCCTACCTAGCGTCGGCCGACCAGGGAGTCCACACCCGCCGGGTCCGGCGCGCAGCGCAGCAGCGTGAGGTTTTCGGCGACGTGCGCGGGCTCGTACATGCCCACCAGCGCGGCCGTCACGTGGCGGTGCGAGCGCACGAATTGCAGCGCCCGCTGTGCCGGGCTGGCCAGCCCCGGGAGCGCTTCCGCCACCGCGTGCGGCAGGCGGAGCGTCAGGTGGCCCTGGCGCAGCGTCGCGCTCGCCACGACCGCGACGCCGAGCCGCTGCGCCGCCTCGAGCAGCGTGCAGCGCCGGCCGTCGACCAGCTGGCTCGGTGCGACGGAGACTTCGGGCGCTGCCAGGCTGAGCGGCACCTGCACGACGCGGAAGTGATGTCGCGATCCCGCCACCTCGATCGCGGCGCGCACGAGGTCGGCCAGCGCGAGATGCCCCGGCGCGTCGGCCGGCGTGCGCAGGCCCGCGCGCGACGCGACGCCGTAGCGGCCGATGCGGCCCGCGGCCACCTCCGCCTCGAGCTGCTCGAACGCGGCGTGCAGCCGCGTGGCGAAGCGCGCGCCCGCATGCAGCTCCGGATCCTGCAGGTAGTAGACGTCGACGGCCGTCGTGCCGAGGTTGCGCAGGCTGCGGCCGAGCTGATCGCCGAGCCAGCGCGGCGTCATCGCATGCCGGCCCTCGGCGATCTCCGCGTCCTCCAGAAGACCGGGTGCCACGTAGGCGTGCTCGAAGTAGGCGTCGGGATCCGTCGGCTCGAAGTCGTCGAAGGGCAGGTAGCCGCCCTTCGTGCAGACGACCAGCTCGTCGCGGGCGATCCCGTCGTCGGCGAGCGCACGCAGCGCGCGTCCGACGGCGCGCTCGCTCCGCTGCGCCCGGTAGTCGATCGCGGTGTCGAGGAGGTTGATGCCGCCGGCGACCGCGGCGACGATCGCCCGCGCGTAGGCGTCGTCGGTCGCGGCGTCGATCTCACCGCGATGCGTCCGCAGGCCGACCGACGAAACGAGCAGCCCGTCGAGCGTGCGGAAGTGGGCGTCGGGCAGGGCGGGGTGTCGCTGGCGCCAGCGTGCCGTCCCCCCCGCCGTCGCCCCCTGCGTCACGGCTCGACGCCGTCCGGGAGCCGCGCGTGCTTCTTGATGATCGCACGCAGCTTCGCGAGGTCGATGGGCTTCTTGTAGATGACGTCGTCGAGCCCCTCGAGCTTGCTCCGCTTGATGATGTGGTCCTTGTCGTAGTGGAAGGCGGTCATCAGGACGACGGGGAGCCCCGGATGCCGGGCGCGGACCTCCTGGTAGAGCTCGTGGCCGTCGAGATCCGGCATCACGACGTCGCTCAGCACGAGGTCGACGGCCTCGGTGTCGAGCTTGGCGAGGCCTTCGCGCCCACCAGTGGCGACGAGCACGTCGCAACCTTCCTGCGTCAGGAGGTCCCGCAGCGACTGGCAGACGCCGAGGTCGTCGTCGACGACGAGGATGCGGATGCCGGCGAGGTCGGGGTCGACGCCGTTCGCGCGTGCGCCCGGCGCGTCGGCGGTCGTCAGTCCGAGGTCGGTCATCTGCGTGCCGGGCAGGTACTCCCGGGTCGCGTACTCGGTGCCGTGCGCGACGTCGTTCAGCTTGTCGAGGATCGCGTGGATGCGGCGCAGCGCCGTGTGCGTCGACTCGAGACGCTCGCTCTCGATGACGAAGTCCTCGTCGGAGCTGACGCGGGCGATGTGCTTCTCGATCAGGGTCAGGTTGTTGACGATGACCTCGAGCGGGTTGTTGATCTCGTGCGCGAGGCTGACCGCCACCTGGCCGAGCGTCGCCAGCTGATCGTGGCGACGGATCTCGCGCAGGTCCTTCGCGAAGCCGATGGAGCCGAGCTCCTCGCCGCTCGGGGTGTGGATCAGCGAGCCCGAGATCGCGACCGGGATCCTGCCGCCGCTCTTCGTGACGAAGATCGTCTCGCAGTTGCGCACCTGGCCCGGCGTCCCGGTGCCGACGCCCTCGCGCATGGCCGCCATCACCTTGCGACCCTCCGCCAGGTCGGGATAGAGCCGCGTCACGTGCTCGCCGAGCACCTCGTCGGGCGAGTAGCCGAGCGTGCTGCGCGCGCCGTCGTTGTAGAACGTGATGGTGCCGTGCCGGTCGACGGCGACGATGATGTCGGGAGAGCTCTCGAGCAGCTTCTCGAAGTAGATGGTGGGAAGGCGGGCGAAGGACTCCATGCGGAGACGACGAAGGTCATGGTAGGCGGCGGGGGGTACACCGTCAAGGCAATCTCGGTGTTGCTCGTGTTCGCTGCGGTCGGGTGCTTCTGGCGGAGCTACGTGCCGCGCATGCGGACGCACACCGACTTGCTGGTGTCCATGGCGCGCAAGGGCGTGGATCTCGTGGGCGCCAACCGGCTGACGGCCGAGACCATGCCCGAGCTCACCTATCCGCTCGAACGCGCGCAGGCCTTCGCGCGCGACGCCCGGGCACGCTCGGGTGACGCCGCCCCGCCGGCCTCGCTGGACGCGTTCGACACGCTGGTCGCGCGCTACCGGTCGTTCGTGGACGCGCTCGACCGGGATCGGCGCGAGCAGCGGGGGGCGGCGGCCGCGGCGGCGCTCGCCGAGCCGCTCGCGCAGGTGCTCGCGGCGGCCGACGCCGTCCGCGCGGCGCTCGCGGCCGAAGAACGCTCGGGGCACTAGCGTCTGCTAGCGGCGCGCCGCGCGGCAGCCGTCGGCGACGGCCTCGGCGGGCGTCGCATAGCAGCGTTCCGCGCGCGTCGCGGCGTAGTGCTCGTTGCCGCGGACGTGGAACACGCAGCGATCCCGCGCGCCGTCGCGGACGTTGCCCTTCACCGGGTGCGAGTCCGGACAGCGGCCGTCGCGGAGCGGGGCCGTGCCCGCTCCGGCCGGCGGGCCGTCCGCCCACAGCCCGACGCCGGCCGCGCGCGCGCGGGTTTCCGCCGCCCGCAGGCGCGCGACGTGCCGGACGTTCGGCGGCATCGTCAGCAGCTGCGCCCAGCCCTCGTCGACGAGGCGCTCGTTGACCAGCACGTCGTCGAGCCAGACGTAGGCCAGGGTGCGACCGTAGCGGTCGCGGCGTTCGACGTCGCTCTCGAGGGCCACGGTACGTCCCGCGAGCAGACGGCGCGTGAAATCGTGGGCGGCGCGGCCGAGCGCCAGGACCGCCTCGCGCGGGCGGCCGCTGCGCTGGACCTGGCGATCGAGATGCTCCGAATCGCGTGCCTCCGGCGTGTCGATGCCGATCAGCCGGACGCGCTCGGTGCCCGTCGGCAGGCGGACGTCGATCGTATCGCCGTCGATGACGGCGACGACGGTGGCGGTACGGCGGTCGCCCGGCGCGGCATCGGCGCACGCCAGCGCCAGCCCGACGAGCAGCGCCGCCGTCAGCCGCGCGGCAGCAAGGTGACGCGTTTGGTGTCCTTCACGGTGGCCAGCAGCGTGGAGATCGACTGGCCGAGCTGCGGATGGATCACCTGCGGCGCCAGCTCCGCCAGCGGCAGCAGCACGAAGCGGCGCTTGTGCATCTCGGGGTGCGGAATCTTGAGCGTCTTCTTCGACACGACGTCCTGGTCGTAGAGCAGGATGTCGAGGTCGATGATCCGCGAGCCCCAGCGCTTGCCCTTGACGCGCTTGCGGCCCATCGCCTCCTCGATCGCCTTCAGCTTCTTCAAGAGGGCGTCAGGCAGCATCTCGGTCTCGAGCTCGATGACGCTGTTCACGAACCAGGTCTTCGCGTCGCCGAGCGGCTCGCTCTCGTAGAGCGACGAGGCGCGGACGATGCGGGTGTCGGGCAGCTCCGACACGCGGTCCATGGCTTCCAGGGCGTTGGCCTTGCGGTCGCCGAGGTTCGATCCGATGCCGATGTGGACCCGATGAGGCATGCCGTCGCTCGGGTACCGTCCGGTCTCAGTCCGTCGATCCGCGTGTACAGACCGGGATTTGTTGGACTTTCGCTGCGCTCACCGCGGACGGCGACCTCATTCGGGGCCGCTTCTAACCGACTTGGCGAAGCTTTACAAACAATGGTTGCGATGTCGTCTCACAGCTGTGCCTCGAAGAGCACGCCCGTGGGTGCGGGCAGCGTGAAGAACGACGCGAACCGCTCGTCGCCGCCGAGGTGCCGCTCGATGAACGGCACGATGTAGCGCAGCGCCAGGGCGTGGGCCTCGTCCTGGGTCAGGGTCGCCGGCGGGGCGCAGTCGGGGGCGGGGAAGCACAGGTCGGAGAACACGTAGTGGCCGGCGTCCTGCACCTCGACCAGGTACTTGGGCGCGACCGAGTTCGTCCATGCCGAGCGGTTGTTCGGGTTGCTGACGCGGCTGTCGATCTCGCCGAGGATCACGAGCGACGGCACGGTGAACTGCTGGGCGGGCTGCGCGGCCGCCGCCATCGCGACCGCCGCGTCGATGCGCGGCTCGAGGGCCTGCACGATGAACGTCGTCAGCCCGCCGAACGAGTGGCCGGTCATCGCGATGCGCGTGGTGTCGACGGCGCCGAAGAACGGCGATCCGGGATCGGCGTTCGCCGCCAGGATCTGGTCCAGGACGAAGATCATGTCCTGCGGGCGTTCCTGGAACGACGCCAGCTGGGCCGCGGGACTGCTGCAGGTCGGGAACTCGCTCAGCGTGTTGCCCGGATGCGGCGGCGCGACGACGATGTAGCCGCGCGACGCCAGGAGGGGCGTCAAGAACGTGCTCTGCAGCGGATAGCCGCACGAGCCGTGCGAGAACAGGACGACCGGGTAGGGGCCGCCGCTCGGGTCGAGCGGCGCATCGACGACGCCCTTCGAGTCGGGCGCCAGCGGGCCGCTGCCCGGCGCCGTCGGGTACCAGACGGCGGTCGGAAGCGGGCGCGGCGTGCCCGGCGAGACGACGGAGTCCTTCTCCCACGGCATCAGCCGGAAGCCGGACTCGAACGGCCCGCGGACGCGCACGTCCTCGCAGGTGCCGGCGCTCCAGGTGACGACGTCGGCGCAGAACTCGGCGCCCGTGCAGGGCGTCGCGTCGATCTTCGCCGTGTCGGTGCAGCGGTCGGCGCGGGTGAGCTTGCAGCTCGGCTGGTCGTCCCGCGTGGCGACCCGGCCGCAGGCCACCTGTGAGCCGCCGCACGTCGCGCCCTTGTTCGTCGCCTTGGCGATGCGCACGCACTCGCGCCGGATCGTCGAGCTGGCCTGCGCCGCCAGGAGCGTGTTCTTGGCGCATCGCAGCCACGCCTTCTTGGTGAAGCCGCCGTCGCACGGACACGCCGCTTCGGTGTTCGTCCGCAGCGTCGCGAGCGCGCGCTGGTCGGCGAGCGACGACGCCCCGGTGAGGCAGGCGTCCTGCGCCCGGGCGGGGGCGAGGGTGGCGAGGAGCAGGAGGGCGGCCAGGCCGGCGGTTCGCATGGATCGGCCCTACCACCGGACCGCCACCCGCGCGCAAGGCCCAATGTGCCCAGCGGTCGAAATCGACGGCTAAAGCACCCGCGTTAGACGAAAAGGCTCGGGACTAGAGGCCGAGGACGTCGCGCATCGCGTAGATGCCGGGCGCCCGGCCGCCGACCCAGCCGGCGGCGCGCAAGGCGCCGCGGACGAGGCAATCGCGGCTCTGTGCCCGGTGGATCAGCTCGATGCGCTCGCCGAGGCCGCCGAAGACGACGGTATGGTCGCCGACGGCGTCACCGGCGCGCAGCGCGACGATGCCGATCTCGTCGGGCCGGCGCGCCCCGACCTGTCCCTCCCGGGCCAGGACCGCGGCCGACGCGAAGTCGAGCCCGCGTGCCGCGGCGAGCGCGCGGCCGAGCGCCAATGCGGTGCCGCTCGGGGCGTCCTTCTTCGCATGATGGTGCAGCTCGACGATCTCGCCTTCGAAGCTGGCGTCGAGCAGGCGGGCGGCCTGCGACACCAGCTCGATCAGCGCGGTGACGCCGACGCTGAAGTTCGCCGCGATGACCGACCGCGTGCGCACGGCGAGCGCGCGCAGCTCGGCGTCCTCGGCGGCCGTGAAGCCGGTCGTGCCGATCACCAGGCCGGCGCCGCGCTCGGCGGCGATCCGTGCATGCGCCAGCGTCGCCGCGGGCACGCCGGTGAAGTCGATGACGACGTCCGCCGGACGGCAGATCGCGGCGAGGTCGGCGACGACGGGCACCCCGAGCGGCGCGCCGCCGGCGAGCACGCCGGCGTCCTCGCCGAGGCGAGGATGGCCGGGCGCCTCGACGGCGCCGACGACCCGCAGCCCCGCGTCGTCGCGACCGAGCGACACCAGCAGCCGTCCCATGCGCCCGGCCGCGCCGCAGACGACGATCGGCGTCGGCTCAGGCGAGGTCATAGTCGCGCAGGACGGCGGCGAGCTTCTCGCGCGGCGCCGCGCTCATCGGCGTGAGCGGGAGCCGGAACTCGTCGGCGCACGTGCCCATCATCGACATCGCCGTCTTCACGGGGATGGGATTGATCTCGAGGAACAGCGAGTTCACGAGCGGCAGCAGGTTCCGCATCAGCGTGCGTCCGCGGGCGACGTCGCCGGCGAGCAGCGCCTTGGTCAGCTCCGCGAAGCGATGCGGCACGACGTTCGACGTCACCGAGATCACGCCGACGCCGCCGGCCGCCATGATCGGCAGCGTCATCACGTCATCGCCGGACCACACCGCGAAGTCCGGCTCGCACTGCGCGATGGTGTCGAACACCTGCTGCATCGACCCGGTCGCTTCCTTCACCCCGACGACGGTCGGGATGCGCGAGAGGCGCGCCATCGTCTCGGCCGTGATGAGCGACGCCGTCCGTCCCGGGATGTTGTAGACGATCAGCGGCAGCTTCGACGCCTCGGCGACGGCCGCGTAGTGGCGGTAGATGCCGTCCTGCGTCGGCTTGTTGTAGTAGGGCGAGATCAGCAGCGCGCCGCTCGCGCCGACTTCCTCGGCGGCGCGCGTCAGGCGGATGGCCTCGGCCGTGGAGTTCGAGCCGGTGCCGGCGATCACGGGCACGCGGCCCTTCGCCATCTGCACCACCCGACGGACGACCTCCGCGTGCTCGTCGTGCGTCAGCGTCGCCGATTCCCCGGTCGAGCCGCATGGAACGAGCCCGTCGACGCCGCCCGCGATCTGCGACTCGACGATCGCCCCGAGCGCGTCGTAGTCGACGGCGCCGTTGCGGAAGGGCGTGATCAACGCCGTCAGACATCCGGTCCACATGGCCTACACCTCTACCTGTCCCTGGAAGACTTCGACGGCGTCGCCGGTCATTCGCACGTGGTCGTTCGCCAGCCACTCGATCGCGAGGTCGCCGCCCGGCAGCGTCACCCGTACGGCCCGATCCGCGCGTCCGGTGCGCGCCGCGGCGACGGCGGCCGCGCACGCGCCGGTGCCGCATGCGAGCGTCTCGGCCGCGCCGCGCTCCCACACGCGCATCTCCAGATGCCCGCGGTCGACGACGCGGATGAACTCCGTGTTCACGCGCTTCGGGAAGAACGGATGCCGCTCGAAGCGCGGGCCGATGGCCGGCAGGTCGAGGCCCGCGACGTCGTCGAGGAACACCACGCAGTGCGGGTTGCCCATGGACACGCAGGTGACGCGGTACTCGCGCCCCGCGACCTCGAGCGCCCGCTCGACGATCTCGCCGTCGGCGTCGACCGGGATGCGGCGGCCGTCCCACTCGGGCCGGCCCATGTCGACGGCGACGCGCACCACGCGACCGCCCTGGCGTTCGGTCTCGATCGAGAGCACGCCCGCACCCGTCTCGACCCGCAACGGCTCGCGCGTCGCGAGGCCGCGGTCGAGGACGTACTTCGCGAAGCCGCGGATGCCGTTGCCGCACATCTCGGCCGTGCTGCCGTCGGCGTTGATGATCTCCATGCGGCAGTCGGCGTCGCGCGCGTCGGCGTCGCGCAGGAGGATCAGCCCGTCGGCGCCGATGCCGCGATGCCGATCGCAGAGCCGGCGCGCGAGCGCGGCCGGATCGCCGGGAATGCCGCGGCGCGCATCGACGTAGACGAAGTCGTTCGCGGTGCCGTGCAGCTTGACGAAAGAGAGCGTGGCCATTGCCGTTCGACCGGTATGACGCCCGCCCGACACGGGGTCAACGTCGCGAGCGGGTCAATCCGCGGGATTCTCGGGCTCGGCTTGGCCGCCGGCCGATCCGACCGTCACGGCGATGGGCCCCGCCGGCGTGCTGCGGTAGTCGTCCAGCGTCTCCGCGTACACGCGATACAGGAACCGCGAGCCCACCGGCGCGTTGGTGTCGATCCACGACATGCGTCGCTCCTGCCGGAAGCGATCGCGGTCGGTGACGACGACGCGGCCCACCTCGACGAATCCGGCCGAGCCGTCCGCGGGCGCGCGCTCCACCGCCATGTAGTCGAGGTCGTTCATGCGATCGCCGCCGGAGTAGCGTGTCGGGCGGCGCCACGTGAGCTCGACGCCCTCGACCACCGAGCGCGCCGCGAGGTTCGTCGGCGGCTCCGGTTGGACGGCCTGCGGCGGCCGCGGGCTGTTCTTGAGCCCGCACGCGAGCACCGACACGAGCGCCGTGGTGACGAGCAGCCGTCGCGTCATCGTCGTGCCTCGCGCGCCGCGCGCGCCAGCTGCGCCCGCACCTCCGACGGCGCGGTGCCGCCGATCACGCGCCGCCGTCGCACCGACTGCGCCGGCGTCAACGCGCGCAGCATCTCGGTGGTCAGCAGCGGCGAGAACGTCCGCAGCGTCGCGGCGTCGACCGCGCGCAGCGATGCGCCCGTTCGCAGGCAATGCCGGACGAGCCCGCCGACGACCTCGTGCGCCTGGCGGAACGGCAGGCCCTGCTCGACGAGCGCGTCGGCCACGTCGGTCGCGAGCAGCAGTCCGTCGGCGGCGACCGCCATGCGCTTCGTCTCGAACTGCAGCGCCGGCAGCATCTCCGCCAGCACCGCGAGGCTGTCGCGCAGCGACGCGGCGGCGTCGAACAGCGGCGCCTTGTCCTCCTGCAGATCGCGGTTGTACGAGAGCGGCAGCCCCTTGAGCGTCGTCAGCAGCCCGACGAGCGCGCCGACGACGCGCCCCGTGCGGCCGCGCACCAGCTCCGCGACGTCGGGATTCTTCTTCTGCGGCATCATCGAGCTGCCGGTCGCGAAGGCGTCGGGCAGGGTGACGAAGCCGAACTCGTCGGTCGCCCACAGGACGAGCTCCTCGGCGAGTCGGCTCAGGTGGACGGCCGTGAGGGCGCCCGCGGCGAGGAACTCGGCCGGCGCGTCGCGATCGGACACGGTGTCGAGGCTGTTGCGGCTGACGCGCGCGAAGCCGAGCTGGCGGGCGACGTAGGCGCGGTCGATCGTGAACCCGGCGCCGGCCAGCGCGCCCGCGCCGAGCGGCAGCTCGTCGGCGCGCTCGCGACAATCGCGGAAGCGCGAGCGGTCGCGCGCCAGCATCTCGTGGTAGGCGAGCAGGTGGTGCGCGAGCAGCACGGGCTGCGCGCGCTGCAGGTGCGTGTAGCCCGGCAGCACCGCGCTCGGGTGGCGGCGGCCGACCGCGACCAGCGCCCGTTGCATGCCGGCCAGCGCCGCGTCCATCGCGTCGCACTCGGCGAGCAGCCAGAGGCGCAGATCGAGCGCGACCTGGTCGTTGCGGCTGCGGCCGGTGTGGAGCTTGCCGCCGACGGGGCCGACGAGCTCGGTGAGCCGGCGCTCGACGGCCATGTGGATGTCCTCGTCGCTGCGCTTGAAGCGGAACGTGTCGTCGGCGAGCTCCGTGCGCACGCGGGCGAGACCGCGCTCGAGCCGCCGTCCCTCGGCGGGGGACAGCAGCTTCGCGCGGACCAGGCCGCGGACGTGCGCGACGCTGCCCGCGATGTCGTGCGGCCAGAGCCGCCGGTCGACGGCGAGCGAGCTGGTGAACTCCTCGACGATGCGCGCCGTCGGCGCGTCGAAGCGTCCGCCCCAGGCCTTCTGCGCGGTCCGCCCGCGCGCGGCGCGCGTCATCGGGCGGTTTTCTCGACGAGCGCGCGAATGCGCAGCCGCAGGCCCGAGAGCCGGATGAACCCGCCCGCGTCCGACTGCTGATAGCCGCCGGCTTCGTCGAAGCTCGCCAGCTTCGGGTCGTACAGCGAGCGCGGCGCCTTGCGTCCGACGGTGCGGACGCTGCCGCGGTACAGCTTGAGCCGCGCCGTGCCCGTGACGGCCGCCGACGCCTCGTCGATCGCGGCCTGCAGCATCAGCCGCTCGGGCGCGAACCAGTAGCCGTTGTAGACCATCTCGGCGTAGCGGGGCGCCAGCGTGTCGCGGAGGTGCATCACCTCGCGGTCCATCGTGAGCGACTCGACGGCCTGGATCGCCATGCGCAGCACGGTGCCGCCGGGCGTCTCGTACACGCCGCGCGACTTGAGCCCGACGTAGCGGTTCTCGACGATGTCGACGCGGCCGACGCCGTGGCGGCCGCCGATCGTGTTGAGCTCCTGCAGGAGCGCGGCCGGCGAGAGGCGCGCGCCGTTCACCGCGACGGGGATGCCGCGATCAATCTCGACCTCCACCTCCTCGGGGGTGCTCGGCGCCTGCTCGGGCGCGACCGTGAGCTGGAACATGTCGTCGTACGGCGCCTTCCACGGGTCCTCGAGGATGCCGCCTTCGTAGCTCACGTGGAGCAGGTTGCGGTCGCTCGAGTAGGGCTTCTCGGCGGTGACGGTGATCGGAATCTTCTTCGCTTCGGCGTAGGCGACGAGGTCGGCGCGGCCCTTGAAGTCCCACTCGCGCCACGGCGCGATGATCGTCAGCTCGGGCGCCAGCGCGGCGAACGTCAGCTCGAAGCGCACCTGATCGTTGCCCTTGCCGGTGGCGCCGTGCGCGACGGCGTCGCAGCCCTCGGCGCGTGCGATCTCGGCGTGACGCTTCGCGATCAGCGGCCGCGCGATGGAGGTGCCGAGGAGGTACTGGCTCTCGTAGATGGCGCCCGCGCGGAACATCGGGAACACGAAGTCGCGGACGAACTCCTCGCGCAGGTCCTCGACGATGCACTTGACCGCGCCGGTCTTGCGCGCCTTCGCGTCGAGGCCGTCGAGCTCCTCGGCCTGGCCCAGATCGGCGCAGAACGCGACCACCTCGGCGTCGTACCGCTCGACGAGCCAGGTGAGGATGACGGACGTGTCGAGACCGCCGGAGTAGGCGAGACAGATGCGACGCACGGGGGCTGCCATGACGGCCTGCCTCCTACCACAGGGTCCAAAACCGGACCAGCAAGGCGGAGCGCGCTCAAGCCGTGGCGCAGGCGTGCCGACATACGCGGGTGGAGCGTTGCTGACGGTGAGGACGAGGGTGATGCGGGAGCACGGCGAGTCAATTCTGTGGCGCACGTTCCGGGGCGCGGCCCCGTCGCTCGGGATCGCCTGGCTCACGTGGGTCGTCGGTGTGCCGCTGCTCGCAGCGCTGTGCGCCGACGCCGTCGGCACCGCGGGCGCGCTGGTCCCGGTGGCGGCGGGCGGCTGGCTGCTCGCGAGGCATCTGCCGTCGCCCCTCGATTGCCTGCGCCGTTTCCATCTCGACGAGACGGAGCTCACGGTGATGGGGCCGGGGCGCGTCGTGCGCCGGATGCGCTGGACGGAGGTCGAGGGCCTCACGCAGGACCGCCAGTACCTCGTGGTCACCGGTCCCGGGCGTGCCGCGCGCATTCCGCTCGAGGGGCTGCGCGGCGCGCGCGGCTGGGGAGCGGTGATGGTGCGCGTGGTGCCGTCGCTCGCTGCGCAGCTGTGGACGCGGCTCGAAGCGGGCGCGATCGCGCTGCGGCCGGCCCTCGATCCGCCGATGAGCGCGCTGGCGTGGTGGGGCTGGGTGCCGCTCGGGCTGGCGGCGATCGTGATGACGCGCATCGAGGCGGCGGCCGTCGTCGTCGCGCTCGTGCTGGGCGAGCGGCTGCTGGCATGGCTCTCCGCGCGCAGCGCCACGGTGACGATCAGCGAGCGCGGCGTGGAGCTCTTCAGCCACCGTGGCCGCGACATCGTGCCGTGGGGCGAGGCCGTCGTCACCCCGTCGGTCGACGGCCTGGGCATCGGTCGTCCGGGCCGCGAGCCGGGTCTGCTGTCGACGACCGCCGCCGATTTCTGGGCGGCGGCGCCCGTGATCGAGCTGCGCGCGCAGCTCGGCCCCGATTGCCCGACCGAGGTGTGCTTCCGCGCCCGCGTCGAGGCCGACGGGCTCGCCGTCGTCGGCGAGATCGAAGCGGCCTAACGGGCGACGCCGAGATACTGCGGCGGCAGGAAGCGCTGCTTCAGAGTCCGCATGCGGCACTCGTAGTACGCGCGCGTCCAGCGGCCGTCGGGATCGCCGCGGCCGAGCGCGGTGCGCAGCTCGAGCACTAGCTTGTAGGGCCCGGTGAGCGCGGGGTCGATGCGGTCGCCGAGCCAGCGTTCGAGGTCGTCGAGCGCCCGGGCGGCGACGTCCGCGCGCGCGTCGCCGGCGTAGGTGAGGACCTGGATGTGCCGGAAGCGCCGCTGGCGCGTGCGTGCCGGAATCGGCTCGCCCGCCTGGACGACGACGAGCCGCGCCGGCGGCGTCGAGGCGAGGAACGCCGCGACGGTGCCGAACGCCGCGCCGTCGGCCGGCAGCGACGCCGTCGTGTGCAGCGCGGTGTGGGCGTTCGAATCGTCGGCGGCGACCAGCACGTCCGCGGACGTCGTGGTCGCCGCGATGTACGCCGCCGCGCGGGGCCAGGGGTAGCGCCGCTTCTCGCGGTCCATCGCCGCGATCTGCGGAACCCACGTCGCGAGGAGCACGACGACGGCGAGGAGCCGCGCCGGGCGGGGCAACGTCGCGACGCCCGCCGCCATGACGACGAACAACGGCGGCACGATGGCGACGAGGTAGCGCGCCATCGCCCAGGGAAAGCCCGACAGGCCGGCCCACGACGCGAGCACCGGCGGGACGACGATCATCCAGAAGAGCGGACGGAGTCGCGGCACGCGCAGCCCGAGCGCGAGCACGGCGAGCGAGGGCAGGCCGAGCCATCCCGACCCGAACCACTCGCCGAAGGCCCACGGCACCCACATCATCGTGGTCGGCGGCGTCGCGGCGCCGCGCTGCGAGTACGCCCGCAGCCCCGGCAGCAGGGGCCAGTAGAAGAGCGCGACCACGACGGCCGCCGCCGCCAGCGGCACGAGGAGCGACGTGGGCGCGCGCCGCTCGCGCCACCACGGCACGGCGACGACCGGAACCAGGGCGACGGCGGAGTAGATCGCGTTCGGATGCATGAGCAGCGCGAGCGCGAGCCCGGCGGCGCACACGACGCCGTCGCGCCAGCGTCCCGCCCGCGTCCAGTCGAGCGCGCCCATCAGCGCGATGAGCAGCCCGACGAGCAGCAGCGCGTACGCGCGCATCGTGACGCTCCAGAGGAGCAGGTACGGATTGCCGGCGGCGAGCGCCGCCGCGACGAGCGCGACCGCCGGCGTCGCCACCCGCAGCGCGACCCCCGCGACGAGCGGCACCAGCGCGACGCCGGCCACGAGCGTCGGCAGGTTCATGACCCACGGATTCCACCCCGACGCCTCCGCGAGCCCTTTGGTCATCGCGACGAACGCATTCATCTGCAACCACGGCTCGACGATGCTGGTGAAGATGAACCCGTAGTCCCGCTTGGCCCAGATGATGGTCCCGACCTCGTCCCCCACGAACGGCCGCCCCCACTGATACCAAAGCCGCAAACCGGCACCGGCGACGGTGATGAGCGCGAGGACGGTACGTTCGACGGGAGAGAGCTGTCGCAGACCGGAGACGCCCATCAGCGAGGAGGTGGGACGGCTAGATCTCGCTGGTGGGTGTGGCGTCGGGGCCGGGGGGCGTCCGGGCGAGCAGCGTCGGGAGCACGCGCGGCGGGGAAACGGGGCGGCGGGGTGCCGTGCGAGTGCCGCGCGCAGCCGGACGCCCCCCGACCCCGACGCCGCGCCCACCAGCGCGCACTAGGCAGCCCGTCCCGCCTCCAGCAGCCACACCATGATCGCCTTCTGCACGTGCAGCCGATTCTCCGCCTGATCGAACACCACCGACTGCGGTCCCTCGAGCACCGCGTCGGTGATCTCCTCGCCCCGATGCGCCGGCAGACAATGCATGACCAGCGCGTCCTTCTTCGCCAGCCCGACGAGCTGCTCGTCGATGCGGTACGGCTCGAAGACGTCGCGCCGCTCGTCCGCCTCCGCCTCCTGCCCCATGCTGGTCCACACGTCGGTGTAGACGACGTCCGCGCCGCGCGCCGCCTCGGCGGCGTCGTGCGTCACGACGACGTGGTCGCCGGCGTCCTTCGTGATGGCGGGATCGGGCTCGTAGCCGGGCGGGCAGGCGAGGACGAGCTGGAAGTCGAGCTTCGACGCCGCGTCCATCCACGAGTGCACCATGTTGTTGCCGTCCCCGATGAACGCGACGCGCAGCCCGCGGATGCCGCTGCGATGCTCGAGCAGCGTGAAGCAGTCGGAGAGCACCTGACACGGGTGGTGGAGATCGGACAGGCCGTTGATGACGGGGATGCACGACGCCGCCGCGAGGTCGCTGACGCTCTGATGGAGGAACACGCGCGCCATGATGAGGTCGACCCAACGCTCGAGGTTGCGCGCGATGTCGCGCGCCGGCTCGCGCTCGCCGAGGCGGATGTCGCCGGGCGCGAGGTGGATCGCCGCGCCGCCGAGCTGCACCATCCCGACCTCGAACGTGACGCGCGTCCGGAGGCTGGGCTTCTCGAAGATCATCGCGAGCGTGCGCCCCGCCAGCAGCGGATGCGGCGTGCCCGCCTTCAGGTCGCGCTTGAGCCGGTTCGCGAGTGCCAGAATCTCCTGAATCTCGGTGGTGGTGAGGTCGGCGATGCGGAGCAGATCGTGCTTCATTGAGCGAGGGCCTCGTCGAGGACCGCCATGCCCTCGTCGACCTGCGCCGTCGTGATGACGAGCGGCGGCAGGAAGCGGAGCACGCGGTCGGCGGTGCAGTTGATCAGGAGGCCGGCATCGAGACACCGGCGTGCGACGTCGGCGCCCGGCCCGTCGAGCACGGCGGCGGCCATCAGGCCGAGGCCGCGGACGCCCGTGATGCGCCGGTGCCGCGCCGCCAGCCGCTCGAGGCCGGCGCGGAAGTGGGCGCCGATCGCGACGACGTTCTCGAGGAACGCCGGATCGGCAATGACGCGCAGGGCCGCCGCCGCCGCCGCGCAGGCGACGAGGTTGCCGCCGAACGTGGTGCCGTGCGAGCCCGGCGTCATCACCGTGGCGATCGCCTCGGTCGTGCACATCGCGCCGATGGGGATGCCGCCGCCGAGGGCCTTCGCGACGGTCATGATGTCGGGCGTGATGCCGGCGTGCTGATGCGCGAAGAGCGTGCCCGTCCGGCCGAGGCCGGTCTGGATCTCGTCGAGGATCAGGAGCAGACGGTGGCGATCGCAGACCTCGCGCAGGCCGCGCAGGTAGCCCTGGCTCGGCACGACGACGCCGCCCTCGCCCTGGATGGGCTCGACGATGACGGCGACGGTCTCGGGCCGGATGGCCGCCTCGACCGCGGCGACGTCGTCGTAGGCGACGAGCCGCACGCCCGGCAGGAGCGGCAAAAACCCCTGGTGATACTTTTCCTGTCCGGTGGCCGTGAGCGTGCCGAACGTCCGGCCGTGGAACGAGCCGGTCGTCGCGAGGATCTCGTAGCGGCCGCCGCCGTCGCTGCTGCCCCAGCGCCGCGCAAGCTTCATCGCGGCCTCGTTGGCCTCGGCGCCGCTGTTGCAGAAGAACACGCGCTCGGCGAACGAGTGCTCGCAGAGCAGCGTCGCGACCTCGCCCAACGGGGCCGAGTGGTAGAGGTTCGAGACGTGCATCAGCGTGCCCGCCTGCGCGCGGATCGCCTCCACGACGGCGGGATGGCAGTGGCCGAGGTTGTTGACGGAGAGGCCGGCGAAGAAGTCGAGGTAGCGCTTCCCCTCCGCGTCCCACAGCTCGCAGCCCTGCCCACGGACGAACGCCACGGGGAAGCGCGCGTAGATGCCGAGCTCGTGGGCCTGGTTCCGCGCGATGATCTGCGCGCTGGTCATGCGCGCGCGAGCCGCCGTCGCGACCGCCGGACGTCGCCGACGACCTCGGTACCGACGCCGCGGCTGGTGAGCACTTCGAGGAGCAGCGCGTGCCGCACCCGCCCGTCGATGACGTGCGCCTGCTTGACGCCGCCGCGCAGTGCCTCGATGCAGCACTCGATCTTCGGGATCATGCCCGACGCGATCGTGCCGTCGGCGATCAGGTCGAGCGCTTCGTCCGCGCCGAGCGTCGGCATGAGTTTGCCGTCGCGCCCCTTCACGCCCTCCACGTCCGTCAGGAGGATCAGCTTCTCGGCGCGCAGCGCCTCGGCGATCTTTCCGGCGACGACGTCGGCGTTGATGTTGTAGGTCTGGCCGCTCGCGTCGGCGGCAGTGGGCGCGATGACCGGCACGAACGCGTGCAGCGCCTGAATGACGTCGGGGTTCACGCCGACGACGTCGCCGACGAGCCCGAGGTCTTCGTCGCCGCCCCCACGCTTGCGCGCGACGACGAGCTCGCCGTCCTTGCCGGAGAGGCCGACGGCGCGCGCACCGTGGCGGTTGAGATCGGCGACGATCTCGCCGCTGATCTTGCCGGCCAGCACCTGCTCGACGATGTCCATCGTGGCCGTGTCGGTGACGCGCATGCCACGCACGAAGCGCGGCGTGATGCCGGCCTGCTTGACGGCGGCGTCGATCTGCGGGCCGCCGCCGTGCACGACGACGGGATGCATGCCGACGTACTTCAGCAGCGCCACGTCCTGCGCGAACGAGTCCTTGAGCTCGTCCTTCTCCATGGCATGGCCGCCGTACTTCACGACGAGGACCTTGCCGGCGAAGCGCCGGATGTAGGGCAGCGCCTCGAGGAGGACGTCGGCCTTCTCGATGGGAGTCACTCGGGCGTTATGCCTCGTGGGTCCCCTAGGCACAACAATGACTTGCCGCCCCGTCGAGCACGGTGATACCGGGCGCGCATGGAGCTGCGCGAGATCGCCCGCGACGTCCACGCCTGCCTCCAGCCCGACCGCGGGCTGGGGTTCAGCAACTCGGGCCTGCTGGCCCGCGGCGGCGGTCTCGTCGTCGACACGTTCTGGGACCTGCCGCACACGCGAGAGCTGATCGACGCGTATGCGCGCGTCCATCCCGCGCCGGTGACCCGCGTGGTGAACACGCACCACAACGGCGACCACTGCTGGGGCAACCAGCTCTTCCCGCAGGCCGAGATCATCGGCCATCGGCTGTGCGCCGAGGCGTTCGGGAAGGAGAAGCCGGAGGTGATGCAGATGCTGCGCTCGGCGGGCGGTAGCGCGAACCCGGCGCTCGCCGCGTTGGCGGCGCGGCTGGCCGAGTGGGACTTCACCGGCGTCGCGCTGCGGCCGCCGTCGCGGCTCATCGAGGATCGGCTCGAGCTCGACCTCGACGGCATGGCGGTGCACCTGATCTACGTCGGTCCCGCGCACACGATCGGCGACGTCATCGTGCATCTGCCGGCGGAGCGGGTCGTGTTCACGGGCGACGTCCTCTTCCGCAACTGCACGCCGATCGGGTGGGAAGGGACGTACGCGCAGTGGGGCGCCGCGCTCGACGCGATCGTCGCGCTCGCGCCGGACGTCGTCGTGCCGGGCCACGGGCCGCTCTGCGGCGTCGAGGGGCCGCGCGAGATGAAGGCGTACCTCGAGTACGTGCGCGCGGAGTCGAAGGGCCACTTCGACGCGGGCCGCACGGAGGTCGAGGCGGCGAAGCGCATCGACCTCGGTCCGTACGCGGGCTGGACGGAGCCGGAGCGCATCGTCTTCAACGTCGCGCGCGCCTACCGCGAATTCCGCGGCGAGCCGTTCGACGCACCGGTCGACGTCAACGCGATCTTCGCCGGCATGCACGAGGTGGCGACGGCGCGCCGCGCGTCAGCGTAGCGCCGCGGCGGGCATGCCGTCGGCGCGCCACGCGGCCGGCATGCCCTCGGTGGTGAACGCGCTGCCCACACGCCCCGTCGCGTCGACGAGGATCAGACCCGCGGCGCCGCGGACGCGCGCGCCGAGCTCGTGGAGCGCGCGCGACGCCGCCTCGTCCGGCGTCGCGCCGGCGCCGACCAGGTCGCACGCCATGCGCGTCATGCCGAGACGGAGGATCAGCTCGCCCGGGCCGGTCGCCGACCCGGCCGCCGTCCGCTCGTCCGCCCAGGTGCCCGCGCCGAGTACGGCGGAATCGCCGACCCGGCCGCGTCGCTTGCCCGCAACGCCGCCCGTCGACGTCGCCGCGGCGATGCGTCCGTGCGCATCGCACGCGACGGCGCCCACCGTCTCGCCGTCGGCCGGCCGTCCCGCGCGCCAGCGTCGTCGTGCGTCCTCGGTGATCAACGCGTCGGGCTCGACGACGCGCAAGCCGTGGCGCGACGCGAGGTCCGTCGCCGGCGGGCCGACCAGGAAGACCTCACGGCCCTCGTCGAGGACGACGCGCGCGAGCCGCACGGGGTTCGCCACGCCGGCGACGGCCGCCACCGCGCCCGCCGCTAGCGTGTCGCCGGTCATCACCGATGCGTCGAGCTCCACCGTGCCGTCCTCGGTGAGCACCGCGCCGAGACCGGCGTTGAACGCCGGATCGTCCTCCAGTGCCGCGACCGCCTCGACGACCGCGTCGATCGCGCTCCCGCTGGTAGTGAGCACGGCCCAACCGATCTCGGCGGCGCGCAGCACGCCGGTCTGCCGTGCGGGCCGCGTCGCGACGTCGTCGCGGCCCGCGCCCCCATGCACGACGATGGATGGGCGTCCCATGCTATCGGTCGCAGCAGCATGCCGCGCCGGCTTCGCCGGCCGCGGCACGAAGGTCGCTCGAAGTCGACCGCTTCACTCTCGCGTCCGTCCCGAGCCAAGACATGGTCTTGGCTCGCTACAGCAGGAAGTTGCCGATGCCCGCGGCGACCGGCTTGGCTTCGTCGTCCTGCCAGGCGAGCACGCGGACGTTGGCGATGCGCCGCCCGCGCTTCACGACCTCGGCACGTCCGCGCGTATCGCGGGGCCCCGCGGAGCGCAGATAGTCGACGCTGAACGTGATCGGCTTCGGCACGCGGTCGCTGTCGGCGACGGCGAGCGCCTGCACGAGCGCCGTCAGCTCGAGGAACGCGCCGACGACGCCGCCGTGGATCGCCGGCAGCACGACGTTGCCGACGAGGTCCTGCTGGAAGGGAAGGACGCAGACGATGCCCTGCGCGTCCTCCTCGACCCGCACGTCGAGAAAGCGCGCGTACGGGATGTGTGCCAGCGCTTCGACGCCCCTCACGACGGCTCGTCCTGCTTGCGGATTGCACGCGCGATCGCGTTCTCGGCCGGGTTGGCGCCGAGCATGAAGCTCGCGTGGCACGTCGCGAACGGATCGTCGGGCGAATCCTCCCACGCGCTGGCGCGGATGAACGCGACGTGGTGCGTGACCTTGTAGCAGGTCGACTCGCCGATCAGGTCGCGGTCGGGCGCCGCGGCGCGGAGATAGTCGATGCGGAGGTCCAGGGTCGCGATCGCGCGGAACTCCGGCAGGCTCGCGGAGACGGCGAGGCCGCTCGCGTGATCGAGCAGCGTGGTGATGACGCCGCCGAAGACGACGCGGCGGATCGGGTCGCCGATCAGCTCCTCGCGGAACGGCAGCTTCACCCGAGCCGTGTGCGGACCGACGTAGAGCACTTCCATCCCGAGCCGGCGCACGTGCGGGATGTGCTCGATGAACTCGCGGCGCCCCTCGCCGAAGAACGGGGCGAGCGCGTACTTCGGCGCGTCGTCGCTCTGGGTCACGGGAGGCGAGTACGCCGCACGCGCGGTCAGCGCAACCGCGCCGTGAGGCCCCACGCCGTCCGCATCATCGCGGCGATTTCGGATGGGCGGATGATGAGCGTCTCGCTCACCGAGTGTCCGGAGTCGCGGACGAAGGCGACGAGCAGCGTGAGCGCCGCCAGGCCGTAGGACAGGCCGTGCGCCGCCGCCGCGCCGACGATGCCGTAGCGCGGGATCATCAGGATGTTGAGGCCGACGTTCGACGACAGCGCGAGGCACGCGGCGATGATGTTGACCTCCTGCCGGCCGCGGCTCGTGAAGTTGCGCGCGAGCAGCTGGTAGAGCGCGGCGAGCAGCAGCCCGGGCAGCAGGACGAGCAGCGGCATGATCGCGCCGCTGTAGTCGCTTCCGTAGAAGAGCGGGATGACGATGGGGCCGCCGATCGCGAAGCCGGCGATGCCGAGCGCCAGGATGAAGAGCGTGTGGCGGCAGACGCGCGTCGTCGCCGCGTGCGCATCCGTGTCCGACGAGCCCGCCAGCCGCGGAAACATCACGGTCCCCGTCGCTTCCGGCACCTTCATCAGGAGGTTGCCGAAGTTGACGGAGATCGCGTAGAGGCCGACGTCCGCCGGGTCGAGGAAGTACGCGCAGATGAACTGGTCGAGGCGGAGGTGCAGCGTCGCGGCGAGCGTCTGGATGTACGACTTGCCGCCGAACGACAGCATCCCCTTGGCGAGCTCGCCGTTCCAGCGGAGGTGCAGCGGCGACTCGCGGTGCACGCGCCACGTCATCCAGACGGTCAGGAACACCTGGATCACCACCTGCACGAGGACCGCGCCGACGAGCCCCATGTGCAGCAGCACCAGCGTGATCGCGAGCCCGAAGAAGCTCAGCAGGTTCGGGACGATCTGCCGGACGTTGTACTCGCGGAAGCGCTCTTGCGCCTGCGCGACGCCGAGCAGGTAGAACTGGAGCAGTACGAACGGGATCAGCGCGAGCGACGGCAGGAGGAGCTCGGCCGGCGTCTCCTTCAAGAAGCGCGTCAGCAGCCAGTCGCGCCAGTACCAGCAGACCCCCACCGCGGCGCCGCCCATCACGAACGCGAACCACAGGGAGTTCGACGCGACGTCGGACGCCGAGGCGCCGCGGCGGCGCATGAAGTAGACGCTCGCCTGCGGGATGCCGAGCTTCACGAAGTTCGACAGCATGATCGGCAGGACCGTCAGGAGCTGGAACTGCCCCCGGCCCACCGGCCCGAGCCAGCGGGCGAGGACGATCCCGTTGACGACGCCGATCACCGTCATGACGACGTTGCCGCCGAGGACCTGCAACGCGTCGTGGACGAAGTTGCGGCGCTTGGGCTTCTTCTGGCCCTTCGGGCGCGTCTCGTCAGCCGTGCGAGCCATCGCGGGGGAGCGCGTACAGCGCATAGCCGCCGGCGCGCAACACCGGCGGGCCGAGCTGGGCCAGATACGCCCGCCAGAGTGCGGTCACCTGCGCCTCGAACGGGTCGCCGTTCGCCTGGGCGCCTTCCTCCTCCACCGCGACGTGGGAGGCGCCGAGGCCGCGGATCGCGGCGTCGAGCTGCGGCACCGTACCCACCTGGCGATAATCCACGAGTCCCTGCTCGAGATAGCTCAGCAGCGCGAACGGCTTGTCGATGTAGTAGGGGTGCGGAATCTTCTCGAGGACGACCACGCGTCCCGTGGCCGGGACCTGGTCGTTCGCCTGGTGCCAGAAGACCCAGCGGTCGGCGAACTTGCCGAGGAACGCGTCCGGCGCCATCCGCCCGAGCGCGACCCGCACCTGGTCGGGCCACATGGGCCGGAACATGCGGGAGATGAGCACGAGATTGCCGGCGATCGTGAGCGCCACGACGGCGGCGAAGACGCGCCGGCCGCAGAGCGCGCGCGCGGCCGGGGTGGCCGCGGCGAGCGCCAGCGCCACGCCGGGCAGCACGTAGCGCGGATGTGCCCAGGCGCCGACGGCGATGATCGCCCCGTACGCGATGCCGATGGCCGCCACGGTGACCGCCGCCCAGCGTCGGCGGCGCAGGAGCAGCAACGACGGCAGGAACGCGAACACGAACGGGCTCACGTCCTGGCCCTGGCGCTTGCCGTCCTCGAACGACTCGGGATGCATGGTGAGGTCCCACGGGAACTTCACCACCTCCCAGCCGGCGTACGGCTCGCCCTGGCGCTGCGCCGCCTCCTTCGCGCGGTACTGCGAGTAGTAGAGGTCGAGGTAGTCGCCGGCCTCGACGCTCCAGTTGGTGCCGCCGAAGGCCTTCACGCCGAAGGGGTAGAGGGGGTCGCCGGTCTCGGCGAAGTTGCGCACGTACCACGGCGACAGCATGACGATCGCCAGCGCGCCGAACGCCACCGCGCGGCCGACGAAGCGGGCCGGGGCGACCCGCCGGCGCAGCATCACGACGAGGATGCCGATGCCGACCAGCGCCGGCACCAGCAGGCCCATCACCTTCGCGCCGCCGGCGAGGCCGCACAGGATGCCGGTGCGGCGCAGGTCGGCGTCGCGCTGGCCCTTCGCCCAGTCGAGCCACGCGCTCACCGCGAGCGCGGCGTAGATGACGACGCTGGTGTCGGCGCCCGACCGCACCATCTGCGACCACGAGATGGGCAGCGTGAAGTAGAGCGCGCCGGCGACGACGCCGAGGCTGCGACCGAAGTGCCGTCGGACGAGCGTCGCGAGCGCCACGGCCGCAAGGACGCCGCTCACGGCGTTCATCAGGCGCGCGAGATCCTCGCCGCGGACGGCGTAGGCCATCGTGTAGAGGAAGTTCTGCAGCCACTGCTGCTGGCCCCAGAACGTCCACGGTGTCGCGACGAGCCCACCGGCCTGCGCGTACAGGCGCGGGTAGGCGAGGTGATACTTCGTCTGGTCGCCGCCGACGGGCGGCGCGAACCACGTCGGTGCCTCGGCGAGGAAGACGAGCGCGCACACCCCGAGCAGCGCCCAGGCCGCGCCCCCGCGTGGGACGCGTACGGCGCGGAGCGCGGCGACCAGCGCCGGGCCGCCGGCGGCCAGCGCGGCCAGGGCCGCGATCGCGAAGGGCCACGGCGACAGCATGCCCGCCCAGGCCGATCCCAGGGCCAGCATGCTGGCCAGGCCGAGCCCGGTGACGAGCCCGGCGAGCAGGTGCTCGTGGGGAGGTCGCGGCAACGCGCCGGCCACGCGCAGCAGGAGCAGGCCGGCCGCGGCGCTGGCCGCGAGGACCGGGACGAGGAGCAGCAGGTCGATCACGAGCCGATCCGCAGATACCCCAGCCAGTAAATGACGTACGTCGCGGCGGCCCAGAGCGCGAGCGCGACGCGGAGGATCGGACTACCGCTGCGCCGCCCGTCTCCTCCCCCCATGCGCCGGGACGATACCCGGAATCGACGCAGGTGACGAGCGGAGCGCGACACTGGCGGGGGGCGTGTCACGTCTATGACATGCCCGGCTGCCGGACGTCGTCGACGACCCCCGCCCTACGGCCAGGGGATGTTTGAAGGTGAGCGCCGTCCCCGGCTAAGAATAAGAACGCCCATGCGCCAAACGTCCGGCAACCTGGCGCCCGCCGCGGGGCCTCTCAGCGCATCGTCCCACCGCATCCTGGTCACCGAAGCCACCACGGGAGGAGTCGTCGGGGGCTCCCTCACCGGGATCCTCGAGCTGTTCCCGTACCTCGATCGCGCGCGCTACGAGCCGGTGCTGGTGCTGTTCGAGACGAAGCCGATCATCGCCGACCTGGAGAAGCAGGGCATTCGCGTGCACGTGCTGTCGCCGCTGCCGCCGTTGCCGCCGGCGCGCGGCTCGTGGGCGCAGCGCAAGCTGGCGCGCGTCAAGGAATTCACCCGCTTCGTGCTGCCGCGCGCGCGCGAGCTGACGCAGCTCTTCCGGCGCGAAAAGCCGGCGCTCGTCTACTGCGCGAACGGCGTCACGCCGAGCCTCCCGGTGGTCATCGCGGCTGCGCGCTGCGGCGTGCCCGTCGTCTGCCACTTCAAGGGCTTCAGCCACGTGGCGCCCGAGGCGCGCTTCGCCTCGCGCTGGATCGACACCGCCATCGGCATGACCGACGAGATCGTCGAGCACGTGCGCGCGCGCGGCGTGCGCGCGCGCCGCTTCCTCACGGTGTTCGACGGGATCGACGTCGCGCCGTCCACGCCCGGGCAGGGCGCCGCGATTCGGCGCGAGTTCGGCATTCCCGCCGACGCGCCGATGGTCGGCATCGTCGGCCACATCCAGGAGTGGAAGGGGCAGCTGCTCGCCGTCGAGGCGGTCGCCCGCGCGCGCAAGCGCGTGCCCGACCTGCGCTGTCTCGTCGTCGGCGGCGTGCATCGGCGCGGCGAGGCGTACGCGGCGAAGGTGCGCGCGCGGATTGCGGAGCCCGACCTGCGCGACCACGTCGTGCTGACGGGACCGCGGCGCGACGTGCTGGCGTGCATGGACGCCATGGACGTCGTGCTGCACACGTCCGACCGCGAGCCGTTCGGCCGCGTGATGATCGAGGCGATGGTGGCGGGCCGGCCGGTGATCGCGCCGCGCGAGGGCGGGCCGATCGTCATCGTCGTCGACGGCGAGACCGGGCTGCTCGTGCCGCCGCGCGACGCCGACGCGCTCGCGGACGCGATCGTCGCGCTGATGACCGATCCGGCGCGGCGCGCCGCGATGGGGCGCGCGGGCCGCGCGCGCGTCGAGTCGGTATTCGGCATCCGCGCGCACGCGCGGGCGATGGAGAAGGTGTTCGACGAGGTGCTGAGCGCACGCGGCGTCGTCCAGGACGGGGTTGGGGCATGACGGTCGACGAGATCCTGAAGAACTGGCATCTGGGCGCGCTGCTCGAGGACGCCGCCGAACGGTACGGCGACCGCCCGTACCTGACCGGCGCCGCCACGCTGACTTATCGCGAGGCCGCCGAGCAGGTGCGGAAGATGAGCCGCTGGATGTCCGAGCAGGGCGTCGGCCGCGGCGATCGCGTCCTGATCCTCCTGAAGAACCGTCCCGAGATCGCGCTGCTCGCGTTCGCGACCGCGCAGCTCGGCGCAATCTTCGTCGTCGTGAACCACCTGGTTCGCCCGCAGGGCCTCGAGAACATCTTGAAGTCGGCCGAGCCCACGCTGGCCGTGCTCGACGAGCACACGCAGGAGCTCGCCTCGTGCATCACGGGCCCGACGATGCTCTTCGTCGGCGACGGCGCGTCGCCCGCCGGCCACGCGCGGCTCGACGACGTGCTCGCCGGCTCGCCGGCGGAGGAGCGCACGTTCCCCGGCCTCGACATCGACGCCGTCTCGCTGATCTACACGTCGGGCTCGACGGGAACGCCGCGCGGCGTCTGCCTGAGCCACGACAACATCCGCTTCGCGATCGCGGGCATCCAGGAGCGCCTGCAGTACCGCGCCGAGGACACGGTCGGCGTCTTCCTGCCGCTCTCGTTCGACTACGGCCTCTACCAGCTCTTCCTGGCCGCGCAGGTCGGCGCGTGCGTCTTCGTCGGCAGCCCCGACATGGCGGGCCCGCAGCTGCTCAACATCCTCGACACGAACGGCGTGACGGTGCTGCCGGGCGTGCCGACGCTCTTCGCCGCGATGCTGACGATGCTCAACCGGAAGCCGCATCCGCTGCCGAAGCTCCGCGCCGTCACCAACACCGGCGATCGGCTGCCGCGCGCGCACGTCGAGCAGATCCGGAAGCTCCTGCCGCACGTCGGCGTGTACCTGATGTTCGGGCTGACGGAGTGCAAGCGCGTCTCGATCATGCTGCCGTCCGAGCTCGACGCGCATCCCGACGCCGTCGGCCGGCCGCTCACGGGCACCGAGTGCCGGGTCGTCGGCGACGACGGCGAGACGCTTCCGCCGGGCGAGCTCGGCGAGCTCGTCGTGCGCGGGCGGCACGTCGCGCTGGGCTACTGGCGCGCGCCGGAGGAGAGCACGCTGCGCTTCCGCCGCAGCATCGACGCGGCCCGCGAGATGTGGTCGGGCGACTTCGTCCGCATGGACGCCGACGGCTTCATCTACTTCCACGGACGGCGCGACGCGCTGCTGAAGCACCGCGGCTATCGCATCAGCCCGCTCGAGATCGAGGAGACGGCCTGTCAGATCGCCGGCGTCTCCGAGGCGGGCGTCGCGCAGCGCGACGCCGACGGCAGCCTGCATCTCTTCGTCGCCGTCCACAAAGACGACCTGACGACGCAGGCGATCGTCGAGGCGCTCCGCATGAAGCTCGAGCCGGTGAAGGTGCCGGACCAGGTCCACGTCGTCGACGCGCTGCCGAAGACCGGCAACCGCAAGATCGACCGCAACGCGCTGAAGGCGCGGCTGGCGTCCTGATGATACGCGCCGATCTCGCCACGTCGCTGCTCCGGCAGTACGGATCGCCGCTGTACGCGTACGACCTCGACGCGGTCGACGCGCGGGCGGCGGAGCTCAAGGCGACGCTGCCGAGCGGCGCCACCGTCTTCTACTCGCTGAAGGCGAACCCGCTGCCGGCCATCGTGCAGGCCGTGCGGGAGCAGGGTGGGGGGACCGAGATCTCGTCGCTCGGCGAGCTCGGCGTGATCACGGAGCTCGGCCTCGACCGCGCGAAGACGCTGTACGGCGGCCCGGGCAAGAGCGAAGGCGAGATGGTCGCCGCCATCAAGGCCGGCGTCCGGCAGTTCTCGTGCGAGTCGTGGGTCGACGTCGCACGGCTCGACGCCGTCGCCGGCGCGGCGGGCGTCCGCGTCGACGCGCTGCTGCGGATCAATCCCGCGGAGCCGCCGAAGGCGCGCATGGCGATGACGGGCGTGCCGAGCCAGTTCGGGTTCGAGGAGACGGATCTGCTGAACGCCACGGTGCCGGCGCTGCGCAACGTCGATCTGGTCGGCGTGCACGTCTACTACGGCACCCAGATCGACGCCGACACGCTGCCCGCGACCACGGCCAGCGCGCTCGAGGTCGGCGAGAAGGTGTCGGCGAAGCTCGGCTTCACGTGCCGCATCGTCGACGCGGGCGGCGGCTTCCCGTGGCCGTACGCGAGCGCGGGCGAGGGACCGGACTTCGCGACGGCGAAGGCCGGCTACGCGTCGCTGCTCGAGACGAACGCGCTCGCGCGCCAGTGCGCGCTCTGGTTCGAATCCGGCCGCTATCTCTCGGCCGCGTCGGGCACGCTGCTCGCCACGGTCCTCGACGTGAAGGCGTCCAAGGGACGCACGTTCGTCGTGCTCGACACGGGCATCAACCACCTGGGCGGCATGTCCGGCCTCGGCCGCATCCTCCGCACGACGATCACGCTCTACGCCGTCGGCAGCGATGCGCCGCCGACCGAGAGCGTCGACGTGGTCGGCCCGCTCTGCAGCCCGCTCGACTACCTCGGACGCGGCGTCACGGCGCCGCCCCTCCGTCCCGGCGACGCGGTGGCGATTCCGAACGTGGGCGCGTATGGGCTGACGGCGAGCCTGATCGGCTTCCTCGGCCATCCGGGACCCGCCGAGGTCGCCTACCGCGGCGATCGCGTGATCTCCGCCCATCGATTCCGAACCGGACATCAGCGAGTGTGAACCATGACGACTGACGCGATCTCGAAGAAGCTTGCGGACGTGCTGCGGCCGCGCCTCCGCTTTCTGGCGCCGGACGCGCCGATTCCGCCGGACGCCTCCCTCGGCAGCCTCGGGCTCGACTCGATGGCGACCATCAACCTGCTCCTCGATCTCGAGCAGGCGTTCGGGGTGTCGATCCCGGACGAGATGCTGAGCGCCGAGACGTTCGAGACGTTCCAGAACATGGAGTCGACCTTCCGTCCGCTGTTCGAGCAGGCCGGCTGAGGCCGATGGCCGGCCCCGCACACGTCGCACCTGCTCACGATGGCATCATCGTCATGGGTGCCCCGCGCTCGGGGACGACGCTCCTGCGTCGCATCCTGAACGCGCACCCCGACATTGCGTGTCCGGGCGAGACGAACCTGCTGAGCGCGTGCGCGCGCTTCCTCCACAGCGAGACCATCGCCGAGGGCGTCGACGTCGGCGTGCTGGCGGGCCTGCAGTTCGCGGGCTTCCCCGAGGCCGAGGTGCTGGCAAAGCTGCGCGACTTCGCGTTCGGCTTCCATCGCGAATACGCGAAGCGCCAGGGGAAGTCGCGCTGGGCGTCGAAGACCGCGTTCGACGTCTTCTACTGGGACCTGATCGAACAGCTCTGCGGCGACGACGCCTACTTCGTGTGCGTGCAGCGCCACGGGCTCGACGTCGCGTGCAGCCTGCAGGAGCTCTGCGAGACGAACGGCGTGTATCTGAGCGAGGTGCACGCCTACATCGTGAAGCACCCGCGGCCGCTGGAGGCGTTCTGCCACGCGTGGGTCGACATCAGCCGCGCGACGCGCGACTTCGTCGCCCGCCATCCGCAGAACGCCATCCTGATCCGCTACGAAGACCTCACCGCGGATCCCGAGGGCGTGACGAAGTCGATCGCCGAGTTCGTCGGCGTGTCGTATCCGTCGGACTGGCTCGCGAACGTGATGAAGCCGCCGGACAGCATGGGCCTCGGCGACTGGAAGACGTACGCGAAGAACTCGATCGACAAGGGCAGCGTCGGCCGCTGGCAGAAGCTGTCCGAGCACACCGTCAGCATGATGGGCCGCATCTGCAACCCGATGCTCGAAGAGAGCGGCTACGCGCCGGTCGCGGTGCAGGAAGAACGCTCGGCGCAGGAAGCGCGCCGTCGCTACGAGCTCGGGCTCAAGGTCGCGAGCCGCATGCGCAAGGGGACGCCGGGTCCGGGTCGCTGAGGCGACGTGGGGTGGTCGGAAGCGCGGCATGGAGACGGCGGTCGTTCGACCCGAGGACTACCAGGAGCTCGCGGCGTTCATGGCCGGGTTCCCCGACGTGAAGGCGCGCACCGTCGAGTCGTGGATCGCGCGCTTCCGGTCGTGGTGGGACCTGAACCCCGCGTACGAGCCGGCGTTCGCGCGCGGCTGGGCGCTGCGCCACGAGGGGCGCGTCGTCGGGTTCTTCGGATCGCTGCCGCTGAAGCTGCAGCTCCTCGGCAACGAGACGACGGTCTTCGGCGCCACCAGCTGGCGCGTCCTGCCGGAGGGGCGCGGCAAGAGCCTCAGCCTCAAGATGAAGCAGCTCGAGGAGCACAAGACGTCGCTGCACTTCTCGACGACGCCGCGCGAGGACCTGCTCCCGCTGCTGAAGCGCCTCGGCTACCGGCAGATCGTGCGCGGTCCGGGCACCGACGCGCAGAGCCAGTACATCATCGACGGCGGCAAGTTCTGGCGCGGCCGGCTGCACCCGGCGCTGACCGGCGTCGCGGGCGTCGGGCTGTCCCTCTATCAGGCGCTGCGGACGTCCGCGCTGCGGGCACGTGCCGACGTGCGCGAGCTGACCAGGGCCGACGCGTCGTTCGACGCGCTGTGGGAGCGCACCCGCGCGCGCTTCGCCACGACCAACATCCGCACGGCGGCGATGCTCAACTGGTACTGCTTCGCGATGCAGCCGGCCGACAAGAAGCTCCTCGCGTCGTACGACGGCGGCCGCTTGCTGGGCTACATGGTGATCCGGCTCAAGGAAGACGTCGATCGCCGGATGATGGAGTGCGTCGACGTGTGGCTCGACCCGTCGGCCGACGAGCGCGCCGTGCTGGCGGGGCTCGTGGCGAAGGCCGTCGACACCGCGCGTGGGGCGGGGCACGAGCGCGTGCTGTTCCCGCACTTCGACGAGCGCACGGCCCGGCTCTACGGTCAGCTCGGCCTGCTGCAGGGGCCGGCGTGGACGAAGCGGGAATACGTGAAGGGGCCACGCGAGGTCCTCGACGCGATCACCGTCGAGACGTCGTACTTCGTGAAGGCACAGGGCGACTATGGGATGTGAACGGCAGGCGCCTCGATTCATTCTGATTCTGAGCAGCGAGCGGTCCGGGTCGACGTTGACCCGCGTCATTCTCGGGGCCAACTCGCGCGTCGTCGCGCCGCTCGAGATGTTCCTCATGCGCTACCCCGACTTCCGCACCTTCATGGAGCAGAAGGCGGTGGCCATGGAGGCGATGGTCGAGTTCTTCGGCATGATCGGCCAGCCGAAGACCGCGGACGAGATCGCGGCCCACTGTCGTGACCTGACGACGCCCGACGTCTACCGCTGGCTGATGAGCTTCCTGCGTCCGGAGCAGATCCTGCTCGACAAGACGCCGGCGTACGCGAACGACGGCGACACGCTGCGCCGTTCGCTGCCGCTCGAGCCGTTCTACATCTGGCTGGTGCGTCACCCGCTGGCGGTGATCGAGTCGCACGTGCGCCTGCAGCACAAGCGCCGGCACGTGCAGACGCCGCGCGGCTGGGCGGCGTGGGCGCGTGACAGCCTGGTCGAGGGCTTCGAGGGGATGGCGAAAGGCCTGTCGCCCGTCGCGCGGCAGCGCGAGGTGAAGTGGGTGATGCAGAACACGACGATCCGCGAGTTCGTCGCGAACCTGCCGCCCGAGCAGTACTGCAAGATCCGCTTCGAAGACCTCGTCGCCGACCCGGCGACGCAGGTGCAGCGCTTGTGCGACGCGATCGGCATCGCGATGGAACCGGCGATGCTGGAGGCGACCGGCGCGCGCAAGAAGATGAACGTGTTCCTGGGCGACCCGAACTTCCACAAGCACGACAAGATCGACCCCGCGATGGCCGTGGGCTGGCGGAAGTTCTTCTCGGAGGACCAGCTCACCTACGAGACGCGCCGCCTGATGGACATGGTCGGCGTCGCGCGCGGCTAACGCAGCAGCTCGTCCCACCGGGCCGCGATCGCCTCCGCAGCGACCGCGTTGCCGGCGGCGCTCCAGTGGACGTCGCCGTCGCGCCAGAGCGCGGCCGGGTCGGGTGCGTCGCGGAAGGCCGGCAGGAGATCCACGGAGCGGATACCCGCGCGGTCGAGCGCGGTGGTGATGCGCGCCTGCAGCCACGCGAAGTCGTCGTCCCCCTCGCGCAGCGCCGGGTCGACCTGGACCCGGTCCGGCATCACGACGACCACGAGGCGCCCGCCCGCGTCGCGGACGGCGCCGTTCAGGGCGACGAGCGTCGCCAGCGTCCGGGCGATGAGCGGCTCGAGGCGCTCCCGGTCGGCGAAGAGCGCGCGCGTTTCGGCGGTCACACGCGCGAACGCGTCGGCGGGAAAGAAGCGGACGTGCGGATCGTAGCGATAGCCCTCGACGGCGTGTCCGCCCCGACCGCCGTCGGCGACGGCGGGTCCGAACGACAGCTCGCCCGCGAGGAGCTGGTCGATGCGCTTCGCGAAGCGCCACGTCAGCACGTGCCGCATGAGGAACGAGCCGCGCTGGCCGGCCTCATCGGTCAGGTCGTTGCCGAGGAACAGCCCGAAGAGCACGACGTCCGGCTTGAGCCGCGCGCCTTCCAGCTCGAAGAGGCGCAGCGCGAACGGCGGGCCGGTGGCCGGTAGCCCCAGATTGATGAGCTCGACCGCTCCGTCGAGCCGTGCCGCGGCCAGCCGGTGCCACATCTGCTCCTGCGGGACGAACGCCGAGTCGAAGGTGAACGAGTCGCCCAGCGCGACGATGCGGCGCGTGTGAAGCTCCGCCATCACCGTGTACGGCGGCGTGGCGAAGCCGTCGTCGTTCAGCACGAAGCCGCCGACACGCGAGCGTGGCGTCGGACGGAACGGCGCCATCGCGAGCAGGTCGTCGAGCGTCGTCGCTTGCGCCCACGGCATGGCATGGCCGGGGAGGTAGAGCATGCGCTGCAGGAACGGGCTCAGGTGCCGCCCGATCCGCAGCGAGGCCTCGGTCGCCAGGAGCACGCCGACCGTCACCACCGCGAGCAGCGCTGCGAGGCGGCGCACTACAAGATGAACCGCGACAGATCCTGATCCTGCAGGATCGCCTCGAGGCGCTCGCGGACCATGGCCGCGTCGATCGTGATCTCCTGACCCCCGAGCTCCGGCGCGTCGAACGAGATCGTGTCGAGGAGCCGCTCGAGCACCGTATGCAGCCGGCGCGCGCCGATGTTCTCCATGCGCTCGTTCACCTCCGCCGAGATGCGGGCGATCTCGGCGATGGCATCGTCGCGGAACACGAGGCGGACGTTCTCGGTGGCGAGCAGCGCGACGTACTGCTTCGAGAGCGCGTTCTCGGGCTCGGTGAGGATGCGGATGAAGTCGTCCTGGGTCAGCGCCTCGAGCTCGACGCGGATCGGGAAGCGGCCCTGGAACTCGGGGATCAGGTCGGACGGCTTGGCGATGTGGAAGGCGCCCGACGCGATGAACAGCACGTGATCGGTGCGGACGGGCCCGTGCTTCGTGTTGACGGTGGAGCCCTCGACGATGGGCAGCAGGTCGCGCTGCACCCCCTCGCGCGACACGTCGGGGCCGTGGACACCCTCGCGTCCCGCGATCTTGTCGATCTCGTCGAGGAAGACGATGCCCGACTGCTCGACGCGCCGGATCGCCTCGCGCGTCGCGGCGTCCATGTCGATGAGCTTCGACGCCTCCTCCTGCGCCAACGCGTCCAGCGCTTCGGGCACCTTGAGCTTCGTCGCCTTGGTGCGCTTCGGCATGAGGTTCGCGAACATCTCGCGCAGGTTGCTCTCGATCTCCTCCATGCCCTGCGGCGTCATCACCTCGATCATGGGCGTGGCGGGGCGCGTCAGCTCGAGCTCGACGGTGCGGTCGTCGAGCTGGCCGTCGCGCAGCATGCGGCGGAGCTTCTCGCGCGTGTCGCTCGTGTCGGACGGGGCGTTCGTCACGCCGACGCGGTTGGGCAGGGGCGGCAGCAGCAGGTCGAGGAGACGCTCCTCGGCCAGCTCGCGCGCCTTCACGCGGTTCTTCTCCTTCTCCTCCTCGCGCACCATCGTGATGGCGAGCTCGGTGAGGTCGCGGATGATCGACTCGACGTCGCGGCCGACGTAGCCGACCTCGGTGAACTTCGACGCCTCGACCTTGACGAACGGCGCCTGCGCCAGCTTGGCGAGCCGGCGCGAGATCTCCGTCTTCCCGACGCCCGTCGGGCCGATCATGATGATGTTCTTCGGCGCGATCTCGTCGCGGAGCGGCTCCGGCACCTGCATGCGGCGCCAGCGGTTGCGGAGCGCGATGGCGACGGCGCGCTTCGCGGCGCGCTGCCCGACGATGTAGCGGTCGAGCTCGGAGACGATCTCGCGCGGCGTGAAATTCGCCATCAGCGACTCTCTCCGAGCGTCTCGATGACGATGTTGGCGTTCGTGTAGATGCAGATGTCGGCCGCGGTCCGCAGCGCCTCCTCGACGATCTGCCGGGCGTCGAGCTGCGTGTGCTTCACGAGCGCGCGGGCGGCGGCGAGCGCGTAGTTGCCGCCGGAACCGATCGCGCAGACGCCGTCCTCGGGCTCGATGACGTCGCCGGTGCCCGAGACGATGAGCGACGATTCGCGATCGGCGACCACCAGCAGTGCCTCGAGCCGCCGCAGCAGCCGGTCGGTGCGCCAGTCTTTCGACAGCTCGACGGCGGCGCGCTTGAGATTGCCGCTCACCTTCTCGAGCTTCGCCTCGAACCGCTCGAAGAGGGTCAAGGCGTCGGCCCCGGCGCCGGCGAAGCCGGCGAGGACGCGGTCATGGTGCAGGCGGCGGATCTTCCGCGCGTTGTGCTTCAGGACCGTCTGGCCGAGCGTCACCTGGCCGTCGCCGCCGATGACCACCTGGCCGCGGTGACGGACGGAAAGGATCGTGGTGCTGCGCAGCTCAGGCTCGCGGGTGCGCGCGGTCATAGACCTCCATCAGATGCTTCAGATCGACGTGGGTGTAGCGTTGCGTGGTGGACAGGCTGGCGTGGCCGAGCAGCTCCTGGATGGCGCGCAGGTCGGCCCCGGCGCCGAGGAGGTGCGTGGCGAACGTGTGACGGAGCGCATGCGGCGTCGCGCGCGTTGCGGTGCCGGTCGTTTGGACGTGGCGCGCCATGAGGCGCGCGACGCTCCGGGTGGTGAGCCGGCCGCCGCGGGCGTTGCGGAACACCGGTCCGCGCCGGGTGTCCTGCCCGGCCACGGCGCCCGCCTCGCGGTAGGTCGTCAGCGCGCGCAGGGCGGGGCGGCCGACCGGGACGATGCGCTCCTTGCGGCCCTTGCCGAGCACCCGGACCGCGCCCCCGTCGAGATCGACGGCGGCCCAGTCGAGGCCCGTGAGCTCCGAGACGCGCAGCCCCGACGAGTAGAGCAGCTCGACGATCGCGCGGTCGCGCAGGCCGAGGAGCGTGTCGGCGCCGGGCGCCACGAGCAGGCGATCCATCTCGTCGAGCGTCAGGTGCGCGGGCAGGCGGCGCTGCGTCTTCGGCGTGCCGACCGACGCCGTCGGGTCGTTCGCGAGCCGACCGGTCCGCACCAGAAAGCGGAAGAAGCCGCGCACCGCGGCGAGCTTGCGGGCGATCGACGTCCGCTCGGCGTGCTCGTCGAGCGTGCGCAGCCAGTGCCGCAGCGTCTCGGGCCGGACCGCGGCCGGGTCGCCGCCGACCTCGCCGAGCAGCTGCCGGACGTCGGACAGGTAGGCGCGCAGGGTGTGCGGCGAGACGTGGCGCTCGGTGCGGAGATGCGTGGCGTACGATGCGACCATGTCGGCCACCATGTCGGCCCCGACTCGGACGGCGCGTGAGGGCATGCTCGCGGCCGATGCTACCAACGCGTCCATAGCGCCACAAGGTGAGCGTCGCGCGTTTGGCGGGCAGCGGAGCAGGGTGCTATCTGCAGCGCGTGACGCGCCGGCGACTCCTCGCGGCTCTCGTGCTGCTCGCGGCTTGCGGACCCGATCCGTCCACGCCGCGCGGCACCGCGGAAAGCTTCCTCGACGCGCACTACGTCCGGATCGATCTGCGGCAGGCGTTGCCGCTGACGTCCGGGCTCGCGCACCAGAAGGTCACGAAGGAGATCGATCTGGTGAAGGACGTCGTCATCGACGACTCGACGCGCAAGCCCACCGTCCACTACACGTTCATCGAAGAGCGCCCCGACGGGGAGCAGGCCGTCAGCTACGTCTACCGGGGGCACATCGCCGTCGACGGCGCCGATGCCATGGAGCGGCGCTGGCTCCTCACCGTGCGCCGCGAGGCCGAGGGCTGGCGCGTCACCAACTTCCAGGAGTTCACCGAATGATCGCTCGCGTCCTTCTTCTCGTCCTCGCAGTGGCCGCGCCCGCGGCGGCGCTCACCGGCCGCGAGGTGCTCGACCAGTCGCAGCAGAAGAACGGCTTCTCCACCTGGAAGGACCGCAAGGCGGGCGCGACCATGGAGACGTACGACAAGGGCGCGCTCACGCGGACGCGCGAGATGACGATCACCGAGCAGACCGATCCGCGCGGCGAGCACCGCACGTTCCTGGTGTTCACGTCGCCGGCCGACGTCCAGGGCACGCGCTTCCTGCACCTGTCGCCGCGCGGCGAGAAGGACCAGCAGTGGCTGTGGACCCCGCAGACGCGGCGCACCCGCCGGCTGGGCGACGCGCAGCGCGACGAGAACTTCTTCGGCACCGATCTCAGCTACCGCGACCTCGAGATGCTCGTCCGCATCCAGCAGTGGAACGACGACGAGGCGACGGCCACGCTGGTCGGCGAGGAGACGATCGACGGCAAGGCCTGCCACGTCGTCGAGCTCGTGCCGAAGAACGACGAGTTCGACTACACGAAGTACAAGCTCTGGTTCGGCAAGGACGACCTGCTGCTGTGGCGCCTCGACGTCTACGAGAACGACGAGACGGTCCTGAAGCGCATCGAGCCGAGCGACTATCAGAAGATCGGCAGCTACCAGACGGCGATGAAGGCGAACGTGTCGAACCTGCCGAGCGACTCGCGCACCGACTTCAAGATGCGCGACGTGAAGTACGACACGGGCGTCAGCGAGGCGCAGTTCAGCATTTCGTCGCTGGACAAGTAGCGCCGGCTGCTGCTGCGGGGGGCGGTGAGGGCGCGGGATGGGCTACGCTCGCCGTCCTCGCTCCAAGCACGCCGTCGAAGAGCCGCTCCGGCACATCGGACATCGTAGCGCGTGCTAGGAGCTGCGGGCGAGCTATGCCCACCCCGCGCCCTCACCGCGCGACCGGCGAGCTTCGGGCGCTACGTGTCCCTTGTCTTCATTTCGGGGTGTAGCGGTCCCAATGGAGGCACGTGTCGACTGATCGCCTCACCGGACGCGCGTACGTGCCTTTCGGCCAGCCGATCGGGATCAGGGCGCACGTTGGGCAGCCCTTCGGTAGGCCGAGCCAGTCGTCGATCTCTTCGGCGATCGCGAGGTGGAGCTGGGTCAGTGAGGCGCCCAGGCCGACGGCGCGGCAGGCCAGCAGGATGTTCTGGACCGCGGGGAACAGGGCCTGGAGTTGCGCCGCACCTCTGCGCGTCCAGCCGGCGACGAAGAGGTGCACCGGGGCCTCGTGCAGGTGGTCGGCGAGATAGATCGCGGAGCGCATGTTGCGGCGCTGGGCCTCCGGATACGCGGCGTCCTTCGCGGCTTCGATCGCCGGCGCGATGTAGCGATGGAACACCGGGCGGTAGCGGTCGGCCACCCATCGACGGCGCTCGGCGTCGGTGACCGCGACGAAGATCCACGGCTGGCGGTTGCCGCCGCTCGGCGCGAACGTGCCCGCCTCGCAGACCTTGCGAATCAGCTCCGGCGGCACCGGGTCGGGCCGCAGCCGGCGCAGCGCGCGCGTCGTGCGAATGCCTTCGAGGAGGGGGACGTCTTCGCCGATGGAGTCGATGTCGTGCACGCGCGGGAGTGTGCGACGGACGAGGCGGCTGGAGCAATCCGACGGATGGCCGGCGCCGAGTGACGGGCGGCACCATGCCTGCGTGACGGCGGCCTCGGGTTCTTGCTACCATGTCAGGCGTGTGGCGCTTCGCCGCGTTTCTCGCCATCCTGCTGGTCGCGACGCCCGCTGCGGCGGGCTTCGTCGCCTTCGAGAGCGGCCACGTGCGGCCGCTGGCCCTCTCGCCCGACGGCACGCGCCTCTTCGCCGTGAACACGCCGGACGGGCGGCTCGAGATCCTCGAAGTGGGCGCGGACGGGCTGGCGCGGGCGGGGTCGGTGCCCGTCGGGCTCGAGCCCGTGGCCGTCGCCGCGCGCACCGACGCCGAGGTGTGGGTCGTGAACCACCTGTCCGACTCCATCAGCGTCGTCGACGTCGGCGCGACGCCGCCCCGGGTCGTCCGCACGCTGCTGGTCGGTGACGAGCCGCGCGACATCGTCTTCGCCGGACCGGGGCGTACGCGAGCCTTCGTCACGACGGCGCATCGCGGCCAGAACAGCCCGGTCGATCCGCAGCTCACCACGTCCGGTGTCGGTCGCGCGGACGTGTGGGTCTTCGACGCCCTCGCGTTGGGGGACGGGCTCGGCGGCACGCCGCTCGCGATCCTGACGCTGTTCGGCGACACGCCGCGCGCGCTCGCGGCGTCGCCCGACGGCAGCACCGTGTGGGCGGCGGTGTTCCACTCCGGCAACCAGACGACGACGCTTTCCGAGGGACTGGTCTGCAACGGCGGCGCCGGCGTTCCGGCCTGCACCGTCGGCGGAGGCACGATGCCCGGCGGGCTGCCGGCGCCGAACGCGAACGCGCAGGGGATGCTCCAGCCCGAGGTGGGCCTGATCGTCAAATGGAACGCGGCGGCGGGGCAGTGGCGCGACGAGCTGGGCCGCAACTGGAACGACGCCGTGCGCTTCTCGCTGCCGGACGAGGACGTGTTCACGATCGACGCGACGGCGACGCCGCCGGTGCAGACGGGCGCGCATGCGCACGTCGGGACGGTGCTCTTCGACATGGCCGTCAACCCGGTCAGCGGCAAGGTCTACGTGACGAACACGGAGGCGCGGAACGAGGTTCGCTTCGAGGGGCCCGGCACGGCGTTCGGCAGCACGACCGTGCAGGGCCATCTCCACGAAGCGCGCGTCACCGTGCTCGACGGGCTCGACGTCCTGCCGCGACATCTCAACAAGCACCTCGACTACGACGCGCGCCCGGCGCCGCCGTCGGCGAAGGCGGCCAGTCTCGCGACGCCGACGGGGATGGCGGTCAACGCCGCGGGGACCGTGCTCTACGTGGCGGCCTTCGGCTCGAGCCGGATCGGGGTATTCGATACCGCCGCCCTCGAAGCCGACACCTTCACGCCGAGCGCCGCCGCGCACATCGCCGTCAGCGGCGGCGGGCCGAGCGGCCTGGTCCTCGACGAAGCGCACGACCGGCTCTACGTCATGACGCGCTTCGACAACGCGGTGAAGGTGGTGCGCACGAGCACGCGCGTCGAGGAGCGTGCGGTGGCGCTGCACGATCCGGAGCCCGCGAGCGTGCGCGACGGACGGCCCGTGCTCTACGACGCCGTCCTCTCGTCCAGCAACGGCGAGGCGTCGTGCGCGAGCTGTCACGTGTTCGGCGACTTCGACAGCCTCGCCTGGGATCTCGGCAACCCCGACGACGTCGTCCTGAACAATCCGAACCCGATCCGGCTGCCCGGAATCGATCCCGCGTTCCACCCACTGAAGGGCCCGATGACGACGCAGAGCCTGCGCGGCATGGCGGATCACGGCCCGATGCACTGGCGCGGCGATCGCACCGGCGGCAACGATCCGGGCGGCAGCGCGCTGTCGGCATCGCAGGCGTTCGGCAAGTTCGACGTCGCGTTCGAGGGGCTGCTCGGCAAAGCCGAGCCCATCGCCGCCGAGGCGATGGCGCGCTTCACCGCGTTCATCCTGCAGGTGACGTATCCGCCGAATCCCATCCGGCCGCTCGACGACACGCCGTCCCCCGCGGCGGTGCTCGGGCGCACGACGTACTTCGGCCCCACGTCGGACATCGTCTTCAACTGCGACGGCTGCCACGTGCTCGCCCCGCAGGCCGGGTTCTTCGGCTCCGACGGCCAGACGACGTTCGAGAACGAGACCCAGATGTTCAAGATCCCGCACCTGCGGAACCTCTACCAGAAGGTCGGCATGTTCGGGATGCCGCAGATTCCCTTTCTGCGCCCGGGCGACAACGGCCCGCAGGGGCCGCAGGTGCGCGGCTTCGGGTTCCTGCACGACGGCAGCATCGACACGCTCTTCCGCTTCCACCAGGCGACCGTCTTCAGCCTGACGCCGCAGGAGGCGCGCGACGTCGAGCAGTTCATGTTCGAGTTCGACTCGAACCTGAAGCCGATCGTCGGCCAGCAGATCACGCTCACCGACACGAACGCCGCCGTCGCCGTCCCGCGGATCGACCTGCTCGTCGCGCGCGATGCCGCCGGCGACTGCGAGGTCGTCGTGAAGGGCGTGATCGCGGGTGAGGCGCGCGGGCTCCTGCGGCTCGCCGAGGGGACCTTTCAGCCGGACCGCGCCGCGGAGGCGCCGCTCGGCGAGGCGGCGGTGCGCGCGCTCGCGGCGCCGGCGGGCCAGCCGCTCACGTACACCTGCGTCCCGCCGGATTCCGGCGTTCGCGTGGCGCTCGACCGCGACGGCGACGGCTTCTACGACCGCGACGAGATCGACGCGGGGGCCGATCCCGCCGACCCGTCGAGCGTTCCCGACGGGACGCCGCCACCACCACCCGGCATGACGCTGGTGCCGAGCACGCGGCTCGAGCTGCGTGACCGCCGCGACGTCGTGCGCTTCGTCTCGCGCGCGACGGTCACGCCGCCCGCACGCGGATCCGACGCCGATCCCACGCTCCACGGCGGCACGGTGCACGTCTACAACAGCGCCGGCCGCACGACGGACCGGATCGCGATCGCGCTTCCGGCATCGCTGTGGAAGGCCCTCGGCCCGGCCGATCGGCCGCGCGGATTCCGCTTCGATCAGGGCCTCTTGCGCGTCCTCGTCAAGCCCGATCGCATCGTCGTGAAGAGTCGGTTCGGCTCGCCCGACTACAGCCTCGACGAGCCGCGCCAGGAGCGCATCGGGCTGCGCGTCGTGCTCGGCGATGCGGTCACGTGGTGTGCCGACACCGGCGCGAAGGGCCGCGGCACGCCGCCGAAGACGTCCCGCTTCGACCGTCGCGGCCGCTTCAGCGGTGCGCCGAAGACGCCCGCACCGGCGACCTGCCCGGAGGTGCCGACGAGCTCGCCGAGCGGCGCCTTTCCCTGACCGGCGCTCCCGCCGGAGTTTGCGCCGGACGGGGCGGGTGGGGCAATGAGCCAGCGTGCTGCGCGTCCTGCTGCCGATCGCCGTCTTCGTCTCGGGGGCGTGCGTCATGGTGCTCGAGGTCCTGTGCAGCCGGCTGATCGGACCCGTGTACGGCACCAGCCTCTACGTCTGGTCGAGCATCATCGCGGTCACGCTGCTGTCGCTGTCGGTGGGCTACTGGCTCGGCGGATGGCTGGCGGACCGGTGGCCCGACCCGAAGACGTTCTTCCTCCTCTTCGAGCTCGCCGCCGTCCTGATCGTGCTGGTGCCCGTCCTGCGCGCGCCCGTGTTCGCGATCGCACAGCCGCTCGGCGTGCGCGGCGGATCGCTGGTGTCGGCGCTGCTGCTGCTCGCGCCGCCCCTCGTCGTCCTCGGCACGCTGTCGCCGTTCGCCGTGCGCATCGGGGCGGACATGGTCGCGACCGTCGGCCGCACGGCCGGCCGCCTCTACGCGATCTCGACGGCCGGATCGCTCGCCGGCACGCTCGCCGCGGGCTTCTGGCTCATCCCGAGCTTCCGGGTCACGACGATCTTCGCGGGGACGGCCGTCGCGCTCGTCCTCCCGGCGCTCGCCTACCAGCTCGCCGGCGCGCGGCGGCACGTCGTCGCCGCGCTGCTGGTGTTCGCGCTGATCCCGATGGCGGTGAGCCGGCACGCGGTCGCCACCGGACGCGTGCGGGTCGTCGACGTGCGCGAGTCGTTCTTCGGCCAGCTGAAGGTCATCCAGGCCGACGACACGCGCGCGCTGCTCGCGAACGGCGGCGGCCAGACGGTGACGGACGTCCGTACGAACGAGTCGGGCGTCGCATACCCGCTGATGATGGCGGCGCTCGCCTGGCGTGCGCGCCCGGCCGGTACCCGGGCGCTGATCGTGGGGCTCGGCGGCGGCATCATCCCGCCGCTGTTCACGGCCGCCGGCGTCACGACCCAGACCGTGGAGATCGACCCGGTCGTGGTCGACATGGCCGTCGCGCACTTCGGGTTCGATCCGGTCCGCCATCCCGTCGCGATCGCGGACGGCCGTCGCTTTCTGAGCGACGACGCGCGCCAGTGGGACCACATCGTGCTCGACGCGTTCGGCGGCGACGGGGTGCCGGTGCACCTCCTCACGGCCGAGATGATGGCCCTGGTGGACGCGCGGCTCGCGCCGGAGGGCGTCGTCGTCCTCAACTACAACGGCTGCCGGGCCGGACAGGCGGGACGGCCGCTGCAGGCGATCGTCGCGACCCTGCGGACGCGCTTCCCGTGGATCGTCGTGTACCCGCGCGACGCCGACGCGTGCGGCGGCAACCTGGTCCTCGCGGCGCGGGAGCCGCATGCCATGGCGACGGGTCCGCTGCCGTTCCCGGTGCCGGCGGCGCTCGCCGCCGAGGTGGCGGGCCGGGAGCCGATCGCCGTCGAGCCGGGACTGGTGCTGACCGACGCCTACAACCCGCTCGACCTCTGGGCCGTCGACGACCTCGAGTTCCTGCGCGGCCTCACCCTCGGCCTGTTGCCGCCCGAGGTCGTCCTCGCGGACTGACCGACCTGGGCTGCAAGATCGCACGGCAGAATCAGACTTTCGGGCAGGTTTATCTTGACGGGCGATCCACGGCCGCGTTAACACACGCCATTCCATGCGCCGGGATGCGGGGGTGGCGCGCCCGAACGTCGTAAGAGGAGAAGTCCGTAATGCGTACCATCGGGGTCCGACACGTCCTGGCGGTCGGGTGTCTCGCGGCGACCATCGCGGCCATGCCGCGCTGCTCGCAGGCGGACGTGCTCAACCTGGTCAAGGTCAAAGTGCGATCCGGCAGCCTGGGGGCCGCCAAGGGCCGGATCTCGGTGAAGGGCGACTTCATCCTGAACGGCGGCGAGTCGTTCGTGGGCACCGACGGCATCACGGTGCACGTCGCGGACTCGCTCACGCTCGATCAGAGCGCGCCGGAGTCGGCCACCACGATCACGTGTACCCCGGCCAACCGCACGCTGCGCTGCAAGGGCGATACGCCGCCCTTCGCTGCCAGCTTCAAGTTCGGGATCCCGGGTGAGAACGGCAACACCGCGGTTCGGCTGACGATGAAGCTCACGAAGCTGGCGGTCGAGCCGCCCTTCAGCGGCCCGATCGCCGTGACGCTGACCGACCTGACCAACGGGTTGCAGCTGTCGGGCGAGATCCTCGACTGCCGTCTCTCCAACGGCACCATCAACTGCAAGGAGTGAGGGGCGACCATGAGGAGGGCACGACTCATGGCAGCGATTGGTCGCTTCGCCGTCGCGGTGATTCTCGCCGTTGCGGCTCTCCCGGCGCCGGCGCACGCCACCCATTTCCGGTACGGACAGATCAGCTGGGCACCGGTCAGCGGCAACCGGGTCGAGTTCAGCATCCAGGGATCGTGGCGTCGGAGTCAGACGCCCAGCTTCAATCCCTGCGTCAACGCGGCCACGAACACGGTGATCCCGTGCAGCGGCGGCGACGGGCTGCCGCTGCCGGGCGACGTCATTCGTGAGGACATCGGCGACACGCGGTTCTTTCCCGATCTGTCGTCGTCCACGTCGATCGGCTCACCGGGAGGCGGCGGCCTCTTCTATCTCGTGACGTCGGTCGATCCGACCAACAACTGGCTCTTCGGCCAGGCGCTCGACCCGAGCAGCCTCCCGTCGCTCGACACCACCATCGGCCACACCTATGCCGCCGCGGGGACGTACCTCGCCCGGATCGACTCGTGCTGCCGGATATCGTCCGTCGTTGCGCCCAACGCGCATCAGAACAATCCCGACCTGGAGTATCGGGTCGAGACGACGGTCGTCGTCAACGGCGGCGCCAATCGGTCACCCGTGACCACGATGCCGCCGATCGTCACGTGCCCGATCAACGCCCTCTGCACGTTCCTGGTCCCGGCGTCCGACCCGGACGGCGACCCCGTCACCTTCCGGTTGTCGACGCCCGCGGAGGCCGATACCGGCGCCTTCCGCCAGCCCGGACCGAGCGTGGCGCCGAATGCCGCGAGCATCGATTCGCTGACGGGCGCGTACGTGTGGAACACGGCCGGCGCGACCCTCGGTCCGTCGGGATTCAATACGTTGTACTCGACGCAGGTGACGATCGAGGAGCGCAACGGCGTCGGTGCCGTCAAGGGCAAGGTCGCGGTCGACTTCTTCATCCAGCTCGTTCCGCAGGTCAGCGTGCCGCCGACGTTCACGCAGCCCGCATGCGGCACCACGATCGTCGCCACGGCCGGCGCGCCGCTGTCGGTCGACGTGACGGCGAACGACGCCGACGCCGGCGACGTCGTCACCCTCAACGTCGCCGGCTTGCCTGCGGGCGCCACCATGACGCCGCCGCTGCCGTCGTCCGGGAATCCCGTGTCCAGCGTGCTCGCGTGGACGCCGGCGGTCGCGCAGGAAGGGCAGTACATCGTCAACTTCACGGCGATCGACCAGGTGGGCCAGCAGGCGCTCTGCTCGATCACGCTCGACGTCATCACGACCTGTGGTGACGGCAACCTCGACCCTGGAGAGCAGTGTGACGACGGCAACCGGCTCCCCGGCGATTGCTGCTCGCCGGACTGTCAGTTCGAGCCCGATGGGACGGTCTGCGACGGCAGTGCGACCTGCGGGGGCCCCGAGACCTGCCAGCTCGGCGTGTGCACGCCGGGCGTCGGTGGGACCGACGGTGACGGCGACGGGGTCATCGACTGCGCCGACAACTGTCCGAACGACCCGAATCCCGATCAGAGCGACATCGATGGGGACGGCATCGGCGACGTCTGCGATCCCGACGATGGTCCGCTGGTCGTGAACAAGGTCATCTTGAAGGCGACGACGTCGGGAGGCGCGACCGGCCGCTCGGTCGTCATCGGCAGCTTCATCACGAATCCGCCGTCGGACGTCTTCGATGCGTCCGGAGGCCTGCGGCTCCGGATCCGCGATTCGCTCGAGGGCGACGTCGCCGCGGAAGCCCTGGTGTGCCAGGTCTCGGCCTCCGGCAAGATCCGGTGCGATTCGACCAATCCACACATCAAGTTCCGCCTGAAGGCGTTCCCGAAATCGCCCCAAGCCTACAAGTTCGCGGTGCGCATGCAGAAGCTCTCGGTGCTGGGCCCCTTCGATGGCCCGGCCACGATCACGCTGACGGAGATCGCCGGGAGCAAGGACCGCGTCGGGACGATCGAGGACTGCGGCGCGACACGCGTCGGCCTGCGCTGCCGCGAGGCCTTCTGACCAACCCGTGACGGCGGGCACGGACGCGACGTCCGTGCCCGCCGTGGCTCGTCAGCCACCAGGTCGTCGAGTCCCCACGCCCGACATGGGCGCTTCCGGGCATGCGATCGACCAATGACGGCCGCGCGGACCGAACGCGTCCCCGGGCCGGCGCGGCTGCCCGAGGCGGGCGCTTGCGCGATGCCGATCGAAGTGACCACCGTTCGGGGCGCATGCGTGCCGAATGGAGATTCCACGCGCGGACCGCTGCATTCCTCGTGATCGCGATGCTGGTGGCTACGATCGTCGTGCCGTGGCTGCTGCCGTAGCTACTCGCCGCGCAGCGCTTCGAGCACCGGCATCGACGCGATCCGACGCGCCGGGAGCAGGCCCGCGGGGACGCTGACCACGAGCGCCGCGAGCGCCGCCAGCGGGATGCGGTCCCACGCGGCGTGGAAGTCGAGGTCCCAGCCGATCTGGTGCGCGAAGTTGACGCGCACCCAGAGGAGCGAGAGCACGAACCCCATCGCGAGACCGCCGGCGAGGCCGAGCACGCCGACGCCCGCCGCCTCCGCGACCACGCCGCGCGCGACCTGCCGTCGTGTCGCGCCCCCCGCGCGCAGCAGGGCCAGCTCGCGCCGCCGGTCGAGCGCGACGGCGAGGAGCGCCTCCGCGAGACCGAGCCCCGCGACCACCAGCGGCAGCAGCTCGAGGGCCGTCGTGAAGCGGAACGCGCGCCGCACGGCATCCTGGTGGTACTCGTACAGCTCCCGCTGCGTGAGCACCTTGAGGCCGAGCGTCGCTCCCGGCCCGGCGGCGATCGCGTGGCGTACCGTCGCCGGGTCGGCGCCCGGGGCGAGCGTCACGTGGAAGCGGTTCACCAGCGTGTCGCGCCACCACTGCTCGTACGTCGGCCGCGACAGCACGATGCTGCCCTTCGGCGACACGTAGTCGACGACCACGCCGGCGACGCCCGGATGGTACGGGCCGCCCGGCGTCGTCACGTCGAGCACGTCGCCGACCCGCACGCCGTGCTGCCGCGCGAAGTTCTTCGAGACGAGTACGCCCGTGCCGTCGCGCACCGCCGCGAGCGCCGCCAGCGGTTCGCCCTCGGAGAAGACGAAGTCGCCCGCGCGATCGTCGGCGAACGCGCCGGGGTCGAGGGAATCGATGCTGATCCGCGTCCCGTGGTGGTCGTGCTCCGCGAGGCGCACCCGCTCGACGCGCGCCACGCCCGGCAGGGCCGCGAGCTGGTCGCCGACGTTCGCGGGCAGCGGCGACTCGATCCAGCCCGTGCTGGCCGTCGACGCGACGACGAGGTCGGCGCGCACCTGATGTCGGATGAAGTCCAGCATCGACTCTTCGAAGCTGCGTGCGAGGGTGCCGGCCATCATCATCAGGCCCAGCCCGAGCGCGAGTACCCCGCCGGCGAGCGCCAGCTGATCGGGGATGTGCGTCAGCCGGTCGACGGCGAGCCGTCCCGTGAAGCCGAAGAGCGGCCGCAGCGGCCGCAGCACCGCGCCGGCGGCGACGCTCGCCCAGCGCATGAAGAGGCAGACGAGCGCGAAGTCCGTGGCCAGCGCGGCGACGTTCCCCGCCCAGGCCGAGTCGTGCCGCGCCTGCACGAACAGCGCACCGATCGTGACCAGCACGGCCGCCGACACGGCACCCGGGGCCGGCCAGCGTCGCACGCCCGCCGGCGGCGTCACGGGACGGACGGCCGCGAGCGGCGATACACGCACCGCTTCGCCCGCCGGCAGGATCGCCGCGACGATGGCGCCGCCGACCCCCGCGACCACCCCGAGTGCGATCGCGTGCGGCGGCACCGCCAACGCGGCCTCGAAGAACTGCATCGAGAACACCAGCTCCGCCGACTCGCTCACGGTGTCGAGCAGCAGGCGCGCGAGGCCGAGCCCGAGTGGGATGCCGACGAGGGTCCCGAGCAGGCCGAGCAGCGCCGCTTCGCCGAGGAACAGCCGCAGCACCTGGCGGCGCACGGTGCCGACGCAGCGGAGCAGCCCGATCTCCGCGCGTCGCGCGGCCACGCTCGTGGCGATCGCGCTGCCGACGACGAACACGGCCGCGAGCAGCGCCAGGCCCGACACGCCGGACAGCAGCGTCCGGAACGAGCGCAGGTAGCGCTCGATCTGCTCGCCGCGCCGCGCGGGTCGCTGCACCTCGAGATCGGGCGCCAGGACGGCGCGGACGGCCGCCTCGGCCGCGTCGACCGTCACGCCCGGGTCCAGCGTCACGTCGACCTGATCGATGCGGCGGTCCTGATCGAGCACCACCTGTGCGCCGAGCACGTCCATCAGCAGCAGGTTGCCGCCGAACGCGCGGCCGACGCCGCCCGCCGGCAGGATGCCGCGCACCGTGAACGGTTGAATCCCCGCGGGCGTGCGCAGGCGGACGACGGTGCCGATCGTCGCGCCGAGGCGATCGGCGAACGAGCGGGTCAGGATGATGCTGCGCGGGTCGACGAGAAAGGACAGCGGATCGTCGACGACCTGGTCGCCCGACTGCACGAGGCGCAGCGTCTTGACGGCGTGCCCGTCGGTGACGTCGGCCGCGAAGACGGAGAGCGCCTCGCCGGCGATCGGCCCGTCGACGCCGAAGAAGGTGCTCGTGATGATCGGGACCGCGTGGTCCACGCCGGCCACCGCACGTACCTGCTCGGCCACCTCCTCGGGGAACGGCGCGCGACCGCGCACCTGCAGCGCCGCCGTGCCGGCCAGGTCGTCGACGGCGTCGGTGAACGCGCGCAGCGTGCTGGCGTTGATGACCTCGATCGCCACCACCAGCGCGACGCCGCACGCCACGCCCGCCGCGGTCAGCGCGGCGCGGGCGAGATGGCGACGGAGCTGGCGTCGGGCGAGGAGGAGGACGGCCATCGGCGCGCGCAGCATATGCACGCGGCTCGCTTGCGCCGCCAGCGCCGGGTCTGGTAGCCGACCTGACGTGGCAGTCGCGCGGGTGACGGAGATCATCGCCTCGTCGCCGGACGGGTTCCGGGAGGCGGTCGAGGAGGGCATCGACCGGGCGGCCCGCACGCTCCGCAACATCACCGGGCTCGAGGTCCTCTCGAAGCGGGTCAAGGTGGAGCGCGGTCAGATCACCGAGTACCGCGTCGAGATGAAGGTCATCTTCCTGCTCGAGTGAGGAGACGTCCATGGCCGTCGCACGCATCACGCAGATCATCGGTGCCTCGCCGCACAGCTGGGAGGACGCCGTCCGCAACGCGCTCGAGCGCGCGAACAAGACGCTGCGGGGCATCACCGGCATCGAGGTGCTGAAGGAGAACGCCGCCGTCGAGGGCGGCCGGATCGCCGAGTTCCGCGCGACGGTGCAGGTGACGTTCGTCCTCGAGGGCACCTGAGGACGGGACGGGCGGACGATGTCGGAGGCGCAGGGCGGCGGCGACCGCATGACCGCGCTGGACGCGGCGTTCTACAACCTCGAACGCACCGGCCAGCTCCTGCACGTGGGCGGGCTCTACACGGTCGAGGGCGCGCTCGACTACGAGGCGATGCTCGCCGACCTGGGGTCCCGCCTGCACCTGATTCCCCGGTACACCCAGCGCGTGGTCCCCGTGCCGTTCGGCCTCGGACTGCCGACGTGGGAGCCGGCCCGCGGCTTCGACATCCGCCTCCACGTCCTGCACCACACGCTGCGTCCGCCGGGCGACGACGAGCAGCTGCGCCGCCTCGCGAGCCGGCTGTTCGCGCAGCGCCTCGATCGCAGCCGCCCGCTGTGGGAGCTGCACCAGATCGACGGCTACCGTGGCGATCGCAGCGCGATCTTCGCGAAGGTCCACCACTGCATGATCGACGGCGTCAGCGGCGTGCAGCTGATGAACGTCATATTCGACCCGAGCCCGAACCCGGCGCCGTTTCCGCCGCCGCCGGAGTCGGCGCCCGTCCCGCCGCTGCCCACGCCCTCGGCGCAGGCGTGGCGCGCCGTTCGCGAGGGCGTCGGCACGGCGTCGGCGCGCGTGCGTTACGTCGCCGACCTGTTGCGCGATCCGTCGCGCGCGATGGCCGAGGTCCAGCAGATACTCGACGCGCTCGGCGAGATGCTGTCGCTGGCGCTGGCGCCCGTGCCGTCGACGCCCTTCAACGGGCACGTCAGCACGCTCCGCCGCATCGAGTGGATCACGCTCTCGCTGAACGAAGTGAAGGCGGTGAAGAACCGTCTCGGCGGCACCGTGAACGACGTCGTGCTGACGACGATCGCCGCGGCGCTGCGCCGCTACCTCGAGGGACGCCAGCTCGACCCCGATCGCATGGAGCTGCGCGCGATGTGTCCCGTCAACGTGCGCTCCTCGAGCGAGCACCTGCAGCTCGGCAATCGCGTGTCGGCGATGGTCGCGCCGCTGCCCGTCGGCATCTTCGACCCGCTCGAGCGGCTCAGGCAGGTGAAGGCGGCCATGGTGTTGCAGAAGCGCTCGGGCGAGTCGGCGAAGATGTCGCGCATGCTCGACCTGATGGCGCTGCTGCCGCCGCCCCTGCAGGCGCAGCTCGGCTGGCTGCCGATGTCCGCGACGCCGATCAACACCGTCTGCACGAACGTCCCCGGGCCGCCGGTGTCTCTCTACGTGCAGGGCAAGCGGCTCGAGACGCTGGTGCCGATCGTACCGCTCGCGCAGGGCATTGGTCTCGCGTTCGCGATCCTGAGCTACGCCGACACGCTCACGATCGGCGTGACGCTCGATCCGGCGCTGATCCGCGACGCCGACCACATCAGCGCGCATCTGCGCGCAGGCTTCGAGGAGCTGCGCGCGCTCGCCGGCGTCGAGCGCGTCGAGCGGCTGGCGCCGGTGCGCTCCGAGCGGCAGCGCCGCGCGGACGGTCCGCCGAGCCAGGTCGCGTGAGCGCGCCGGTCGACATCGCCGTCTTCCCCGCGCTCGGCTGGGAGGCGCGCGCGGTGCTCGATGGTCTGGCCCACGTCGAGCCGGGCGATCGCCCACGGACGTGGCGCGGCTTCCTCGGCGACGGCGGCGCCTGCTACGTCGCGCAGACGGGCATCGGCCCGACCCAGGCGGCGACGGCCGTCGCCGCGGCGCCCGAGGCGCGGCTCGCGCTGTCGGTCGGGTGTGCGGGCGGGCTCGTGCACGGGCTCGTGCCCGGCGACCTCATCGCCGCCACCGAGGTGGTCCGCCTCGACCGCACGGGGCGCGTCGACGAGCGCTTCCCCGCGGTGACCCGTCCGCTCGCCGCGTGGGCGACGGGCCGCGGCTTCGTCGTCCAGGCGGGTCCCGTCGCGACCAGTACGGTCGTCCTCTCGCGACCCGAGCAGAAGCGGGCGTTGGCGGCGTCGGGCGCGCTCGTCGTCGAGATGGAGAGCGCCGCGATCGCCGAGGAGGCGCGGCGGCGCAGCACGCCGTTCGCCGCGGTCCGGGTCGTGCTCGATGGCGCGGCGGACGCGCTCCCGGTCGGCGACGGCATCGTCGACACGCGGACGGGCGACATCCGTCCGCTGCGCGCCGCGATGGTGCTCGGCGCGCGGCCGTGGCGCTGGCCGGCGATCGCGCGCATCGCGCGGCAGCAGCGGCAGGCCGATCGGCGCCTGCGTCAGCTCCTCGCGATGCTGCTCGGTGGCGGCGGTCTCGACGCGTTCGGTGTCGGGGCGCTCGGGATGCGAGCGCGAGCCAGCATGGCGGAGTCGCCGACCGACTCGACCGAGATCGAGCCCGGCTGACCGTCAGCGCCGCGACAACGCCGACAGGATGGCCGTCACACAGTCGGCTGGTGCAGTCGATCCCGTGTCGACCATGACGTCGTAGCGCAGGAAGCCGTGCACCACGTCGGCCAGGCCACGTGCCCGGCCGAGCACCCGGTCGCCGCGCCCGCGCTCGCGCGCCTCGAGGATCCCGATGGGGCACGTGACGCCGATCGCGAACACGTCCAGACCGGTGAAGGCGCGCCGGCAGCTCTCGTACATCGCCGCGTCGTGCAGCACGTGGTCGAAGATCACGCCGTTGCCGCCGTCGACCAGCGCGCGCACCGCGGGCGCCATCGCGTCGATGACGCGCCGGAACACCGGCCCGAACCGGGCGGTGACGCTGATCGGCGCGCCGGGGACCGAGGTGGTCTCCATCTCGACGCCCAACGCGGTGAACGCGTCGCGCTCGTCCTGCCGGCCGGTGTCGGCGCCGCGGTAGTATCGCGGCGCCGTCATGGCGACGAAATCGTCGAAGCCCGCGACGAGATAGGGTTCGGCGATCGCCGCCTGGAGGGTCCGGCAGAGCGTGGTCTTGCCGGCGCTCGACGGTCCGTTCACCAGCAGGACGTCGGGCCAGGCGGGGCGGCGATCGTGAGAGCTCACCGGGGGCGTCCATATCGGACGTCCCCTCCCGGACGTCAATCCGCGCTCGCGGACCGCCTCGGAGCCGTGCCGGGCGCCTGATCGACGCCCGGCACGGCCGGCAGCGGCTGAAGGGCGGAAGCCCTTCGAAGGTCAGCGTCCAGCGCCGGCGGCAGGCAGCACCGCGGACAGCGGTACGAAGCCCGTCACCGGGAGCCCCTGCTGCGCGATCAGCTCGTCGCGCAGCTGCCGGGCGCCTTCCTTTGCCTGACCCGCGACGGCGTCGACGAGCCAGGCCTGCCAACGAGGGTCGTCCAGGTCGATCTCGAGCGTCGTGGACACCGTGACGCCGTCGGCGTCCGGATCCCCGGCGCTGAGGAGGATCGAGACCTTCACTGGGCGACCTCCGTTCTGCACGGGGTCCCTATCAGCAAGGGCGGTGCCACGGAGGTGTCGGAATATGCGACGCCTGCCACAGAACGAATCATGCAGAAGTGCCCGCCGGACGCCGGCTCGTGCGTGCGCGCCGCGGCGATGCGCAGTGCCACGGCATTCCGCACGGAGCGTGCCCGACCACTCGCCTTCGTCGCCCGGATTGGTAAGATGCGCCGGCTTCTGCGGCTGCGGGGAGGACGATGGGCATCACGGCAACACCACTCGAAACAGATCTTCGTGAGGCGGCGGAGGAGCGGTACCTCAGCTATGCGCTGAGCGTCATCACCTCCCGGGCCCTTCCCGACGTGCGCGACGGCCTGAAGCCCGTCCAGCGTCGGATCCTGTTCGCGATGTACCAGAACCTGCGCCTGACGGCGGGGGCCCGGCCGCGCAAGTCCGCGGCCATCGTCGGCGAGGTGCTCGGCAAGTACCATCCGCACGGCGATGTCGCCGCGTACGAGGCGATGGTCCGCATGGCGCAGGAGTTCGCGCTGCGCTACCCGCTGGTCCACGGCGAGGGCAACTTCGGCTCGCTCGACGGCGACGCCGCCGCCGCGTACCGCTACACCGAGGCCAAGCTCACCGCGCTCTGCGAGGAGATGCTCGACGACCTCGGTGCCGACACGGTCGACTTCCGCGCCACGTTCGACGCCATGCACGACGAGCCCGTCGTGCTGCCGAGCGCCATCCCGCAGCTCCTGATGAACGGCTCGACGGGCATCGCCGTCGGCATGGCGACGAACATCCCGCCGCACAATCTGAAGGAGATCGTCGGCGCGCTCACCGCGATGATCGACGAGCCCGGGATCGACGTGAAGGGGCTGCTGAAGCATCTGAAGGGCCCCGACTTCCCGACCGGCGGCGAGATACTCAACTCGAAGAAGGAGATCCGCGACGTCTACGAGACGGGGCAGGGGCCCATCCGGCTCCGCGGCGAATACAAGGTCGAGAAGCTGCCGCGCGGCCGCCAGCAGGTCGTCGTCACGTCCATCCCCTACACCGTCAACAAGTCCGAGCTGGTCGAGTCGATCGCCAACGAGATCATCGCGCGCAAGCTGCCGCTCGTGATCGACGTGCGCGACGAGTCGACCACCGACGTCCGGATCGTGCTGGAGCTCAAGTCGGAGGCCTCGCCCGAGATGGCGATGGCGTACCTCTACAAGCACACCAGCCTGCAGACGAACTTCAACGTGAACCTGACGTGCCTGGTGCCGATCGAGAACGCGGCCGTCGGCCAGCCGAAGCGCGTCACCCTGCGCGACCTGTGCCACGAGTTCCTGCAGTTCCGGATGATCGTCGTCGTGCGCCGGCTCGAGCACGAGAAGCGCAAGCTCGAAGCGCGGCTGCACATCCTGGCCGCGTTCATCATCATCTACAACGACCTCGACCGCGCGATCCGCATCATCCGCAAGTCGCAGTCGCGCGCCGACGCGCAGCAGGGATTGATGAAGGCGTTCGGCCTCGACGAGATCCAGGCGGACGCGATCCTCGAGATCCGCCTCTACCAGCTGGCGCAGCTCGAGATCGACAAGATCCGCGCCGAGCAGGCCGAGAAGATGAAGCGCCTCAAGGAGATCGAGGCGCTGCTGAAGAGCCCGAAGGCGCGCTGGAAGGTCATCCGCGACGACCTCGAGCGGATCGCGACCAAGTACGGCGACAAGCGCCGCACGACGTTCGCCGCCGGCGAGGAGCTCGCCTACGATCCCGAGGCGTACATCGTCCACGAGGAGGCCACGGTCGTCCTCTCGCGCGACGGCTGGCTGAAGCGGCTCCGCGAGGTGAAAGACCCGTCGTCGACGCGGCTCCGCGAGGGCGACGCGCTGTTCGCCGTGCTGCCCGGGACGACGCGCGACCGGCTGGTGCTCTTCTCGAGCCACGGCTCGGTGTACGTGCTGCGCGTCGCCGACGTGCCGGCGACCACCGGCTACGGCGAGCCCGTGCAGTCGCTGCTCAAGTTCGGCGACGGCGAGCGCGTCGTCGCGGCGCGGCTCGAGCTCGAGGGGCCGCCCCAGGCGGAGGGCACGCAGCAGGCGCTGCTGCCGGGACTCGGCGGCGCGACCCCTGCCGCCACGGTGCTGGTCGCGACGGCGAAGGGCTACGGCTTCCGCGCCACGCCCGACCTGTCGGAGACCACCCGTGCCGGGCGCCGGATGGCGCGCGTCGGCGAGGGCGACGCCGTCGTCAGCGTCGAGCCGGCGACGGCGAAGAGCGTCGTGATCGCGACGGCGGCGGGCAAGATGCTGCGCTTCCCGATGAGCGAGGTCGCCGAGCTGTCCGGCCCGGGCCGCGGCGTCATCCTGATGCGGACGGACGCGGACGACCGCGTCGTCGGCGCGGTGACGACGCCCGACAAGGGCAACGTCGTCGCCGTCACGCCCGACGGCGGCGAGCGCACCATTCCCGCGCTCGACGTGCCGCCCGGGCATCGCGGCGGCAAGGGGCAGCGCGTGGTGAAGCGGGGCGGGGTGGCCGGGTTGCGGCTGCCGACGGCGTGAGGAACGGATCGATGGCAGCCAGCTATTCCGCAAAAGACATCGTGGTGCTGGAGGGGCTCGAGCCCGTCCGGCGCCGGCCCGGCATGTACATCGGCGGCGTCGACGCCGCCGGCCTGCACCATCTCCTGTGGGAGATCGTCGACAACTCCGTCGACGAGGCGATGAACGGGCACGCCGACAAGATCAAGGTCGTCCTCCACAAGGACGGCGCGTCGATGACCGTCACCGACAACGGCCGCGGCATCCCCGTCGACAAGCACGCGCAGCACAAGAAGCCGGCGCTGGAGCTGATCCTCACGACCCTGCACGCGGGCGGCAAGTTCGAGGCGAAGAGCTACTTCCACTCGGGCGGTCTCCACGGCGTCGGCGCGTCGGTGGTGAACGCGCTGGCCGAGAAGCTCGTCGCGCGCGTCAAGCGCGACGGCGCCGAGTACGAGCAGAGCTTCGCGCGCGGCAAGGCGACGAGTCCGCTCAAGAAGCTGGGCGGCGCGCGCGGTACCGGCACGAGCATCTACTTCCGGCCGGATCCGCAGATCTTTCCGAGCGTGCGCTTCGATTCGAAGCTCATCGCCGAGCGGCTCGAGGCGAAGGCGTACCTGCACGGCGGCCTGTCGATCGAGTACCAGGACGAGGGCGCCGGGACGTCCGTCACGTTCCACTACGAGGACGGCCTGCGCGCGTACCTCGAGAAGCTCGCGAAGGAGCTCGGCCAGAAGCCGCTCGCCGGCGAGATCACCGCGATCACGAAGGACCAGGACGGCGTCCACGTCGAGTGCGCGCTCACCTGGACGGAAGACACGACGGAGCGCGTCCACTCGTTCGTGAACGGCATTCCGACGACGTCGGGCGGCGCGCACGAAAACGGCCTCAAGTCCGGCATCGTGAAGGCCGTGCGCAACTACCTCGAGGTGCACAACCTCGTGCCGCGCGGGCTCACGATCACCGCCGAGGACGCGCGCGAGGGGCTGCTGGCGCTCCTGTCGATCAAGATCTCGCAGCCGCAGTTCCAGGGCCAGACGAAGGAGCGCCTCAACAACACCGAGGTGACGCCCGTCATCGACGGCATCGTCCGCACGGCGCTCGAGAACGCGCTCAATGCGAACCGTTCCGCCGGCGATGCGGTGGCGGCGCGCGTCGTGCTGGCGGCGAAGGCGCGGACGGCGTCGCGCGCGGCGGCGGCGCAGGTGCAGCGGAAGGGCGCGATCTCGCACCGCCTGAACCTGCCCGGCAAACTCGCCGACTGCAGCTCGACCGACCCCGTCGAGTGCGAGCTGTTCCTCGTCGAGGGTGACTCCGCCGGCGGCTCCGCGAAGCAGGGGCGCGACCGCACGTTCCAGGCCATCCTCCCGCTCCGCGGCAAGGTGCTGAACACCGAGCAGGCGTCGGTGACGAAGGTGCTCGCCAACAAGGAGCTCGCCGACATCGTCTCGGCGCTCGGCTGCGGCGCCGGGAAAGACTTCGACCTCGCGAAGCTCCGCTACCACAAGATCTGCCTGCTGATGGACGCCGACTCCGACGGCCATCACATCTGCACCCTCCTGCTCACCTTCTTCTATCGGCACTTGCCGCAGCTGATCGGCGCCGGGCATGTGTACATCGCCCAGCCGCCGCTGTATCGGATCGACGTCGGCAAGCAGGTGCACTGGGCGAAGGACGATGCGGCGAAGGAGAAGTTCCTCGCGGGCCTCAACGGGCAGCGCGACAAGGTGCAGGTGCAGCGCTTCAAGGGCCTCGGCGAGATGAATCCCTCGACGCTGAAGGAGACGACCCTCGACCCCGCGCGGCGCGCGCTGCTGCGGGTCCGCATCGACGACGCCGCCGGCACCGAGCAGGCGATCCAGACGCTCATGGGACGCGACGTCGCGCCCCGCTTCGAGTTCATCATGGAGCGCGCCCCGCGCGTGGACGAGGTCGACGTATGAAGCGAGTCGTCATCACCGGCCTGGGCGGTGTGAGCCCGATCGGCATCGGCGCCGACGCGATCTGGGAGAACGCGGTCGCAGGCAAGTCGGGCATCGGACCGATCACCTACTTCGACGTCTCGAACCAGAAGTGCCGCATCGCCGGCGAGGTGCGGGGCTTCGAACCGTCGAAGTACATGCCGGCGAAACACCTGAAGCGCATGGACGACTTCGCGCGCTACGCCGTGGCGGCGTCGGTGATGGCGGTCGACGACGCGAAGCTCCCCATCACGCCGGAGAACAGCCTGCGGATCGGCGTCCTGCTCGGCAACAACAACGGCGGCGCGCGCACGATCTTCAAGACCGTCACGAACTACAACCTGGAGGGGCCCGATTCGGTGTCGCCGTTCTACATCACGGCGATCACGACGAGCCTCGGCGCCGGCCAGATCGCGATCCGTCTGCAGGTGCGCGGCCCGAACTTCACGATCGGCAATGCGTGTGCATCGGGGCTGAACGGCGTCGGCGAGGCGTGGCGCTACGTGCGGGAAGGCATCTGCGACGCGGTCATCGCCGGCGGCACCGATGCGCTGATCGATCCGACGGAGATCGCCGGCTTCTCGAACTCGCGTGCCGTGTCCTTCCGGAACGACGAGCCGGAGAAGGCGAGCCGGCCGTTCGACAAGGACCGCGACGGGTTCGTCCTCTCCGAGGGCTCCGCGATGCTGATCGTCGAGTCGCTCGAGCACGCGCAGGCGCGCGGCGCGAAGATCTACGCCGAGATCATCGGCTACGCGACGGGCAGCGAGGCGTTCCACATCGCCGCGCCGCTGCCGGACGGCATCGGCGCGGCGGCGTGCATGAACGCGGCGATCCAGAGCGCGGGCATCCGCCCCGACGAGGTCGACTACGTGAACGCGCACGCGACGTCCACGCCGCTCGGCGACGTCAACGAGACGCAAGGCATCAAGTCGGTCTTCGGCGACCACGCGCGCAAGCTCGCGGTCAGCGCGACGAAGTCGATGACGGGGCATCTGATCGGCGCATCGGGCGCGCTGGAGGCGCTGATCGTCGCGAAGACGCTCGAGACCGGCATCATCACGCCGACGATCAACCTCGACGATCCGGATCCGGCCTGCGACCTCGACTACGTTCCGCACGAGGCGCGCCGGGCGAACGTGCGGATCGCGGTGTCGAACTCGTTCGGCTTCGGGGGGGCGAACGCGTCGCTCGTCCTGAAGCGCTTCGACGGGTAGTCGCCCGGCGTCGCCATTTCGGCCGGGCGCAGCACGGCGACCCGTTCGGACCTCAGGTGGAGGGGGGCTCGGGCGTCGCGGTGTCCAGCTCGAGGAGGCGCTCGAGCTCCTGGGCGGCCTCGCGCGAGTCGGCGAGCCAGGCGGCCTCGTCCTCGTGGAGTGCCTGCTGGCGGGCGAAGACCTCTTCGTCCCACGCGCGGCAGCGGTCGACGACGTGTTCCGCCTCCGCGACGTCCATGCCCAGGTGTCGGAGCACCCGATCGGCGATCGCGAGGCTGGCCGGCAGGACGTCGCGCTGGACGTGCGCCGCGCCGAGCGTCAGGAGGCGATGCGCGTGGAGGCGGGAGCGGGCGCGGGCCAGGACGGCGACGTCCGGCGCGTGCGCTCGTGCCAGCGTCGCCAGGCGGAGCGAGGCCGCCTCGTCGTCGATGGCGAGCACCAGCGCCGCCGCGCGCTCGAGCCCAAGCACGCGCAAGAAGTCGAGGCGGGTGCCGTCGCCGACGCACACGGGAACACCGAGCCGGCGCGCCAGCTCCACGCGATCGCGGTCGCGGTCGAAGGCGACGAACGGGACGTGCGCGGCGCGGAGCACCATGGCGACGCCGCGGCCGAAGGAGCCCATGCCGGCGATGAGCACCGGCGCCGGCACGTCGTCGGTCGCCGCGGGCTCGTTGCTCGCGTAGCGAACGTGTCCGAGCACGCGATCGGCGACGGCCAGCAGTAGCGGCGTCGTCGCCATCGACAGGGTGATGACCATGACGAGCATCCGCTCGGTCGCGTCGTCGAGGAGCGCGTGCGCGCGGGCCAGGGCCAGGATCACGAACGCGAACTCGCCGCCCTGCGCGAGCACCAGCCCGAGCCGCAGGGCCGACCGTCCGCCGGCGCCGAACGCCAGGGCGAGGAGACCCGCGACGGATGCCTTGATCGCCATGAGACCCAGCGTGAGCCCGACGATCGCCACCGGTTGCGTGATCAGCAAGCGCGGATCGGCCGCCATGCCGACCGACGCGAAGAAGAGCCCGAGCAGCAGGTGCTTGAACGGCAGGACGTCAGCTTCGATCTGGTGGCGGTACTGCGAGTCGGCGAGGAGCATCCCCGCCAGGAAGGCGCCGAGCGACATCGACAGCCCCGCCAGATGGACGACCAGCGCGGCGCTGCAGACAACCAGCAGCGACGCGGCGACGTACACCTCCTCGCTGCGCGTCGCGACGACGTGGCGGAAGAGCGGGCGGATCGCGAGGCGGCTCAGGGCGACGAGGAACGCGACGACGGCGAGCAGTCGGAGCGTGGCCACGATCGGGGAGTCGTCCGGCGTCCCAACGCCCGGACCGCCGCCCAGCGTGGGCACGAGGGCCACCAGCGGGAGCACCGCGAGGTCCTGCAGCAGCAGGACGGCGAACGCGTCGCGCCCGTGCCGCACGGTGAGCTCGCGCCGTTCGCCGAGGAGCTGCAGTACGAGGGCGGTCGACGAGAGCGCCAGCGAGAGGCCGAGCACGATCGCGGGCCGTGCGCCGGCGCCGATCCACATGGCGGCGACGGCGAGCGCCGCGCCGGTCGCCAGCACCTGCGCGCCGCCGAGCCCGAACACCGCCGTCCGCTGCGCCCAGAGCCGGCGCGGCTCGAGCTCGAGGCCGATCAGGAACATCAGGAGGACGACGCCGAACTCGGCCACGTGTCGGGCGTCCTCGGTCCTGGGCAGGATGCCGAGCCCGAGCGGCCCGAGCAGCGCGCCCGTCACCAGGTAGCCGAGGACACCGCCGAGCCGGGCGCGACGGAACAGGGGGACGGCCACCACCACGGCCGTCAGGAACACGACCGCGGCTGCCAGCCCGTTCATGCGCCGGGGTCCAGCACGATCTTGAGACAGCCGTCGCGCCGCTCGTCGAAGAGGCGGTATGCGTCGCGACCGTCGCGGAGCCCCAGCCGGTGCGTCACGAGCTCGCGCGGCTTCAGGCGGCCGCGCTGCACGAGCGCCAGCAGCGGCGGCAGGTGGCGCGGGACGTCGGCCAGCCCGATGCGCAGTGTGACGTCCTTCATGAACGCCGGGCCGATGGGGAAGGGCATCGTGGGCTCGACGAAGACGCCGACGACCGAGACGCGGCCGCCGACGCGCACCAGCGCCACCGCGGCCTCCAGCGTCTCCTGCCGTCCCACCGCCTCGATCGCGACGTCGGCGCCGCGGCCGTTCGTGGCCGCGAGGACGTGCTCCGGTGCGTCGTCGGGTGTGACCGCCGTGGCGCCGAAACGCGTGGCCGCCGCGCGCCGCGACGGGTCGGGATCGACGACGATCACCTCCGCCGCGCCCATGAGCTGCGACGACATGAGCGACGTCAGCCCGATGGGTCCCGCGCCGAGGATCGCGACCACGTCGCCCGGCCTGACGTCGCCACGCTCGGCCCCCTGGTAGCCGGTCGGGAGGATGTCGGTGAGGAACAGGACGTCCTCGTCGTGGAGCCCCGGCGGGATCGGCACGGTGTTGAAGTCGGCGTGCGGCACCTCGACCAGCTCCGCCTGGCCGCCTTGCAGGGCCGGCGTGATCCCGTAGACCTTCATCGCACGGGCCGTGCACGCGGTGACGTGGCCGGTGCGACACGCCGCGCACGTCCCGCAGCCAATGACGCCCGGGGCGATCACGCGGTCGCCCGGCCGCACCGAGCGCACCGCCGGGCCCACCGCTTCGACGACCCCGACGAACTCGTGGCCGACGATGAGGCCGGACGCGGTTGGCAGGCGCCCGTGGTACAGGTGCAGGTCGGAGCCGCAGATCGATGCGGCCGTCACGCGCAGGATCGCCGCGTCGGGCGCCTGGATCGTCGGCTCGGGGACGCCGTCGCAGCGCACGTCGCCGGGACCATGGAACACGAGGGCCTTCATGATAGAGCGTCCTATCCGCGTGCCCGGGATACTGTCCATCGTCGTCGCGCTGTGTCTCGCCGGGCAGGTCCTCGCGGCGGAATCGCAGCCGAGCAGCGGCTGCCGCGCGGGTGCGCTGCCCGCGGCCGACGGCGTCGCCGGCGAGGTGGACGGGCGACGCTACTTGCTCGACGCGCCCGCCGTACCCGCGGACCGACCGTTGCCGCTCGTCCTCGCGTTCCACGGCTTCCGCGACGACGCCGCGGGCCTGCGCCGGTGGACCGGCCTCGATGCGCTCGCGCGCCGCGAGCAGTTCGTCGCGGTGTTCCCCGACGGGCACGACGGCGTGCGCCTCCTCGGCACGCTCGGCCGCGGATGGGACATCGGCATCGACGCCGACGTCGACCGGACGTTCGTCGAGAAGCTGCTCGATCGCATCGAGCGAGAGCGCTGCATCGACCGCCGCCGCGTCTATGCGACGGGCATGTCGAACGGCGGGTTCTTCGCGAGCCTGCTCGGCTGCCGGCTGGGCGGACGGATTGCCGCCGTCGGCCCCGTGGCGGGCGGCATGGATCTCGCGTCGTGCACGCCGTCGCGTCCGATGCCGATCCTCCTGCTGTACGGAACGTCCGACGTGGTCGTGGAGCCGGACCTGGTGCGCGGTGCACGCGACTGGTGGGCGCGCGCGAACGGCTGCGCCGGATCGACGACCGCCGACGGCTGCCGGCGCTACGAGGCGTGCAAGGCGCCGGTGGTCGCGTGCGAGGGACGGCAGGGGCACGTGTGGCCGACCGGCGCGTCCGACCGGCTCTGGAAGTTCTTCGCGGCGAATCCCCGGTCCTAGCGACGCGACCCCGGACGCCCCGCCGGCACGTGCACGAATGTCCGCCCCGGCGGACGCCGCAGCGCCGGGCGTCTCGATCCTGCACGGGCCGTCACCGGATCGACGGTACCGGGCCCGGGCGCCCCGACAAATGCGGCCATCGCCGGTGGCGCGTGGCTTGCTCCTCTCGACCGCGACATGCGCATCCGCAACATCCCGGCGCCGGTCGTGACGACGCTGCTCGTGATCCTCGCGATCATCGCCGTGACCGGCTGGGGCTGGCGCTGGACGGCCACGCCCGGTGCACCGGCGGTGGCCCGCGTCGGCCGGACGAAGGCGAAGATGTTCGACGGCACGTGCGTCTTCGCCGCCGAGGTGGAGCTGCGCGGGACGATGAGCGGCATGACGTTCAGCCGCAACTACCTCGCGATCAAGGATGCGCTGGTCGAGCTGATGCGCACCAAGAGCGAATACATGGTGCGCTCGTCGATCGCGCGCGAGTCGCTGCGCTCCCAGATGGTGCAGGTGGTGAACCGCGTCGCCGGCCGTGAGATCGCGGGCGAGCTGCGGTTCTCCGAGTTCCTGCTGCTCTGATCAGCCGGCCGCGGGCACGCAGACGACCTTCACGCGGTCGGAATCGACGCGCGACGGGGCCAGGGGTATCTCGCCGTAGCTCCACGTCTTCAGGATGTCGGCCGTCGGGATGTAGACGCCCTTCTTCTGCTTGAGCTCGACGTGCCACGGCAGCGGCGGCGTGCACTCCGAGTCCTCGGTCGGCAGCAGCGCGGACGTCGCCTCGATCATCGCGAAGCGCTCGGGGTCGTAGTGCGGCTTCGAGGCGATGGAGCCCTTCACGTCGAACGTGAACGCGCGCCGCGGCTGGCAACCCGGGAAGCGGCCGTCGAAGTTGTTGAAGCAGATCGACACCATGTTGGTGCAGACGCCGTCGACGACGCCGTCCCTGTCGCAGGTCGGGTCGCCGTCGGTGCAGCGGAGGTACGTCGGTCGGTTCGGCGGCGTGTTCGGCACGATGCCGTCGAACTCGACGAAGCAGTCCGTCGCCTGCGATCCGCCGCCGGGAATGGGGCAGCCGCCGCCGGGGCAGTCCGCGGCGACGGCGGCGGAGGCGGTGAGCAGCACCACGACGACGAGACGCGCGACGATCGGCATGCGACGGGAGATACGCGGCGGCCGGCGACGATGTCAACGAAATTCACGAGCAAGCCAGCAGTCCGGCTTGCATGCGGCGCGTCGTCAGTCGTGCGTGTGGCGGTGGCCCATCTCGAGGCCGTGCTCGATCACGCGCAGCACCTCGGGGCCCGGCTTCGCGGCGACGAGCCGCCGCATGGCGGCGGAGTCGGCGCCGCGGGACGCGAGCAGCACGACGGTGGCATACGTGCGCGTCTCGGGGCGATCGCCGCGGAGCGCGAGCTCCACCAGCGCATCGTCGGCCGCGGGTCCGCCGATCGCGAGGATCGCGCGCGCGGAGCGCTGCTGCAGGTCGCGCTCGTGGCTGGCGAAGGTGCCCGACAGGATCGGCAGGGCGTCGGCGCGCCCGCTCGTGCCGAGTGCGTCGATCGCGGCGCCGCGCACCGTGATGTCGGGATCGCTGGTGGCGGCTTTGCCGAGATCGGTCACGACCGTCGGGTCGGACACAGCGGCCAGCGCGCGCAACGCCGCGGCGCGGACGCCGGCGTCGGTGCTCGCGAGCAGGGCCGCCAGCTCGCTCGCCGTGGCGGGAGCGCCGAGGCGTGCGCGCGCCGCCAGCACCGCGTCGAGCATCGCTGGGGTCTCGGTTTCGGCGCCGACGAGGGCGGGGAGCGCGTCGCGCGCGTCGCGCTCCGCGAGCAGGGTCGCCAGCGCCGCGCGCGTCGGCACCGGGGTGTGCGTCTGGCGCAGCGCGCGCGCCAGCGTCGCGAGCTCGTCGTCGGCGAGCGGCGAGAGCGCCGGCAGCTGCCGCAGCTCGACGATCGCGTCGGCGGCGAGGCGCGGGCTCGGGCCCGCCAGCTCGGCGAACGCGAGCCGACGACGCGCGGCGATCGTCGCGTCGCCGTCGAGCGCCGCGGCGGCGACCCCGTCGGCGATCGCCTGCTCGACGGCGGCCAGCTCCGCCTCCGACCCGACCGCGACCACGCCGTCGCGTCCGCCGGTCGGGACCACGAACGTCCCCGTCCCGAGCTGCTCCTTCAGGTAGGACATCGTCGGCGCCGGGGACGCGAGCAGCACGACGGTCTCGCCGTCGGCGAGCCACGACGGGCGCTGCGATGCGCCACGCATCTCGACGACGCCGACCTCGCCGGCGTCGAGCCGCCCGCGCAGGATGCGCTCCACGGCGATGCGCTGCACGCGCAGGCGGTCTTCGTCGAAGGTCTCGGTGCGCGCCACGCGGCCGACGACGACCGCCGTCGCGTCGGGCACGAGCTGACGCAGCGATTTGACGCCCGTCGTCGCGAGGGCGGGCGTGGGGCCGGGCGCCGGCTTCAGCGCGGCGGGCGGCACCGCGGGGCCGGGCGGGATGACGAGGCCCGGCGGCGGCTCGGCCGGCTCGTGCTCGTCCCCCGGGCCGTGCGCGCGAGCGGGCGACGCCGTGGCGGCGAGCGCCGCCAGGGCGCAGGCCGCCACGGACCGCCGGAGCGAACGCCTCACGGAGTGAGCATGACGCCCGGCGGCGTCCAGACCGTGTCGTTGTCCACGTCGAGGTAGATCGGGTTGGAGAACGCCATCGCGAGCATGCCGTTCTCGCCGAGGTTCCCGTCGGTGAGGTTCGCCAGCGTCGTGTTGCCCGTGCTGCGCAGGCTGTTCGGCATGACGGGGAAGAGCGGGCGCGAGACGCCGTCGGTACCGCGGACGATCGCGACCACCCACGTGTCCTGCGTGAGCCCCGAGAGGTTCAGCGTGACCGTCGCCTCGAGGTGCTCGGCGCCGGGGATCGACGGGAAGTCGTTCACGACGGTGATCGGGAAGTCGACGCCCGCGTTCTGCACGACGTTCGGGATCACGCGGTAGCGGTTTCGCGTGAGGACGTCGGCGTCGTGGTCGAAGGGCTGCGGCGCGTTGTTCACGTAGAACTCGACGCGGTCGAACTCGGCCCAGCGCGGGCTCGTGATGTTGAGCGTCACCGTCGCCGTCCCGTCGTTCGTCGACACCAGCGTGTTCTGGCCGATGCCGAGGCCGCCGGTGCCGAGCGGCGTGGCGACGTCGACCGTGAAGAATGGGGCGTTCGTGCCGATCGCGCGGCCCGCCACGACGTTGCCGGCGAGCGTGTCCGGATCGGCGGCGAGGAGCGGCGGCGCGGTGACCGCCGACGCCACCCACGTGCGGGCGTTCATCTGCGTCGTGCGACGCTGGTGCGTGTCGGAGCTGGCGACGCCGGTGCGGAGGATGCCCTGGTTCAGCAGGTTGAACCAGTCACCGACGTTCTCGCCGAGGAAGTCGACGAGCTGGCCGTTGCGGCCGTCGGTGCCGATCCAGACCTCGAGCGCGTCGAAGCCGGCGTCGAACAGGTTGGTCTCGGCGGGGTTCAGGCGCCGCACGAGCGGCGGCGTGTGCGACTGCGGCGGACCCGTGCCGGCCTCCGCGGTGTCGATGTCGAGGCCGTCGGTGTTGAAGAAGCTCTTCATGTGGTTGATCTGGATCAGGTTCGCGCGCGGATCGGAGTGCGCGAGCGTGAAGATCTCGGCGGGCGAGAGGCTGTAGTTGCCGAGCGACGGGAAGTCCTGGCCCGGCGCGACGCCGCCGCGCCCGTGGTCGACGCCGCCGCCGTCCACGTCGAGTGGATCGATCGTCAGCGGCCAGCTGTTGAAGTGGCCGTAGTCGAACGTGGTGATCTCCTCGCTGGTCGCCGTGCCCACGAGGTCGCCGACACCCATCGCATCGATCACGTCGGCGAACGTGACGCGGACGCTGTGGTCGGATGGCGTGAAGAAGTCCATGCCCTCGGCCAGCATCGTGGCGACGCGCTCTGCGCGCGTCACCTCGGCGTCGGGACTGTCGATGGAGTGGACGTGCCAGTCGCCGGCGATGTAGCCGGGCGTGTCCATGACCTTGGCGATCTGCATCGGGACGGTGAGCGTCGAGCCGGCCGTGATCGTCACGTTCTGCGTGGCCGCCGAGTAGCGCGGGCCGCGCGACACGACGAGCTGGTACGTACCGGGCTCGACGTCGAGGACGCCCGTGTCACCGGTCCGCGGCGCGAAGGCGACGAACGAGATGCCGAACACCAGGCCGTCCTCCGACGGCTCGCCGAAGACGCCCGTCACGTTGTTCACGATGCCGAGGATGTTCTGCGTGTTGAGTGGATCAGGCGACGGATCGAAGCCGACCAGCTGCACCTTCGCGGGGCTCGGATCGCCGTTCTCGTCGGTGACGACCACGCGCAGGCCGCCGGGGCCCGGCAGCGTGAAGTTCTGCGTCGCGGTGGTGCCGGCCGTCACGTTGACGTTGGCCGTCGCGGGCGCCGCGGCGAGGCGGCCGTCCTTGTTGGCCTGGACGGTGTAGGCGCCCGGCGGAACGTTGCCGCCGTAGGTGCCGTCGGCGGCGGTGCGGAAGTGCGTCACGACGTTGCGCGACGGCCCGCCGAGTGGGCCCGGCGCCACCGTGCCGGTGACGGCGACGTCGGCGTCGGCCACCGGCGTGTTGCCGATCGTCACCTTGCCGGCGATGCGGCCGGTGACGATGCCCTGGATCTGGTTGCGCGCGTCGGTGATCGACGCGACGCTGCCGTCGCCGACGACGAACCAGCGCGTGAAGGTGAGGGCGTCGCCCGGCATGCCGGTCGGCGCGAGGTTGAAGTTCGGGCCCGACGCACCGATCAGCGTCAGCACCGCCTCCTTGCCGAGGAGCTGCACGTTGACGCCGCTCGTGGTGAACGCGGTCGTGCCGTTGACGCCGTGGATGTAGCCGTAGGACACGCCGCTCGCGAGGTCCTCGCCGCTGTACGCGGTGAAGTTGCACAGGTCGCACGTGCCCGCGCTGCACGGCACGTACGTCGACGTCGCGCACGACGTCGTCACGAGCGGCTCGCCGAAGCCGTAGACCGGCTGGAAGATCTCGACCTGGCCGGAGCCGTTCAGGTAGTCGGCGAAGAAGATCGGCAGCGGCGACGCGCCGGTGTTCGTCACCGTCGTCTCCATGCGGACGTACGGAACGCCGTCGTCCAGGATGTAGTCGGTCTGGATGTCGACGGGCAGGTCGACGTCGTCGGCCGACGCGGGGAACGCGAAGCCCAGGCCGGCGACCACGGAGCTCGGGTTGATGAAGTCGAGCAGATCGTCGGGGCCGGTCGCGCGGACCACGGCGGGCTGGCCGTTGAAGCCGTCGTTCAGGACGACGACGCTCGTGTAGTTCGCGGTGTTCTCGATGTTGATGCCGGGCGCCATGCCCTCGAAGTTGTCGCGCTCGGTGCCGTCGGTGCGCTGGCGGTCGGCGTCGATGATGTTGCCGCCGTAGGTGCCAATCTGCAGCGTCGTGCGGCCCGGTTTGCGGATCACGACCTGCAGCTTGTCATTCGCCATCAGGATGTCGCCGAGCTGACCGCGCGCGAGCGGACCGCCGATCAGCGAGGCCTCGTCGGTGATGACGCGGGCGATCTGGTAGCCCTGCGTCGGCGCGGGGAAGATCGTGGAGGGCAGGCAGCGGACCTTGATCTTGTCGGAGTCCTTGCCGGCGCTGCCGCCTGCGGCCACCGTGCGGTAGACGTTCGTCGCCTTCCGGAACACGCCCTTCTTCACCCGCAGCTTGGTCGTCAGGACCTGGGGACCGGTGCAGACGGGGCTCGTCGCGGGCAGCAGCGCAGCGACCGCGTCTTCCAGCGCCTGGCGCTGCGGATCGAAGTTCGGGCTGTCCGCCGCCTTGTTCTTCACGTCGAACGACACGACCGTGCCCGAGCTGCAGGCCGGGAGGCCGCTGTTCTGCAGGCACACCGAGACGAGGACGCTGCACGCGCCGTTCAGCGCGCCGTCGGTGTCGCACGACGGATCGCCGTCCGTGCACTGGATGAACTTCGGCTTGGACGCCGGCGAGTTCAGCGTGATCCCGTCGAAGCCGACCACGCAGTCGGTCTTGGGCGAGCCGCCGCCGGGAACCGAGCAGGCCGCCGGGCAGGCGGCGTGGGCGGGCATGGCGAACGCCGCAACGGCGGCGAAGAGGGCCAGCAGGGGGGTCCGCATCATCGTCCGAGTGCCTCCAGCGTTAGGCCGGGGGTGCCCGTGAATGGTCGTCCCCCCGGTCGATCGAAGGGAGGTTACGTGGCGCCGTAACTTCCCGTCAATGAAAAGGTCATGTCGGCGCAACGAGAAAAAAGATACAGTCAGGCTTGACTGTTTGTTTCTGAGGGGCTAGACGAAAACCCGTGAGCGCAGCCGTCGTCAAGACCCGCCGCACCCAGGCCGATCGCACCGCCGCCACGCGGGCGCGCCTGCTGGACGCCACCATCGCCTGCCTGAACGACCTCGGCTACGCCCGCACCAGCACCCCGGAGATCGCACGCCGGGCGGGGGTCTCGCGGGGCGCCCAGCTGCACCACTTCCCGACCAAGATCGAACTGGTCACCGCCGCCGTCGAGCATCTCTTCACGCGGCGGCACAAGGAGTTCCTGGAGGCCTTCGACCGGCTGCCCGCGGGCACCGATCGCGCGGCGTCGGCGATCGACCTCCTGTGGACCATGTTCTCGGGCCCGACGTTCTACGCCTGGCTCGAGCTCGCCGTCGCGTCGCGCACCGACCCCGAGCTGCGCACCCACTTCACCGCCACCACCGACCGGCTGATGGAGACGGTCCGCGGCACGTTCCGCGATCTGTTCTCCGCTCCCGACACGCCGAACCCGTTCTACGAGGTCGCGCCGACGTTCGTGTTCGCGCTGCTCGACGGGTTGGCGATCCATCGCATCCAGGGCGGAGGACAGCAGGAAGCGCAGACCGAACAGGTTCTCGACAATCTGAAGGCGCTCGCGCGCCTCGTCATGCCGAAGTCGTCTTGAGGAAGGAGATCACACCCATGTCGACCACCACTGCCGGAGCCATGCTCGGAACCACCTACGAGGTGCCCGAGGAGGAGCGTGCCGTGGCCGGATCGCGCAAAAAGGAATCCTACACGGACCTCGTGCGTCGCCTGAGCCACCAGTCGGTCGTGAAGCACTTCGACGCGTACGCCGACATCGCGTGGGACGACCCCGAGTTCGCCATCGATCCCGAGGACCCGCGCTGGGAGCTCTCGACCGACGACGTCCTCGGCGGCACCGCCTGGTACCAGAGCCAGCCGCCGGCGATCCGCGCGCGCATCGGGCTGCACATGATGGCCACCTTCATGAAGATCGGCCTGCAGTTCGAGGGCGTGCTGAAGCGCGGCCTTCTCGAGTTCGCGCTCAAGCTGCCGAACAACTCGCCCGAGTTCCGCTACGTCTACCACGAGGTCATCGAGGAGGCGCAGCACTCGTTGATGTTCCAGGAGTTCGTGAATCGCTCGGGCTTCGACATCCCCGGGCTGTCGTGGTGGCAGCGCTTCGGCGGCAACCAGGTCGTGCGGCTCGGCCGCCGCTTCCCCGAGCTCTTCTTCGTGTTCGTGCTCGGCGGCGAGGACCCGATCGATCACGTGCAGCGCCAGGCGCTCCGCAGCAACCGCGGGCTCCACCCGCTGCTGAAGCGCGTGATGCAGATCCACGTCACCGAGGAGGCGCGGCACCTCTGCTTCGCGCGCCAGTACCTGCGCGAGCACGCCGCCGAGATGAGCCCGTTCCGCAAGTGGCTCATGTCGCGCCGCGCGCCGATCATCCTCGCGATCATGGCCCAGATGATGATGCGGCCGTCGTCGCAGATCGTGAAGACGTACGGCATCCCGCGCTCCGTCCTGCGCGAGGCCTACGGCCGGAACCCGGTGCACAAGGCGCGGACGCTCGAGGCGCTGCGCAAGGTGCGCGAGCTCCTCGTCGAGATCGGGGTGGTGACCCCGTCGTCGAAGCGCATCTGGAAGCTCCTCGGCGTGTGGGAGCCGACGACGGCATGACGCTCCCGCCCGGGCCGGGCGCTCCGGCGCTGCTGCAGGCGATCCGCCTCGCGGTGCAGCCGCAGGAGTTCCTCACCGCGTGCGCGCGTCGCTACGGCGACGCGTTCACGTTCCGCCTGCCCGGGCGTCCCACCCAGGTGGCCTTCAGCCACCCCGACGCGATCAAGGAGATCTTCACCGGCAACGACGACGATCTCCGCGCCGGGGAGTCGAACGACATCCTCGAGCCGGTGCTCGGCTCACACTCGTTGCTGCTCCTCGACGGCGCGCAGCACCTGCGCGAGCGCCGTCTCATGCTGCCGCCGTTCCACGGCGAGCGCATGCAGGCCTACGGCGAGACCATGCGGCGCATCACCGACGCCGCGATCGAGCGCTGGCCGGTCGGCGAGCCGTTTCCGCTGCACGAGGAGATGCAGAGCATCACGCTCGACGTGATCCTGCGCACCGTCTTCGGCCTGGAGGACGGGGCGCAGATGGGCGCGCTGCGCGCGAGCCTGCTGCGTCTCCTCGCCGTCGCGACGAACCCGCTGCTGCTCGCGCCGTTCCTGCGTCGCGATCTCGGCCCGCTCACGCCGTGGCGGCGGTTCGTCGCGTTGCGTGCCGAGGTCGACGCGCAGCTGTACGCCGAGCTCGCGCGCCGTCGCGCGTCGGGCACGGTTGGACGGACCGACATCCTGTCGCTGCTGATGGAGGCGCGCGACGAGCAGGGCGCCCCGATGACCGACGTCGAGCTGCGCGACGAGATGATCACGCTGCTGCTCGCTGGTCACGAGACGACGGCGACGACGCTCGCGTGGGCCGTCTGTCGCATCCTCGAGCATCCCGACGTCCTCGAGCGATTGCAGGCCGAGCGCGCGGAGGTGTGCGGCGACGGCCCCGTCGGCGCCGACCACGTCGCCGCGCTCACGTGGTGCGACGCCACGCTGAAGGAGACGATGCGGCTGACGCCGATCATCCAGTTCGTCGGCCGCAAGCTGCATCGGCCGACACGGATCGGTGGCTGGGATCTCCCCGCGGGCGTGACGGCCGCGCCGTGCATCTTCCTGACGCACCAGCGTCCCGACGTCTGGCCGGAGCCCCAGCGCTTCGACCCGGAACGTTTCCTCACGACCAAGCCGGGCCCCTACACCTTCTTCCCGTTCGGCGGTGGCGTCCGGCGCTGCATCGGGATGGCATTCGCCATGTTCGAGATGAAGGTCGTGCTGGCGCAGGTCCTCGGGCGGCTGACCCTCCGGCTCGTCCCCGGCTACCGGGCCGAGATCGTCCGCCGCAGCATCACCCTGGCTCCCGCCAGGGGCATGCCCGTCATCGTCGACCGTCGCGCGGCCTGAGGTCCCGGTTGACACCGGCCGTACATCCTGTGATCAGGATGAACGGATAGATGTCGTCCCTGGCCGGAACCCTCGAGCTGCTGCACCTCTTCGGCGACCCCACCCGGGTGCGTCTCGTGGCGCTGCTCGCCCGGCACGAGCTGACGGTGGCGGAGCTCACCGGGATCACCGAGCTGGCCCAGTCGCGGGTGTCGACCCACCTCGGTCGGCTGAAGGAAGCGGGCGTGCTCCGCGACCGCCGGAACGGCGCGTCGACCGTCTACGCGCTGAACGACGGCGCCATGCCCGCCGACGCCCGCAAGGTCTGGACGCTGCTCGAGACCGAGGTCGACGACGCCGTCCTGCGCTCGGACGCGTCGCGCGCCGACGACCTGGTGCGTGCCCGCGAGAAACGCTCGGCATGGCCCGACTCGGTCGCCGGCCAGATGGAGCGGCACTGGTCGCCGGGACGCACGTGGGACGCCTTCGCGCGCGCGTTTCTCGGCATGGTTCGGCTCGGCGACGTGCTCGACGGCGGCTCGGGCGACGGGGTCATCGCGCAGCTCGTCGCGCCGCGCGCGAAGAGCGTCACCTGCCTCGACCGCAGCACGCGGGTGCTCGACGCCGCGCGCACGCGGCTCGCCCGGTTGCCGAACGTCCGCGTCGTGCAGGGCGATCTCGAGGACGTGCCGTCGGGCGACGCCGAGTTCGACCATGTCCTGCTCTTCAACGTCCTGACCAGCGCGAAGCAGCCCGACCGCGTGCTCGCCGAGGCCGCGCGCGTGCTCCGTCCCGGCGGCGGGGTGACGCTCATCACCCTCGCCGCGCACCGGCACCTGGACCAGACCGCCGCCTACGGCCACGTACACCCCGGCTTCGCGCCGGCCGCGCTCCGGCGCATGCTCACCGGGGCCGGCCTGGACGTCGATGCGTGCGACGTGACGTCGCGCGAGCGTCGCCAGCCGCATTTCGAAGTGATCACCGCGTTTGCCACGAAGGGGACCGCCTGATGCCGCACGATCCCACCGCCACCCTGGACGCGCTCCTGCGCCGCCGCATCCTCGTGCTCGACGGCGCCATGGGCACGATGGTGCAGCGCCACAAGCTGACGGAGGCCGACTTCCGCGGAACGCGCTTCGCGGGCCACGATCGCGACCTCCGCGGTGACAACGAGGTGCTGTGCCTCACGCGGCCCGACGTCATCCGTGCGATCCACGACGAGTACCTCGCGGCCGGCGCCGACATCATCGAGACCAACAGCTTCGGCAGCACGGTGATCGCGCAGGCCGACTACGGCCTCGAGTCCGTCGTGTACGAGCTGAACGTCGCGTCGGCGCGTCTCGCGCGGGAGGCGTGCGACGCCTGGACCGCCAAGACGCCCGACCGCCCGCGCTTCGTGGCGGGCGCGCTCGGCCCGACGAACCGCACGCTCTCGATTTCGCCCGACGTCAACGACCCGGCGTTCCGCGCCGTCACGTTCGAGCAGGTGCGCGCCGCCTACCACGAGCAGGCGCGGGCGCTCGTCGAGGGCGGCTGTGACGTCCTGCTGGTCGAGACCATCTTCGACACGCTGAACGCCAAGGCGTGCCTCGTCGCGATCCAGGAAGTCTACGAGGCGCTCGGCGTGCACCTGCCCATCATCATCTCGGTGACGATCACCGACCGCAGCGGCCGCACGCTGTCGGGCCAGACGATCGACGCGTTCCACACCTCGATCGCCCACGCGAAGCCGCTTGCCGTCGGCATCAACTGCGCGCTCGGCGCGCGCGAGATGCGCCCGTACCTCGCCGAGCTGGCGGCGCTGACGACGTCGTACGTGAGCTGCTACCCGAACGCCGGCCTGCCGAACGCGTTCGGCGGCTACGACGAGGACCCGCCCACGACCGGCCAGCTCCTGCGGGAGTTCGCGGAGAGCGGCCTCATCAACATCGTCGGCGGCTGCTGCGGCACCACGCCCGACCACATCCGCGCGATCGCCGAGGCGGTCGAGGGCCTGCCGCCGCGCGTGCCGGCCACGTCCGACGGGCTCACCCGCTACAGCGGCCTCGAGACGCTGGTGATCCGCCCCGAGTCGAACTTCATCATGATCGGCGAGCGGACGAACGTCACGGGCTCGGCGAAGTTCAAGAAGCTCATCGTCGACGGCGACTTCACCGCCGCGCTCGCCGTCGCGCTCGACCAGGTGCGCGGCGGCGCCAACCTGATCGACGTCAACATGGACGAGGGCCTGCTCGACTCCGAGCAGGCGATGACGACGTTCCTGAACCTCGTCGCGACCGAGCCCGAGATCGCGCGCGTGCCGATCGTCGTCGACAGCTCGAAGTGGTCGGTGATCGAGGCGGGGCTGCGCTGCGTCCAGGGGAAGCCCGTCGTCAACTCCATCAGCCTGAAGGAAGGGGAGGCCGACTTCCTGCAGAAGGCGCGCCTCGTCCAGCGCTACGGCGCGGGCGTCGTCGTGATGGCGTTCGACGAGACCGGGCAGGCCGACACCACGGCGCGGAAGATCGAGATCTGCCGGCGCGCGTATGCGCTCCTCACCGAGCGCGTCGGCTTCGACCCGAACGACATCATCTTCGACCCGAACATCCTCGCGATCGGCACGGGCCTCGAGGAGCACGCCGACTACGCGGTCAACTTCATCGAGGCGACGAAGCTGATCAAAGTGCATTGTCCCGGCGCCAAGGTGAGCGGCGGCGTCAGCAACCTGTCGTTCGCGTTCCGCGGCAACAACGTGGTGCGCGAGGCGATGAACTCGGCGTTCCTCTTCCACGCGATCAAAGCCGGCATGGACATGGGCATCGTCAACGCCGGCCAGCTCGCCGTCTACGAGGAGATTCCCGCCGAGCTGCTGGAGCACGTCGAGGACGTGCTCCTGAACCGCCGGCCCGACGCGACCGAGCGGCTGGTGACGTTCGCCGAGCAGGTGAAGGGCGCCGGCAAGAAGCGCGAGATCGACCTGTCGTGGCGCGAAGCGCCCGTCGCCGAGCGGCTATCGCACGCGCTCGTGAAGGGCATCGTCGACTTCATCGACGCCGACGTCGAGGAGGCGCGGCGGCAGTTCGCGAAGCCGCTCGAGGTGATCGAAGGCCCGCTCATGGACGGCATGAAGGTCGTCGGCGACCTCTTCGGCGCGGGCAAGATGTTCCTGCCGCAGGTCGTGAAGAGCGCGCGCGTCATGAAGAAGGCCGTCGCCTACCTCCTGCCGTTCATGGAGACGGAGAAGGCGGCGAGCGGCGACCATCGCTCGCAGGGCAAGATCGTCATGGCGACGGTGAAGGGCGACGTTCACGACATCGGCAAGAACATCGTCGGCGTCGTGCTCGGCTGCAACAACTACGAGGTCGTCGACCTCGGCGTCATGGTGCCGTGCGAGAAGATCCTCGAGACCGCGCTCGCGGAGCAGGCCGACCTGATCGGGCTTTCCGGCCTGATCACGCCGTCGCTCGACGAGATGGTGCACGTCGCGCAGGAGATGCAGCGGCGCGGGCTCGACGTCCCGCTGCTGATCGGCGGCGCGACGACGAGCCGCGAGCACACGGCGGTGAAGATTGCGCCGGCGTACGCCGAGAGCACGGTGCACGTGCTCGACGCGTCGCGCGCCGTCGGCGTGGTGTCGAGCCTGCTCGACCCGGTACGCAAGGCCGAGCTGGACGCGTCGAACCGCGTCGAGCAGGAGCGGCTGCGCGAGGTGCACCAGCAGAAGGTGGCGCGCCCGCTGATCCCGCTGTCGGTGGCCGACGCCAGCCGGCCCCCGATCGTGTGGACGCCGGCCGATACGACGCGGCCGTCGTTCCTCGGTCGCCGCGTGATCGACGACATCCCGCTCGAGACCTTGGTGCCGTACATCGACTGGCGGTTTTTCTTCACCGCGTGGGAGCTGCCCGGGCGCTTCCCCGAGGTGCTCGACGACCCGAAGTACGGCGAGGCGGCGCGCGACCTGTACGCCAACGGCCGCCGGCTCCTCGACCGCCTCGTGTCGGAGCGCCGACTGCGCGCGCGCGGCGTCTACGGCTTCTGGCCGGCGCAGAGCGAGGGCAACGACGTCGTCGTGTACGCCGACGAATCGCGTACGGCCGAGCTGACGCGCTTCCCGACGCTGCGCCAGCAGGCGACGAAGCCGCACCTGGCGCTCGCCGACTACGTCGCGCCGAAGGGCGTGCCCGACTGGATCGGGGCCTTCGCCGTGACGGCCGGGCTCGGCGCGGAGGAGATCGCCGGCGAGTTCGAGCGCACGCACGACGACTACGACGCGATCCTGGTGAAGGCGCTGGCCGACCGCCTCGCCGAGGCCGCGGCCGAGATGCTGCACGAGCGCGCGCGCCGCGAATGGTACGCGCCGGACGAGCACCTCGCGCTGGACGCGCTGCTGAAGGAGAAGTTCCGCGGCATCCGGCCGGCGTTCGGCTATCCCGCCTGTCCGGACCACAGCGAGAAGGCGAAGCTCTTCGCGCTGCTCGACGCGCAGGCCATCGGGATCACGTTGACGGAGCACTTCGCGATGCTGCCGGCGGCGAGCGTCAGCGGCATCTACCTGGCGCATCCCGACGCGCGCTACTTCGCGCTCGGGCGCATCGACCGCGACCAGGTGACCGACTACGCGCGCCGCAAGGGGGTGTCGGTAGCCGAGGTCGAGCGCTGGCTCGCGCCCAACCTCGGCTACGACCCGGCCGCTTCCGGGACGGCGGCGGCCTGAGGAACGACTAGAGCGCGTCCACCAGCGCGCGGACGGCGTCGAGCTGCGCGCCGAGCAACGCCTTGCAGTCGGCGTCGCTCTTCTTCGCCTTGGCCACTTTGCGGGCGAGCGCGGCGAGCTGCTTCTGCAGCGAGGCCTTCAGCTTCTGGCTCTTGGACGCCTTGGTGGAGGCGGCGTACTTGTCGAGAACGCGACCGATCTTCGCGAGCTTCTTCGCCAGCTGTCGCTGCAGCTTGGCGTCGGCGCAGGAGACGTCGGCGTTTGCGACGTCGAGCGCGCAGCGGACGCCCTCGACGCCCGGGATCGCGGTGTGGGTGCAGGTCGAGGCCGAGCACTCGTCCGTCGTGCACGCGTCGCCGTCGTCGCACTGCGCGGCGCTCGTGCACCCGCTGCCGCCCGAGCCGCCGAAGCTCGCGCCGAAGAGGCCGCCGCCCGTGCCGACCAGGGTGCGACGGTCGCCGGCGGCGCGGCCGAGCGCGCTCGTAGACGTCGGGATCTCGAGGTCGCCGACGCCCTCGGAGAGGAAGTTGCGGCCGCCCGGCGCGGTCGGCGAGTTGACGACGGTCCACGTCGTGCCGCCGTCGGTCGATTCCACGATGAAGCCCTCGCTGTTGCCCGCGATGAGCAGATGCGCGCCGTCGTTCGGGTCGACCGCGACGACCTGCACGTTCAGGTTGCCCGGCAGTCCGGCCGCCGCGATCGGTACCGCGGCGAACGTGAGGCCGCCGTCGGTCGAGCCCTGCAGGCCGCCGCTGGGTCCACCCGAGTTCGCGCCGGTGCCGGCGTAGACCGTGCCGGTGGCGCAGTGGGCGCGGACGTCGTTGACGCGCGTGCCGGTGAACACCTCCGTGGCCACGGGCGCGTCGCCCGACGCCGCGACGACGCGGACGACGGTGCCCGTGCTGTCGTTGGCGGTCGCGACGAAGAGCACGTCCTCGTCGGTACCGATCGTGGCGCAGTAGGCGAGGGCGCGCACGGCGCGCGCGCCGATGAGCGGATCGCTCAGCACGGCGCCGTCGGTGATGGTGGTCGGGCCGGTGCCGCTCAGCACGCCGCGGAAGACGGTGCCGCCGGTGCCGGTCTGGTCGACGTTCGAGCCGCCGCCGATGAATACGACGTCGGCGCCGGGCACGCCCTCGACCGCGGTGACCGCGAACTGCTCGGCCATGCCGGTGGCGCCGAGCGCGTTCGCGTCCGTGCCGGGCACGTTCGGACCGATCTGCGGCGGCGTGCTCGACGTCCAGTCGGCGACCGCGGTGACGAGCGTTCCCGCGCCGCCGTGGCCGGCGACCATCCACGACGCGCTCGCGCCCTGCCACCAGTCGACCGCGTTGCCGCCCTTCGCGACGACGGTGGTGAACGTGTCGCCGCCGTCGTCCGACGCCACCGTGAGACCGCCACCCGATCCCGAGAGGGCGGTGGCGATCTGGCTCGCGCCCGACGGGCCGTAGCTCGTGTCCTTGACCACGGGCACCGTGAGCCCGGCGACGGCGACGCCGCCCGACGACGGCTCCGCGCCCGGGGCGGCGTCGACGCCGGCGGGGAACACGGGTACGCCGGCGCTCGTCGCCGCGCTCTTCACGATGCCGCGGTTGCCGTCGCCGGACAGCGCCACGAGGTTCGACGCGCCGTAGAAGGGATCGAACACGAGACCGGTGTTGTTGTTGATCCCGGGGATCGTCGTGAACGCGAGCGGATCGGTGCCGGTCTTCGTGACGAAGCACTGCGAGATGGTGCCGCTGCCCGTCGTGTCGGTGCTCTGGGGCGCGATGGCGCCCACGCTGCCGGGGCCCTGACCGCAGCCCCCCGGCACCGACGTCGCCGCGCTCACCGAGGTGAACGTCGTGCCGCCGTTCTTCGTCGCCATGACGGCCGTGTTGCTGCCGTTCGCGTAGACGAGGAGGGCGTCCGGCGGAACGCCGTCGGCGCTCGACAGGCCGCCGAACCGGACGAGTGTCGGCGGCGACGGCAGACCCGACAGCGTGCTGACCGAGGTGCTCGCCGTTGCGTCGGACAGGTCGTAGACGTTCAGGGTGCCCGCGGCATTGACGACGGCGACCCACGCCTCGACGGCGTCGGCCGCGACGGCGATGCGGTCGTCGGCGCTCGCGAGGTACGACGGCGTCTGCTCGATGAACGTCGGCGTCGGCGCGCTCATGTCTGCGCGGAGCGTCGTCGTGCCGCTGACGCGGAGGAGGACGTTCGTCTCGACGCTGTGGCCCCACAGGAGCTGCGGGTTCGGCCCGCCGGACAGCGGGCCACCGGCGTGGCCGACGCTCTGCCACGTGACGCCGAAGTCGGTCGAGAAGTACACGACGCCGTTCACCTCGATGGCGACGTCGCCGGCATAGGCGCTCGTGGTGAGCCCGCCACCCGCGTTGAAGCCGACGAGGCCGGCGGCGGGATCGTCGCTCGTCGGCGTGACCGGCGACCACGTGCCGCCGTAGTCGACGGTGCGGAACACCTGCGGGATCACCGACGTCGACGCGTAGAACACGCCGCTCTGCCCGCCCGTGGCGAGGCTGGCGATCTGCCCGCCGAAGACGCCGAGGGCTTCGAACAGCGTGCCCGACGCGGTCAGCGCGAGGTCCTGCGTCGCACCCTCGCTCGGCACCGAGACCGCGGCGACCGTACCCACCGTGTAGCCGGGCGCATAGGACACCAGCCGGTGCTCGCCGGTGTCGAGTCCGTTCAGCACGTAGGCGCCGGTCGCGTCGGTGACGGCGGCGACCCGCTCGTCGCCCTGCGTGACGACCACCACGGCGCCGGGCAGCGGCGTTCCGGGCGGATCGGCGGCCGTGATGATGCCGGTCACGGACGCGCCGTCCAGGGCGTGCGCCGCCGTGCGGGCGCACAGGAACAGGGCCATTGCTGCGACGGAGCGCCAGAGCGTACGAGCCATCGATTGTCCTCCCACGGCCGGTACTCTCGGGCGAATCACGCCAAGACGTGAGGGCGATCCCTTGTCAGCGGATTGGCTCCGGCTATTTGATGTCGCGTGGATCTCGCAAAGGACAAGTCGGCGCCGCCGCCCGAACCGAAGAAGGTAGAGAAGGCCGTCTATCGCGCGTGGCCGATGCTCTGGCGGCAGCTCCGCCGCCCGCGCGCCTTCTTCGGCCAGCTCGGCCGCCGTATCTCCGAGGATCGCGTCACGACGCTGGCCGCGGCGCTGGCCTACTACTTCTTCTTCGCGCTGTTCCCGTTTCTGATCTTCCTGCTGTCGGTGGTGACGCTGACGCCGGCGGCGAAGGGCATCGAGGACTGGCTGCTCGGCCGGGCGGTGGGCCTGGTGCCCGGGCAGGTCTTCGAGATCCTGCAGACGACGATCCAGAGCCTGCTCGGGCAGCCGCGGAGCGGGCTGCTGTCGATCGGCGCGATCCTGGCGCTGTGGAGCTCGTCGGCCGCCGTCGCGAGCGTGATGGACGCGCTCAACGTCGCCTATCGCGTGCCCGAGCGGCGGCCGTGGTGGAAGATTCGCCTGAAGGCGATCGGCCTCACCATCGCGCTCTCGCTGTTCATGATCCTGGCCTTCGTGCTCGCGGTCGGCACCGGCCCGCTGGTCGCGTGGGTGGGCACCATCCTCGGCCCAGCCGGCGCTTACAGCATCCTCTTCCTCAACTGGACGGTGATGCTCGCCGCCGTGACCTTCGTCATCGCGACCATCTACGACCAGTGCCCGGACGTCGACCTGCCGTGGCGCTGGTTCTCGCCCGGGTCGGTGGTCTTCACGGGCGGCTTCTTCGCGACGACGATCCTGTTCTCGTTCTACGTCGCGAAGTTCGGGTCGTACGACAAGACGTACGGCTCACTCGGCGCGGTCATCGTGCTGCTGCTGTGGATGTACCTGCTGGCGTTGCTGCTGCTGCTCGGCGGCGAAGTCGACGGCGTGCTGCTCACGGAATCCCGTCGCGAGCAGGGCGAGGACATCCCGAAGTAGCTAGTGTCCCGTCTCGAAAGTAGCGCCTACGATCTCGGGCGGTCTCACGGCGCCTGGCATCGTTGCTCCTCCTCGCAATAGGGCCTGCTATTCCTCGTCGTCGCGCCTTGCCAGGCGCCGCGATCCCACCCGATCTCGTAGGCGCTACTTTCGAGACGGGACACTAGCGTCGCTTCCAGAGCGCGACGGCCTCGGCGAATCGGCGCTTGTCCTCGGCCGTCTGGCCGGGGTTCAGGTCGGGATGGTTCTCCTTCAAGAACCGTCGCCATGCGGCGAGGAAGCGCTTCTTCGTGCAGTTCGGCGGCAGGCGGAGGATCGCGAGCAGCTTCTCGGGCTGCTTCGACAACGGCTCCTTGGTGCGCGGGCCCTTGGCGGTGGACTGACGCGTGGCCTTCGGGCGTGGCTCCGACCAGCGCTCGGCGGCATTCAGCCACCAGCGGAAGTCGGCGACGACCTCGTCATAGGTCGGGTTCGTGCGCCACGTCCGCGGAAACCACTCGCGATGCAGCCGGCCGAGGAATCCCTCGAGGCGCAGCGCGAGCTCGGCCGGCATGCGGCCCTGGTACTTGGACAGCGCGATCAGCAGCGCGTCGGCTTCCTTCTGGTAGAAGGACCGATGCAGCGTCCAGCGCTGATGCACCGCACGGCCCAGCCAGGGATGCAGTCGGCGGAGCAGGGCGCGTGCGGTGGTGGCCTGAGGCATCGCGTGAGCCGCCCGGAGACGGACTCACGTTGATGGACCCGCGGGGACGCGTTGTCAACGTGGTGCGCGCCATTCGGTCGCGACGCCGACGAGCTCGGTGCGCTCGCCGCTCTCGAGCTCCACGGTGACGATCATCCCGATGCCCGGCGCATAGGAGTGTGCTCGCGCGCGTACGGCTCGATGGGCGTGCAGGCGAACGTCTGCAGGCACGTGCCGGGCGCGAGCGCCTGGCGATACGCCCGTCCACCGTGGGTGCGGCCGGCATGACGATGCCGGGCCGTGCGACATGGCGGGTCTCCGACCGCCAGGCCAGGAAGCACGCAATGCTTTGCAGGGGTGTTTCTTGACGGGCACGCGGCACCGCCGTAGGGAGTGGGCGCGGGGTGGGGACGGGAGCACGTTCGACCACGGAGGCGCCGATGCCCAGCCTGCTGCTGCTTCTCGCGCTCGCATTCCCGGTCGCCGCCGGGGCCGCGCCCGGCCCGCTGATCGTCGACGGGCTTGCCCCGGATGCCAACGGGTTCTTCGACGGCGACCAGTGCCGCGGGTGCTCCGGCGATCGGCAGGTGCAGGGCCTCTGCACGAACGAGTGCACGAGCTGCAAGGATGCCACCCGGACGACAGCGGGCGCCGGCGGGTGCGCGCAGTTCACGGGCAACGCGGCGGCGTGCGTGGCCCGGTTCGAGCTGACGGTCGACGGCATGCCGATCGCCTGCTCGCATCACCATGGATTCTGCGCCCCGTGCGCCGCGGACCAGGAGGTGCAGGGGCAGTGCGAGAACACGTGCACGCCGTGCGCCGATGCGAATCGCACGCTGGCGGGCTCGTGGTTCCCGGATGCGTGCCGTGCATTCGACGGCAACGAGGCGGCCTGCGACGGCAAGTACGTCCTCGTCGGATTCACGAGCGCGCCGATCCCGTGCTTCTACGCCGCGGGCGAGTGCCACGCGTGCGACGTCGGCCAGCGCCTCGCGGGCGAGTGCGGCAACACGTGCTCCACGTGCGAGGCGCCGGCGCACGTCACGTTCCTGAACGAGCCCGCCGACGACGGCTGCCTGGACCGCGCCGACGAGCAGCCCGCGTGCGAGAGCAGCTGGTACTTCGAGCGTGGCAGCGTGCCGTCGCAGTGCTTCTTCACGCCGCGCTCGAACGAAAACCGCAACGGCTTCCTCTTCATCCAGGACGGCTTCGACCGTCTCGCGCCGCTCGTGACGAACGGCAACAAGATCGCGGTTTGCCTGGGCTGCAACGGCACGACGGCCGTCGAGGGGTTCGAGCACGGGTTCGACGCGTCGACGCTGCCTGGGCTCGGCTGGAGTCGCGAGATCATCACCGAGTACGACGCCATTCCGGCCTTCTTCGCCGACACCATCTCGCCGTCCGTGCTCGACGCGGGCATCGTGTACATGCCGAGCCAGGAGGACGACTCGGGGCACGGTGGCCTGGTGCAGGAGCAGCTCGACGCGATCAACGACGGCGCCGCCGCCCTCGCGGCGTTCGTGAACGGTGGCGGCGGGATCTTCGCGCACACTCAGCTGCGGCTCGACCACGGCTTCCAATGGTTGTCGTCGATCCTGCCGCAAGCAGATGCACGCCTGTCGAACACGTGCGTCGGGGAGCCCCAGCTCACGGCTCCGGGTGCGGCGACGTTCCCCTCCGTCCCGGGCATGACGTTCGAGACCCTCGACAACTCGAGCGGTGGCTACTTCCGCGGCTCGTTCGGCCCGCTCGTGGCGCTGGCGGTGAACCAGTGCCGCGACGTCGACTGCAAGGATCCGGCGCACACGAACTACGTCGGCGGTGCCCACGGCAACGACGCCTGTGCGCAGTTCGGCAACGACGATGCCGCGTGCGACGCCGCCTGGCACGTCGACCGCATCGAGCGGCCGGCGCCGTGCTCCTCGGCGGTCGACCCGAACGTCTGCACGAGCTGCGGCCGCACCGAGCTCGGCGAGGACCCGTGCCCCAACACGTGCTTCGCCTGCGACGACCCCGCGCGCACGACGTTCCTCGAGAACGGCTGCGAGTCGCTCGGGACCAACGTCGCCGCGTGCGCGCTCGCGTGGCAGCGCGCCGACGGCCTCGCGACGAGCTGCTACTACGACGTCCCCGCCGGCTTCTGCCGCGCCTGCGACAGCGAGAGCCAGGGCCTCGGGTACTGCGCGACCAACTCGTGTGAGGCGCCGGCGGCGGTCCGCGCCGTCGTCATCGGCCCGGCGATCGACGGCGTCACCACGTCGACGGTCGCGACCACCACGAGCACCACGACGTCGACGACCACCACGACCACCACGAGCACGACGACGACGAGCGTGCCGCCGGGCGAGTGCGGGCCGCGCGCGGCGACCTACGAGTCGATCCTCTGTCGCCTCGACCTGCTGATCGCGATGGTGCGCGCGTCGGACGACCTCGGCCGCACGAAGCGGTCGCTCGAGAAGCTCTCGGTGAAGGCGCGCGAGCGGACGGCGACGTCGCAAGGTCTGGTGACGGGCGGCAAGCGCAAGGCGATCAAGAACACGCTGCACAAGGGCAGCCGGAAGATGGTGGGGTTCAACTTCCGGGTGCGCTCGCTGGTCGGCCGACGGGTCATCGGGGACGCCACGGCGTCTGCGCTCCGCGCGCTGGGCGAGCCGCTGCTCGACGACATGCGCACGCTGCTGAAGACCCTCTGAGCCGTTCGGCGCTGCGCGTCATCGACGGCCCCGGGGCTCATCGGTTGATCCGCGTGACTGATCGGTCGCCTCGTATGCACGCGACGGCTCGACGATTTTGCGGGCCGCGTGGTACGTCGCTAGGGAACGATCGAGTCCCGCTGGGGAGGGCCATCATGCCGAAGCCGCCACACCGAGACGACGCGACGCTGCCGTTTCCGATGGCGCCCGTCTCGAACATGGAGTGGATACCCGAGGGTGCCACGCCGAAGCAGCAGCTCGCTGCGAAGTTGATCCGCGAAGAAACCGAGCACCGCGCTCGCCGTCTGGGCATGAGCCGTGGCCAGTTCCTGCGCACCGCCGCCGCGACCGCGACCGCCTTCATGGTCCTGAACAAGCTGCACGGCGTCGACCAGACCGGCGACGCCGCCGCGATGCCCGTCGGCAAGGTCCACTGCGACGATCTCGACGCCGGCCGCGAGCTGCTCGACAAGAAGGTGTTCGTGCTCGACGTGCAGCAGCACCACGTCGATCTGGAGCTCTATCCCGGCGACGCGACCTGCTTCCTCGAGTTCATCCCGTCGCCGAACCTCGAGTGCCCGGAGAGCATCGGCCAGACGAACTTCATCCGCGAGGTCTACATCAACAGCGAGACCGACGTCGGCGTGATCAGCGGCCTGCCGTTCGGCTTTCCGATGGGGCCGGACAAGATGGCCGAGACGCGCGACCTCATCAACGAGCTCGCCGGCTCGGAGCGCGCGCTGTCGCAGGCCATCATCGACCCGAAGGCGCCGCCCGGAACCGTCACGTCGCTCGAGACGCTCGAGTACCAGGTGAAGACGCTCAAGGGCCGCGCCCTCAAGTGCTACACCTACTCGTACAACGGTTGGCGGCTCGACGACGAGGCCATCGCCTATCCGATGCTCGAGCGGGCGTCGCAACTCGGGCTCAAGCTGGTGAACTGCCACAAGGGCCTGCCGGCGGTCTTCGCGCCCGGGAGCCCGGAGAGCGTGCGCACCACCGACTTCCCGAAGGTCGTCCGCGACTTCCCCAACCTCAAGTTCTGCGCCTACCACTCCGGCTACTTCCAGGGGACGACGCATCCCGAAGGGAAGCCCGGCAACAGCGAGTTCATCCAGATCCTCGAGAGCCTGACGCCGAAGGAGCGGCGCCGCTGCTACGCCGAGATCGGCAGTACGTTCGCGATCATCCTGCTGGGCCAAGGGCCCGAGGGCTGCGCGCACTTCATCGGGCAGCTCCTGAAGACGCTCGGCTCGAAGAACATCCTGTGGGGCACGGACTCGGTCTGGTGGGGCTCGCCGCAGTTCCTCATCGACGCCTTCAAGAACCTGCAGATCCCCGTCAGCATGCAGGAGCAGTTCGGCTACCCGGCGCTCACCGAAGGCGCGAAGCGCCGTATCCTCGGCGAGAACGCCGCGAAGCTCTACAAGGTGAAGCGCGGCGCGCAGCGGTGCTCGATCCCGGAGGACAAGCTGGACCAGCTCCAGCTGGCGCAGGGAGGCGCGCGTGCAGGCCGATCGCTCCGCTGGTATGGGCCGCAGACCCGGCGCGAGTTCTTCTCGATGCTGCGCCGGAGTGGGGGGACCATCGGATGAGAAGCTCGACGAAGGCGCTGGCGTTCGCCGTCGCGTTGCTGCTGCCCGCGCTGGCGGCGGCAGCCACGACGGACTGCCTGTCCACGAAATGCCAGAACCCCGACGCCGTCACGGCGATGCAGACCCAGGTCGGCAACGAGTGCGAGTGCGCCGGCGCGCCGAGCGCCGCGAAGCACATGAAGTGCGTGAAGCGCGTGATCGCCAGAGCCGTGAAGGACGGCTCGTTCCCGAAGGCCTGCAAGACGTCGGTCGCGCGGTGCGAGGCGGCCGTCGGCTGCGGCAAGGGCATCCGCCCGTTCCGTACCGTCCAGCAGGTGTTCACGCAGAGCTGCGCCCTGCCCACCTGTCACTCGACGCTCACCCGCCAGGGTGAGCTGGCGCTCGACTCCGAAGAGGTGTCGTACGCGTCGCTCGTGAACCGTCCCGCCTCGCATCCCGAAGCGAACGGTGCCACGCTCGTCATCCCGGGCGATCCGAAGAACAGCTTCCTCATCCAGAAGCTGCGCGGCAAGGCGGTGGGCGACGCCATGCCGCAGGCGGCGCGGCCGCTGTCCAACGGCACGATCAAGCTGATCGAGCAGTGGATCAAGCGCGGCGCCAAGGCGACCGAGGACGAGTGTCTGCCCGCCGACGTGCTGCCGGCCGGCGGCAAGCGTTCCCGCAAGACGTGCAACGACCGGCCGCTCAAGACCGGCAACTTCGTCTGGGCGCCCGAGCCCGCGCTCGATCCGCCGGCGAGCGGCACCGGCCTCCAGATGTACACCCCGCCGAAGCCCGTGAACGCCGGCACCGAGTGGGAGACCTGCTACGCCTTCAAGAACATCGACTGGCCCGGCATCGCCGCGTCGATGGGCTACCCGGCGGGCCAGCTGCCGGTCATCAAGCAGCAGACCTACCGCATGCACGAAGGCAGCCATCACCTGCTGCTCTACGCGTACTTCGGCGAGTTCCCGGACGACTGGGCCGACGGCTACTTCCCGTGCAGCGCGGCGTCGTGCGAGTCGTCGAACCCGCAGGACTGCCCGAGCGACGCCGGCAACTTCACCATCCCGATCGGTGGCACCCAGGTGGCGGGCACGCGCTACGACGTCGTGTACCCGCAGGGTGTCGGCATCCCGGCGCTCAGCCCGCGCATGGTGCTGATCGCGAACCTGCACTACACGAACCCGTTCCAGCCAGCGCAGGACATCTACGGCGAGTCGTGGCTGAACATGTATTTCTACAAGCCCGGCGAGTTCATCGCGCTGCTCGACGGCATCTTCGCGATCAATGCCGGCGATCTCTTCGTCGAGCCGTATCAGTCGCGGACGATCTCCCGCATGTGGCGGCCGCGCGGGCTGGTGAGCGGCGGCAACACGGACGCCGCGGTGTTCAACCTCTTCGGCCACATGCACAAGCGCGGAAGCGAGTTCAAGATCGACATCGTCCGCGGTGGCAGCTGCTCGAACAATCCCGAGTACCCGTGCGGGCGCGACGACGACTGTCGCTGCTGGCGGGGACGCAACGGGTGCGTCGAGGGCTCGACCTGTCTGCTGCAGCCGAACGCCGAGGACTCGACGATCTACTACACGACGGCCTGGGACCGCGCGCCGGTGCTCGAGTTCCAGAAGCCGTATCTCCTCGTCGACAAGGACGAGGGCCTGCGCTGGACCTGCACGCACGTGAACGGCGTCGAGGGCGATCCGTCGAAGCCGCCGAAGCGCTGCACCGAGGGCTGCGAGGCCTGCGGCTGGGATCCCGCGACGCGCACCTGCGTGTTCCGCCGCGGCCTGAACATGGGCTTCCAGCAGACGTTGACGACGTACCAGGAAGGCGAGCCGATGCCGGTCGTCTTCGGCGAGCTCGCCGACGACGACATGTGCAACATGTTCGGGTACTTCATCCGGCAGGCCGACCTGCCGCGGCTTCCCTGAGATACCGGGGCGACGCCGTCCGACGACGGCGTCGCCCCTGGCATCCCGCCCCTGGCATCCCGAATCGATCGGTCGTAGAGGCTCGGGGGCATGCTGCGCCCGGCGGACGAGCCCATCACCGAGTCCGACGACTTCATCGCCGAAGCGCTGCGCCACGCGAGCATCCCGACGCTGATGATGTCGCTCGTCCACGTGACGGGCGACACGAGCCTGCTGCATGGCAGCGTCCGTCCCGGCGCGACAGTGATGGGCGACGTCGACGGCGGCATGTCGGACGACGAGAAGGCTGCCGTGCGCGCGATGGCGCTCGACGCGCTCCGCGCCTATCGCGATCGCGGCTGCACGCTGCCGCCGCCCCCGCCGGCCGAGACCATCCGCGAGATGATGAGCTTCATGGTCGGTACCGAGGTGCCCGCCCGGTACGTCCCGATGATGCTCGAGGAGATGGCGCTCGACGGGCACGACGCCCGCGACGTCGCATGGGACGGCGTACCGGCGGAGGCGCGCGCGCGCTTCCGTGTCGTGATCATCGGCGCCGGGATGTCGGGGCTGCTCGCGGCGATCCGCCTCGAGGACGCCGGCGTGCCCTACGTCGTCGTCGAGAAGAACGCGGGCGTCGGCGGCACGTGGCTCGAGAACGCTTATCCCGGCTGCCGGGTGGACGTCGCGAACCACTTCTACAGCTACTCGTTCGCGCCGAACCACGACTGGCCCGAGCATTTCTCGCGGCGCGACGAGCTGAAGGCGTACTTCGAGCGGTGCGCCCGCGACTTCGGCGTCGCGCCGAATATCCGCTTCCGCACCGAGGTCGTGTCCGCGCGCTTCGACGAGACGACGAGCCGCTGGACCGTGCGCGTCCGTGGCGCCGACGGTGCGGAGGAGACGCTCGAGGCCAACGCCGTCATCAGCGCCGTCGGCCAGCTGAACCGCCCGAAGCTGCCGGCGATCCCGGGCATCGAGACGTTCGGCGGTCCGGCGTTCCACTCGGCGCGCTGGCCCGAGGGCCTCGACCTCACCGGCAAGCGCGTCGCGGTGATCGGCACCGGGGCGAGCGCGTTCCAGCTGGTGCCCGAGGTGGCGAAGGTGGCGAGCCGGTTGCTCGTCTTCCAGCGCTCGGCGCCGTGGATGGTGCCGAACCCGCGCTACCACGCACGCGTCAGCGAGGCGAAGAAGTGGCTGCTGTCGCACGTGCCGTACTACGGACGCTGGTACCGCTTCCTGCTGTTCTGGCCCGGTTCCGACGGCCTCATGCCGTCGCTGGTCGTCGATCCCGAGTGGCCGCACCCCGAGCGCGCCGTCAACGCGACGAACGACATGATGCGCGAGATGTTCCTCGCGTTCATGGCGCAACAGGTGGGCGACGACGCCGCGCTGATGGAGAAGGTGACGCCGGGCTACCCGCCGTTCATCAAGCGCATGCTGCAGGACAACGGCAGCTGGCTCGCGGCGCTGAAACGCGAGAACGTCGAGCTCGTGACCGACCCGATCGCGGCGATCGGGCCGGCGGGCGTCCGCTGCGCCGACGGCCGCGAGCATCCCGTCGACGTCATCGTGTTCGCGACGGGGTTCCACGCGACGAGGTACCTCTGGCCGATGGAGATCCTCGGGCGCGGCGGCGTCTCGCTGCGGGAGCAGTGGGGCGACGATCCGAAGGCATACCTCGGGATCACCGTCCCGGGCTTCCCGAACCTGTTCTGCCTCTACGGCCCCGGCACCAACCTGGCGCACGCCGGCAGCATCATCTTCCACTCGGAATGCCAGGTCCGGTACGTCATGGGGTGCCTCGCGGCGATGATCCGTGGCGGGCATGCCACGATGGAATGCCGCGCGGACGTGCAGGACGCGTACTACGAGCGCTTCGACGAGCGGCATCGGACGCTCGTGTGGAGCCACGAGGGCGAGACCAGCTGGTACAAGAACGCGTCGGGGCGCGTCGTCACGACGTCGCCGTGGCTGCTCGTCGAGTATTGGGACTGGACGAAAGCGCCGGACCTGGCCGACTTCGACCTCGCATAGACGTCAGAGCGACGTGACGGCTTCGAGCAGGGCCAAATCCTCGGCGTTGTCGGTGAGAACGCGCCGCGCGACGTCGCGGGGAAGCGTCCGGCGGTCGAGCACCGGGCGCGACACGTTGTGCTTCGCCGGCGACGTCACGCCGAGGAGGTCGCCGAGCACGGCGTCGACGGCGCGATGGTCGTGCAGCGCGCAGCGCGCCCGACGCGCGTGCTCGAGCGCGGCGCGCGCCGTGCGCTCGGGCGCCAGGTGGCCGCACTGCTCGTTCGGCACCATGATGCGCCCGTCGGCGTACGTGCGCTCGAAGCTGGTCGGGTCGAAGCCGCGGGCGAAGAAGTCGCGCGTGTCGGCGTCGCGGCGCTCGGGATCCTCGTCGAGCCGCGTCAGCATGTAGTTGAAGTACGAGATCGCGCGATCGAGCGGGTGGCGAAGGAAGGCGACGCATGCGTCGAACGGCAGCAGCAGCGGGGCGACCTTCGCCAGGGACTGATGCCCGGTGAAGAGCACGCCGCGGCGCAGCCGGGTGAGGCTCAGGACGCGGGCAAGGTCGCGCGCGGTGTAGGCGGGGTCGGCGAGGTCGATCGCGTTGACGACGGCCCAGCGGGCATCCGCGAAGGCCTCCGCGAAGGACGTGCCCGCGGTCTTCGGGATGTGGACGTGCCAGACGCGGCGGACGCCGGTGGTCAGCACCGCGATCAGGGACGCCAGGCGCGTGCGGTACTCGGCGCCGAGCAGGAAGACGTCCAGGAGCGACCGCATCGACTGGTGCGCGGCCAGGTGCTGGTCGACGATCTCCCCGCGCTCCGGACGGCGCTGCAGGAGCAAGGCATAGGCGAGCTCGACGTGGCGCGCCGCCGGTGCCACGTCGTCCCCCCCGGCGTCCGCGGCGGCCTCCCCGGAGGCCAGGGGCGAGCCCTCGTCGAGGAAGGCATAGGGGAGCTCGTAGGGGCTCCGCACGGCCGCCGCGACGCGGGACATCAACGCGGGGATGCGGCGGCCGCAGAACAGCTCGCACGCCTCGCCGACGAGGGCCTCGTCCAGTGCCAGCATTGCCTTGCGGGCCTCATACCATCGGGCGCGTGCGTTTCCACGATCGCCGTGCCATGAAGCGCCCATGCGAAAACTTGCACTGGGAGTGCTGATTGCTCTGGTGCTGGGCGGCGTCGTCCTGTGGACGTGGGCGGACACGCTGCTGCTGCCGTTGCCGGGCATGCTCGACCGCTTTCGCGACCCGATCGACGACAACGTCGCCGTCACGTGGGAGCCGGGGCCGTCGGTCGCGCCGTCGGGCGAACGGCCGCCGAACATCGTCGTCATCGTCGCCGACGACCTCGGCTACAACGACCTGACCTTCGCCGGCGGGGGCGTCGCGAACGGCGGCGTGCCGACGCCGAGCATCGACGCGATCGCGCGCCAGGGCGTCGAGTTTCGCAACGGCTACGCGGGCAACGCGACGTGCGCGCCGTCGCGCGCCGCCATCATGACCGGGCGCTACCCGACGCGCTTCGGCTTCGAGTTCACGCCGGCGCCGAAGCCGTTCATGCGGCTCATCGCCTACATGCAGCGCAACGCGCTCCACCCGCCCATCTATCACGCCGATCGCGAGGCGGACGTGCCCGACGTGTCGAAGCTGGGCATCCCGGCGTCGGAGATCACGATGCCCCAGCTGTTGCGGCAGCGCGGCTATCGCACGCTGATGCTCGGCAAGTGGCACCTCGGCGAGGCGCCGGGGATGCGTCCGAACGAGCGCGGGTTCGACGAGTTCCTCGGCTTTCTCCCGGGCGGCTCGCTCTTCCTGCCGCGCGACGACCCGCGCGGCGTCGAGTCGCATCAGGAGTTCGATCCCATCGACCGCTTCCTGTGGGCGAACCTGCCGTTCGCGGTGCGCAAGAACTTCGGCCGTCGCTTCACGCCGAACGCCTACATGACCGACTACCTCGCGAACGAGGCGGTGCGTGCCATCGAGGCGAACAAGAACCGTCCGTTCTTCATGTATCTCGCGTTCAATGCGCCGCACACGCCGCTGCAGGCGCCGCGCGGCGACTACGACGCGCTGCCGCACATCCAGAATCACACGCTGCGGGTGTACGGCGCGATGATCCGGGCGCTCGACCGCGGCGTCGGCCGCGTCCTGGACGCGCTGCGTGCGAACGGGCTCGAGGAGAACACGATCGTGATCTTCACGAGCGACAACGGGGGTGCCAACTACATCGGGCTCCCGGACATCAACAAGCCGTACCGCGGCTGGAAGCTCACGTTCTTCGAGGGCGGCGTGCACACGCCGTTCTTCGTGAAGTGGCCCGCGAAGCTGGCGCCGGGGACGACCGTGGACACGCCGGTCGCGCACGTCGACATCTTCGCGACGGCGGCCTCCGCGGCCGGCGCGCCGATGCCGACGGATCGCGTGATCGACGGCGTCGACCTGGTGGGCCTCGCGCAGGGCGGCTCGATCGAGCGTCCGCTGTTCTGGCGCTCCGGCCACTACCGCGGCGTCCTCGCGGGCGGCTGGAAGCTCCAGGTCGCCGATCGCCCGGAGAAGACGTGGCTCTTCGACATGGTGAACGATCCGACGGAGCGCACGAACCTGGCCGACCAGCGTCCCGAGAAGCTGCGCGAGCTGACGGCGATCCTGGACGGCCTGCAGGCGCAGATGGTGCCGCCGATCTGGCCGTCGCTGATCGACGGGCCGACCGCCATCGATCATCCGCTCGGGGTCCCGTTCACCGCGGAGGACGAGTGGGTCAGCTGGCCGAACTGACCTCCGACGCCGCGATCGACGCGTCGGCGATCCTGCATCACGCGTGGTTCACGGGTCTCATCCTGACGGTGGCGAGCCGCGACGGCGAGGCGGCCGTCGGCGCGTGGGTTCAGCGGACGTTCCGTCGCCAGCACGAGGCGAAGTTCCTCGCGAGCTTCGGGAAGCTCGGGCTCGACGGACTGCCGCATGCGGTGGCGTGCGCGCGCTACCACTACCTCTCGAACCGCATCGGCGGCGTCGACGTCGAGGTGGTCGTCGAGCACGACCGGAAGGCGTGGGTGCGTTTCCCGCATCCGCGCTGGATCTACGAGGGTACGGCGATCTGCGGCGTGCCGGAGAGCGTCAGTCACGGCTTCCTCCGCGGCTGGTACGCGCAGAACGGCGTCAGCCTGCGCAATCCGCGGCTGGGATTCGTCTGCACGAGCCAGGACATGACGGCGGAGCACGGCTTCAGCGGCTACTTCGTCGAGGAAGACCGCGACCTGGGCCCGGAGGAGCGCCTGCGCTTCCGGCACGACGAGGCGATGCCGCCGTTCGACCCGTCCCGGGCGCCGGTGTTGCCGCCGGAGTGGACGGCGGAGCGGCTGCGGAAGGCGAAGCGCAGCTACGCGATCGAGTACATGGCGAACGGCCTCGCGGTGCTGGACCGATCCGCCGCGGAGCACGCGCGGCTCGCGGCGCGGCTGATCGGACGGCAGTACTACCGCCAGCTGCAGGCGATGCTCGGCATCGGCGACGGACTCGACGGGTTCGGCGCATTCATGGTGGCCATGGCGGCGGGGCAGGGTGAGCGTGCCGAGGCGACGCGCCGGGACGATGCGGTCGATGTCGAGTGGCATGCCGGTCGCGCGCTGCGCGACGTTGCGCTCGCGTCGGACCACGCGTTCGCGGCGTGGTGCGGCCTGTGGGAAGGGTGCCTCGCCACGCACGATCGGTTCCGCGCGCTCGGCGTCGAGCGGACCGACGCCGGCGTCCGGTTGACGATCCGGTGAGGGCTTCCGGGCGATCGCCGGGTGGCCATCATCGAGCCGAGTGACCGCGCCCGTACGCCCGCAGCCCGGCGTCGCCGGCGGCCACGCGCTGTTCGCGAGCGCACCGACGTGGCGGCGGTGTTGCGTGGCGATCGGTCGCTGATCCCGCCGGCGCTCGAGGAGGTGCTGCGGATGCGCTCGCCGTTTCCGCAGATCGCGCTCGAGTTCTACCCGACGGTGTTCGGGGCGAAAGCGTTGCCGCTCACCGTATGGTGAGCGTGATGATGCAGCGCGAGCCCCGCGCGCGGTTCGGGCCGTCCATGACACGGCACAGCTTTCAAAAGTCGTCGGTGGGGGTGATATATCCGCCGCGGCTTCGAGCGCGCCGTGTCCCGGACTCCCATGGAAGTCTCTGCGAGCCCATCGACGACCGTTCCGGACGCAATCGTGGTGTCACGTACCGCCGTGCGGGGGCTCGCCGCCGCCTTGGCGATGACCGTCGTCGTCTTCGCCGGGACCGTCGTCCTCCGCGAGCCGTGGCGCGGACATCTCGCGCGGGGCGACAGCTGGGTGACGGGCCAGGCGCTGCGGTTCACACGCGCCTGGCAGGACATGGGGGTGGTGAAGCTGCGCGGTCGTCTGGTGACGTCGCCGCCGACCGCGGAGTTCCAGGGCGGCAAGCAGCAACGCAAGTTCGGACTGCCCGGGTACATCCTCCTCTCGTACGCGATCCTCGAGCCGCTCGGGCTGCAGGCGACCGTCGAGCGGCTCATGTGGATCAATCTCGGGCTGCATCTGCTCACGGCGCTGCTGCTCGCGGTCGTGGCGTGGTGCATGGCGCGGGCCACGTGGCCCGACGACGACACGCGCGCGGCGCTCGTCGCGTTCCACTGTGGTGCCTTCGTGCTGCTGTTCCCGCCGCTCCTCTACTGGGGCCAGAATCTCTGCATCAACGACTTCTTCGCCGTTCCGCTCTTCGCGTTCATCGTCGCGGCGCGCTGGCTCAGGTCGGAGGTGGCACCGCGGTGGGGCCGCATCGCGCTCGACGTCGCGGTGGCTCTCTGCGTCGCCATCGGCACGGTCACGGAGTTCTTGTTCTGGGTGCTGGTCCCGTACTTGCTCTTCGTCCGTCGCCGGCGCACCCGGTCGGGGCAGCCCGACGCCACGGATCGCGTGGGACTCACCGTCGCGTTGCCGTTCGCCCTCGTCCTGCCGGTGCTGACCTGGATCATCCTGATCCAGGGGACGCTCGGGTTCATGGTCGGCCGCGGCGGCGCGTGGCTGGTCGGCGACGCCGGCGGCCTGGGAGTCGGGATCATGACGATGATCGTCGGGCGGCCGTTGTCCCTCGGCTGGTTCCTGTTCGGGCACTTCAGCGCCGCGTTCGGCGTGGTGGGCTTCACCGTGCTCGGCATCGGGCTGTTCCGGCTGCTGCGGCGCGATCGCCTGCCGGGGCTACCGCCGATGGTGCGCGGCATCCTCGTCGACCTCCTGGCGCCCTGCCTGATCATCACCGTCCTCCTCGCCGCGCATGCCGCGATCCACACGTTCGCGGCGATGAAGTTCGTGCCGTTCGTGGCCCTCGGGTGGACGGTGCTGACCCCGTTCGTCATCGCGCACAGCCGGGTGAGTCGCCGGACGTGGTTCCGACGAGCCTACGCGGTGGTCGCGGTACTCGTGCTGCTCCCGCTCACGAGCGAGTACGCCGATTTCTTCCCGACGCCGGAGCCGTTCTGGGAACGGCAGGGCGCGTTCCTGCGCGCGCACACGCTGCCTACGGACATGGTGTTCTCGCCGACGACCGAGATCGACCTGTTGCCGCCACAGCCGATCGCGCTCGCCGAGCGTCGCGTCGGTCACGTCTACGGACCGCTCGACGTCTTCCTCGGGCCGCTCGACGGGACGTCCCGTAAGCTCGGATTCTTCTGGTGGCCGCCGGTGAAGCCCGACACGACGATGGCGCTGTACGGTCCGCCGACGCTCTACCGTAAGTTCGGCGCCGACGGCGTCCCCGTCGTCGCGGAGGGCGACCTGTCGCTCGTCCGCCTACCTGTTCGACGGATGGTCGAGTTCATGGCGGGTCGTCCCGACGCCGCCGTACGGCGCCGCCTGCTCGACGTGTTGGGCGGGGGGCTGCGGCCGACGGGCGACGTGCGCCCGAGAACCCTCGTCGTGGGACCCTTGTACACGCCGGTCGCCATGCATCTCATCCAGGGACTCGACAAGACGCTCGTGTACGACCGGCTCTACTGGACGGACCGGCGACACTTCCACTGGCGGTCGACGGAGCTCGAGTTCGTCGTCCAGGGCCGCGAGCGTCATCAGAAGGTCTGGGAGAGCTTCTGGATGCCGGTACCCGCCGTGCCGGATGACCGCGCGGTGGAGTGGGGGACGTTGGTCACCGGCCTGTTCCAGCGCGCGGTCGACGACGCGCGCGCCGGCACGCAGTTCTGGTGGTGGGGGTACGACGTGATCGTGATGCCGGTCGAGGCGGTTCCCGCGGCGCTGCGTGCGGCGGTGCCCGGGGTCGCGAGCTGGGAGGCCTATCTGATCTACAAGAACGCGAAGCCCGTGGCGGCGGCGCTCGGACCGGCGCGGGGTGCAGCCGGGAGCGACAGCGTCAATTGGGTCTGCATCCTCTTCGACGAGCCGGTCGTCGACATCGGCGTGCCGGTCGAGGTCTTCGAGCCCTGGCGGGTGCGCGGCCACGCGGCCGAGCCCGAGGAGGAGAGCGCCGATGGCTAGCGGGGCGACCGACGTCGAGGCGCTTCCCGCGGTGAGCGTCGTCATGCCCGCGCTGGACGAGGAGGGCGGCGTCGCCACCGCGGTCGCGGCCGTGCGATCCGTCCTGGAGCGCGCCGGCGTCGAGCACGAGATGCTGGTCGTGGACGACGGCTCGACCGACGCCACCGCCGCAGAGGCGGTGAGGGCGGGTGCGACCGTGGTGTCGCTTCCCGAGCAGCGCGGCTACGGTGCGGCGTTGAAGGCCGGGATTGCGGCCGCCAAGTACGACCTCATCGCCATCATCGACGCCGACTGCAGCTATCCGGCCGAAGCGCTGCCGGAGATGCTGGCGCACAGCGCCCGCTACGACATGGTGGTGGGCGCCCGTATCGGGCCCGAGGTGCACGAGCCCGGCATCCGGCGGCCGATGAAGTGGTTCCTCCGGACCTTGGCCAGCTACCTCGCCGGACGCCGCATCCCCGATCTGAATTCCGGCATGCGGGTGCTGCGCCGCGATCTCGTCGAGCGCTTCGCGCACGTCCTGCCGTCGGGCTTCTCGTTCACGACGTCGATCACCCTCGCCGCGCACTGCAGCGGGGCGATGGTCCGCTACGTGCCGATCGACTACCGGCGCCGCGTCGGCCGATCGAAGATCCGTCCCTACCACGCGGCCCAGTTCCTGGTGCTGGTCATCCGCGCCATCGTCTACTTCAACCCCTTGCGGGTCTTCCTGCCCCTCGGGGCGGTCCTGTTCGTGGGCGGCCTCGTGAAGCTCGTCTACGATTTCTACATGGAGAATGTCTCCGATACGGCGGCCATCGGGCTCCTCGGGGCCTTCATCGTATGGTCGCTCGGCCTGCTGTCCGACCAGATCGCCCGGATCGGCGCCCGGAGCTGGATCCGGTAGCCGAAGAAATTGAGCTTGTCAGCGCGCCGGAAAGGGGCCTACACTCTCGCTCCGGCTGCGCCCGATCACCGATGAGCCTCGACACCCATACCCACGCGCATACCCACGGTAGGCCGCCCCAGGGGCCGGCGGCCGCATCCGGCGGCGCGTCCCTGCGCGTCCTGCTGATCAACCCGCCGCGGTTCAACGAGCTCATCGGCAAGAACCCCGCGATCGTCGAGAAGCACCGCGGGTTCAACCCGCCCCTCGGCCTGCTGCAGCTGGCGGGCTATCTCGAGCTGCACACGAACCATCGGGTCGAGGTCATCGACGCGCAGCCGCGCGGCTGGGACTACGCCCAGCTCCAGCGCGAGCTGATGGCGCGCGAGTTCGACGTCGTCGGCATCACGGCGATGACGTTCACCCTGATCGACGTCATCCTGACGTGTCAGGCCATCCGGCTCGCACGGCCGAACGCGACGATCGTCCTCGGCGGACCGCACGTCCACCTGTACCCCAACGAGACGATCGCGCGGCCGGAGGTCGACTTCCTTCTGCAGGGCGAGGGTGAGATCGCCTTCGTCGACTTCCTGGCGAAGCTCGGCCGGCCGGAGCTGTGGCGCACCGTCCCGGGGCTGGTGTTCCAGGACGCGGATGGCACCGTCGTCAACAACGGCATCGCCGCCAGCACCGACCAGCTCGATACGCTCGGATTCCCGGCCCGGCACAAGATCCGCCTGCACGACTACACGTCGCTGCTCGGCCGGAGCGACATGATCACCACCATGTTCACGAGCCGCGGGTGCCCGTATCGCTGCACCTTCTGCGACCGGCCGTACTCGCCCGTGCTCTCCGGCTTCCGGTTCCGCTCGGCGCAGCACGTCGCCGACGAGATCGAGCAGTGCATCGAGATGGGCATCAGCGAGGCGTTCATCTACGACGACACCTTCACGGTGCGCCGCGACCGCGTGTTCGAGCTGTGCGAGGAGATCCGGAAGCGCAAGCTCGAGTTCACGTGGGACGTACGCGCGCACGTCAACACGGTGACGCCGGAGCTGCTGAAGGCGATGTCGGCTGCGGGCTGCGATCGCATCCACTACGGCGTCGAGAGCGGTAACGACCGCATGATGAAGGTCATCAAGAAGAACCACTCGATCGAGAAGGTCGAGAACGCGTTCAAATGGACGCGCGAGGCGGGCATGGAGACGCTCGCCTACTTCATCATCGGCCAGCAGACGGAGACCGCCGCCGACATCCAGGACTCGGTCGATCTCGCCCGGCGCCTCGACCCCAACTACGTGCACTTCACGATCTTCTGTCCGTATCCGGGGACGGCGATCTATCAGGACGGCCTCGATCGCGGGATCATCAAGCAGGACGTCTGGCGCGAGTTCTCGCGCGATCCGCGTCCCGACTACGAGCTGCCGGTGTGGGAGGAAAACTTCACCCGCGCGCAGCTCCGCGAGATGCTGGTCAAGTGCTACAAGGGCTTCTACCTCCGGCCCGGCTACCTGCTCCGCAGCGTGACGCGCATCCGCTCGATGGGCGAGCTCAAGCGGAAGGTGAAGGCCGGCCTGTCCGTGTTCAAGATGAGCCCGAGCGACCGCGTCTTCGAGGAGAACATGGCGCGGCAGGTGCGTGAGGTCGTCCCGATCGCGCCCATCGAGGTCAGCGGCTGAAGTGCCGCTCGCCCGTACGGCGAAGGTCGCCTGGTCGCTGGTGACGCATCCGGCGCGGGTGCGGCACGCGCCGGTGCAGGCCAACATCGAGGTCACGTCCGAGTGCAACCTCGATTGCATCATGTGCGACCGCGCCCGGACGGTGGGCAAGGGCGCCAGCATGTCGTTCGAGACGTTCCGCGCGCTCTGCGACGACATCCGGCCGTCGACGATCAACTTCTCGGGCAACGGCGAGCCCCTGATCAACAAGCACGTCTACGAGATGGTGCGCTACGCGAGCGGGCGCGGCATCCGGACCCACATGACGTCGAACTTCACCGCGGCGCGGAAGAACGCCGAGAAGCTCGTCGACAGCGGCCTCCACTTCATGAAGGTCTCGCTCGACGGCGCCACCGAGGCGACGTTCGAGCACGTGCGGGGAACGCGCCTCGGGCCGCTGCTCGACGGCGTCCGCGCGGTGGCCTCTGCGCGCGATCGGCTCGGCCGGCGCACGCCGCGGCTGCGGATCAACATGGTGGTGCTGAACACGAACCACCACGAGATCGGCGACATGGTCCGGCTGGCCCACGAGCACGGCATCGACGGGGTGCAGTACAAATACTGCCAGACGTTCAACCTGCAGAAGGGCGACGTCGCCGACAGCATCCCGGTCGAGGCGATCCAGACGGAGATCCGCCAAGCGCGACGGCTCGCGCGGCGGCTCCGCGTCGACAACAACCTGCATCTCCTGGCGGCGGAGGTGCGGGCGCTGCACGCCGGCGAGACGGCGGCCGCGCGCCAGCCGGTGTGCATCGCGCCGTGGACGTGGGTCTACGTCGACGTCCACGGCAAGGTCGCCCCGTGCTGCTACTTCGCCTACCGGCAGCTCGAGGATCACTTCGGCGAGGCCGACGGCGGCAACTTCGACGCGATCTGGAACGGCGAGACGTATCGCCGCTTCCGCGACGACATGGCGCGCGGCGACCGTGGCTACGCGGTGTGCAAGGCATGCATCGCGCCGACGATCGGCAGCGTCGCGTCGAACTGGCGCAACCTACGCAACATGATCTCGGTCTGACGGCGGTCAGGCCGCGGGGCGGAGCTGGCGGAGCGCTTCGTCGACGGCGTCGATCGGTAGCCCGATCTGCTCGCAGAGCGTGGCGCGGTCGAAGAAGAAGCGTTCGAGCCCGAGCAGGCCGTTCCGGAACTCGAAGACGCAGAAGAACGGCAGCTCGGCCGTCCGGCCCGTCGGCGCGAACGCCAGGAACGGGCCTTCGAGGCTCATCCGGGCCGTGCCCCAGCAGGTGGCGTGCTCGGGGCCCGTCGTCAGGCCGTCCAGCGTGACGCCGTAGTCGGGGAACGCGGCGAAGAACATCTCGAGCTGCGCTGCCGTGTCGGCGCGCGAGGCGGAGGCGACGCCGAAGCTGACGGTGTCGATCGAGAACGTCTCGTCGCAGATCGCCAGCGCCGCCTCGATGTCCTGGCGGCTCTTCGCGCACCCGTAACAGCGGACGAGCGCGGCCTTCGTGGCGGCGTCGATCCGCGCCAGGTGGGCGGGGTCGCTCGGCAACGCGGGGGGACCGCCCGCGGGGCGCAGCGCGCCGGCGTGGCGGGCGAGATACGCGGCGACCTCGGCGCACGCCTCGGGGCTGACGCGCTCGTCCAGGCGGGCGATCGCGTCGCCGCCGTCGTAGACGGCGTGGTGCTCGCCCTCGAACGACAGGTCGGGAAGCCCCGCACGGCACATCGTCAGGCGGAAGCGCATCCAGATGCCGCCGTCCCGGAGCGCCGGCCCGTCGACGATCTCGGCGATGCGCGCATCGAAGCGGCGATCGACGGTGCGGACGCTGGCGGCGAGTCCCGCGACCACGGCGTCGCGGCCGACGTCATGCGCGGCGAGCGGTGCTGCGGCGTCGACCCGGTGCACGGCGCCCCAGGCGAAATGCGGCGCGATCAGCGACCAGTCGTCGGTCACGAACGCCATTTCGAAGGCCTGGACGTACGCGAAGAACCGGGTGAGGTCCGTCATGCACGGAGAGTGCGCCGGACGCACGCTCGCCGGGAAGTGCCATTCCGACGAGCGCGAGGGGGCCACTTCGCGGCGTCAGCTGAGCATCAGGCGGACGCCGTCGTAGTAGCGGCGCATCATCGAGACGTCGCGCAGCTGCTTCAGGTTGCGCATCCACATCGCGGGACTCGTGTAGTACCGACGATACGCCGACTTGAGGAGCTTGATGGACTGCTCCTTCCCGATGCGCGGGTTCACGTACACCGGGTTGTCCTGGTCGAACATGTCGTAGAACTCGTACGACAGATCCTCGCGCAGGCCGCCGTCCTTCTTGCAGTTGTCGGCGAGGCCGGTGCGCGGGTAGGGCACCGGCAGGAAGAACTTGGCGATGTGCGTCGGCAGGCTGAGCGCGAAGTCGATCGTGTTCTGCGCGTCGGCCGCGGTCTCGCCGGGCAGGGCGATCATCCAGGTGCTGCTGATCGAGAGCCCTTCCTCGTAGGCGATGCGGATGGTGTCGCGGTTCTGTTCGACGGTCGTGCCCTTGTCGAGCATGTCGAGCGACTTCTGGTTGCCCGACTCGCACCCGAACCCGACCTGCCAGCAGCCCGCGCGCTTCATCAGCTGGAACAGCTCGCGCGGACGCTTGGCGTCGGTGCGCGAGTAGCACATCCACGGCATGTCGATCTTGTGCTCGATCATCGCCTCGCACAGCTCGACCATGAAGGTGCGCTTCACGGTGAGCGTGGAGTCGCGGAAGACGATGCCGCGGTAGCCGAAGTGATCGCGCAGGTACTTGATCTCGTCGATGATGCGCGGGACGCTCTTGTGGCGGATCTTCGAGCCGCCGACGGTCAGGTACTCGCAGAAGTTGCACTTGAAGGGACAGCCGCGCGTCACCTGGAAGGAGATCGTCGGGCTGCGGTAGGTGACGTTCGGCGACGTCGTGTACTCCCGCATCGGGAACAGGTGGTAGGCGGGCATCGGCAGGACGTCGAGATCTTTGATCGCGTCGCGCGGCTTCGCAAAAACGATCTCCTCACCGCGGCGGTAGACGACGCCGGCCACCTCGCCGATGTCACGGCCGTCGCGCCAGCAGTCGAGCAGCTCGGTGAACGCGAAGTCCCCTTCGCCGACGACGCACACGTCGCACTCGGGCGTCGTGCGCAGCGTCTCCTCGGGCACCGAGGTGACGTGGATGCCGCCGAAGACGATCTTGGCGTTCGGGAGAGCGCGCCGGATGACCGACGCGGTCTTCTGGGCGAGGTCGGTCTGCGGCGTGAAGAACGTGATGCCGACGACGTCGTAGCGGCCGCGCGCCGCGTGCCGCTCGAGCTCCTCGGCGCCGAGATCGTGATGGAACAGGTCGAGACACTCGACCTCGTAGCCCGCGTTCTCGACCACGGCGGCGATGCACGCCATGCCGTAGTTGAACGAGTCCATGCCGCGCCCCTCGCGCCAGCTCCCGAGCTGCCGGCTGCGCTTCAGGGGGTTCGTCAGCAGCAGGACTTTCATGGTGGAGGCGTACTACAGGTTGGTGACATCCGACAAGGCGTTTATGGTCACCCGGCCAGCCGCCGGTCCAGGCTCCGATACTGGATCGCCTCCGCCAGGTGCGATGTCGTGATGTCGTCCGCACCGGCCAGATCCGCGATCGTCCGTGCGACGCGCAGGATGCGCGTGTACGCCCGCGCCGAGAGGCCGAGCTTCTCGCTGGCGAGCTCCAGCAGCCGGTGTCCCGCGGCGCCCACCCGGCAGACGCGCCGCACCTCACGGCCGGGGATGTGGGCGTTGAGGCTCCGGCGGGCGAGCTGCCGTGCCCGCGCGGCGACGACGCGCGCCCGGACCACTGCCGACGGATCGCCGGCCGGCAGCTCGTCGCCGAGGGCCGTCACCGGGACCCGCGGTACCTCGACGTGCAGGTCGATGCGATCGAGCAGCGGCCCCGACACGCGCGTCCGGTAGCGCTCGAGCGCGATGGGGCTGCAGCGGCAGGTGTCGCCGGGGTCGCCGAGCATGCCGCACGGGCAGGGGTTCATGGCGGCAATCAGCTGGACGTCGGCGGGGAAAGCGACGGTCCCCGAGCGCCGAGCGATCGTGATGCGTCGGGCCTCGAGGGGCTGGCGCAGCGGCTCCAGGACGTTCCGGCGAAATTCGGGAAGCTCGTCGAGGAAGAGCACGCCGCGGTGTGCCAGCGTGAGCTCCCCGGGACGGATCGTGCTGCCCCCGCCGAGCAGCGCCGCGTCGGACACGGTGCAGTGTGGTGCCCGCACCGGGCGCGACGTCACCAGCGGCGCGCCATCGAGCAGGCCGGCGACGCTGTGGATCGCCGTCACCTCGATCGCTTCGTCGAGGCCGAGCGGCGGGAGGATCGACGGCAGGCGCCGCGCGAGCATCGTCTTGCCGGAGCCGGGAGGACCGAGCAGCAGCACGGCGTGCCCTCCCGCCGCGGCCACCTCCAGCGCGCGCTTCGCATGCTCCTGCCCGCGGACGTCCGCAAGGTCGCCCGACGTCGCGGTCGCCGCGGCGAGCAGCGCATGCGCGTCGACGATCGTCGGCTGCCGCACGTCCTCGCCGAGCAGGTGCGCGACCGCCTCGGCGAGCGTCGCGATGCCGATGACGGGTGGGCCACCGGCGAGCGCCGCCTCCGCGGCGTTCGCGGCGGGCACCAGCATTCCGCGCAAGCCGGCATCGCGCGCCGCCGCCGCGATGGGCAGCGCGCCCCGGATCGGCTGCACCCGTCCGTCGAGCCCCACCTCGCCCAGGACGCACCACCCGGACATGTCCGGCAGCTGCGTCTTGCCGCTCGCACCGATCATCGCGAGTGCGATCGGCAGGTCGTAGGCGGCACCCTCCTTCCGCACCGCCGCGGGCGCCAGGTTCACGGTGATGCGGCACATCGGGTACTCGAAGCCCGAGTTCTTGACGGCCGCGCGGATGCGTTCGCGTCCCTCACGCACGGCGCCGTCGGGCAGGCCGACGGTCGTCATCTGCGGCAGGCCGGACATCACGTCGACCTCCACGTCGACGACGATGGCGTCGATGCCGCGGAGCGCGCCGGAGCGCAGGCGAGCGAGCATGCGACGCCGATGCCGATGCCGCGCGGCTACGACAATCGCTAGGAGCGGAACATCAGTCGAAGCCGTGCATGCGCCGGTCGACGACGAACGGCCCGAACGGCAGCAACGCCGACACGAACACCATGCCCGCGCGCGACATCGTCCAGCCGCGCGTCGCGACCGCGTGCGCCAGCAGCGCGACCAGCAGCATGAACAGTACGCCGTGCGCCCAGCCGACCACCTTCACCGGCCCGGGCATGTCGGCGAGGTACTTGAGCGGCATCGCGATGCCGAGGAGGAGCAGGAACGAGACGCCCTCGGTGAGGGCCACGCTGCGGAGGAAGGAGCCGTGGGTCGTCATGCGGGGTCGCACCCTAGCACCTCGGTGGGAAATACGCTGGCGGCCGGCGAGCGGCCCACGATACAGTGGCCGCTCATGCCGGGCTCCGCGCCCCGAACGAGAGGAACCACCCGATGCGCCGTCTGCTCCTCGTCCCGCTGCTCCTGTCCGCGATGACCGCCTCCGCCGCCGTCCCGAGCCCCACCATCGAAGGCCCCGTCGCCGGCGCGCCGTTCGTCGCCGCGACCACGTTCGACCCCGCCGTGGTCGGGTACGTGCAGGAGGAATACTTCATCTCCGGCACGGCGACGTCCTTCGGCAGCGCGACGCCGCTCGGGTCGGACGGCCAGTGGACGGCCGTCCCCGGTGCCACCGCGCCGTACAAGACGCGCATCGTCGTCTACCGGCCGATCAAGAAGAGCAAGTTCAACGGTACGGTGCTGGTCGAGTGGCTGAACGTCAGCGGCGGGCTCGACGCCGCCGCCCACTGGCTCGGCGCGCACACCGAGCTCATACGCGAGGGCTGGGCCTGGGTCGGCGTCTCCGCGCAGTACGTCGGCGTGGAAGGCGGAGCCCCGCTGCTACCGGGGCTGCCGGCGTCGCCGCTCAAGACCGTCGACCCGGCGCGCTACGGCACGCTGTCTCACCCGGGCGACAGCTTCTCGTACGACATCTTCTCGCAGACGGGGCAGGCGGTCCGCACGCCGAGCGGTGCGACCCCGCTCGCCGACTTCAAGGTGAAGCGCGTGCTCGCGGTCGGCGAGTCGCAGTCGGCGTTCCGCATGGTGACCTACGCCAACGCCATCCAGCCGATCGCCGGCGTCTACGACGGCATCCTGATCCACAGCCGCGGCGGCGGCGGTGCCAACCTGGCCGATGCGCCGCAGACCCCGGTGGCGGCGCCGAGCGTCGTGACGATCCGTACCGACACGCAGGTGCCGGTGCTGACGTTCCAGACCGAGACCGATCTGCTCTTCCTCGGCTCCATCCCGTCGCGTCAGCCGGACACCGACATGATCCGGCTGTGGGAGGTCGCCGGCACCGCGCACGCCGACACCTACACCGTGGCGGTCGGCATGACCGACACCGGCACCGTCGCCGGCGCCGAGCTGCTCGTGACGACGTCGCCGCTGCCCGGCATCATCACGTGTCCGCTGCCGATCAACAGCGGCCCGCACCACTTCGTCCTGAAGGCGGCGGCGCACGCGCTCGAGCGCTGGGTGCGGAGCGGCAAGCCGCCCGCGAGCATGCCGCTGCTCGAGGTCGTGCCCGGTCCGCCGGTCTCGCTCGCGCGCGACGCGGACGGCAACGCGCTCGGCGGCATCCGTACGCCGCAGGTCGACGTCCCGCTGGCCGGCTTCTCGGGGGTCGGGCAGACGGGATCGATCCTCTGCGCGCTGTTCGGGACGACGGTCGCGTTCGACGCGGCGAAGCTGCAGAGCCTCTACCCGACGAGCAAGGCCTACGTGAAGGCGTTCAACAAGGCGACGAAGGTGGCCGTGAAGGCCGGCGTCGTCCGTCCGAAGGACGCCAAGCTGATGAAGGCCGCCGCGAAGAACGTCGATCTCGGCGGGTGAGCGTCACGCGCGTCGGGGCAGGGGAACGAAGCGCTTCAGCTTCCCCGACTCCTGCCGCTGCAACGCGTCGACGGGCGTGATCGTGATCTCCGCGTCGGCGAGTCCGATCTCCGCCAGCGCGGCGCGCAGCGTCGACGCCAGCTGCGCGGTGTCGAGCTCGCCGCGACGGCAGACCAGGATGTCGGCGCCGCGCGCCGTCTGCCGGACCTGATACTCGATGATCGCGCGCTCCCGGCCGAGCGGCGAGCGAAACGTGAAGGGGTGCACCGTCGGCCCGCCGTCGTACGTGAAGGCGTCGTCGACGCGGCCCTGGACGTCGTCTATCCGTAGCAGCGCGGTGCCGCATGGACAGGGTCCGTCCAGCACCGTGATCTCGTCGGTCAGCTCGTAGCGGATCAGCGGCTGCAGCCGGTTGTAGAGGCTGGTGAGATACACGCGCGCGGCACGCTCGCCCGGTGGGACCGGATCTCCGGCGGCGTCGACCGGCTCGATGACGAAGAGGTCGTCGCTCAGATGCATGCCGCGATTGGCGATGCACGATCCGCCCATCAGCCCCTCGGTGCTGCCGAAGCCGTTGTAGTGCGGCGCGGTCCACGCGCCGGCGATGGCGGCCCGGATCTCGGGCAGCAGCGGCTCGCTCGTCGTGCCGATCGTGCTGGGCTCGATGCGCAATCGTCCCGCGATCGCTTCGCCCGCCAGCTGGTGGATGATCGTGGTGTAGCCCGTGAGATAGTCGGGCTGCAGATCGTTCAGCGTGGCCACGATGCGTGGGAGCGGCCACATCGCGGGCACGCGGTGGATGACGCTGCCCGGCATCGAGAAGGTCTGGCCGAGCGCCGACGTCATGTGCGACGCCTTGTCGGCCGCGACCATCACCATGCACCCTGGCGGACCCGCTTCGGGGCCGAGCGCCTGCTGCCGCAAGCGCATGTTGAACCGAAGGTAGCTCGTGAAGGGGACGATCCAGCCCTCGAAGTCGAAGACGAACGCGCCGCGGCGGCCGCTCGACCCGCCCGACGCGCACGCGTGGTGCTCGTCGAGCAGGTACGCATCGGCGGTGAGACCCGCCAGATGCGTCTCCACCAGGTCGCGCGTGAGCCGCCGGTCGGTGACGATCTCGTCGAAGTGCTCCATGAGATCGTCCTTCGTCATGGTGGGCAGCGCGCGGAGGCCGTCCTCCGTCAGCCGCTCGGGATCGACGTCGCGCAGGCGCTCGGCGTGCCACGGCGAGTGGGTCCGCGCGTGCGCGACGATCGCCCGCAGCGCCGTCTGGCGTTCGGCGCGCAGCCGGTCGAGGGGCCATTCGAGGTGCGCGAGGTGCGTCGGTAGGACCTCGAACATGCGCGCCAGATGCTGCTGCCGGAGCATGTCGTAGTCAGCCATGGCGCGGGGAGGGTAGCGGAGGCCACTCCTGGGACACAATACGGGTGGCGGGTGACACCGCAGCCGCCGTGCCCCCCGGCTGGCACGCGAATCGCTCATTCCTCCCACGATGACGCCCGGACGCGGTCCGGGCGTGGAACGGGACGGCGCAGCCGCGTCGCTACCGTTCAAAGCTGCACCGGCGACGGTGGGGAGGATGCGGATGCGAAGCCTCGGAATGACGGCGGTGGCGATGGTGGCGGTGGCCGGGATCGCATCGGCGGGCGTCCATCCGCGGGAGCTGCCGCTCTCCGCACAGCGGAGCCTGGTCATCGGCAACTCGACCGTCGTCGTGACCCAGGCGAAGCAGCCGGCGCCGGTCGGCTCCAACGGCAGCGTCATGATCGACGAGCGCGTCGTCGTGGGCAACGTCCACGCGCGCAGCGCGGTCCGGGCGCGGCTGCTCGCCAACATCATGGGCAACGTCGTCGTCACCGACGGCGTGGCGCAGCTCGCCAATCAGGTGCACATCCGTGGCAATCTGACGGCGGAGCAGGCGGTCATCGTCGGCACGTCGTCGCAGGTCGACGGCGACGTCACCTCCACGAAGGGCAGCGTCAAGATCGGGCGTCTCGCGGTGGTTCGTGGCGACGTGTCGGCCGGCGGCGAGTTCCGGGGCGAGCGCGACGTGAAGGTCGGCTCGCCCGGCTCGATCATGGCGCTCCGCGGCGGCGGCCAGATGCGCGATCGCAGCGAGTACTTCGGCGACGTCCTCTACGAGGGCAGCCTCAAGTTCGTGGGCGCGAAGCGTCCCAAGATGCACGGCGCCCTGCTGGCGATGCCGCGCGGCACGCTGCCGCAGCCCGACCTCGAGTCGTGGGGGCTCGACGTCGTGCCGTGGCGCCGCGTCGCCGCCGGCGGCAGCGACCGGCGCATCACGAAGGTCCCGGGCGGCACGCCGCTCGCACCCGGCAACTACGGCGACGTGACGGTGGACCAGGAGACGACGTTCATCCTCGGCGCGGGCGAGTACGCGTTCGACTCGCTGACGACGTCGTCCGACACCACGATGATCGTCGATCTGGGCTCGGGGGCGGGCACGCTCACGGTGCTGCTGCGCAGCGAGGCGAGCTTCGGCCGCCGCTTCAAGATGGTCGTCCGCGGCGGCGGTGAGGGCGCGCCGGCGGCGCGGATACTGCTCCGCGCCGGCGTGGCCATCCGCGCCGACCAGGACACGATCCTGCACGGCACGCTGCTCGCCGACGGCGCGGTCGACCTCGGCAAGCACACGCGCCTCACCGGTGCGGCCTGGAGCCGCGGCTACGTCGAGGTGGGACGCGACAGCGAGGTCGTCTGGGTGCCGTCGGACCTGGTCGACTAGCTCCCCGCTTCCACCGACCAGCTGATCGCCACGTCGGGCGACGCCGGCAGCGACAGCTCCACCTCGCCGTCGACCACGGCGGGCGTCGTCGTCACGCCGTTCACCGTCGCCGACACCGTCGGCAGCGAGCGCAGCCCGCTCGGCAACGCGAGCGTCAGCGTCGCCGCCGCATCGCCGATCAGCGTGACGTCGCCCGCCATCGTCGACGGCGTGCTCTCGACGCGGAGCCGCGGCCAGCGCACGTGGAACGTCTCGGTCGGGAGCAGGGGCGCGATGCGGATGCCCGTCGCCGTGCCGGAGACGCCGACCAGGTCCGTCAGCGCGCGCAGCGGGCTGGTGTGCATGTGTGCGTTCAGCGCCGGGTAGTCGGTGAGCGCCGTCGCGATGTGCGCGTCGGCCTCGCCGGGGCGCGCCTTGTCCGGACCGTTGAACGAGTCGGGGCCCGTCCAGATGCCGTACCAGAGGCCCGGATACGCTTCGGCGTGCGCGGCGAGCGTGTTGCGGACGAAGCTGCTCCAGCCCTCGGCCGCGTCGCGCCGCGCGTAGGCCGGCGTCAGCCATGCGTTGGCGACCGGCCAGATGCCGCCGATCAGCGGCTGGTCGACGCCGCCGACGGGGCCCTGGTCGCCGATGGCGACGTTGCTGAGCGCGCCGATGTCGGTCTCGAGACGCTCGGCCACCTGGTCGAGCGCGGTGTCGCGCCGCACGTCGTCGACGATGCCGGAGAGGATGGGGAAGACCTGCGGCTCCAGGAAGAAGAGCTGCGGCGCGAACGGGTTGCCGCTGTCGACGAAGCCGCGCCAGAAGTAGTTGCCCTCCCACGCGTCGTCGAGGAGTGCCATCGACTGCGACGTCACCAGCGCGCGCATTCGGGCCGCCAGCGGTGCATCGACCGGCTCGATCACGTCGGCGGCGAGCGGGAAGCCGTAGACGATCATGCCGGCGTTGTACGTCGACGACGCGCCGGTGGACGTGACGGGCTCGCCGGCCAGGTTGTTCACGCCGTCGGCGTAGTCGTTCGTGCCGATCGCGACGATGCCGCGCGCGCCGATGCCGAGGAAGTCCTCGTTCTCCGCCAGGTCCAGCCCGCGCGTGACGTGGTCGAGCACCGATCCCGTCTCGCCCGACGACCGCGGCCAGTACGGTACGTCGGCGCCGAGGAAGCCCGCGTCGCGCGTCAGGCCGACGTACTTGCCGACGATCGCCGGCAGGAACCAGTACGCGTCGCTGCGGCGGTCGTAGATGATGACGTCGCTGAAGTTGCCGACCCCGGTCGTGGCGTAGGGGAAGCGCCAGGGGTAGGGCTCGGTCGTCGCGTGCTGCGTCGAGAGCGCGTAGGCGAGCGTCTCGCGCGCGAGCGCCGGATCGATCAGCAGGATCGACTCGGCGAACAGCGCGAGGTCGCCCATCGCGCCGTCGAGGCCGTGGATGAAGCGGTACGAGCCGCCCTGGCCGAGCACGCGGGCCTGCCGGTACTCGTCGAACGACGCGTTCGCGAGCGACGAATACGCCGCCCAGGCGAGCTCGCGCTGCATCGCCGCCGCCTGCTCGAGGCCGGGGAACGCCGCCCAGACGAGGCGCTCCTTCCAGCTCGCGTCCGTGGCGTCGGCGAGGCCGGCGCCCGCCGCGCGCAGCGTGGCGACGTCGGCCTCGGGCGTGCCGCCGCCGGGGACCATGCCGAACGCGAACCGTCGCGTGACGCTCGCGCCGGCCGCGACCTGGACCGGCACGCGCAGCGCAAGCACCGCGTGCTGCCCCGCGCCGTCGAGCTGGAGCGTGCGCGCGGGCGCGCCGTCTGCGGTGTCCGCAGCGGACGCGGGCGGCGTGCGCATGGCATCGGGCCAGAGCTCCGTGTCGGCGAGCCATACGCGATCGGGTGCGGGGCCGTCGTCGAGAACCGTCAGGTAGAGCGGCTCGGGGAACCAGTCGAGGTTCGACACGTCGTCGCGATCGGTCACGCCCGCGGGCAGGGCCTTCGCGGTGGTGGTGACGACGGCCGTCCGCGTCGCCGGGTCCCAGGTCGCCTCCTGGGCGTACTCGGCCGCCTGCGCGCGGCGGCGCCGGTCGATGGCGGGCGTCGTCTGGGGGCCGAGCAGGTCGCTGGTCAGCAGCTCGACGCTCGCCTGGTGCAGGTTGACGTCCCAGAATTCGACGAGGCCGACGTCGCGCGCCTCGCCCGTCCCGTTCTCGACGGTGACCTCGGCCACGAGGGCGCGCGCGTCGGCGTCTGGCGCGAAGACGCGACGGCGGATCGTCACGCCGTCGTCGCCATGGGTGACGGTCTCGACGTAGCCGACGCCGAACCGCCGCGTCTGCGCCGCCAGCGCGCCGGCGACCGGGAGGTCGTCGAAGCGCGTCGAGCGCACGACGCCGTTCGACGTCCAGTAGCTGAAGCCGCCGCCGATCTGCGGCGGGTAGGTGGCGTCCTGCGGATCGGCCCACGTGTCGACCCGGTTCATCCACTTGTGGCCGCGGTCCTGCGTGTAGAGCTCGACCGCGCCCGACGCGTGCGCCATCGCCATCAGGCCGCGGCCGTTGCCGATCAGATGGATCGGGTCGCGCAGCGGGTAGGCGCGTGGCGAGTAGGCGAGCGCGTACGGATCGCAGCGCTGGTCGACGGCGAAGTCGTAGGCGGGGAGGCCGGCGCCGTCGACGGTCCAGGTGCCGAGATGGCCGGAGCCGAAGAGGCACGCGCTCAGCACGTCGGGCTGGCTCGCGTCGACGTCGCCGCACGGCGCGATCGACGGCGTCGGCCGCGTGTAGTCGATGCAGTCGAGGCCGCCGACGCAGAGGTCGGCGCGGCTGCAATCGGCGCGGCAGCCGTCGCAGCCGGTCTGGTTGCCGTCGTCGCAAGCCTCGCCCGCGCCGGCATCGACGGTGCCGTCGCCACAGGTGGAGCGCCGTCCCTCGAGGCGGACGGGGCGCGATCCCTTCACCCGTAGCTTACCCGTGATCTGCGAGCAGTCGGGCGCGCCGATGCGCGCCGCCAGCCGGACCTTCCGCCGGCCGCCGTCGCACGTGCGCCACTTCGCGGAGACGATCGTCGCCTTCTTCTTCGCCTTCACCTTCGCCCGGGTCGGGGCGCAGCCGGGCTCGAGGCTCACCTGGCGGGCATCGAGGACCATCGCGCCAATGGCCGAGCCGAGGAGAAAACGGCCGTCGGGACAGGCGGTCGGCTTCGTCTTCTTGGCGTCGGCGGCGGAGGCGACGGTGAGCAGGAGCACCAGGGCGAGGAACGATCGCGACATCCATCGGGCGTACCATGCGACCCGTGACGGGCGGAAGGCGGAGGTTTGCACTCGACCCCGACCGCGTGGTCGAACGATCGTATGCCGGTGCCGACGCCGACCACCGATCTCGCTCTGGACGACATCAAGCTGGGCACGCCGGAGCTGTGGCTCCGTCCCGATCGGGACGCCATCTTTGCGCGGTTGCGGGAAGGGCGGCCGGTGTCGTTCCACGCCGAGCCCGAGATCCCGAACTTCGTGACGGGCCCGGGCTTCTGGTCGCTGACGCGCCACGCGGACGTCGTGCGCGTGAGCCGCGACCACGACCACTTCATCTCGGGGCAGGGCTCCAACATCACGGACCTGCCGCTCGACATGCTCGAGTTCTTCGGCTCGATGATCAACATGGATGCGCCGCGCCACACGAAGCTGCGCGGGATCGTGAACCGTGGCTTCACGCCGCGGATGGTGGCGCGGGTCGAGGAGAGCGTCCGCGTCCTGGCGCGCGAGATCGTCGACGCAGTGGCGCCGAAGGGACGCTGCGACTTCGTGACCGAGGTCGCGGCCAAACTGCCGCTGCAGATCATCTGCGACATGATGGGCATCCCGCGCGCGGACAATCAGCGCATTTTCGAGCTGACGAACATGATCCTCGGCGCGGGCGATCCCGAGTACGGCAGCACGATCGAGCAGCTCATGGCCGCCGGTCTCGAGCTGTTCCAGTATGCGCAGGCGCTCGGCGAGTCGCGCCGGGCGACGCCGGCGGACGACATCACGACGGCGTTGATGCAGGCCGAGGTCGACGGCGAGCACCTGACGGCGCAGGAGTTCGGCTCGTTCTTCATCCTGCTGGTGGTCGCCGGGAACGAGACGACGCGGAACGCGATCAGCCACGGCATGAAGGCGCTCACCGACTTCCCCGCCGAGCGCGCGAAGTGGATGGCCGACTGGAAGGGCGTCGGCCCGACGGCCGTCGAGGAGATCGTGCGCTGGGCGACTCCGGTGATCCACTTCCGCCGCACGGCGACGGAGGACGTCGAGATCGGCGGCCAGCGGATTCGCGCCGGCGAGAAGGTCGTCCTCTGGTACAACGCGGCGAACCGCGACCCGCTGGCGTTCGCCGATCCCTACCGCTTCGACGTGACGCGGACACCGAACGACCACGTCGGCTTCGGTGGCGGCGGGATGCACTTCTGCCTCGGCGCCAACCTCGCCCGGCGCGAGATCCTCGTCATGTTCGACGAGCTGCTGCACCGGCTGCCCGACATCCGCGTGACCGCGCCGCCGGACATGCTGCAGTCGTATTTCATCCACGGCATCAAGCGGATGCCCGTGGAGTTCACGCCGGCCGGCTGAGCTCCTCCATCAGCGCGCGGACGTCGGGCGGCATGCGCTGCGGGCGGCCGTCGTCGTCGAGGAGCGCGTGGTCGGTGTGCCCGTCGGCGAGGAGCTCGCCGTCGCGTGCGATCGCGTAGGCGATCGTCATGCGGGCGCGGCCGATCGTCGGCACGCCCGCGGAGATCTCGAGGACGTCGTCGTAGCGCGCCGGGCGCCGATAACGGCACGCGGTTCCCGTCACGGCCAGGTAGAGCCCGCGGTCGATGTAGGTCTTGAAGGCGTGGCCGAGCGTCCGGAAGAGCTCGGCGCGGCCGATCTCGAAGAGCCGGAAGTACGACGCGTAGTACATGATCCGCATCGGGTCGCAGTCGGCGAAGAGCACCCGGTACGTCGCCACCGACCGGAGGACGGGCTCGCTCATGAAGCCTCGCCGTAGCGAGGCGAGCGCGACTCTGCAAATGCGCGGGACCGCCTCGACCCGGCCGGCCCCATCCTCTATCTTGCCGCCCCATGTCGAGCGCATCCCTCAAGATGAGCGCGGACGCCGCCAGCACGGCGCCCGCCGACGCGAAGCTGGTCGACGAGGCCGTCGGCACCGTGAAGGACAAGGCGCGCGAGTTCGCGCGTCTCGCTCCGGCGGCGAAGGCCGCGCTGATCCGCGAGTGCATCCCGCGCATCATGGCGGAAGCGCCGGGCTGGGTGGCCGAGGGCGCGAAGCGCCGCGGCGCCGATCCGGCCGAGGAGTGGCTCGCCGGGCCGTCGGCCACCGTTCGACTGTTCCGGCTGCTCGCGAGCAACCTCGACGAGATCGCCGCGCGCGGCAAGCCGCCGCTCGGCCGCGGTACCAAGGTGCGTCCCGACGGCCGCACGGAGATCTCGCTGTTCCCGTGGAGCGCCATCGACGGCATCACGTTCCAGGGCTTCAGCGGCCACGTGCTGATGGACGAGGGCGTGACGCCCGACGTCGCCCGCGAGCGCCAGGCCGCGTTCTATCAGCGGAAGGATCCGGAGGGCGGGCTCTCGGTCATCCTCGGCGCCGGCAACGTGTCGAGCATTCCGCCCATGGACGTCGCCAGCAAGCTCTTCATTGAGGGCATGGTGTGCGTCCTCAAGATGAACCCGGTGAACGAGTGGGTCGGCCCGTACCTCGAGCGCGCGCTGTCGCCGCTCGTGCAGCGCGGCTACCTGCGGATCGTCTACGGCGGCGGCGACGTCGGCTCGATGCTCGTCTACCACCCGGCCGCCGACGACGTGCACATCACCGGCTCGGACCGCACGCACGAGATGATCGTGTGGGGCACGCCCGGACCGGAGCGCGACCGGCGGCTCGCGACGAACGACCCGCTGCTGAAGATCCCGATCACGTCAGAGCTGGGCAACGTGAGCCCCGTCGCGATCGTGCCGTACGCGTACACGAACGCGGAGCTGGCGTTCATCGCGAAGAACGTCGTGTCGATGGTGTGGAACAATGGCTCGTTCAACTGCAACGCGGCCAAGATGCTGATCACCGGGAAGGGCTGGGCGCAGCGCGAGAAGTTCCTCTCGCTCGTGGAGCAGGGGCTGTCGCAGGCCCCGACGCGGAAGGCGTACTACCCGGGCGCGTTCGACCGCTACCAGACGCTCCTGGCGGGCCATCCCGAGGCGAAGAAGTTCGGCCAGGGCAGCGACGAGAAGCTACAGTGGGCGCTCGTCGCCGGGCTCGATGCCAGCGACACCAACGAGAAGCTCTTCCACACCGAGCCGTTCTGCGGCGTGCTGAGCGAGACCAGCATCGCCGGCACCGATCCCGTCCAGTTCCTGCAGGCGGCGACCGTGTTCATGAACGAGCGCGTCTGGGGGACGCTGAACGCGATGATCCTGATCCCGCCGGCGCTGGAGAAGGATCCGGCGGTGAGCGCCGCGCTCGACAAGGCGATCGTCGACCTGCGCTACGGCACGGTGGCCATCAACCACTGGCCGGCGCTCTGCTACGCGTGGGGCGTGATGCCGTGGGGCGGGCACCAGAGCGCCACGCTGAAGGACATCCAGAGCGGGCTCGGCTGGGTGCACAACACGTGCATGCTCGACGGCATCGACAAGTCGGTGATCCGCGGCCCGCTCGTCGTGAAGCCGTACCCGATGTGGTTCTTCGACAATCCGAAGGCCACCAAAGTGGCGCCGCTCGTCGCCGACATGGAGGCCAGCCCGAGCTGGCTCAAGCTGCCCGGTCTGCTCGCGCGCGTGCTGCTATAGCGGCTGGCAGGACGCGCACGTGTTGAGCGTCGGTAGCTCGCAGTACTGTGAGGGTGGGCACGCGAAGCCTCCCTCGCAGCAGGGCGCGGGAGTAGCGCAGACGCAGAAGGTCCCCCCGGACACAGCGATGTACACCGGATAGCTCGGCCCGCCGTCGGGGCACACTTCGTCGCACGGCACGCCGCCGATCGACATCAAGTAGCAGCCGACACCGAAGGGAGGCCCGGCACTGCACGCTCGTCCATTCGGGCATTCGATGCCGCCGCTCTGGCTGCAGGCGGTCGGCGCTCCGCAGCCGCAGCCCAACGCGGTGCCGCCGACGGGCGCATGGAGCATCGGACGGCAGACCTCACCGCTCGGACATGCGCCGCCACACGTCGGCGCGCCGGGGGTGCCGCATGGTGTCGCACCGTCGGGCAGGCAGGCGCAGCCGGTGCCGACGTCGTTGCAGACCTGTTCTCCGGGGCACACCCCGCCGCACGCAGGCGCCGTCGACGCGCCGCAGAGCGAGCTCGGTGGGACGCACGAGCAGGTGCCGAGTCCGCCGATGCAGACGTCGTCGCCGTAGCAGCTGCCGCCGCACGCCGGGAAACCACTAAGCTCGCAGCCGGACGGCAGCCCGATCGATTCGTCGGAGCAGTCCGGCAGCGAGTCGGATGCGGCGTTCACGGCGAGAAACACCGACGTGTCCCTGCGACGTACCGTCGACACGTCGAAGCGTACGCACGCGCGCAGCGAGCCCGTGGTCAGGCGGATCGCAATCGACTCGGTCGCGGGCGCGAATGAGAGGCCCGCGAGCGCCCGCGCAGTGATCTTGATCTGCTTGCCCTGACGCAGCAGTGCGACGCGCACCGGCGAGATGCCGCTCGGTGCGAGGGGGTTGTCGAAGTTCAGTCGTGACGACGCGCCGGCCTTGCCGGTCCAGCCCGGCTTTCCGGTGCCGGGAGGCATGGCGAGCGAGACCGCCGTTCCGGGGAAGGGGACGATCTCGAGCACCGCGCCGACCGCTTGTGGATCGTCGGGCCCGCCGCTCGTCGGGAAAAGGAACGAGCGATCCTTCGAGATGAAAGTCAGGCTTTCCTTCGTGCCGCTGCGCTTGAGCTGCAGCTTGCTACCGGAGATCGGCCGGTCGGCGGCACCAGCGGTCGCGGCGACGAGCAGCATTGCGGCAAGGATCGACGACGTGACTCGACGCATGATGCGTCCCCCCAGCTGTGGACAGTAGTGGCCGGGGAACCGCATTGTCAAGAAATTCGTCGCCCTTGCTCGCGTCGCATCGCCGTGGGATAGGCGCGCGTGTCGTCCGTCACCTCGTCGAGCACGAGCGCATCGACCGTTCTCGGCGAGTCGCCGCGCGCCTGGCTCGCGCTGCTGGTCGGCGTCCTCGCCGTCACCGCCCACTCGGCGTCGTCGCTCGCCGTCTCGATCCTGATGAAGTCGATGATCGAGGAGTTCGCCTGGTCGCGCGCACAGTTCGCGTCCGCGATGACCGTCCGGATCGCCGCGATCACGCTGATGATGCCCTTCGCCGGGCAGCTCGCCGACCGGCTCGGCGCGCGGACGGTGCTGTCCGGCGGCGCGCTCGTCGTCGGCGGCAGCCTGCTGGCGCTCACCGAGATCGGCTCGCTGTCGGAGTACTGGGCGATCTCGTTGATCATGGGCCCCGGCCAGGCCTGCATCGGATCGGTGGCGGCGTCGGCGCTCGTGCTGCGTCTGTTCCAGCGTCACCGCGGCCTGGCGATCGGCGTGCTCAACGGCGGCGACAACGTGCTCAACAGCTTCCTGCCGTTCGTCACCGTCTCGCTGCTGACGACGGGCGGCTGGCGCCTTGCGCTCGGCTGCCTCGGCGCCGCGTACTTCGTGCTCGCCACCGGCATCGTGCTGACGCTGCGCGCGAGCGACGGCCGCAGCGAGGCGGGCACGAAGGCCGGCACGCTGCGCGACCTGCCGTGGAACGACGCGCGCCTGTGGGTACTGTGTCTCGTGTATGCGGCGATCTATGCCTGGATCACGTCGATCCAGCTGCACTTCCACGCCTACCAGACCGACTCGGGCCACTCGCTCGACGTTGCGTCGCGCCTCCTGAGCATCCAGCTGCTCGTGGGCGCGGCGGGCGCGCCGCTGTTCGGGTGGCTGGCGGAGCGGACCTCCGCGCGCACGGCGCTGGTCGTGTGCGTGGTCGGATTGACCGTCTCCGCGTTCCTCATGTGGAGCACGACCGACGTCGGCGTGATGACCGCGTGGGCCGTGTTCCACGGTCTCGTGAACAGCGGCGTCGTGGCCATCCTCGCGCTGGTCCTGCACGAGATGTTCGGGCCCGAGCGCATCGGCCGTCTGATGGGCGTCGCGATGCTCTTCTGCATGAGTGCGACGCTGATCGGCAATCAGTGGTCGGCGTGGATGTTCGACGTCTTCGGCAGCTACCGGCCGGCCTGGCAGATCTACAGCGGGATGATGCTGCTCACGATCGCGCCGGTGCTGTGGCTGCGGAGGGCGCGCGCATGATCGTCGTGGTGATGGGCGTGTCGGGCTCGGGCAAGTCGACGATCGGCATGCGTCTCGCCGCGGCGCTCGACTGGACGTTCCACGACGGCGACGAGCTGCACTCGCCGGCGAACGTCCGCAAGATGCAGGCGGGGCAGCCCCTCACCGACAAGGACCGCGCGGGCTGGCTCGCGGCCGTGCGGCGTCTGATCGACACGCTGGCGGAAGCCGACGAGTCGGCGGTGATCGCGTGCTCCGCGCTCCGCGACGCGTATCGCCACGTGCTCGCCGACGGACGTCCGGAGGTGCGGTTCGTCTGGCTGCACGGCGAGGCGCCGTTGATCCGGGCGCGCCTCGCGATGCGGAAGGGCCACTTCATGCCGCCGGCGCTGCTCGACAGCCAGCTCGAGACGCTCGAGCCGCCGGCGGACGCGCTCGCGGTCGACGTGGCGCCGCCGCCCGAGGCCATCGTGGCGACGATTCGACACGGCCTCGGGCTGTAGACGTCGGGCTCAGCTGCCGCCGGTGCCGGTGGCCTTGTCGGCCCGCTCGGCGGCGTCCTTCTGGATGGCCTCCATCACGCCTTGGGTGGCGGCGCCGAGGAACGGGGCGCGGTGCTGCTGCACCCACTCCATGCTGCGCGTCGCGAACGCGCTGGCGTCCTGGAAACGCGGCACGACGTGGCGCGCGATGAGCTCGTAGCTGCGCTTGGTCGCTTCCCGGTTCGCCCAGTCGTGCCCGATCGAGAGGAAGCAGCCGAAGCCGCCGGACTGCTCCTCGAGCCGCGCGATCTGCTGGATGCAGTCGTCGGGCGTGCCGATCACCGCGACGCCTATGTTGGTCATCGCCTCGATGCACTCGTCGACGGTGCCCTTCTCGGGAATGCCGGGCAGGGCCACGACCTTCTGGAAGTAATAGAGGAACTCCTCCATGCCGTAGCGGACGTCCTTGAGCGCCTGCTCGCGCGTCTCGGCGACGTGCACCCACCCGGCGAGGCGCCAGCGCGAGCGGTCGACCTGCTGGTCGTGCTCGCGCGCCGTCTCCTCGACCAGGCCCCAGTGGTAGGCGAGCGCGTTGAACCCGCCCTGCGTGGTGGCGGCGGGCGACAGCATCGAGATGCCGTAGCGTCCCGCGGTGCGCGGGCCCGAGGGCGTCACCGAGGCGGCGACGGCGACCTCGAGGTGCGGCCGCGAGTACGGCGTCAGGTGGAGCTTCGCTTCCTTCAGCTCGAACCAGTCGGTCTTAACCGTGACGGCCTCGCCGCGGAGCAGGCGGAGGATCGCGTCGAGCGACTCGCCCATCATGCGACGCTGGTCGCTCGGGTTGATGCCGAGCATCATCGCGTCGGACGGCAGCAGGCCGGGGCCGACGCCGAGGATCGCGCGGCCGCGCGTCAGGTGATCGAGCTGGTTCATGCGCTCGGCGACCATCAGCGGCGAGTGGTAGGGCAGGGAGACGACGCCCGTGCCGAGCTTGATGTGACGCGTGCGCGCGGCGACGTCGGCGATGAACAGCTCCGGGCTGGCGATGATCTCGTAGCCGGCCGAGTGATGCTCGCCGATCCAGGCCTCGTCGTAGCCGAGCTCGTCGAGCCACTGGATCAGCTCCCGATCGCGCTCGAGGCACGCCGTCGGACTCTCCTTGGGCGAGTGATACGGGGCCATGAACGTGCCGAAGCGCAGGCGGGATCGCAGCATGAGAGCTCCTTCGTCGTCGAGTGGTTCGCGGATAGTGGCACAACCCGACGGGCGCTGCACAGGGGAGCGCGATGATGGCTGAACGGATCCCGCATGCGATCTGCCAGGTGGTTCTGAGGGGCCTGTCGTCGTGGTAGGCTCGATCCCATGAGCTTTCAGGAGCTGCTCGAGAGAGCGTCGGCGCTGCCGGAGTCTGAGCGCGCGGCGCTCGCCGCCCTCCTCATCGAATCCCTGGATACGGGTCACGATGACGATGCTGCCATGGCGTGGGCGGCGGAGGTCGATCGGCGCATCGCGGAGCTCGATCGAGGTGAACCGGGTGTGCCCTGGGAGTCCGTGCGGGAGCATCTGCTCCGTCGTACGGAATGATCTCGAAGGTCGTCTTCCACCCGGGTGCGGTTCGAGACGTCGAGCACGCCATTCGATGGGACGACCGTCGCCGGCGCCCCGATTTCTGGCAGCGCCGAAGTTGACTAGCGGTCGGTAGGCCGCGCCGGCGTCGGTATCACGGTCGTCGGCATCGACTGCGGCTCGGTACCGAGCGTGATCGCGATCTTCGAGAAGCCCATGAACAGCGCGGCGCCGACGGTGAGCTCGACGATCTCCGCCGGTGTGAACGTCCGTTGCATCTCGTCCCGCAGCGCCTGTGGTACCGCGCCTGGGTCGTGCAAGAATGCATCGGTCCACCGGATGGCCGTCTTGTGCCGCGCCGACAGCGCGCTGTCCTCGAAGCCGTCGGCGATCAGCGCCACGCGCTCCTCGTCGAGACCGGCCTCCCGCGCGCCCGCGAAGCGGACGTTGCGGCAGAAGTTGCAGCCCGTCGTGCGCGCGTTGCGCAGGCGGACGACCTCCTTCGTCGGCTGATCGACGACGCCGTCGCTCCAGAGCGTGCCGTACAGCGCCTGGAACGCGCGCAGCAGCGCCGGCTGGTGCGCGAGCACGCCGCCCTGCGCGGCGTCGGCGGCCGGCGGAACGCGCGGCATCAGCCCTCCAGCATCAGCCGGGCGCGGGTCATGCCGTCGAAGATCGCCAGCGCCTCGGCGAACGCCACCAGCCCTGGGGCGCCGAGGTGTGCGACGACGGCCGCCGCGTCGGCGTCGGTGATCGCGCGCGGGTCCATCACGAACGCCTCGGTGAACGCGAGGCACGCGCGGGTGGGCTCGTCGTAGCCCGTCGGCCACCGCACGAGCGCGTCGAGGTCGCGCGTGGTCTCGCGCAGAACCGCGTCGCACCCGAGGAGCTGCGCGACGCGCAGCCGGCAGAGGTCGAGGAGGTCGGCGTCGACGCCGCTGTCCCACAGCCGCGCCTCGAAGCGACGCAGATCGTCGCGTAACGCCGGCCGCAGGGCGAGCGCGTCGTCGAACGTCGCCGCGCCCTGCAGCCAGCCCATCACTCGTGCTCGCGCAGCTCGAGTTGGCCGATCTGGTTGCGATGCACCTCGTCCGGCCCGTCGGCGAGACGCAGCGTGCGCACGCCCGCCCACATGCCGGCGAGCGGGAAGTCGTCGCTGACGCCGGCGCCGCCGTGCGCCTGGATGGCCCAGTCGATCACCTTGAGCGCCATGTTGGGGGCCGCCACCTTGATCATGGCGATCTCCTTCCGCGCGACCTTGTTGCCGACGGTGTCCATCATGTACGCCGCCTTCAGCGTCAGCAGCCGCGCCTGCTCGATCATGATGCGCGACTCGGCGATGCGCTCCAGCGTGACGGTGCGCTCGGCGACGGTCTTGCCGAAGGCGACGCGACGCTTGGTACGGACGCACATCGCGTCGAGCGCGCGCTCGGCGACGCCGATGACGCGCATGCAGTGATGGATCCGGCCCGGTCCGAGGCGTCCCTGGGCGATCTCGAAGCCGCGGCCCTCACCGAGGATCAGGTTCGACGCCGGCACGCGTACGTTCTCGAAGAGCACCTCGCCATGGCCGTGCGGCGCGTCGTCGTACCCGAAGACGGGCAGGTGGCGCAGCACCTTCACGCCGGGCGTGTCGCGCTCCACCAGGATCTGCGACTGCTGCTGGTGCTTCGCCGCGTTGGGGTCGGTCTTCCCCATGACGATCATGATCTGGCAGTGCGGATGGAGGATGCCCGACGTCCACCACTTGCGGCCGTTGATGACGTAGTGGTCGCCGTCCTTCTCGATCCGGCACTCGATGTTCGTCGCGTCCGACGAGGCGACCGCGGGCTCCGTCATCGCGAAGGCCGACCGGATCTCGCCGTCGAGGAGCGGCTTCAGCCAGCGCTCCTGCTGGGCCGGGCTGCCGTAGCGGTCGATCACCTCCATGTTGCCGGTGTCGGGCGCTGCGCAGTTGAAGACCTCGGGTGCGATGCCGGACCGGCCCATGATCTCGCAGAGCGGTGCGTACTCGAGGTTGGTCAGGCCCGCGCCGTGCTTGCTCTCGGGGAGGAAGAGGTTCCAGAGGCCGGCGGCCTTCGCCTTCTTCTTGAGCTCCTCGATGATCGGCGGCTGCGCCCACCGGTTCTGCTCGACCTGCTCGTCGTGCAGCTTCTCGTTCGGGTAGACGTGGGCGTCCATGAAGTCCTGCACCTGGCGCTGCAGGCCCTTGACCTTGTCGGAGTAGGCAAAATCCATGGACGCAGACATCGCCCGGGACGACGGCTGCGTGCAACCCCCGCGTCAGGCGACGGTCGACGCCAGGAGGCCGCGCCGACGATCTCGACGGCGCAGAAGAGCCACGGCCACGCGCCGGCACCGCGGTCGATGACGGCCGAGAAGAGACGGCCGGCCGTAGACGGCGCGCACCTCGTTGCGCCCGTCGACCGCGACCGTGGCGATCACCGTGCCTCCAGGATCATCTGCGTCTGCGTCGTCAGCGCGATGAGCTTTCCGTCGCCGGACGTCACGCGCGTCTGCCACACCATCGTGCGGCGCCCGCGGTGCACCGACGTGCACTCGCCGCGGACGGTGTCACCCGTACGACCGGCAGAGAGGAAGTTCGTCTTCGACTCGATGGTCGTCGTGCCCTGGCCCGCGAGCAGGTGCTGGGCGGTGGCGAAGGCGCCGAGCGTGTCGGCGAACGCCATGATCGCGCCGCCGTGGAGCACGCCGGGGATCGTGCAGAGGTCGTCGCGGACGAGGAGCGTTCCGACGACGCGGTCTGCGGTGGCCTCGACGAAGGTCACACCGAGGAGCTCGGGGAGGAAGCCGCGGGTCGCGGCCTGGAGCGCGGCCACGCGCGCGGCCTGGTCGTCGGTCGTCATGCGGTCTTCCTTGTCCAATCGACGTGCCACATGCCAGCGCCGGCTGCGCGGGCGCCGGCGCCTCCGGGGTGTGGCGCCCACGCCACGGTGAGGCGGGGCCGCTACGGGCGCGGCGTTGCGCCCACGGTCGGCCGCGCGCTAACAGCCGGTGCGAGCCTTGCATGGCAATGACCCGCTTCACGATGACACGCTGGTGGGGACTGCTGGGCGGCATCCTGCTCGCCGCGAGCGACACGGCGCTCGTCTCGGCGCTCGGCATCACCTTCCAGGTAAACGGCGGCGACGCGACCCTGTTCGTCGGGCTGTTCTTCGGCTCGTCGTTCGCGCTGCTCGGCTTCCTCGTCGGCTACGTCATGGAGGCGCGGCGGCGCGACCAGGAGGCCGCCGCGCTGATCCGCGAGCAGGTCGACACGATCGCCACGACGCGCGCGCGGCTCGCCCAGAGCGAGAAGCTGGCGGCGCTCGGCCAGCTGGCGACGGCGATCGCGCACGAGGTGCGGAACCCGCTCGCCGTGATCCGGTCGGCGGCGCAGGGCATCGCCGAGACGGTGCCGGCGACCGACGCGGCCACGCGCCGGTCGTGCGAGTTCATCACCGACGAGATCGATCGGCTGAGCAGCGTCGTGACGTCGCTGCTGGCGTTCGCGCGCCCGCTGCAGGTGCATGCGCGCGCGGTCCCGGTGTCCGAGGTGCTCGACCGCGCGCTGCTGCTCGCGGGCGAGGAGCTCGCGAGCCGCGGCGTCGCCATCCGTCGCGAGGACGGCGGCCCGCTCCCGGCGCTGCACGCCGATCCCGATCTCGTCTGTCAGGTGCTGATCGGCCTGCTGTCGAATGCCGCGGAGGCCGCAGGGCAGGGTGGCACCGTGACGCTCGAGGCGCGTCGTGGCGAGAAGACGATCGAGCTCGGCGTCGCCGACTCGGGACCCGGCGTACCGACCGACATCCGCGCGCGCATCTTCGAGCCGTTCTTCACGACGCGCTCGCGAGGCACGGGGCTCGGGCTCGCGGTGGCGCGGCAGATCGTCGAGGCGCACGGCGGCGAGATCGACGTCGGCGACGGCCCGGGCGGCGGCGCGCGCTTCGTCGTCCGGCTGCCCGTCGACGCGCACGCGGCGGTGGCGGCATGAAGCCGCGCATCTTGATCGTCGACGACGAGGAGCGGATGGCCGCAGTGGTGGCCGGAGCGCTCGAGCGCGGCGGCTGGGACTGCGAGACGGCGAACGGCGGCGAGGCGGCGCTGGCGTCGCTCGAGCGGCGCGAGGCGGACGTCGTCGTGACGGACTGGAAGATGCCGGGGATGGACGGCATCGAGCTGCTGAAGGTCCTGCACGAGAAGCGGCCGTCGTTGCCGGTGATCCTGCTGACGGCGTACGCGAGCGTGCGCTCGGCGGTAGCGGCGATGCGCGAGGGCGCGTTCGACTACGTCGCCAAGCCGTTCGACAACGACGAGCTGCGGACGGCGGTGGCGCGGGCGCTCGAGCTGCGACGGCTCGAGCGCGAGAACCGCTGGCTGCGGCAGGAGGTGGGCGCGCGCTACGCACCCGACGCCGTCGTCGCGGAGAGCGCGCGCAGCAAGGACGCGCTGGCGCTCGTGCGTCGCGTGGCGCCGAGCCGCGCGACGGTGCTGATCCAGGGCGAGAGCGGCACCGGCAAGGAGCTGATCGCGCGCCTGCTCCATTACTGGAGCGACCGCGTCGGGAAACCGTTCGTCGCCGTCAACCTGAAGGCGTTCGCGGAGGGGGTGCTCGAGAGCGAGCTCTTCGGCCACGAGAAAGGGGCGTTCACCGGGGCGATGGGCGCGCGCGCCGGCTGCTTCGAGCGCGCGGCGGGCGGGACGCTGTTTCTCGACGAGATCGGCGAGATCAGCGCGGACGTCCAGGCGAAGATGCTGCGCGTGCTGCAGGAGGGCGAGGTGCTGCGCGTCGGTGGCAACGAGCCGCGGCCCGTCGACGTCCGCGTGGTCGCGGCGACGAACCGCGTGCTGCGCGACGAGATCGCCGCGGGACGGTTCCGCGAGGACCTGTTCTTCCGGCTGAACGTGATCCCGTTGCAGCTGGCGCCGCTGCGCGATCGGCGGGAGGACGTGCTGCCGCTCGCGCGCCACTTCCTCGCGCGGCACGCGGCGGAAGCGGGCCGACGGCTCGCGTTCTCCGAGGAGGCGGAGACGGCGCTGATCGCCCACGCGTGGCCGGGGAACGTCCGCGAGCTGGAGAACGCAGTGGAGCGTGGCGTCGTGCTGGCGCGCGGCGAGCAGGTGACGCCCGAGGACCTGCTGCTGCAGGAGACGATCGACGCGCCCCCGCCGGGTGGCGCAGGAACGCTGCACGACGCGGTCGATCGGGCGTCGGTGGAGCGTGTGACCGCGGCGCTCGAGGCGGCGAAGGGGAACCGGACGGAAGCGGCGCGCGCGCTCGGGATCGATCGGACGACGCTGTATCGACTGATGCGACGGCTGGGGCTGTAGGCGTATTGACTTCGAGCGACTGGGCGGTGACGTTGCAAGCATGCTGGCCAAGCGTCTTGTCGCGGTCGTAGGTCTGCTCGCGTTCGCCGCCACGGCCCACGCGACGGTGCTCTGCAGGCGCAAGAGCGGTGCGGTGGTCGCGCGTGCCGACCAGTGCCGGGCGAAGGAGACACCGATCGATCCCGCCTCGCTCGGACTCGTCGGCCCGACGGGTCCGACCGGGAGCACCGGGCCGACGGGTGCGGTGAGCGAGTACGTGCGTGCCGACGTCACGCTGCGGGGCACGTACGATGTGAGCGGCATCGCGGCCGACGTCGGCGACTACGCGACCGATGGCGTCAGCTTCGGACAGACGCTCGATCGCACGCTCCCGAGCGAGATCGGTCCGTGGCCCCTGCCGCCGATCGTGCAGTTCCTCGGTCGCGACGACCCGGGGACGCCGGAGTGTCCCGGGACGGCGGACGTACCGGTCGCCAGCCCCGGCTACCTCTGCATCTACGAAAAGGGACGCCAGAACCGCGGCGGCATCTCGATCTGTCGGACGAGCCTTCTGAATCTCGTGGACCACGAGGAGGCGTGCCCGGGCGCCGATCCGTTCGGTTTCAGCATCGAGCTCGTGGCCGCGGGCGCGGGTCGCTTCCGCAGCTACGGCGTCTGGGCGGCACGTGGGCTCTGAGGGTCCCGAGCCGGAAGGTCGCCACGACACGACTCGTGGTCGCGCCGTGCCGGGCACCCATCGTTGGCAACGAGCGTCCGGCTCGGCACGCTAGTCGTCGGCGCGTGCCACGAGGCGCAGGCCCTGCGTCGGCGTCCTGCGCGCGCGGGCCCGCCGCGGCGGCGGCTCGTCGAGCCGCTGCGCGAGGCTCGAGGTCGGCTTCGGGACATGGACCCGCCGATCCATCGGCCGCGTCGACAGCGTGCCCGCCGCCGCGAGCCGCACGCGCTCGCGCGCGAGCGCGACGTACTCGTCGACCAGCTCCGCACCGGCCGCGCGGCGACGATGCCGCACCGCCGCGCACGCCGTCGTCCCGACGCCCATGTACGGATCGACGACGAGATCGCCCGGCTCCGTCAGCGCCAGCACGAGCCGCTCGATCAGCTCGACGGGAAACTGGCAGGGATGCACCGTCTTCTCGACGTGGTTCGCCTTCACGTTCGGAATGATCCAGACGTCGCCGGGATTCTTTCCGAGCGGGTTGCCGGTGTACTCGCCGACACGCGGCCCCTTCCACGCGCGCTTGCCGGGATATTTCTGTGGCACGCGCACCGGGTCGACGTCGAAGCGGTAGTCGGCGCCGTGCGTGTACCAGAGGATCACCTCGTGCCGTCCCGAGAAGCGCTTCGAGCAGTGCAGACCGTGCTCGAAGTGCCAGACGATGCGGTTCCGTAGCTTGAGGACGTTGTGGCGGCGAAAGATCGGCCACAGGGCCAGGTCGAGCGGGACGATCTCGTCGGGCGTGACGTGGTTCCCGACCTGCCAGCAGAGGCTGCCGCCGGGACGCAGCACGCGGACGCATTCCGCGATGACCGTCGCCTGCTCGTCGAGCCAGTCGTCGAGACTGCGCCGCTGGCCCCGCTCGTACGCCTTGTCGAGATTGTAGGGCGGCGAGGTGACGACGAGCTGTGCGCACGCGTCCGGCATCGAGCGCAGCAGCGCGCGCGTGTCGCCCGGAAAGAGCACCACCTCCGCATCGTCCGACCAGCGCGCCGCGATGTCCATGCCCGGCGCCGTCCTAACAAGAGGAGACACAGGTCGGCAACGTGGGCGGACGTTCCCGCGGGAACGTCCCGGTGAGGCCGACCCCTCTTGCACGGCGTCGTCGTAGCCCGCATGCATGGGCGCCATGGCGGAACTGACGATGACGCGCGAGGAGCGCGAGGCGTTCCTGGCGGACACGCACGTGGCGGTGGTCGGCATCAGCGAGCCCGGACGCGCGCCGCTCACCGTGCCGGTCTGGTACCACTACGAGCCGGGCGGGGTCGTGCGGATCGTCACCGGCCGCTCGTCGCGCAAGGGCAAGCTGCTCGCCGGCGCCGGACGCATGAGCCTCTGCGTGCAGACCGAAACGCCGCCGTACAAGTACGTCAGCGTCGAGGGCCCGGTCACGATCGTGCCCAACGACAGCGACCGGCGAACGGAGCGCGAGATGGCGCTGCGCTACCTCGGCCCGCAGATGGGCGAGATGTATCTCGCGAGCACCGCGGATCAGCTGCCGGAGGGCCAGGGCATCATCGTCGAGCTGCGCCCGGCGCGCTGGTACACCGTCGACTACTCGAAGGGGTTCTGAACGAACGCGCCGCTCGGCGAGGCGCAGAAGAGCTCGGGATCGAGCTCGTCGATGATGCCGCTCAGGTAGGGCAGCGCGAAGTCGAGCTCGCTCGCGACGCACTCGGGACGGTCGAGCTTCGGGCTCTCGAGCGCGGCGAACGCCTTGTCCGCCACCTTGATGAGGCACGCGAGCGCCTTCGGGTCGGTCGTCTCCAGCCCGTCGCACGACCCGGCCGGAATCTTGCCGGCCGCCTCGCCGGCGCGGCACGTCGCCAGGCACTTCTCCGTGCCCAGCGTGTAGACGCCGACCGTCACCGCCGCCTTCTGGCGTCCCTTCGCTTCCGCCTTGGTGAGACCGTCAGGGCTGGCGGTGTCGTCGCACACCACGAGCGGCACGACGCCGTCGATCGTGGCCTCTACGAGTGAGAGCAGCGACGGCACGTGGGCGGCGCAGTCGCCGCCCGACCAGCACTCGGGACAGTCGACGTCGCACTTCTTGTCGATCGCGATCTGCGCCTTGGCGATCACGGTGTCGACGCACCTCTTCGTCGCATCCGCGTACGGCGGCAGGCAATTCGTCCCGGGCACCTTCCCCTTGAGCGCCTGCTTGTCGCACGCGACGAGGCACTTGATCCGTTTCAATGCCGCCGTGCCGAGCTGGCGGGCCGCCTGCTGCTGGCACGCGGCTTCCTCTTTGGTGGGAGCCGCTGACGCGACGGATGTCAGGAGGACCAACACGGCGGCGAGCGCACGGATGACCATGGTCCTTGATGGTCCGTGGCCACCAGCGGCCGCAATCGCATGATTAGGGGAGGGGCGTCCGGATGGAGCAAGTGCGCTATTCGCCGCCGCGTCATCTGCTTTCGAGAGGCACCCCCGCTCCGTAGAATCGGGCGGCCGTGTTCCTCGTCTGCCCGTCCTGGCCGCGTGCCCGCATTCCCCGCGATCTCGACGCCGTCACCCGTGTCAGCTGGGAGGCCGAAGTGTCGCCGCGGCAAGTGGGCGTCGACCCCATGGGGGTGCAGCGCATCTGGTCGGCGGTCGAGCGGCTGTATCGCAGCGGCATCCATCCGGCGATCCAGCTCTGCGTCCGTCGCAACGGCCGCGTGCTGATCGACCGCGCCATCGGCCACGCGTCGGGCAACGGACCCGGCGACGCGCCCGACGTTCCGAAGATGCCGCTGCTGCCCGAGACGCCCTTCGTCAGCCTCTCCGCGTCGAAGGCCGTGACGGCGATGGTCATCCATCTGCTCGATCAACGGAACCTGATCCGGCTCGACGATCCGGTCTGCGAGTACATCCCGGCGTTCGCGGCGCACGGTAAGCAGTGGATCACGATCCGTCACGTGCTCACCCATCGCGCCGGCATCCCGAACCTGCCGGCGGAAGTGATGGACCTCGATCGCCTCGACGACCTCGACCTCGTGCTCGACATCCTCTGCGACACGTCGCCGGTGTGGCGCGCGGGCACGCGCCTCGCGTATCACGCCGTGATCGGCGGGTTCATCCTCGGTGAGCTCGTTCGTCGCGTGACGGGCCGGGACATCCGCGCGTTCTTCGACGAGGAGATTCGCCGTCCGCTCGGCTTCCGCTGGATGGGCTACGGCGTCGCGCCCGACGAGGTGGGGCAGATCGTCCGCAACTATCAGACGGGGCCGTCGCCCATCCCGCCGTTCTCGAACCTGTTCCACCGCGCGCTCGGGCTCGGCTACCGCGATGCCGTCGCGATGTCGAACGATCCGCGCTTCCTCACCGCCATCGTGCCGGCCGCGAACGTCGTCGGCACCGCGAACGAGTTCAGCCGCTTCTTCCAGCTGCTGCTGAACGGCGGTGAGCTCGACGGCGTCCGCATCTTCGAGCCGCGCACCGTGCGGCGCGCGACGTTCGAGCAGTCGTGGCTCGAGTTCGACTTCACGCTCGGCCTGCCGTTCCGCTACGGCATGGGCTTCATGCTGGGCGCCGAGTGGTTCAGCCTCTACGGCCCGGACACGCTGCACGCGTACGGTCACATCGGCTTCACGAACATCGTCTGCTGGGCCGATCCCGAGCGGCGCATCGCCGCGGCGCTCATGACGAGCGGAAAGCCGTTCGTCTATCCGGAGCTCTACTACCTCTTCGACGTGCTCCGGCAGATCGGGCTCGCCTGCCCGAAGGGGCGGTGACGGTCCGGAGTGGACGCATCGCGGCAGCCGGGATGGTTGCCCCCCACGCGTCGAACCCATATGTCCCCGGGTCGATCGTGCCCACACCCCGCGACGCCGCGGCGCTGCGTGCGCCCGACGCCCCAGCCCTTCCGGGCCTCACCGCGTTCGTCCCCGTCCACGACGAGGTGGACAATCTCGAGCCCGTCGTCCGCAATCTGCTCGCCGTGCTGCCGGCCGTCGCGCAGCGCTGGGAGCTGCTCATCGTCGACGACGGCAGCCGCGACGGCACCGCGGCGCTCGCCGACGCCATCGCGCACCGTCACGCGGGCGTCCGCGTCGTCCGCCACGCGCACAATCGCGGCTACGGGGCGGCGCTGCGCTCCGGTCTCCTGGCCGCGGGCCACGACGCCGTCTTCTGGATGGACGGCGACGGCCAGTTCGACGCGCGCGATCTGCCGCGGCTCGTCGCGGCCTTCGACGGCGTCGACGCGGTGGTGGGCTGGCGCGAGCGTCGCGCCGATCCGTGGCGGCGGCGGCTCAACACGGCCGTGTGGAACCGCATCGTCGGGACGCTCTTCCGCCTGCCGGTGCGCGACGTGAACTGCGCGTTCAAGCTGGTGCGGCGCGACGCGTTCGCCGGCCTCGATCCGGAGGCGAGCGGGGCGATGATCTCCGCCGAGCTGCTCGCCCGGCTCGTGCAGCGTGGATGCACCATCGTCGAGATGCCGGTGACACATCTGCCGCGTCGTACGGGAACGCCGTCGGGCGCGGCGCCGCGCGTCGTGCTGCGCGCGTTCGTCGAGCTGCTGCGCCTCGCGAGACGCCTCCGCACGAGGTCCTGACGATGGACCGTCCGCGGGCGATCGACTGCTGGCTCAACGTCCCCGTCGGATTCTCGAACTATCGGCCGGATTTCCTGGTGCGCGTTGCACGGGACTACTTCAAGCGCGAGAAGGAGATCTTCGACCCCGCGCCGCTTCCCGTGCTGCTGCAGCAGATGGACGACGCGGGCGTCGAGCGCGCGATCATCACCATCGATGCGTCGAACCCGGAGCCGTTCGACGAGATCGTCCGCGCCTTCCCGGGCAAGTTCCTCACCTCGGCGGTGATCGACCCGACGACCGGCATGGACGCGGTGCGCCTGGTCGAGCGGCTGGCGACGACGCACGGGCTGGGGCTCGTCCGCATCGTGCCGTTCCTCATCAACCGCCCGCCGAACGACAAGGCGTACTATCCGGTCTACGCGAAGTGCATCGAGCTCGGGCTGCCCGTCTCGGTGAACACCGGCATCCCCGGCCCGCCGATGCCGGCCGAGCCGCAGCGTCCCCTCTACCTGGACGAAGTCTGTCTCTTCTTCCCCGACCTGACGCTGATCATGGCCCACGGCGCCGATCCGTGGTGGGGGGAGGCCATCCGGCTCCTCCTCAAGTACCCGAACCTCTACATGATGACGTCGGCGTACGCGCCCAAGTACCTGCCCCAGGAGCTCATCCAGTTCATGAATACTCGGGGACGCGAGAAGGTCCTGTTCGCGTCGGACCACCCCGTCCTGTCGTTCGAACGGTGCCTGGCAGAAGCGGCGCAACTACCCTTCCGGGAAGGGGTTTTGGAGCAGTACCTCTACGGTAACGCACTGCGCGTCTTCCGCTGGCCGGCGAACGCTCCCGCGCCGGGGTGAGTTGCACGGGCCGCGCACCTATAGTAGGCGCCTCGGCTTCCATGCAGGACCGCACGGTGGAGATTTCGAGCGAGGCGGATGCGTGGCTGGCGCTGGCGCTGGTCCCCGGGCTGGGACCGCAGACGGCGCGGAGCCTGGTCGCGGCCCACGGCGGTCCGGAGGCCGTGCTCGCGCTCTCGCCGGCGGCGTTGCGCGAGGGCGGCGTGGGCGCCGAAGCGATCGCCGCCTGGAGCGGCGCGCGACCACGGGCCGCCGCGGAGCGCGACGCGATCCGACGCGCCGGCGCCGTCCTCGTCGCGTGGAGCGACGCGGCGTACCCGGCCCGGCTGCGCGAGATCGCCGATCCGCCCGTCGTGCTGATCGTGCGCGGCGAGATCGCCGCTTCCGAGCCCGCGGTCGCGATCGTCGGTGCCAGGCGAGCCGGCGCCTACGGACGTCGTGTCGCCGAGGAGCTGGCGCGCGGGCTCGTCCAGGCCGGCGTCGCCGTGGTGAGCGGCCTCGCCGCCGGCATCGACGCCGCCGCGCATCGGGGCGCGCTCGACGGCGGTGGCCGCACCGTGGCCGTGCTCGGCACCGGCATCGACCGCATCTATCCGTCATGGAACGCGCCGCTCGCCCGCGCCGTCGCGGCGCAGGGCGCCCTGGTGTCCGAGTTCCCGTGCGGCATGGGCGCGCGCGCCTGGCACTTCCCGCGGCGCAACCGCATCATCAGCGGCCTCACGCTCGGCACGATCGTGGTCGAAGCGGCGGAGCGTAGCGGCTCGCTCATCACGGCGCGCTACGCGCTCGAGCAGGGCCGCGAGGTGTTCGCCGTGCCGGGTCCGCTCGGCGTCGCGCTGCACCAGGGGCCGCATCGGCTGATCCAGCAGGGCGCGCTCCTCGTCACCAGCGCCGACGACGTGCTCGAGGCCGTCGCGCCGATGCTGCGCACCCGCCTCGCCGCGGCCCGCCTGCGCGACGCCGAGGAGACGGTGTCGGCCGGCGAGCGCCGCCTGCTCGACGCGCTCGCGGGCGGCGTGCGGCACGTCGACGACGTCGTGCGCATGGCCGGCATGCCGGCCGACGCGGCGCTCGAAGCGCTGCTCGCGCTCGAGCTGCGCGGTCTCGTCGAACAGCAGCCCGGCGCGCGCTACCGCCTGCGCCGGCAGGTGACGGCGGCCTGATGGCGAAGCATCTCGTCATCGTCGAGTCGCCCGCCAAGGCGAAGACGCTCGGCAAGTACCTCGGGCGCGACTACCAGGTGAAGGCGTCCGTCGGGCACGTCGTCGACCTGCCGAAGTCGAAGCTCGGCGTCGACATCGAGAACGACTTCGCGGCCGACTACACGGTCATCCACGGCAAGAACCAGATCCTGAGCGAGATCAAGTCGGCGGCGAAGGACAAGGAGAACATCTACCTCGCCCCCGACCCCGACCGCGAAGGCGAGGCCATCGCCTGGCACATCGCGCAGAAGCTCGGGCACCCGAAGCGGAAGAACGTCCACCGCGTCCTCTTCAACGAGATCACGAAGAAGGCGGTGCTGGAGGCCATCCAGAATCCGCGCGAGATCGACCAACACCGCTTCGAGGCGCAGCAGGCGCGTCGCGTGCTCGACCGGCTCGTCGGCTATCGCCTGTCGCCGTTGCTCTGGGACAAGGTCCGCCGCGGGCTGTCGGCCGGGCGCGTGCAGTCGGTCGCCGTCCGTATCATCGTCGAGCGCGAGCGCGAGATCCGCGTCTTCGTGCCCGAGGAGTACTGGACGGTCGAGGCGCGGCTCGAGGCCGGCTCGCCGCCGCCGTTCACCGCGCGGCTCGTCGAGGTCGACGGCCGGAAGATCGACAAGTCGCACACGCTCGAGAACCGCGACCGCGTCCAGGGGATCCTCGCGGGGCTCGACGGGGCGGCGTGGACCGTCACCAAGATCGAGAAGAAGGAGCGCCGCCGGCATCCGACGCCGCCCTTCATCACCTCGCGCCTCCAGCAGGAGGCGTCGCGCAAGCTCGGCTGGCAGCCGTCGCGCACGATGCGCGTCGCGCAGAAGCTGTACGAGGGCATCGAGCTCGGCTCGGAGGGCGCGGTCGGTCTCATCACCTACATGCGCACCGACTCGACGCGCATCTCGGCCGAGGCGCTGGCGGCGGTCCGCGACTACATCCCCGCGCGCTACGGCAAGGAGTACCTGCCGGCCGAGCCGAACTTCTACCGCTCGAAGAAGGACGCGCAGGACGCGCACGAGGCGATCCGTCCCACCACGATGCAGTGGGATCCGGAGCGGCTCGCGTCGTTCCTCGAGAAGGAAGAGCTGGCGCTCTACACGCTCATCTGGAACCGCTTCGTCGCGAGCCAGATGGCGTCGGCGGTGTACGACGCCACGTCGGTCGACCTCCAGGCGAACGCCTGCCGCTTCCGCGCGACGGGGCAGGTGCTCAAGTTCGACGGCTTCATCCGCGTCTACACGGAAGGCCAGGACGACGCGGCGCCGTCGGGCGACGAGGAGGGCGAGGGCCTGCTGCCGGCGCTCACCGAGGGCGAGGTCGTGAAGCTCCTCGAGCTCGTGCCCGAGCAGCACTTCACCCAGCCGCCGCCGCGCTTCACGCAGGCGACGCTCATCAAGGAGCTGGAAGAGAAGGGCATCGGCCGCCCGTCGACGTACGCGTCGATCATGGGGACCATCCTCAACAAGGAATACGTGATCGAGGACGACCAGCGGCGCCTCAAGCCGACCGAGCTGGGCTTCCTCGTGACGGACCTCCTCGTCGAGTCGTTCCCCGACGTCCTGAACGTCGAGTTCACCGCCGGCATGGAGGACGAGCTCGACCGCATCGAGGACGGCTCGGAGCACTGGGTCCCCGTCATGCGCCGCTTCTGGACGCCGTTCGAGAAGGACCTCGAGCGCGCCAAGGTCGAGATGCGGGACGTGAAGCGCGAGGAGCGTCCCACCGACCTCAAGTGCGAGAAGTGCGGCCAGCCCATGATCATCAAGTGGGGCCGCCGCGGCGAGTTCCTCGCGTGCAGCGGCTACCCCGAGTGCCGCAACACGACGAACTTCACGCGCGACGAGGACGGTACGATCAAGCCGGTCGAGCCGGAGATCAGCGACCAGACGTGCGACAAGTGCAGCAAGCCGATGCAGGTACGCTTCGGCCGCTTCGGCAAGTTCCTCGGCTGCTCGGGCTACCCCGAGTGCAAGAACGTCCAGCCGATGTTCAAGCCGATCCCGACCGGCATCACCTGCTACGTCTGCAACCAGGGCGAGCTGTTCGAGCGCCAGTCGCGGCGCGGCAACGCCTTCTACAGCTGCAACCGCTACCCCGAGTGCACCTTCGCGGCGTGGGACAAGCCCTACATGATGCCGTGCCCGAAGTGCGACGCGCCCTACGTCACCGAGAAGGAGACGAAGCGCTGGGGCACGATCCGCCGCTGCGCGCGTGACGGGTGCGGCTGGCAGGCGCAGGTCGTCGAGGACGGCAAGCTCGAGGAGCTGCCCGAGCGCAAGGCGGCGGCGCAGATCCGCCGCCGGCCCATGAAGGGCGGCCCCAAGACCGCCGACGGTCCCGACGGTCCGAAGATCGCCGCGCGCGCCAAGCCGAAGCCGCCACCGAAAAAGAAGAAGAAGGCGCCGGCCAAAAAGAAGAAGGCGGCGGCGAAGAAGCCCACGGCGAAGAGCCAGGCGGCCGCCGCGCCGACGGTCGACGTGCCCGCCGAGGACGACCGGACGGCGTCGTGAGCGACCGCGTCACCATCATCGGTGGCGGACTCGCGGGCTGCGAAGCCGCCTGGCAGCTGGCGCACGCCGGGATCGACGTCGACCTCTACGAGATGCGCCCGCAGCGCGGCACGGCCGCGCACACGTCGCAGCAGCTCGGCGAGCTCGTCTGCTCGAACTCGTTCCGCAACGCGACGCTCGAGACCGCCGTCGGCCTGCTCAAGGAGGAGATGCGCCGGCTGGGCTCGCTCGTCATGCAGGTCGCCGACGTGCACCAGGTGCCCGCGGGCGCGTGCCTCGCCGTCGACCGCACGCGCTTCGCCGACGGGATGACCGCCGCCGTCGAGCGCGAGCCGCGCATCCGGCTCGTCCGCGAGGAAGTCACGGCCATCCCGGACACGCTGACGATCCTCGCGTCCGGCCCGCTCACCTCGCCCGCGTTGTCGCAGGCGCTCAGCGACGCGCTCGGCACGAAGCACCTCTACTTCTACGACGCGATCGCGCCGACCGTCACCGCCGAGTCCATCGACATGGACGTCGCGTGGAAGGCGTCCCGCTACGACAAGGGCGGCGACGACTACATCAACTGCGCGCTCGACGCCGAGCAGTACTACGCGTTCGTCGACGCCGTCATGGCCGCCGAGAAGACGCCGACCCGCGACTTCGAGCGCTGCATCTACTTCGAGGGCTGCATGCCCATCGAGGAGATGGCGCGGCGCGGGCGCGACACGCTGGCGTTCGGCCCGATGCGCCCCGTCGGCCTGATCGATCCACGCACGAACCGTCAGGCGCACGCGTGCGTGCAGCTCCGGCAGGACGACGTCGAGGGCCGGCTCTTCAACATGGTCGGCTTCCAGACGAAGATGACGTACCCGGAGCAGCGCCGCGTGTTCCGGATGATTCCCGGGCTGGCGAAGGCCGAGTTCGTGCGGCTCGGCAGCCTGCACCGGAACACCTACGTCGACGCGCCGTCGCTGCTGCTGCCGACGCTGCAGGTGACGAACCGCAAGCGCCTGTTGCTCGCCGGGCAGATCGTCGGCGTCGAGGGCTACGTCGAGTCGGCGGCGACGGGCATGCTCGCGGGCATCAACGTCGCACGCATGCTGCGCGGGCTGCCGATGGTGGTGCCCCCGCCGAGCACCGCGCTCGGCTCGCTGCTGGCCTACGTCACGCAGCGCGGGAAGAAGGGCTTCCAGCCCATGAACGCCAACTACGGGCTGTTTCCGCCGCTGCCGCGCCATCTGCGTGGCCGCGACAAGAAGCTCGCGCTGGCGGATCGCGCGCTGGCCGAGCTGGCGCGATGGCGCGAGCAGGCTGCGATCGACGCCGCGCCCGCCGGCGCCGCGTCGGTGGCGTGATGCCCGCTGCCGTCGCCGAGCCGCTCGCTGCGGTGCTCGACGTCGGCAGCAACTCGGTCCTGCTGCTCACCGTCGCCGTCACGCCGACGGGACGCGGCGTCGTCCGTGACGAGGCGCTCGCGACGACGCAGCTCGGGACGGGGCTCGCGCAGGGCGGCGCGCTCGACGCGGCCGCGCGGGTGCGGACGCGCGACGCCGTCGTCGGCTTCGTGGCGCGGGCACGGGCCGCGGGCGCGACGCGTGTCTGGGCATACGCCACGGGCGCGGCCCGTCGGGCACGCGACGGCGCCGCCTTCGTCGAGGAGCTCGCCGCCGCCGCCGACTGCGCGTGCGTCGTGCTGTCGGGCGACGACGAGGCGCGGCTCGCGTACGCCGCGGCGTCGCTCGCGGCGGCGCCGGCGTCGGAACGGCTCGTCGTCGACGTGGGCGGCGGGACGACGGAGCTGACCCGCGGTCGCGGGCCGGCTATCCTGGAGTCCGTGAGCCTGCCGCTGGGTGCGCTGGCCCTGACGGAGCGTCACGGCGCCGACGCCGCCGCGCGCGCGGCGACCATCGCCGACGCGCTGGCGACGACCGCGCTGCCGTCGCGCGCGGCGGCGGCGACGCTCGTGGCCTCCGGTGGCACGGCCAGCGCGCTCGCCCTGATCGACCTCGGCCTGCCGAGCTACGACCCGGCGCGCAGCCATCGCCATCGGCTCGCCGTCGATCGCCTGCCGGCGCTGGCCGCGCGGGGACTCGACGCCGGGATCGATCCGGGGCGAGCGCGGCTGCTGCCGGCCGGCGCCGCGGTGCTCGCGCGCGTCGCGCGGGCGGTCGGGCGGGCCGACGTCGTCGTGAGCGAGCTCGCCGTCCGGCACGCGTACCTGCGGGAGCGCCTCGCGGACGAGGGGATCGCCGTCGATCTCGGAGCGCCATGGCGCTGACGGCGGACGCGCTGCGCGCCGCCGGCGTCCCCGAGGTCGCCGACGTGGTCGCCGCGCTGTCGCCGCTCGCGGACTGGACGGCCAGGGTCCCCGAGCCGGCGGTGCTCGACGGGCTCGCGCGCGCGGCCGAGCCGGTCGCGGCGCTGCACGGCCTCGCGCGGCTCCACGAGAGCGCGACGGGACCGACCGGCGGCGAGGCGGTGAGCAGCGTGCTGCGCCTCCTCGGCGGTAGCCCGTCGATCGTGGCGGCGCTGGTGGCGGAGGGCCCCGAATGGCCGGCGCTGCTGCGCACCGTGCTCGACGAGGCGATGCGCGACGCGGCCGCGCATGCGCGAGCGCTGGCGGCCGCCGGCCTCGTCGGCGCGCTCGCGCGCGACGACCTGCAACATCGGCTGCGCGTCTACCGGCGGCGCGAGCTGGCGCGCATCGGCGGGCGTGATCTCCTCGGCCTCGCGACGGTCGACGAGACGGTGCGCGAGCTGAGCGCCTTGGCGTCGGCGGTCATCGAAGCGGCGCTCGCCGTCACCCGTGCGCGGACGGCGGAGGAGTGGGGCGGGGACGTCCCGCGCCAGTTCGTCGTCCTCGGCATGGGGAAGCTCGGCGGCGGCGAGCTCAACTACAGCTCCGACGTCGATCTGGTCTACGTCTACGACCAGGACGGCGAGCATCCGGGCGGGCGGACGGTGCGCGAGTTCTTCGTGCGCATCGCGGAGGAGGTGACGCGCGCGATCGCCGAGGTGACGCCCGACGGGCTCTGCTTCCGCGTCGACATGCGCCTGCGCCCGGGCGGCGGCGAGGGACCCCTGGCGGCGTCGCTGGCGGCGACCGTCGCGTACTACGAGACGTGGGGACAGACCTGGGAGCGCGCGGTGTGGCTCAAGGCGCGCCCCGTGGCCGGTGACGTCGCGCTCGGCGAGGCGCTCGTCGAGGAGCTGCGGCCCTTCGTCTACCGGCGCTTCCTCGACTTCGGCACGCTCGAGGATCTGAACGCGATGAAGCGGAAGGTCGACGCCTCGCTGCGCGACCCGTCGGCCCGTGTGCGCAACGTGAAGCTCGGCCGCGGGGGCATCCGCGGCGTCGAGTTCTGGGTGCAGGCGCACCAGCTGATCCACGGCGGCAAGGACGCGCGGCTGCGCGAACGCGGCACGTTGCCCGCGCTCGCCCGCCTGGCCGAGAACGGCTACGCCGACCCCGCGACGGCCGCGGCGCTCGCCGAGGCGTATCGGTTCCTGCGCGACGTCGAGCACAAGCTGCAGATCGTGCAGCAGCGGCAGACGCAGCTGATCCCCGCCGATCCGGATGCGGTGCGCACGCTGGCACGCCGGCTCGGGTTCCTCGGCGCGGATCCGGCGACGGACTTCTGGACGGTCCACGCGCGCTACACGGCGATCGTCGACGCCGCCTTCACCGCGCTGTTCCATGGGCCGGAAGCGGAGCGGCGGCGCGACGAGCGGCCCGAGCTGTCGCGCCTGCTCGACGAGCTCGATCAGGAGGAGCGCGCCTTCTGGCATCTCGAGCAGCTCGGCTTCCGTGACGTCGCGTCGGCCTATGCCGATCTCCGGCAGCTGCGCGACGGGCCGTCGTACGCCCCCGCGTCGCCGCGCCGGCGGCAGGCGATCGGCGCGCTGGCGCCGGCGCTCGTCGGCGAGATCGCGCGATCGCCGCAGCCCGACCGCGCGCTGCATCACATGGCGACGTTCATCGCCACCGTGGGCGCGCGGACCAGCTACCTGCATCTGCTGCTGGAGAACCCGGGTGTCATGCGGCTGCTGGTGCGGCTCTTCGCGACGAGCGAGTTCCTGTCGCGGTTCTTCGTGCGGCACCCGGAGCTGCTCGACAGCCTGGTCCGCGCCGACCTCGTGCGGGTGCGACGCTCGCACGACGATCTGGTACGCGAGCTCGGCGCCCGGCTCGCGGCGGTCCACGAGCTCGAAGCGGAGCTCGATACGCTGCGCCGATTCCGTCACGAGGAGTTCCTGCGGATCGGCGTGCACGACATCCAGGGCGAGCTCGATGCGGCGGCGGTGTGCGAGCAGCTGTCGCTCGTCGCCGAGGTGTGCCTGGCCGAGGCGGTCACGCTCGCGTGGCACGATGCGCTCCGCCACTTCGACGTGCCCGCCGAGGCGGCGACCGAGGAGCTGGTGGTGCTCGGACTGGGAAAGCTGGGGGGACGCGAGCTCGGCTATCACTCCGACCTCGACCTGATCTTCGTCTACGACGCCGGCGACGGCGGGTGGTGGCGCGACCGCGTGTCGCCGCACGAGTTCTTCACGCGGGTGGCACAGCGCACGATCAGCTTCCTGCAGACGCCGACGACGGAGGGCATCGCCTACAAGATCGACACGCGGCTGCGCCCGTCGGGCAACCAGGGACCGCTCGTCTCGTCGCGCGAGGCCTTCGAGGACTATCACCGCAACAGCGCCGCGTTGTGGGAGCGGCAGGCGCTGATCCGCGCGCGGCCGGTGGTCGGGCCGCACGCGTTGTCGCGCGAGCTGGAGGCGACGATCGCGCACTTCGTCTACGACCGCGGGCTCGAGCGCTCGGAGCTGAACGAGGTCGTGCGGCTGCGCGAGCGGATGGAGACCGAGCGCGCGTCGTCGGACGACGCGCGCGTCAACATCAAGGTGGGGTGGGGCGGGCTCGTCGACGTCGAGTTCGTCGTGCAGATGCTGCAGCTGCGTCACGGCCACGCGGAGCCGCGGCTCCGCGTTCGCTCGACGCGTGACGGCCTCGACGCCCTCGCGGCGACGGGGCTGCTGGCGGCCGAGGACGCGACGATCCTGCGCGACGGCTACGCGTTCCTGCGCCTGCTCGAGAGCCGGCTCCGGATCGAGCGCGATCAGCCCGTCGAGGCGATCGATACCGACCCGGAGGCGCTCCTGACGCTGGCGCGCCGGCTGGGCTACGCGGGCGACGACGAGACGGCGCGCGAGGCCCTGCGCGCCGACCACGCCCGGCACCGTGCGGAGATCCGCGGAGCGTATGCGCGCGCGTTCGCCGGAGCCCTCGGCTGAGTTGCCTTCCCGCGGCCCTTCGGGCTAGCTGGCGCCTCCATGCAGAAGACCGACCGCATCTGGCTCGATGGCAGGCTGGTGCCCTGGGACGAGGCCAACGTCCACGTCCTCACCCACACGCTGCACTACGGGCTCGGGGTCTTCGAGGGCGTCCGCTGCTACGAGGGCGCCAGTGGACGCGGCGCGATCTTCCGGCTCCGCGAGCACGTCGACCGGCTCTTCGGGTCGGCGCACATCCTCGACCTGCCCATCCCGTTCTCGCGCGACGAGATCGCCGAGGCGTGCCGCGAGACCGTGCGCGCCAACGGCCTGCGCGAGTGCTACCTGCGGCCGATCGCGTTCCTCGGCGACGGCGAGATGGGGCTGTCGGCACGGCCGGCGACGCGCGTCGCCATCGCGGCGTGGCCGTGGGGGTCGTACCTCGGCGACGAGGGGATGAAGAACGGCGTGCGGCTCAAGACGAGCTCGTTCATGCGGTTCCATCCGAACACGATGCTGACGAAGGCCAAGGCCGTCGGTCACTACGTGAACTCGATCCTCGCGGCGCGCGAGGCGCGCGGCCTCGGCTACGACGAGGCCCTGCTCCTCGACGTCGACGGCTACGTGTCCGAGGCGAGCGGCGAGAACATCTTCATCGTGACGAACGGCGTCGTGAAGACGACCCCGCTGCCGACCGTGCTCGCGGGCATCACGCGCGACACGGTGCTGCGGCTCTGCGCCGATCTCGGCATCCCCACGCGCGAAGAGCGCTTCACGCGCGACGAGGTGTACCTGGCCGACGAGGCGTTCTTCACGGGCACGGCGGCCGAGGTCACGCCGATCCGTGAGCTGGACGATCGTCGCATCGGCGAGGGCCGGCCGGGGCCGATCGGGAAGCGCCTGCAGGAGCTGTATTTTGCGGTCATCCGCGGTCGCGACGCGCGTTATGCGTCGTGGCTGGACGCGGTCTGAATGGCTTGCGTCCCGCGGGGTCGTCAGATACCTACCACGCCCAGACGGCGCCACGGCGCCCGACGATGGGAGGAGGCATGATGCGATCGTATGTCTGGCTTACGAGCTTGGTGGTTTTCCCGCTAGCATTGGCTGCTTGCGGCGGGTCGGACGACGCGACGACCACGACCACCGTGCCGAAGGCCGCGACACCCACCACCATGGCTCCCGCGGCCGACGCCGACGAAGACGAGGACGCCTACGAGCTCGACGTGATCGCCGAGGCGGAGCCCGACGAGGGCGCGCCGCCGCTCAAGGTGCAGTTCACGGCGTCGGTGGAAGAGGAAGAGGGCGGTCCGTGGACGTTCGCGTGGGACTTCGGTGACGGCAACAAGAGCACCGATCAGAACCCCGTCCACACCTACGACAAGGTCGGCGAGTACACCGCGACGCTGACCGTCACCGACTCGAAGCAGAACAAGGGCACCGACGAGATCGACATCTTCGTCGAGACCGAAGAGGACCTCGCCGAGTAGTCGCCCTCACGGGCACGCCGCCTCCACCTGCTGCTCCGCCCATTCGAGGTCCGTGAGCGCAGGTGCGAGGGCGGCGGCCACCGGGCGGCACTTGAACGTGGCGCCCTCGAGACAGCGGGTCAGTGCGAGGCTGCGCTCGCGCGCCGTGTCCGCCGCCACGCGCCAGCGGTCCTTCGCGTCGGCGCATCGATCGACGAGCGGCCACCGCGGCGCCTCGGATTCCTCCGACGGCGCGTCCGCGGGCGGCGGCGCGACGGCCACCGGCGGCGGCGTGCTTGGCGCGGACGCAGCGGGCGGCGCTGCGGGCGCGACGGAGCCGGGAAGGGTCGTGGTCGGGCTGCTCGCGACCGCCGAGCCGCCGCGGGCCAGGTCGATGACCTCGATGGCGTCGGGCGTCCTCAGGATCATCTCGGGCCGGCCGGCGAAGCGGCGGACGGTTCCCGAGGCGCGAATCCGCTTGCCGACGTAGAGCTTCTCCGGCTGGCGGGGCAGGTCGGTGATGAGCGGGATCAGCAGGACGACGCGGAACGCCTGCGTGTCGTTGGCGGCGAACTCGATGATGCAGGTCGGGCCCTGGACACGGGCCGCCGCAACGTCGCCCTCGACCGTCACCTGCTCGCCGACGTGGCTCGCGGCGTCCGTCCAGGGGATGGTCGTCGCGGCGTGCAGCGCCGGCAGCACGGTGAGGGAGAGCGCGAGGCCGACCGCCCCGAGTGCACGTCGCATGCGCGAAGTGCTGTAGCGGGCCGGCGCGCGACCGTGCAAGTCGTCGCGCGCGGCCGGAAGCGTGAGTCGCCGGCTAGCCGCGCGGACCGCCAGATCGCTCGCGGGCCTCACTCACCGTGAGTGGGCGTCCGCCGAACGACTGGCCGTGCAGCGCGCCGACGGCAGCTTCGGCCTGCGCATCGGTTGCCATCTCGACGAAGGCGAATCCTCGTGGGCGTCCCGTCTCCCGATCGGTGACGATCTTCACTTCCTCGACCTGACCGCCATCCTGCTCGAACAGGGTGCGCAACTGCGCTTCGCTGGTCTGGTACGGAATGTTCCCAACGTACAGTCTCTTTCCCATTCTAGCTGCTCCCGCTCTCTACCGACGCGTTCCTTCCACGCGGCGGCCCTACCTGACGAAATCTCGGGGGCTTCTAGCATGCCAGTGGTTCGGCGGTCTAGGCGGCGAACCAGGGCTTCAGGTCGCTGCGGCGCGCCGTCGGGCGGCAATCCGCCACGCGATACCGAGTGCGGCGAACGCGGCGGCGAGCGCGGCGGAGCCGACGACGAGCGGTGACACCGGCCCGTGCGGCGACGTCACCGTCAGGTCGGTGCGACCGATGACGACGTGCCGGCGCCCGTCGAGTCCGTAGTCGAAGAACGCAAAAGCAGGCGCGACGCCTGCGCGAATCATACCTTGCGGCTGCACGACGATGGGAAGGACGATGCGGTCGCCGGCGGCCACGTCGGCCGCCTGGCTCACGGGCTCGGTGATCAGCTCGCTCGGCAGCGCGACGACCACTCGCCCATGGATGGGAACGGCGCCGCGGTTCTCCAGTGTCAGCGTGGCGCGGCCGTAGCGACCGATCGGCGTGGCGTCGAAGCCGAGCGTCACGTCGGCGGCGGGGAGCCCCGGCGTCTCGACCGCGACGACGTGCGGCACCGTATGCGGTGTCCCACCGTCGTCGGTGTACGAGACGTCGATGATCGCCGGTACCGCACCCGGCTCGGCCGGGCGTTCGAGCGCGATCGTCCACGCGTGCGCCGCACCCGACGCCAGCGCCGGCAGCGGCTCGCCGTCGCGGGTAACACCCTGATGATGGACGGCCGGGCGGACGTCGCTCGCCGCGGCGTCGCCGGTGTTGCGGACGGTGAGGCGGAGCGTCGTGCCGTCGGCGCCGGGCACGGCCGACGCATCGACGTCGAGGACGACGCCGGCGACGGCGGTGCGCGCGAGCAGGAGCAGGACGGCCACGATCATGGCGGGCATGGCCGGCAGCTAGCATCCCGCCCGGACGCGCGCCACGCGGCGTTGACGTCGACGGGCGCAGCCCATAGCAGGGTCGGCGCCGTGACGTCCCCGGGGTCTCGCCGTGTCGCCTGCCACCTCGTGCTGCTCGCCGCCGCCGTGGTCCGCGCCGCGGAGCCGGCGGGGACGCCGCGCGGGCGCGAGGCGCTGCAGATGTGTCAGCGCACCGAGGACGCGCCGACCGCGGAGGTCGATGCGATGCTGGCGGAGAGCCTCCGCCTCGCCGAGGCGGCCGTGGCGGCCGACGATCGCGATCCGCTGGCGCATTTCGCGGTGTTCTGCGCCCTCGGGGGCCAGATGGAGCGCGCCGGCATCGGTCTGACCGCGTTGTCGCGTCTCCGCCGCCTGCGCCGGGAGGTCGATCGCACGCTCGAGCTGGCGCCCGACTACGCCGACGCCCTCTTCGGCAAGGGGTCGTTGCTGCTGGAGACGCCCCGCGTACTCGGCGGCGATCCGGCGGAGGGCGAGCGCCTGCTCCGCCGCGCGCTGGAGGTCGAGCCCGACTACCTGACCCCGCGGCTCGAGCTCGCGCGCGCGCTGCTGGCGCGGGGGGCGCGGGCGGACGCCCGCACGGAGGCGGAGCGCGCGCTCGCGATCGCCGAGCGCAAGCAGAACGCGGAAGACGTCGCCGAGGCGCGAGCGCTGCTGGCGAAGACGGAGTCCGCGCCCGGGAAGTGATTCAGCGGGACGTCGGCGGGCGCATGGCGGCCTGATGCTCGGCGACGACGGCCGGCGGGCACAGCCGCACGAACCACCAGCCGGCGGTCACGAGGAGCGTCAGATCGTCGAGCTGTCCGAGGCCTGGGACGACGTCGGGCAGCAAATCGAAGGGCAGCACCACGTAGGCGAGCGCCGCGAGCAGCACGCCCTTCGGCCCGAGCCCGACGCGACGCTCGCCGAGCAGCCGCCAGCAGAGCCAACCCTGGTTGGCCAAGCCCGCGAGCCGCTGCAGCGACCACATCGAGCCGCGGGAGCCCCGGGCGCGTACGTTCGTCATGGCGTCCGACGATAACCACGGACGGCGCGTCAGGGAAGCTTGAGCGTCGCGCAGCAGCTGGGCTAAGGGTTCGGCTTTCGGAAGGAGGACCATCGTGGAAGAGATCGCCTTCGACGACATCGAGAAGCTCAAGTCGAAGATCACCGACCAGTACGGCGACTGGAGCGATCCGGTCGAAGTCACCCAGGACATGATCAATCGCTTCGCGGACCTGACGGGGGATCATCAGTGGATCCACGTCGACGTGGAGCGCGCGAAGCGCGAGAGCCCGTTCAAGGCGCCGATCGCGCACGGTTTCCTGACGCTGAGCCTGCTGCCCGCGATGCGCAGCAAGCAGACGTGGAAGATCGGCGGCTACGGCAACGCCACGAACTACGGCGCCAACAAGCTGCGCTTCGTCTCGCCGGTCGTCGCGGGCTCGAAGGTGCACTCGCACGCCCGTCTGGTCGGCGTGGAAGCGCATCCGAAGGGCACGCAGGTGACCCAGGAGATCGTCGTCCACGTGGTCGGGAGCGATCGGCCGGCGCTGCTCTACGAGATGGTCGTCCTCTATCACCCGCCCATGAAGAAGGGCTGATCGACGTCGGGGGGCGGCGGCGCGCGCCGACCTGCCTGGCCGACGCCCGTCGCCCCCGCTACAGTCGCCGCCGATGGTCCTCCCCATCGGCGACACGCCGAACCCGCGCGGCGTCCCCGCCGTCACCTACGTCCTGATCGCGATCAACGTCGCGGTCTACGCCCTAGTGTCGCTCCCGCTCTCGATGGAGCGGCCGGCCCCCGGCGACCCGCTGCTCACGGCGTACCTGCACGCGATGTCGCAGTCGGTGGACGAGGCGACGATGCGCCAGCTGGTCGAGCGTGTCACGCGCTACGACCTCTTCGTCTTCCAGTGGGGATTCCGGCCGGCGTCGCCGACGCTCGTCGACCTGGGCGCGTCGCTGTTCCTGCACGGCGGCTTCCTCCATCTCGCCGGCAACATGCTGTTCCTCTGGATTTACGGGGACAACGTCGAGGCCCGACTCGGCGCGCGCGGGTATCTCCTGTGGTACCTCGCGTGCGGCGTCGCCGCGACACTGTTCTTCATGGCGGGCGATCCCGACTCGCCCGTGCCGATGATCGGCGCGTCGGGCGCGATCTCGGGCGTGCTCGGCTTCTACTTCCTGTGGTTCCCGCGCAACGAGGTGCGGCTCCTGTGGATGCTGCCCCCGTTCCTGATGCACGTGATCGAGGTGCCGGCGCGTCTGGTGCTCGGCTTCTACCTCGTGATGGACAACATCCTGCCCTATCTGGTCGCCGCCGAGCGGTCCGGCGTGGCGCACGGCGCGCACATCGGCGGCTTCATCGCCGGGCTCGCGGCGGCATGGCTACTCGACCGGCGCGCGCTCGCCACGCCGGCGACGTTCGACGGCGCGGCGGCGGCGCGGACGCCGCCGCCGCGGAGCGCCGGCACGCGGCTCGGCGATCTGATCGACGCGGGCGAGCTGCGCGACGCGGCGGAGCGCTACTTCCAGATTCCGGTCGGTGCGAGTCGGGGTGTCCTCGCGGCGCCGCATTCGCTCGCGCTGGCGCACTGGCTCGTCGCGAACGGCCATCCGGAGGCGGCGCTGATCGTCGCGCGCCGTCACCTGCGCGACTTCCCGCGCGGTCCGGGGCTGGCCGAGGCACATCTCCTGGCGGGACAGCTGCTCCTCGAGCTACAGCAGCCGACGCCGGCCTATCAGCACCTGCTCGGCGTGCTCGATCTCGGGGCGTCGCCCGAGATCGAAGCCGCGGCGCGTGCCGGTCTGGAGACGATCGAGGCGGCGCAGAAGCGCGGCGTGCGGCGTCCGGTGCACCGCTTCGGCTGACGGTCAGCGGATCGTCCGGACGTTCGAGCGCTTCTCCTTCACGACCGGCGGCTGCCATGCCGCGACGGTGGCGAGCACCTTGTCGCGCCCCGTCATGCGCTCGCGGTGCGAGGGATCGACGAGCAACGCCGCGAAGCGTGCGCCGGCCTCCTCGACGCCCTGCACCAGCAGCATGGTCGGCACCGGCGACATCGCGGCGAGCTTCGCCACGATGCCGTAGCCGTCGCGCTGGGGAAGGTCGAGATCGACGACGGCGACCTGCGGCTTCACCATGCCGAGCAGATCGTCGGCCTGCTTCGCGTTCCAGGCCATCGACACCGAGAGCCCCTGGCGCGCGAGCGCCTGGCGCAGACTGATCAGCGCGTCGACGTCGGCGCCCACGGTGACGACACGCGTGCCCTGGGCGGCGTACGGCGCCATGGTCGCGATCACGGCGTCAGGGTCGAGCGGTCGGTGGCTCGCGTCGACCAGCGCCAGCGGCAGCACGGTGGGCGCGCCCGGCGCCGCGATGACGCCCCAGCACGTCCCCGTCACGCCGGCGCCGCGCAGCTGGTGCAGCGTCTCGAGCGCGCCGGCCACCGCCAGGTTGACGACGAGGCGCTGCGGCGCCAGGGCGACGATGCGGCTCACCGCATCGGGCTCGGGGGCGAGGCGCGTCACCTGATGGCCGCTGCAGTCGAGCCCGTCCCATGCGGCCTCGACGTCGAGGATGACGACGCGCGGCGTCTGGTCGGCGGTGACCAGCGGCGCCGCCTCGGCGCCTGGTTCCGCCGCGGGCTCCGTCTCCGGCGCGGCCACCGGCACTTCGGCGAGCTCGTCGGGTGGCGGCTCCATCGTGAGGACGGCCTCGGCGTCCTCGATCTCGATCTCGACGTCGTCGCTGGCGACGGCCCCCGGATCGGGCGGGGCTGCCGCGGTCGCGGCGGCCTCCTGGGCCTCCTGGAGGGACTGCTCGAGCCGCGAGCGATCGGCGAGCAGATCGCGCTCGACCGTCGCCAGCCGATCCAGCTCGCCGCGCGCCAGCGTTCCCTCGTTCCGGAGCTCGTCGACGGTCGCCTGCAGCGCGGCCAGCTCCGCTCGTGCGGCGTCCGCGGCCTCCGCCGCACCCGCGGCGGCTTCGCTCGCCGCGGTGACGTCGACGAGGCGTGCTTCCAGCGCGACGAGCTGCTCGCGTAGGGTCTCGCGCTCGCGCGCAGCGTCCTCGCGCTCGACACCGATGGCGGCGGCGGCGTCGTCGCGCTCGGCGCGGAGCGCCGCGAGCTGCGTCTCGAGCGCCTCCCGCTCGCGCGCGAGGGCCTCGGCCGCCTCCTGCTCCATGCGGGTGCGGGCGTCGAGGGCCTCCTGCGCCGCACGCGCCATCGCATCGCGAGCGTCGCGCTCCGCGGTGGTCAGGCGCTCGACGTCGGTGCGGACCGACTCGAGCTCGCCGTGCAGATGGTCGATCGTCGCCTGGGCGGCGGTGAGCGCGGCCTGCGCCGCCTCGGCCTCGCTGGCGGCGGCCGCCGCTTCGCGCAAGGTGTCCCGCTCGGCGGTGAGCTCGGCGAGGCGGGCGGCGTCCGCCTCGCGCTCGGTGCGCAGGACGGACAGCTCCTGCTCGAGCGCGCCGGCGCGGGCGTCGCCGCGGTGGCGCTCGGCGACGAGCTCCTGCTCGAGCCGGGCCTGCTCCGCGCGTGCGGCGTCGGTCGCTGCGGTGAGCGCCGTGATCTCGGCACGTAGCCGCTCGACTTCGGCGGTGGTCGTGTCGAGCGCCGCGCGGATGTGCGCGACCTCGGCGCGTGCCGCCTCGGCGTCGCCGGCCGCGGCGGCGGCCTCGTGCAATCGATCCCGCTCGGTGGCCAGCGCGTCACGCTCGCGCTCGACGTCGGCCAGGCGGGCGAGCCCCGCACGGGCCTCCGCGAGCTCGGCGTCGAGCTGCGCGCGGGCGGAGCCGTCGTCGGCGGTGCGCGCCGTCGCGGCGGCGAGCGCCTGCTCGAGCCGCGTCCGCTCCTCCGTGTGCTCGCGCTCCGCCGTCTCGAGCCGCTGGATCTCGGCGCGGCACCGCGTCGCCTCCACGCGCGCCGCTTCGGCCTCGGCAGCGGCGGTGGCGTGGCCGGCTTCGGCTGCCTCGACGGCCTGGAGCGCGCGCGTCAGCTCCTCGCTGGGCGTGGCGACGGTGCCGCCGGCCTTCGCCTGCGCCTGCTCGAGCGCGGTGGCCAGGCGCGTGCGCTCGCGCTCCGACTCCGCCAGGGCGGTCGCGAGCACCTCGGTGGTCGCGTGTGCATCGGGCGCGGCGGTTGCGGGCGGCGACGCGGCCTCGCCGGGCGCCGCGCCCGGCGTCACCGACAGCTCCGGCGAGACCGTGGCGCGTGGCTGCGGGCGCCGCGTCGTCATGGTCGGCGCGGGCGGCGGCGGCGCTTCCGCCGGCTCGCTCGACGATCCGGACGCCTGCCCCGGGGCGCGACGGCGCACGGACTCGATCATCTTGACCAGCTCGCGGATCGCCTGGTCGAGCACGCGGATGTCGCGCTCGCTGAACGACGCCGGGATCATGGCGACGAGGATCAGGCTCGCGAGCGGTGTCGAGCCGGCATAGAGCGGGACGCATGCGAGGGTCCGCACGGACGCCGCGGGTTCCACGAGCGGCGGGACGTAGCGGTTCTTCGCCGCGCTCTCGATCAGGTACGCCCGCCGGTTGAGCAGGCTGTGCAGCGGCATGTCCCAGGCGCCGACGCCGCCGCGTCGTACGCTGCGGAGCTGCCGGCAGCCTTCGTCCGAGAGCCCGACCTCGGCCGCGAGACGGAGCATCTCGTTGCGCTGGTCGAAGAGGCAGATCGCGCCGGCGGTGGCCCCGCAGGCCTCGAGGATCGCCCGGAGCGCCGGCTCGAGGGCGTCCTCGGGAGCGGGCGCCTCGGCGGATATCTGGTGCAGATGCTCGGCGAGCTTCTGACTGGCGGCCTCGGACCGGCCGGGCGCAGCGCCAGTCGGGCGCCCGCGGCGCGCATCGGGAGAGCCGGCCATTCGGAGAAGCTTTTTGCAACGCCTGTGCCGCCACGTAGGCCAAGCAGCAAACCATCGCGCACGGATCGAGCGACCAAAACGCGACGCGGCGGTATCCATGCGTCGGCGCGGGATGCGCGTGCGCATGTCGTTCGCCGCGTGTGACGCGGTGCCGGTTGCGGCTCGCGTTCCAATCGCGATGCCGGCATACATGTTGCTCCGCCGCGCCATACGCCATGCACTCGCTCCGCCCGTACAAGCAGCCGACGTCCTGCGACAACATGAACCATCGCCGTGCGAACGCACCGGTCGGTCACTGCCCGCAGTGCGGCGAGGTGGTGAACCCGGGCGCGTCGCAGGGTGGATGCGGCGACGACAAGCACGCCGCCGCCCGCCGGCGCCAGGCCGCGTACTGCGTCGACTGCGGTGAGCGCCTGATCGCGACGTTCCTCAAGTAGGCGATTGCCGTCACGCCCCGCGTGTGCGAAGCGCAGCGCCGGAGGTGGACGATCGCGGCGCATCGCATCGCTGAGACCACGGTCGACGGCTACGCCGCGACGGTGCTGACGTCGGGCCTGCTCGAGGCGACGGTCGTCGTGGGCGCGGGCATGGTCGTCTCGTCGCTCCGCCACCGCGGCGCCGAGCTGCTCGACCCGCGCGGCGGCGTCGCGAAGTACGCGACGTCGGGCTCGACGACCGGGATCCCGTTCCTGCATCCCTGGGCGAACCGGCTCGCGAGCCGGCGCTACGTCGTCGACGGACGCAGCGTCGAGCTGCCGGACGATCCGTCGATCATTCACCTGGAGGAGCACGGGCTGCCGATCCACGGCTTCGTGCCCACACGCGTGCGCTGGGCGGTGGAATCGGCCGCTGCGGACGCCGGGCGGGCGCAGCTCGTCGGACGGCTCGAGTTCTCGCCCGACGCCGGGTTGCTGGCCGCGTTCCCGTTCCCGCACGTCGTGCGGCAGGACATGACGGTGTCCCAGGCGACGCTCACGATCACGACCACCGTGTCGCCGTCGAGCGACGTGGGCGTGCCGATCGCCTTCGGGTTCCATCCGTACCTGCGGCTGCCGGACGTTCCGCGCGAGGCGTGGACGATCGCGCTGCCGGTGGGCCGCCGCCTCGAGCTCGACGAGCGCCAGCTCCCGACCGGCGCGAGCGTGCCGGTGCGGATCGCGACCGCGCCGCTCGGCGAACGCACCTTCGACGACGGCTTCACCGACCTGCCGCCGCGCGCCCGCTTCACGCTCGCGGGCGGCGGCCGCACGATCGGGGTCACCTTCCTCGAGGGCTACCCCTTCACGCAGGTGTTCGCGCCGCCGGGCAAGGCGTTCGTCTGCATCGAGCCGATGACCTCGCCGACGAACGCGCTCGTCAGCGGCGAGTCGCTGCGGCGCGTCCGTCCGGGCGACACGTTTCGCGCGGCGTTCGCGGTCGACGTCGCGTGACCGACCTCACGCCGCACGCGTGGTGGCGACCGGCGTGCGGCGGCGCCGATTGGTCCGATGCTCCGCGATCGCGCACAGGCCGTCCGACTCGATGCCGAGCGGGCCGTTCATCAGGTTGAAGTAGTTCTCGACGGCGTTGAGCCACGTGATCGCGACGATCTGGCGGTCGTCGAAGTGGGCGCGCAGCGCGGCGAAGGTCTCGTCGCTCGCCCGCTTCGTCTGCGTGGCCTCCTCCACGTAGGCGAGGGCGGCGCGCTCGCGCGCGTCGAGCAGCGGGCTCGTGCGCCACTCCGCGACCGCGTCGAGCTTCTCGCGCGAGATCCCCTCGTAGACCGCCATCGCTTCGCCGATGTCGACGCAGAAGCCGCAGCCGTTCAGCTGCGCGACGTGGTGCTGGATCAGCAGCTGCAGGCCCTGATCGATCGGCATGCGCTTCCCGAGCCCGGCGTAGATGCCGAGCTGGCCGGGCAGCGTCCAGGGATAGCGCGCGAAGATCACCTTGAGCGGCGTGATGGCGCGACCGAACTGGCGCTGCATCACCCGGTAGGCCAGGCGGACGAGGAGATTACGGGGCTTCTCGATGGGCGTGAGACGCATGACGGATCTCCTTCGACGTTGCGGACGGCGCGTGCGCGTGGCTCGCGCCGTACCGGTAATGGAGGAACGGAAGCGCTCCGAGGACGGCGCCGAGCGCCAGCCCGAGGCCGATGCGGACGGCGGCGCTCATGCGCGCGCCGTGCGTGCGGCGAGGAACGCGATCCCGACGATGACGATCGCGGGCGCGTACACGCCGGGGAAGTCGATGGCCCAATGCGACGACGGCAGCCGGCCGGCGAGCGTGTCCGTGACGTGGACGAGCGCGTGCATCACGTAGAAGAGGCTGACGAGCGCCAGCAGCGGCGCGCGCAACGCCGGGCGGAACCCGGCCCAGACCATGCCGACGCCCATGACGCCGAACGCGCTGCCGACGTCGCGCACGAAGTGCTCGTTGAGCGGGCCCGTGTCGGGGACCGCCGCGGGCAGCCCGGCGTACCAGCCGGCCGGGTCGAGCAGCATCCAGGCGGCGTTGCCGAGGTTCAGGAGGCCGCCGAGGGCGAGGCCCCAGCGCCAGGGATCGGTGCGGTCAGCGGGTGGCATGGGTCCTCCGGGTGCGTGTGCGTGCCCGCGGTCCGCGGACGGCGCCGGGTGCGCGACGGGCGGTGGGGACGGCGAGCTCGCGGAGCGCGGTGGCGAGGCGGCCGATGCCCTCGGCGATGCGGTCGGGCGGCAGCGCGGTGAAGCCGAGCGTGAGATGCTGGCTGCCGCGGCCGTCGGCGTGGAAGAGCTCGCCGCGGGCGTAGCCGACGCCGCGCGCAAGCGCCGCCTGCTGCAGCCGATCGGCGTCGATCGCCGGCGGGAGGGTCACCCACACGAGGTGCCCGCCGCGCGGCGTGATCCAGCGGACGTCCTCGGGCATCTCGCGCGCCAGCGCGTCGAGCAGCGCCGTGCGGCGCTCGGCATAGATGCGGCGGACGCGGCGGACGTGGCGCTCGAGCCCGCGCGTCGCGAGCAGCGTGGCGAGCGCCGCCTGGTCGACGACGGCCGTGCCGAAGTCGCCGAGCGCACGCAGCGTCACGATCCGCTGGAGGAGGGGACGCGCGGCGACGACCCACCCGACCCGCAGTCCGGGGAACAGGACCTTCGAGAAGGTGCCGGCGTAGACGATCTGTCCGGCCCGATCGCTCGCCTTGAGCGCCGGCAGCGCCGGCGTGCTCCAGCGCAGCTCGCTGTCGTAGTCGTCCTCGAAGATCGGCGCCTGGTGCTCGTCGGCCAGCGCCAGGAGCGCGGCGCGGCGCGCGTCGCTCATCGTCACGCCCGTCGGGCTCTGGGCGGCGGGTGTCGTGTAGACGAGCTTCACGCGGCGCACGCGCAGCAGGCGGGCGAGCCGATCGGTGTCGAGACCCTCCTCGTCGACGTCGACGCCGAGCAGGTCGGCGCCGCACCCCGCGAACGCCAGCGCCGCGCCGAAGTAGCCGGGCTGCTCCATGACGACGGCGTCGCCGGGGTCGACCAGGACGCGCGCCGTCAGGTCGATGGCCTGCTGGAGCCCGCTCACGACGGCGACGTCGGCCGCATCGCAGGCGATGCCGCGGTCGGTGAGGCGCCGCGCGATCTCGCGGCGGAGCGGCGGCCAGCCGTGCGGGTCGCGATGCGACGCCATCGCGCGCAGCGCCGCCTTCGTCTGGAACGGCCGCGCGAACGCCCAGCGCAGGTCGCTGGCGGGCAGCGAGTCGAGGTCGACCCGGCCGCCGCCGAAGTCGAAGGGTACGGGCTCGCGCGGCTCGGCGCGCCGGAGCGCGGCGGGCACCTGGGCGCCGCGGCCGATGCGCGAGAACAGTCCCGCCCAGCCGAACTCCCGGGGATGCAGCCGTGCGACGGCGGCAGTGGGCACCGTCGCCGGTGCGGTGCGGGCGGCGACGAACGTGCCGCGGCCGACGTGTCCCGTGACGAGATCGCGCGTCGCGAGGTGGGCGTACGCGGCGTTGATCGTGTTCCGCCCGAGCGCCAGCGCGGCGGCGACCTCGCGTGCCGGCGGCAGCCGGGTGCCGACGGGCAGGCGTCCCGCGTCGATCAGGGCGGCCAGGTAGTCGGCGAGCTGCCGCGCGATCGGGACGTCGCTCGCGCGGTCCGGCCGGAAGGCGATCTCGAGCACGGCCCGACCGTACCGAAGGCAAATTGGCTCTGGAAGGGCCAATAGGGAGCCAATGCGGCATTTCGCCGTGGCGCCATGGCACGAGCCGGCGCCGTCGGGCTACATGCCGGCCCATGGCGGACCGCGTGCGGATCATCGGCTCGTTTCTCTCCCCCTACGTGCGGAAGGTGCTGGTCGCGCTCGACCTGAAGGGCATCCCGTACGAGATCGACCCGATCGTGCCGTTCTTCGGCGACGACCGGTTCGCGGCGGTGAGCCCGATCCGACGCATCCCCGTCTTCATCGACGATCGTGTCACGCTGACGGACTCGACGGTGATCGCCGAGTACCTGAACGACCGCCATCCCGATCCGCCGCTGCTGCCGTCGGACGTGGCGCAGCGCGCGCAGGCGCGGTGGCTCGAGGAGTACGCCGATACGCGGATGGGCGAGGTACTGATCTGGCGGCTCTTCAACCAGCTCGTCATCGGACCGTTCGTCTGGGGCCGGCCGACCGATCAGGCCGTCGTCGACCGCACGCTGCACGAGGACATCCCGCAGATCCTCGACTACCTCGAGCGCCAGGTGCCCGCCGACGGCTTCCTCTTCGGCGACGTGTCGATCGCGGACATCGCGATCGTGTGCCCGTTCCGCAACGCTCGATTCGCGCGCTTCACGATCGACGCCGCGCGCTGGCCGCGGACGGCGACCTTCGTCGACCGCGTCCTCGCGCTGCCGAGCTTCCAGAAGCTGCGCCCGATCGAGGACACGACGATCCGGACGCCGCCCGCCGAGCAGCGCGCCGCCCTGGCCGAGCTCGGCGTGACGCTCACCGCGGAATCGTGGGGCACGACGACGCCGCGGCCGGGCGTGATGCAGATCTAGCCGTGATCTAGCCGCGCTCGCGCGCCATGATGGCGCGCTCCTCCGCGTTCATCTTGTCGCGGATCCGCGAGCCCTTGCCGAGGTGGCGATACATGCCGCCCTCGGAGAAGAGGTCCTCCCACGGCTCGGGTGCCTCGGGGACGGGCGGTGCCGTGTCGCCGATCTTCACGCCGAGCGCCTGCTCGACCAGCGAGACGTCGTACATGCGGACGGCGTCGTAGTCGGTCAGGAGCGAGCACACCTCGACGCAGATGTAGCAGCCGATGCACTCCTGGAACCGGTCCTGCACCGGCTGCACGCCGCGGCCGGGGACCGAGCCGGGGCGCAGGTACTCGATGCACTGCACCGGACAGAACTCGGGGCACTTCCCGCACGGGAAGCAGAGATTGACGTCCATGAAGGCGACCTCGCGCGGTCGCTTCTTCTTCGTTCCGAACTCGTCCGGGATGTCCGGGACGCGATCCTCCTTGAGGCGGCGACGGATGACGTCGATTGCTGGCATGCCGGCATGCTGGTCGATGCCCGGCATGCTGTAAAGACCGGTCGAACACGTGGACGGCGGCGTCGATCCGGGTAAGAAGGGGCGGCGATGGAATTCGATCAGCAGACCGTCGTGGTGACCGGCGCCGCCGGCAACCTGGGGCGCGCCGTCGCCGCCGCGTTCGCCGCGCGCGGTGCGTCGCTCGTGCTCGTCGATCAGCGGCGCGACGTCCTGGAGCAGGCGTTCGGCGGCGAGACCGATCGGCGGATGCTCTCGCCGACGGACCTCCTCGATCAGGCGAAGGCCGACGCCATGGCGAAGGCGGCGCTCGATCGGTTCGGGCGCCTCGACGTGCTGTGCAACCTCGCCGGGGGCTTCCGCATGGGCGAGACCGTGCACGAGACGTCGGACGCGACGTGGTCGTTCCTCTTCGACATCAACACGCGGACGCTACGGAACGCCGTCCGCGCCGTCGTCCCGCACATGCTGGCGGCCCGGAGTGGGAAGATCGTCAACGTGGGGGCGTACGCCGCGCAGCGAGGGGTCGCGCAGATGGGCGCGTACACGGCGTCGAAGAGCGTCGTCATCCGGCTCACCGAGGCGATGTCCGCCGAGCTCCGGGAGGGCGGCGTCAACGTCAACTGCGTGCTGCCGACGGTGATCGATACCCCGGAGAACCGGGCCGCAATGCCCGACGCCGACCCGAGCCGCTGGGTGGCGCCCGACGACCTGGCGAGCGCCGTCGTGTTCCTGGCCTCGTCCGCGGCGCGCGCGATCCACGGGGCGGCCCTTCCCGTCACGGGGCTCGGCTGATGGCGGTGGCCGGTGCGGTGGCGATCGTCACCGGCGCGGGGAGAGGCATCGGCGCGGCGACGGCGCGGCTCCTCGCCGAGAGCGGTGCTCGCGTCGTGGTGGCCAGCCGCACCGTCACCGAGCTCGACGCGGTCGTCGCCGACCTGGGCGCCGAGCGCGCGCACGCCGTCGCGACGGACCTCGCGGACGAGGCGTCGATCGAGGCGCTGTTCGAGGCGACGCTGCACCGGTTCGGCGACCTCCACCTGCTGGTGAACAACGGGGGGACGTTTCGCAACGCGCCGATCGAGACGATGGCGGCGGCCGACTGGGACGCCGTCATGGCGGTGAACGCCCGCGGCACGTTCCTCGCGAGCCGCGAGGCGCTGCGCCGCTTCCGCCGCCTCGGCCACGGCGGTGCGATCGTCAACGTGAGCTCGCTCGGCGGCATCCGCGGGACCGCGAAATTCCCCGGCTTCGCGGCGTATGCGGTCAGCAAGTTCGCCGTCGTCGGCCTGACCGAGTGTCTCGCGGTGGAGGCGCGCGAGCTCGGCGTGCGGGTCAACTGCGTGGCGCCGGGGGCCGTCGATACGCGCATGATGCGCGAGGCGGCGCCGTTCCTGAAGACGGCGACGACGCCCGACGACGTCGCGCGGACGATCCGGTTCCTGTGCGACGATGCCGAATCGGGCGCGGTGACCGGCGCCGTGCTCGAGATCCACAGCAACCTGTAGCGAATCGAGTTGCGGTGCGGGGTGGCTGTGCAGTACGCGGGTGGGCGGCGATGAGGTCTCTTCCTGTCCGCTGGGGTCGCGATTCTTAAGCGCATGCTGGTCGCCGTCGGTCCGACGATCCTGGGGGCGTGCGTGTTGCTCCTCGGTGTCGAGGGCGTGCTGCGTTTCGTCGAGTGGCGGCACCACGTGCCGCTGAGCGGCGATCCGTTCGTCAACGTCACGCCGTTCTTCTTCCGCGCGGTGGACGAGCAGGGCGTCCCGGTGTTCCGCCATCACGGCGGATGGCCGCAGTTCCTCGCCACCAAGCCGGCGAACGGCTTCCGCGTCTTCGTGCTCGGCGAGTCGTCGGTCTACGGCATTCCGTACGACCCGCAGTACTCGTTCGCGTCGTTCCTGGGACAGCGGCTCGCGGCCGCGTTGCCCGGCCGCACGGTCGAGGTCGTCAACTGCGGCGTGCCCGCGATCGCGAGCTGGCACATCCGGCGCATCGCGCTCGAGATCATGGCGTACGCGCCGGACGTCGTGCTCGTCTATGCCGGCCACAACGACTACACGACGCGCGAGATGCCCGAGCCGGGATGGTGGACGCGCACGCTCGTCGAGATGCGCGCCTTCCAGCTCGCCGTGTGGTCGGGGCAGGCTCTGCGCCAGTGGTGGTCCGGTCCGTTCGACGAGGGCCTCGCGCTCGACCCGGCGCAGCCGTTCCTGATCGGGCAGCGCGCGGCCGGCACGAGCACGATGTCCAAGGCGGAGCGGCGCCAGATCGCCGACCGCTTCGCCCGCAACATCGGCGACATCATCGCCGCCGCCAAGGCGGTCGGCGCGGTGCCCATGGTGGCGAGCGTCGGGCAGAACTTCCGCCATTGGGCGCCGAGCGCCTGGCGGCACACACCCGGGCTCGCTCCGGCGGACGCGGGGCGCTGGGGGCAGCACTGGAGCACCGGCGAGCGACTGCGGAAGGCCAACGACTGCGTCGGCGCGCTCGCGGAGTACGACGCGGCGGTGGCCATCGATCCGCGGCCGTCGATCGTGCAGTACGGGCGGGCACGCTGCCTGGAGCGGCTGGGACGCTGGCCGGAGGCGCGCGTGGCGTATCGGAAGGCGAGCGACCTCGACGAAGTGCCGATGGGTGTGCCGACGTCGTTCAACGCGATGATCCGCCGCACCGTGGAGGAGGACGGCGGCGTGTTCGTCGACGTTGCGCGGCGGCTCGAGGACACGAGCCCGCATCGCATCCCGGGCAACGACGTCTTCATGGATCATCTGCATCCGAACCTGCTCGGCAACGAGCGCATCGCCGCGATCGTCGCGGACCGGATGCGCGAGATCGGCTTGCCGGACCGGGCGACCGCGTGGGTCGACGGTACGTACCAGGACCCGGACCCCGCGGCGCTCCGGCGCGCGAACCCGAAGATCGCCGAGATGGAGAAGTTCTCACTCGACCTGACGCGCTTCTTCGTCGCGGGCGGCGGCACGCCGAAGGCCGCGACGCCCGCTCCCTGACGTCCGCCGACCGGCCATGACCTGGCGCACACGAGGGATCGCCGTCGCCACCGCGGTCGCCGCGGCGATCCACGTGCTGCTGTCGCGTCTCGGCGAGGGCGGCCGCGGCCTGCCGTCGTGGGACATCTACGCCCACTACTACCCGAACATGCTGTACGCGGTGCGCGCGATCGCGAACGGCGGGCGCGGGCTCCTCTGGAACCCGCTGCAGAACTGCGGCCAGCCGTTCCTCGGCAACGTCGAGGCGGGGCTCCTGTATCCGGCGAACGCCTTCTTCCTGCTGTTCGATCCCGACACGGCGTTGCGTGCCGTGCTCCTCGCCGACCTGCTGGTCGCGGGCGTCTCGGCGTTCTTCCTGTGCCGCGTGCTCGGGCTGACGACCGCCGCGTCCATCGGTGGAGCGCTCGCGTTCGAGCTGGGTAACGCGATGATGTTCGTCACGGTGTGGGCGCCGCAAGGGGCGGGTCCGCTCGCGTGGTTCCCTGCCGCGATGCTCTGCTGTGAGCTCGTCGTGCAGCGGCCGACGGTCCGTCGCGGGCTCCTCCTCGGCGTCGTCCTTGGGATCGCGCTGCTGCCGGGCTTTCCGCAGACCGTCCTCTTCATCTACCAGCTCGTCGCGTTGCGCGTGCTGTGGGCGCTCGTCACGGGGGGCGTCGAGCGGCGTGTGGCGCTCATTCTGGTCACGCTGCTCGGGCTCGCGCTGCCGATGCTGCTCAACGCGGTACAGCTGCTGCCGGCGATCGAGGTGGTGCGGGAGTCGCTGCGCAGCTCGCGGCTCAGCCTCGACGAGACGTCGGTGCTCGGCCGGCTCGACTGGAACGACTTCCGGAAGGAGACGGTCTTCCGCAGCGCGTTGCACAGTCCGTACGTGCTCGTCCCGCTGATCGTCGCCGCGGGTGGACTGATGCGGCGCGACCGCCGCCGGGTGGCGCTGTTCTATGGGGGCGCCGGCCTCCTGTACTTCGTCCTGGCGCTTGGACGGAGCACGTGGGTCTACGAGGCCTACGTGCAGCTGCCCTGGGGCGGGCTCTTCCGCGAGCCGGTCCGGTTCATGTGGGTGGCGAGCTTCTGCCTCGCCGTGGTGACGGCCTTCGGCATCGACGGGGTGGCTGCGGCACGCGTCAGCGGGCGCCTCGCGCGGTGGGGCTGCGTGGCGCTGATGTGTCTCGCGACGGTCGCGGTCCTCGACGGGATGCCCGGCGATGCCACCCGACTCGAGGTACGGCTCGCGGCGATCGCGGTGCTATCGTTTCTGCTGGCCGCGGCGTGGCCCGCGCAGGCCTCCCGGCTCGCGTGGCTCGTGCTGGCGGCGGTCGCGGTCAATCTCGTCGCGGTGCCGGCCTTCACCTACATCGGCCTCTTCCGGACGGGGGACGCGCTGCGGACCAATGCCGAGCTCTTCGAGGCGCTGCGCGCGCGGCTCACGCCGCAGGAGCGCATCTACGTCGCGATGCGGCCGCAGAAGTTCGACCTGATCCCGAAGAGCGCGTCCGTGTTCGGGCTCCCGTCGATCCAGGACTACGGATCGCAGACGACCGCCCGCTACGCGACGCTCTACCTGCGGCTGCGGCTGCCGCGCCGGCTGCAGTCGCGGTTCGACATCGACTTCCGCTTCTTCGGCGATGCGCTGTACGCGAATGCCAACCGCCGCCTGCTCGACCTGGTCGCCACGAAGTACCTCGTCAGCGCCGCCGAGACCGACGCCGTCATCGCGGGCTTCACGCCGGCGATGCCGCGCGTGCGCGACGGCGCGGTGCGCGTCTACGAGAATCCGCAGGCGCTGCCGCGCGCGTTCTGGGTGCCGCGCGTCGAAGTGATGGCCGACGGGGAGCAGGTGCTGGGGACGCTGGCGTCCGGGAACGTCGACCTTCGCCAGGTGGCGCTCGTCGAGACGCCCTTGGCGTTCACGGGCGGACCGGGGGACGGGCTCGCGGGCCGCGTCCAGTTCGTCACGAACGATCCGGAGCACCTGGTGCTGCAGGTCGACGCGCCGGAGCGTGGCTTCCTCTTCCTGAGCGACCAGTACTTCCCGGGGTGGCGCGCGACGGTCGACGGGAAGGCGGCGGAGATCGTGCGAGCGAACTACGCGTTCCGGCTCGTCGAGGTGCCGCGCGGCGCGTCGGTAGTCGAGCTGCGGTACTCGCCGGCCAGCGTGTGGGTGGGGATGGCGGTGTCGGCGATCACGATCGCCGTCGTGGCGTTCGTGCTGTGGCGGACCCGCCGCGGGTAGACGCCATCGCGGCGACGGCGTCGGCGTTCTCGCGGAGGAGCCGACGGGCCTGAGTCGCCATCGTGTCGTTCATGGTCGTCGCGGGCCAGCGGCCGACGACGCGCTCCGCCCACCGAGCCCAGCGAATCGTCGTCTGCAGGAGGTCGACGATGAAGCGGTCGGTGATGGCGTTCACGTGGGCGCGTTCGGGAAAGCGCGGCCCGACGTCGCCGAGCTCCCGCGCCAAGGCCAGGCCGCGCCGTGTGCGGCGGACGACGTCGTCGTGGATGCGGCGGATCGTCGCGAGCAGCTGCTCGCGTGAGCCGAAGTCGCCGAACGCGACCTTCAGGAGCTCTTCGGATTCGAAGTAGGGCGCCGGACCCGGCTGGTCGAGCCAGCGGCGCAGTGCGCGGCGTCCGCGTGGCGTGATGTGGTAGACGGTGCGGCGTCCCTCGCGTCGCGCGGTGGCGAGGCCGTGCGCGACCAACACCTTCGGCTCCTCGTAGAGCTTGCTCTGCGCGCGCGGCCAGATGAGACGGACGTTGCTGCGTTCGATCTGGCGGACGAGCTCGTAGGCGGAGCGCGGCGCCACGGCCAGGAGGCCGAGGACGGCATGGGAGCTCGCGGTGAGCGGGCGCATGGGTTGACCGGAGTACTCCCTTCTGGAGTAAGAGAAAAGCCGCACTACTCCCAAAGGGAGTAGCGACGAAGGAGGGACAGCATGGCTGTGCATTACGAGGTCGACGGGCCGATCGTCGTGATCACGATCGATCGGCCGGACGTCGCCAACACCATCGACCGCCCGACGGCCGATGCGCTCGCCGGCGCCTTCCGTCGGTTCGACGCGGACCCGGCGCTGGACGTCGCCATCCTGACGGGCGCGAACGGGACGTTCTGTGCGGGCGCCGACCTGAAGGCGATGCGGGAGTCGCCGGAGCGGGTGACGCGCGTCCTGCCCGACGGCGACGGTCCGGTGGGGCCTACGCGGATGCTGCTCGGGAAGCCCGTGATCGCGGCGATAGAAGGGCACGCGGTCGCCGGTGGACTCGAGATCGCGGCGTGGTGCGATCTCCGGGTGGCCGCGGAGGACGCGGTATTCGGCGTCTACTGCCGGCGTTGGGGGATACCGTTGATGGACGGCGGGACGATCCGTCTGACACGGCTCCTCGGGCACAGCCATGCGCTCGATCTGATCCTCACGGGCCGTGGGGTGTCGGGCGAGGAGGCGTTGCGGATGGGGCTCGCGAATCGGCTGGTGCCGGCGGGGCAGGCGCTGGCGGCGGCGACGGCGCTGGCGCGCGAGATCGCGTCCAAGCCGCAGAGCGCGCTGCGCAACGATCGGCTGTCGTCGTACGAGCAGTGGTCGATGCCGCTCGACGAGGCGCTGGCGTGCGAGTACCGGCACGGCATGGCGGCGGTCGCGAGCGGCGAGCTGGCGGGTGGGCTCGGTCGATATGCGTCGGGAGAGTGGAGGTCGGGGCGGTAGGCCTCGTCAGTTCCGACGATTGTGACCGCGCGTCTGCCCGTCGGATCATCGGCGCCATGTCGAAGTCGCGCCGATGGCCCGGAGCCTCCTGCTGCTGTGTGCCGCCGTCACGCTGTCGTGCGGTGTCGCGTTCGCCGCGTCGCCGCCCAGCTGGGACAAGGTGATCCCCGACGGCGCCAAGCGGTTCAAGGTGCTGACACAGTACGGCGGCGAGGCGGCATTGGACCGCGAGACGGGGCTCGTGTGGCAGCTGTCGCCGTCGGCGACGAGCCAGTTCGACTGGGGTGAGTCCGCGGCGCCGTGTATCGGCACGGCGATCGGTGGCCGCCGCGGGTGGCGCCTACCGACGGCATGGGAGCTGATGACGCTGAAGGACCCGGGGCAGTCCGGCCCGGCGCTGCCGCCGAATCACCCGTTCCAGAACGTCGCGACGGGAGTCATCTACTGGACGTCCACGGCGTCCGCCTCGAACGCCGACGGCGCACTCGCGCTGTCGTTCAGCAGCGGAGGGCAGGGCATCATCACGACGTCGAAGACGCAGGACGGGCTGCGCTGGTGCGTGCGCGGGCCGGGCGGGGATTATCCGGGCAACCCGTGAGTCAGTCTGCGCACCGATCGGGGCGGCTCGCGTCGCGCGTGAGCACGTACTGCTGCTCCCCGTCGAGATGAAGTAGTCGGCGCCGACCGGCAGGTCGAAGCGCCTGGGCGCGCTCGCGCGCGACGGGAATCGCACGGCCGCTCGTAGCTTCCGGCATTGGTCGGGCAGTCGCACAGCACGATCGTGCAGACCCCGTTGCTGCGCGTCCACGTCGCCGACGGGCGTCCACCTGCGTCGGCGGACTCACCCGGTTCGGGGCTGGCCGCCCAGACGCGACGCCTCAAGTCGAATACGGCTTCGGCCGAGATCCCTTGGCGGCGTTCGGCGGGCGCCGACGGAGGGGCGCGCATGTCGAGAGGAACGCTGTGGTCGGCGTGGTTCGCGGGGATCGTGGTGGCGAGCCTGGTGGCGCTGCACGGACGCGCGCACGGTCAGGCGTCGTTCCCGCCGGTCGCCTTCGATCCGGTTTGGGAGCACATCGTCTGGGGCGCGAGCATCGGCAGCTCCGGCATGATCCCGACCGACCTCGACGGCGACGGAGGGGTCGAGGTCGTTCTCGGTTCGTCGAGCCGTTTCGCCTTCTGGAAGAACGACTGCTGGCTGATCGCGCGCCACGATCCAGCACGGGGTGAGTACGTCGTCGTGTACTCGAGCCCGATCCAGCCGCAGACGATCACCCGGCTCGAGGTCGTCCGCCGCGGAGGGGCCGCGAAGGTGGTCGCCGGTCTCGCCAACGGCACGCTGCGCATCTGGGACGGGGCGACTCGCGCCCTCGAGCTCGATCGTCGAGTCGCCACCGCCGAGCTGCGCGCGGTGGTGCTCGCCGACGGCGACAACGATGGGGTCGACGAACTGGTCGTGCTCACTGCGAGCCAGATCCTTTTCGTCGACCCCGACACGGGCGTCGTGAATCGTACGCTCCCGTTCGGCGGCACCGATCTCGCGGTCGACAACGTGGACGCAGACCCGGCGCAGGAGATCGTCCTGGCCGGCGGCAAAGTGCTCGAAGTCGATGCCACGACACACGCCGTGCAGTGGGACTACGGCCCCTACGGCCCCGGTATCCGCGTGGCGCTCGGCGACGTCGACGGCGACGGCGTCGCGGAGATCGTCTCCGCACGCAGCTGGGATTACGTCGACGTCTACGACGCCGACGTCCCGACGCCGAAGTACACCATCCTCGCGGACCGTGACGTGGCCGCGTTGCTGATCGCGGACGTGACCGGCGACGGCATACCCGACATCGTCTACGGCGACGGCCAATGGGGCTCGTTGCATGCTCACGCGGGCGACGATGGCCGCCGGCTCTGGTCCGTCCGCAATCCCGCGCACGGTGTTACGCGGATCGCGATTGCGGACACCGACGGGGACGGCGCCGGCGAGATCATGTGGGGGGCCGGGGCGACAGACAGCGGGCGCGACCAACTCTTCGTCCACGATCTCGCCACGCGAGTCCACGAATTCACGACGGTCGACGTCGGGCGTCCGTTCGCCGCGGTCGCGATGGGCGACGTGGATAGCGACGGCGGCGACGAGATCCTCGCCATCTCGTGGGAGAGCGACGGTGGCTACACCGACGGGACGCTGCACGTGTTCGACGCCGAGACCTTCGCTCTGAAGGGACGCGGTCCGGCGAATCTGTTCCATGGCCACGCCTGGACTGGCGTCCATGACGTCGCGGTGGGCGACGTCGACGGCGACGGCGCCCCAGAGATAGTCGTCGCCACCGATCGGCTATACGACGGTGCGATCTACGTGCTCGACGGCGCGACGCGGGCGGTGGAGGCCGAGTATCTCTACGACGACGGCTCGCCGATGTATGCCGTCGCTCTCGCCGACCTCGAGGGTGACGGACGCATGGAAATCGTCGCCGGCGGCGGACGCGAGCACACCGGATCGCCCGGGACGTTCGTGTACGTGATCGACGGCCCGACCGGCGCGGTGCGGTGGCAGCGGCTCCTCGGCTCGGGCTGGGATGACGTATGGGCGCTCGAGGTCGCCGACCTGGTCGGCGACGCGACGCTCGACATCGTCGTCTCGTTCGACCGGCTGTGGATGATCGACGGCCAGGGTCAGACCATCACCTGGTCGCCGGGCGTCGGCTACCGCGGCCTCGCGCTGGGCGGCGTCGGTCCCCAGGGCGACCGCACGCTGCTGGCCGGGACGCTCGACGGCGATCTGGTGACCGTCGATCCCGTGAGCCTCGCGGCGACCGCGCGTGTCCCGGTTTGTAGCGGCGCGATCGACGCCCTGGCCGTGGATCGCGCCAGTGCCCTGACTGGTACGGTCCAGGTCGCCTGCGAGGGAACCCTCGGCATCGTCGACCCGCGTGCCGGGACGTTCCTTTGGCAAAGCGCGGCGCAGGGATGGCTCGACGTCGGCACGGGCAACAATCTGCTGGTTGCGGATCGCGGCGCCCGCGCGCTCCTCGTCGCGGGCACGAGCCGGGGCGTGGCCGCCTTCGCGGGCTACGGGACGAGCGATCCCGACGTCGACGCCGACGGCGTCGGCAACGTCGCCGACAACTGCCCCGAGGCGCCGAACCCCTCACAGCGCGACGCCGACGGGGACGGGCTCGGCGATCCGTGCGATCCGTCGACTTCGCCCGGATCCCTTGCCGTGTACCAAGCGACGCTCGTGACCGCGACCGCCGGCCGCCTGAACGGCAGCGCGGCGCTGACACTCACGGTCGATGATGTGGACACCGGCGGAGAGCTGGGCGCTCGGCTCGTCGACGGCGAGGTGCGAGTCGCCCTCCGCGACGGTGGCGCCTTCGCGACCGACGTCGCCGTGTCCGGCTGCGTCCTGCGCGGCCGCAGCGTGCGCTGTCGCAGCGCACGCGGCGTACATCCCGCAGTTCGCGTCACGATGCGACCCGATACCGATTCTGGCACGATCGGGCTCGTAGTGAAGGTCACGGACCTGCCGGCGAGCGCCACCGGCGGGGCGCCGCCGAGTAGCCCCGTCAGCGTCACTCTGCGTCAGGGCGACGTCACACGGACCGACGGCGTGGCGACGTGCGCCCTGCGCCAGGGTCGGCAGCTCGTCTGCCGCGAGACGGCGCGCTGATCGCACGCTGCGTCGCCCGCCCGCTGCCGTACGCCCACGAACCTTCGGTGGAGTTCGCCGGGGGTCCTTCGGTCATCACCTAGCGCACGACGGTGGCTTGCGAGCCGAAGAAGCGCACGGCGGAAATCAGAATGCGAGGAGGGGGACTTGAACCCGTCGTGAAGCGGCGCGGGCGTTGAGTTTCCTCGACGGGGGTCCGCCATGAACCGCCATCGAACGCCGCGAATTGTGCCCGCGCGGACACAATTCAAAAGCGCCACCAACCGCTTGCTCGCCTGTGTCGGTCCAAGCCGTACGGACGTCGATGAGCCGGCGCATTCCCCGACGTCGGGGACTCGCCGTAGGCACCCGCGGACTGGATGTGCGGTGCGCGAGTGCGGCGACGTCGCCGCGGTGTCGGTGCAAGGCGTCGCCCTCTGCGTCGGGTGTCGGGACCGGTTTGCCCGGCGGCGGTGCCGACGCGTCGCCGCCGGCGTCGACGTCGGCGCGTTGAACCGCGACGACGTTGTGCGGGAGCTCGAAGCTGCGTTGTTCGAAGGGGAGAGGCCATGAGGAAGAAGCGAGCACCCCAGCCGGACCTGACGGCGTTCCGCGAATGCCTGCGGCGCGTCGACGCCCTTAAGCTTGAGAGTATCGTGGTCGAGCCCGTGCCTCGATGGCGGAGCGTGGCGCTCGAGCTTGAGCTGCGGCAAGCTGCGCTTCTCGTGAACCTCATGCCTGCCGTCCTGGCGACTCTCGTGGCGGTGCGTCCGTTCTCGAAGGCGCGAGCGATGGTGCAGGTCTCGGACCTCAGGGCCCTCGCTGCGAGCGCGTGCGGTCGATCGGACGGCACGGTGAAGCTACCGGCCGAGGTGGCAGCGGCGATCCGCGCCGGCGCCGTGTTCAACGCCGCGCTCGACGCGGTGTTGCCGGCCGACCGCCGCGGCTTGCGCGATGTTCCGCCGATCATAGCGATTGGCGAGGATCTGCGCTCGCGCGTCCCGGAGTGGTCGGAGCCACACGAGCGGAGGGCGTCCGCTCTGTTGCGACTGGCCGGCTTCGGGGTGGCGTCCTTCGCCGGGGTCGATGCGTTCCCGGACACGACGCGGCGTGCTTTGCAGCGGCTCCGTTCATTACTCGCGATCACTCGATGAGAGTGGCGCGACGAGCTCGGTCTTGGGGGGGGGAGCTGGCCCATCGCACTCTCGCCCGCGCAGGACGCTCCAGGGTTCATCAGGAAGCAACGTGGTGGACGCTCCGTGTGGGCTCAATCGCCGTCCGGCCGGACCGACGCCGATGGGGCCGCCACGCTGAACCAATGGGCGGGGGGCGAAAGCTGCCATGCGCGTGCGGTGGGGAGGGGGGTTGGGACCCCCGCTCGAATTTTTTTCACTTCACGGAGCCGTCGTAAACGGAGGGCCCAAGAATGAGCCGACTGCAGATGGCGTCTGACCTCGCGTTGCCCGACGAGACCGTCACACAGACGATCGCCGTCCTGGCGAAGCGCCGCGCCGGCAAGAGCTACCTCGCGCGGCGGCTCGCCGAACAGCTCCACCACGCGCGCCAACAGATCGTGATCGTCGATCCGAAGGGTGACTGGTGGGGTATCCGGTCGTCTGCCGACGGGAAGCGGCCCGGGCTGCCGATCGTCATCATCGGCGGCGAGCGCGGCGACGTACCGCTCGAGGTGCACGCTGGCGAGGTGGTGGCGAAGCTGATCGTCGTCGAGCGCGTCTCGGCGCTTCTCGACCTGTCGCTGCTCCGGAAGAAGGAGGTCGCCGTCTTCATGGCCGACTTCCTCGAGCATCTCTACCGGCTGAAGGCGCGGGAGAGGTACCGAACGCCGATGATGCTGCTCGTTGACGAAGCGGACGCGATCGCGCCGCAGAAGCCGATGCCCGGCGAGGAGCGCATGCTCGGGGCTGCCGAGGACATCGTGCGCCGCGGCGGCCAGCGCGGCATCGGCTGCACGACGATCACGCAGCGATCGGCCGTGCTCAACAAGAACGTCCTGACGCAGGCCCAGGTGCTGATCGCGCTGCGGACGATCGCCCCGCAGGACCTGGTCGCGCTAAAGGCGTGGGTCGACGTCCACGGCACGGCCGAGGAGCTGCGCACGCTCATGGCGTCGGTCCCGTCGCTGCCGGTCGGCGACGCCTGGGTTTGGTCGCCGGGCTGGCCGACGCTCGACGGCATCTTCAGCCGGCACCACGTGCTGCAGATCGAGACCTTCGACAGCGGCGCGACGCCGAAGCCGGGCGAGACGCGGCGCGAGCCGAAGCAGCTCGCGGACGTCGATCTCGAGACGCTCCGACGGCAGATGTCCGAGACCATCGAGCGCGCGAAGGCCGACGACCCGAAGGAGCTGCGGAAGCGCATCGCGGCGCTCGAGCGCGAGCTCGCGGCCCGACGGGCGACGCCGCCGGCGACGGAGGTGCATCGGGTCGAGGTGCCCATCGTCACCGACGAGCAGATGAAGGCGCTCGAGGATGTTGCGGCGCGCGTCCTCGGTGCGACTGATCGCCTGCAGGCGATGACCGTCGCTGAGCTTCGTCAGCAGGTCGACCGCATCGTCGCCGTCGGCGGTGAGCTCCGCGACGCGGCTGGGACGATCGAGCGCGCGGCCGCGCCGACGAAGGTTGCGCCCAGTCCTGCCCAGAGCGCTCGGCACTGCGCTCCGGCTGCCGCTGGGCCGCCCGGAGCTGCCCACACGCGCAACGGCGCCGCGCCGGACGCCGCGGTAGGCACCGGCGGCCTCCGACGCATCCTTGTCGCGCTCGCGCAGCGGCCGCACGGACTCTCCGCTCGGCAGATCGGGGTCCGCGCGCAGCTGTCGAGTAGGAGCGGCACGTTCGACACGTACTTGAGCCGCGCGCGCTCGAACCGGTGGGTGGACGGTGAGCGGTCTCTCCTGCGGATTACCGATGACGGCCTCCGTGCGCTCGGTGACTATGAACCGCTCCCGACCGGAGCCGAGCTACTGAACCACTGGCTGCGGGAGCTCGGCCAGGGCGGTGCGGCGCGCATGCTACGCACCCTGGCGGACGCCTACCCGACCGGGCTCTCTCGGACGGACCTCGCGGCGCAGGCCGGCATGGCGACAAGCGGGACGTTCGACACCTACCTGAGCCGGTTGCGCGGCCTCGAGCTGATCGAGGGACGAGGGGAGCTTCGCGCCAGTGCAGAACTGTTCGACTCGCACGACGGTGCTCAGTCACGTGGCCACAGCCGTTCCACGATCGTCTCGCCCCAAAGAGAGAGAACCCATACCTCGCGGAACTCGGGGGGCTTCGGCTGGGAGGCGATGGCCGCGCGCACCTCAGGCAGGTCGTCCGTGAAGTAGGGCAGTAGCTCGCACGTCACGACGAGCACGTGGTCTCGGGCCGATGACCCGTACTTCGTGCTCTTGGCTAGAATTGAGGCCGCGATCTGTTCCGTCAGCGTCCACAGGAATGCACCGTCGGTCGGGCTCTCGATCACAGACGTTGGCTGGTCTCCCTCGACCTTGCAGACCTCCAGGTCGGCGACGAAGGCGGCGATTTCTTCGTAGCCGCGATGCCATTCGCGGCATACCCTGAGCACGCGATCTGGCCCGTCCGTCGCGTTACCAGCGAACACCGCGCGGGCGACCAGAGCCCAGACGTGGCCGAACACACGATCCTTGTCGCCTGGTGACCGTGGGAGACGATCGATGTCGATGCCGACGACGTACCCGCGAGAGCCGCTTTCGCGCAGGCTGCGCCGCAGCGGACCGGTAACAAACTTGTGGACCTCGGCCGGATGCCGGAATTCGTCGGGGTTACTGGAGGCGCGCACGAGCTGCACCTTCAATTGGTCGCCGCGGGAGGGACCATCGAATAGCATATCAGTCGGCTCGCTCGTCGCTCGCGACGACGGCTTGTACCCCGTTCTGTGCGCACGATTGTAGGCCGCGAGGAACGCGTTACGGATCGCCTCTGCTTCCTTACCTGTTGGTTCAGCCATGTTCGCAAGTCTACCAGCCGCCAGGCGAAAGCGTCGAAGCCCTGGCGCACGAAACAGGACTTGGCATCCTGTAGTCCCGAGTAGGCGCGCGCGGTACGTGGCGCGACGCGATGCCGAACGACGGGCAGTCGGTAGGAGTCTAGCCGGCTCTCTCCAGCAGCGTCCGATACCGCAGGTCATACAGTTCCTCGGCTGGCTGGCTCGATGGGCTGATTACGCCCCAGACGAACGGGAGATGGAACACGTTGACACCGGCCGACTTCAACTCTGAAAGGTACGCGACTGTCAGCGTGATGGCGATGAACGTCCCATCCGAGCGCAGGCGGTCGAGGTTCGCCTCCCGCTTGTCGGGATCCTCCTCCAACAGAGGAATTGCGGTCTGCTGAAGTCCTGGTGCCGTCAGGTGGGCGGTCGACGAAAGCAGTCCGTACAGCCAATCCTCGACGTAGGCGAACAGTGGTCGCAGGTCCATGTGCAGGCATTCCCTCGACAGCTTCCCGACATTCGGCCAACGGAGAATGAGCTTGGGCTTCGCGACCCAATGCGCCGGGATCTGCCATCGCTGCACCGTCGCAATGAGTTCCCGACGTTGCTGCGCGATCCATTCCGCTTCCTCGGGACGCGCACGCTTCTCGTAGGTGGCGATCTGCTCCGAATAGCTCCGCCAGCCGGTCGCCCAGTACCAGCGCGTGTAGGGCTCCGGATCCGCCAGGACGAAGGCAACGGTCGTCAGGGCGTCTGCGATGATGCGCGCCAGCGGCCACGCGCACACCGCGTACTCCAACTTCACTTCAGGCTCTCTCTTCTCCGAGCAGAGCAAAAGGATGGTGCCGTAGACGCTTTGCACGGTCCTCGTCGTAAGCATCAGGAGACCCGGCAGCCCAGCGACGTGGCGGAGCCCCTCGGGGGGATCGCGGTCCAGGATGTTGACCGCCGCCGTCAGGCCGTTCCTGATGGGCTCACCGATGAGGTCGTAGTCGAGGGTTGGACGCTCCCTTACCATCGCCATCGGCGTCGTCTACCCAGGATGGAGGCAGGGTGCGAGCGCTGGTGAGTGCACGAAGCCGACTGCGCGTCGTCGACCTGCACCATCGGTTCGTGGGCACCGACCTCGACGAAAACATCGCGCGTGACCCCGTCCCCACCACCTCGACTTCCTCCGCGTGCTCGATCGCCACCTCCAGCGCCGTGCTGATGAGCGCATACCTGGCTCGCCCTGCAGCTGAACGCCGACCTCTGGCGCGCCCCGGGGGCATGTCCCGCCTGATGAGTTCGAGGAACCTCGGGGATGGCGTCGGAGGCGTTCCGGATGATGCGCTGGCTCGTGTCGCAGAGCGCCGATGCGGGCGAGTTGGTGGCTGCGGCTGGAGGATGCGCCGGCGACGGTCCGAGCTGCGCGAGGGGTGCCGATGGGCGCGCGGAGACTCGTCTACTGCCGGTGCTTCGGCGCCATGAAGAACCCGGTCGGGTTCGGCACGTGTTGTTGCCTGGTGTGCGAGGCGTCTCCGATGTTCGGCGCGCCATCGCCCGCACGCACCTAGCCGGTGCGCGGCTCAATCCCATATCGTCGCCTCACCGGAGAGCACCGGTAACACGGCGTCCTCACCGCGTGGACCGTCCTCGAACATGGCGGAAAGGATGTCGTGGAGTGTTCGTGGACGGAGCAGCTCATCCATCAATCGCGCCACCAGCGCGGGCGGGACGTCCATCTTGAATCGCCCCTTGGCGATGGTGCCAACCGTGCCTCGCCGCAAGTCCCCGCGCGCCTGAGATTCGGCGGCGGCCGTCTCTGGGCGCTTCACGATGTCCCAGCCGCGCTGATGCAGGTAGCGGAACACGGCGGAGAGATTTACGGCGGTTCGGTAGACCATGGCGCGGGTCATCAGCTTCACGCGGAGGTGTGGCTGAATTGGGAATATCGAGACCGGTGCGATGTTGCGGACGAAACGTCGGTCGAAGTTGTCGCCCGCGATTGCGAAGTCACCGGCGTTTCCCCAACGGTGTAGGACTTCACGCTCGGCATCTCGGACTGCGCGAAGCGCACCGCGATCGACTCGCGCGCTGGTGAAGTCTGCGCAGCTAACGAACAGGTGGTCTCCGACGCGTTCCGAGGCAGCCCCCTGCCGCTCTGCTTCCAACAAAAGACGCTCCAGCTGCGGAAGGTAGGTCTGCGGCGTCACGTCGAGAACGCGAACGAAGAGTGTTTCCTCCGGTGTCTGCACAGATCCTTCGTTGAACAGGGTGACCACCTGCGCCATCGCCTGCTTCTGCCGCGTGACGCGCCGGCTCCTCTGCGGGCTCTTCTTGATTTCGCGGATGTCGAATCCCCCGTCGGGCCGGCAGACCGTCACGTCGCCCAGTTTCAGGAAGTGCGTCGCGTCGTTGAAGATCGGGATGCCTTCACCACTGTCGAAGGCCCCTGCGAACTCCCGCAGCTCAGCGCCCAAACCGGTCACGTCAACGTGCCCTTTGTCAGGCCGGCTGGCGAGCATGTAGAGCAAGCCTCGGTCGTAGTCGAAGAGGCGCCATGCGATACCGTCCCCGATCTCGCGTAGTGCCGCGATGTGGGACTGATTGTGGCGGACGGCGATCTCCTCATCGGATTCATACTCCGGCTCCTCGCCATCCTCGTCGGCTCCTCCCTTATCAGCCGGACCGCGGTGCTCCCCTTCCGGTTCGGCTGATTCTTCGCCCGCAGCCTTGATCGCGTGAATCGTCTGTTGAGCGACGAGCATGTCCTGCAGGAGTCGCAGCTGCAGATGGAACAGCGGATACGCCTCTCGCCGACGTCGGAGCGACACGACAAGATCGTCCTCTAAGACCATGTGACGTTCGTGCGGGAATAGCCCTCCCCACTTTGCAGAGCGGACACTTGCCTTGCGTCGCTGCTCAGCGGCGATGACCTGCGCGCGAATGCGCGCCGCTACCTTCGGGCTATCGGGGTCCACGCGGGGCTCCACACTGGTCCTGGTGCACCGCCTGGCCTGCGACGAGCCGATCGCGCTCCAGCTCGCAGAGCGCGTGCTCCGCGAGCTCGACCGGCACCCCGAGCGCGGCGGCGATGAGCGCGGCGGTGGCGTTATGCGCGGCGAGGAGCGTGGCGGCGGCCTCGGGCAGGTTGGTCATCGAAAGCACTACAGGCCGCAGAGCGCCTTGATGCGCTCTCGCGAATACTGGATGCCCTCGACGTTCTGGCCGGTACACTTCGCCGCCTTCGCTATCTTCATGGCCTCGTCAGGGCGAGGTTAGGGCGTAACGCACGCGCACGTGCCGCTGCCGACGTCCACGCATACCTGGCCCGGGAAGTAGCACTCGCCGTTGCAGGCCGGGGCGCTGATGGAGCACGGAAACGTCGTCGGGGTGGTCGAGGTAGGGTTGTTCAAGGTGCCCGTCGTCTGCGTGTTAACCTTGATGTGACGAAACCGTCGACGGTCTGAGCGGGCGCCAGACGCAGAAAG
>CAYSOF010000013.1:0-175194 GCA_964432595.1 uncultured Binatia bacterium (SeqCode) | reverse complement strand
CTTCCTGCGTCGTTGGTCGACCCCGGGAGGGGACGGTGGCCATCTCGCTACGCGCGCGCTCGGAGGCACCCACCCCGGCGCTCGCGCTCGCCCAACGGGACGATGCCCTGCGACTCGTCCCCTTTAGTCGTCGCCTAGGGGCTCTTTCGGGCACTCTGCTTGGATCGTTTGGGTGGCTTCGTCGATCGTCAGGGGAATCTTGTGCAGGCTCTTGCCGCATGGGGGGCCTGCAATGCACTCGCCCGTCGTTGGGTCGTAGTAGGCGCCGTGCGTCGCGCACTGGAGGAATTGGGCGTCTTCGGTGAAGAACTGGTTTTCCACCCAGTCGAGACCCATCGGGACGTGGCGGCAGCGGTTGACGTAGGCGTGGTAGGCGCCGCCGGCGTTCACGACGAAGCATTCGAGCTCGCGGCCGCCACACGTCAGCAGGAACTTGCGGCTCGTGCCGGGACGGAGCTCGTCGGTGCACGCGACCACGATCGACATGCGACTGATGTACGCGATCAGAGCGCGTCGCGCACGGCGGCGACCAACGTCGCCAGGTCGCGGCACTCGATCACCACGTCGCAGGCCGGTTCGTAGAGACGCAGCACGCTGTCACCGGTGTTCCAGCGCTCGTGCGGCTCCGGGACCAGCCAGACGATGCGCTGCACGCGCTCGCCGATCGCGTGCAGGACGTCGGCGCGCGGCGGCAGGCGGTTGTTGCGCGCGTCGCCGAGCACGAGGAGCAACGTCGTGCGGCCGAGCAGGCCGGCGTGCGTCTGCCAGAGGTCCTGCAGCACGCGGCCGAAGTCGGACCGCGCGTGCAGGTCGAGCGGGCCGCCGGGCGCGACGTGCCCCTGCTCGATCGACACCGGGCAGAGGCGGTCGACGTACGCGAAGAGGTGCACGCGGCGGAAGTAGTGCTCCGCCGGCGCCAGGAGGCCGAGGAGCAGCTCGCTCGCAGCCGCGACGGAGCCGGAGAGGTCGCAGAGTGCCACGAGATCGGGGCGGCCCGGCCGGCGCGTCCGACGCCGCAACACCAGCGGGACGCCGCCGCTCGCCGTCGCCGCGCGCAACGTGCGGCGCAGGTCGACGCGTCCGGTGCGCCGCCGGCGCTCGCGGCGTGCGAGCCGGCCGCGCAGGCGCGCGCCCAGCTCACGCACGAGGTCACGCGCCTCGGCGACGTCGCGTGCGGTGAATTCGGCGAGCGGCAGCGTCAGCAGCGCCGCGCGCCGCACGCGCGATGCGCGCGGCGCGGCCGAGCCGACGCGCGGCGTGCCGGGCAGCGGCGACGGACGGTCGCGCGCCGCCGGGCGCCCTTCCCCGTCGCCCGCTCCACGCCCGTCGGCCGCCGGCATACCCGTCCGGCGGCGCGCGCGCGTCCGCCGCCGCCCCGCCTCCTCGGCGCCCACCAGCGGGAACGCCACGTCGAACAACGGATCGAACGTCGGACGGTCGCGCTCGTCCTTCACGAGCGTCGCGGCCAACGCCTCGCGGAGCACCTCGCGCTCGACGCCCGCGACCGCGACGGCGGCGAGCGCGTCGATGCTCTCCGCCACCGACACGGGCAGCCCGTGCGAGCGCAGCTCCTGGACGAAGTCGACGACGCGGGCGCGCACGCCCGCGACTCTACCCGGTCAGACGTGGAGCAGCGACAAGAGACGGCTCATCCACGGGATGAACGAGAAGAACGTGTAGGTCGTCGCCAGGATGAGGAGCGACTCGTACGCGAGCGGCAGCTCGCCCGCGCGGCGCAGCAGCACGAGGAAGCCGCACGCCTTCGCCTTGAAGAGCATCAGGGTGCCGGCGGTGCCCCAGTACGGCAGCGTCTGCACGATCACCGGGTTGCCCTCGCCCCACAGATGCATGCCCTGGTACGTGGCGACGCCGTCGAACAGCTGCAGCGCCAGGTTGAGCACGAAGAGCTGATGGAGCCGCTCAGGGGGGACGGCCATCGCGGGGGACATGAGGCATTTCAGTCAGCAAGTCCGATGCCATGGGCGCCGTGACCGCGGGACGCGGCGGCGAGTGCACGAATGTGTCAGGCGCGTGCCGCGGTCGGCACGTCAACGTGCAGATCGCCCCGCCACCAGCGCGCCCACCTTGGCGTCCGCCTTGTGGACGTCGTCCTCGTGCTTCAGCACGAGCGCCAGCGTTTGCCGCACGACGGGCGCGTCGAGCTCGCGCACGCCGAGCGCCAGCAGCCCGCGCGCCCAGTCGAGCGTCTCCGCGATGCTGGGCGGTTTGCGCAGGTCGAGCTTGCGCAGGCCGGCGACGAAACGCGCGACCTGATCGCGTAGCCGCTCGTCGAGATCGGGCACCTTGAGCCCGATGATCTCCGCTTCCTTCTCCGGCCCGGGGAAGTCGACGAACAGATGCAGGCAGCGGCGGAGCAGCGCCTCCGACAGCTCGCGCGAGCGGTTCGACGTCAGCACGACGACGGGGCGATGGCGCGCCGTCAGCGTGCCGAGCTCGGGCACGCTCACCTGGAAGTCGCTCAGCACCTCGAGCAGGAACGCCTCGAACTCCGGGTCGGCCTTGTCGATCTCGTCGACGAGCAGCACGACGGGCCTCGGCGCGGTGATCGCGCGCAGCAGCGGCCGCTCGAGCAGGAAGTCGCGCCCGAAGACGTCGTGCGCGACCTCGTCCCATGCGCGGCCCGCGTCGCGATCGGCCTGGATCCGCAGCAGCTGCTTCTGGTAGTTCCACTCGAACAGCGCGCGCGCCTCGTCGAGCCCCTCGTAGCACTGGAGCCGCAGCAGATCGGTGCCGAGCATCGACGCGAGCACCTTGCCGAGCTCGGTCTTGCCTGCGCCCGCGGGTCCTTCGGCGAGGAGCGGCTTGCCCAGCGAGAGCGTCAGGAAGAGCGCCGTCTCGACGCGGGGGGTGGTGACGTAGCGGGCGTCTCGCAGCCCGGAACGCACGCGCTCGAGGGTGATCTCCACGGCGCCCGAGTTCGCACGGGCGCCCGCGTCAGCGCAACCGCGGGATGCGCAGGCGATCGAGGAAGCGATGCGGGCGGCGGACGTCCTTCATCCACGCCACGTACTCGCCGAACTCCCGCAGCGCCGCGTCGACGTCGATGTCGTGCGCGCGCGGCCTGAAGTCCTCGAGCGTCGCCAGGCCCTGCGAGATCAAGTGCTCGGCGCCGCGCGTCCCGCCCCGCCGCGTCCGCAGGTGCAGCCCGCCCGACAGCTGCACGAGCGCCTCGAGGAATGGCCGGTCCGTGCCGTCGGCGGCGTGCCACGCCGCCTCCCACGTCTGCTGCGCCGAGAAGTAGCGACCCCGGTTGAAGAGACGCACGCCCTGCCGCACGGCGCGGGGGACGTCGAGCGGCGCCGCGTCGCTCACGACCGGTCGACCGTGGGGACGGCCGCCTCCATGCGGCGCGCGAAGTATTCGGGCGGCTGCGCCGCGGACAGGTCGAGCGCCAGGTCGTCGCGAGCGCCGGCCGGCGAAAGCTTCGCGCAGAGCTCCTCGATCTCCCGCACCGACAGGCCGAGCGCATCCATCTCTTCCGCCGTAACGGTTCCCGGCTCCGCGGCAAGGCCCTTTCCAGTCACCGTGACGAGCCGCCGCAACGCCGCCAGCTCACCGCGCGAAAGCCGCGCGCCGTGGACGTCGTAGTCGAGCCACGCCTCGAACGTGAGCGGCGCCACGCGCTGCACCATCCCCGCCATGATGCGGGCGAACGCGCGGATCTCGTACTGCGCGTGCGGATCGATGCGCAGCGTGAGGAAGTGCAGCAGGTTGTGCAGATCGACCTTCCAGTACCACTGCGTGTAGACGGACAGCGGCAGGTCGATGCGCGCCAGCTCGCGCGCGACGTCGTGGTGGACGAGCCACTCGTACGCCTCGGCCGAGAGTCCGCGCAATCGGTCCCAGCGCTCGACGGCGCCCGCATAGAGCGTCGCGTCGACGGCCTGCGTCGCGCGTCCCTGGCGGTTCGACGTGCTCTGCACCGCGACCTCCGCCGGCGTCGGCCGATAGAACAGCAGCGGCAGCAGGCTGTAGCGGCCGCTGTACTCGTTGACGCTCGCCGTCCGGTGACGAATCCACTGCCGCGCGACGAAGACCGGCATCGCGCAGTGGAACTTGAACTCGACCATCTCGCTCGGCGTCGTGTGATGATGGCGCCGGAGATAGCGGAGCAGCCCGCGCGTCTGGCTCGTGCGCCGCGTACCGTAGCCGTAGGAGACGCGCGCCGCGCGCTCGACGTCCTCGTCCGAGCCCATGTAGTCGACCAGCGAGACGAAGCCGTGGTCGAGGACGGGAAAGTACAGGCCGAGGATGGCCTCGGCATCGGGGACGGTCGGACGCTTGGTCTCCACGGCTCCGCTCCTCACGTCCAGGGCGGTCCGACGAGGTCGAAGACCATGCCGTCCGCCAGCTTCGGGTAGAAGTAGGTCGACTTCTCGGGCATCAGGTCGCCGGCGAGACACACGGCGCGCACCTCGGCCATCGTCGGCGGGTTCAGCAGGAACGCGGCCGTCGAACGGCCCGACGCGACCGCGTCGACCGACTCCGCGTCGTCGTGCGTGAACTCGAGGTCCTGCGGCGTGACGCCGAGGATCGGCCCCAGGATCGCGCCGTGGAGGACGGCCAGGTCGAGGTGCCGCACCGACGCCGGCAGCTCGGTGAGCCGGTCCGCGACGTCCGCGTGCGGACGCAGGCGCAACCGCCGGTCCGGAAGCACGCAATCGATCACGCCCGCCGGACGCGGCGCGCCGCTCGGCAGCGGCTCGACGTCGAAACCCTCGCGCAGCGCGGCCTCGAGCGCATCGGGCGCGAGGCGCAGCGGCGTGCGGATCAGGCGGTGCGTCGGCAGGATGACGAGCCCCTCCTCCGCCATGTTCGAGAGGAACGCGAGGATCGAGCCCGAGCCGCCGCCCTCGGCGTCGTAGTTGAGCGCCGTCTCGTAGCGATGATGCCCGTCGGCGATGAAGATGGTCTCGCCGGCGAGCGCCGCCTGCACGCGCGCGATCGCCTCGGGCGCGGTGACGCGCCAGAGCCGGTGGGTCTCGCCGTGCGGCATCGTGGCGCTGACGGTCGCGCTGCCGCCGATGCCGGCGACGTCGCGCAGGCGCTCGCCGGGACGCGCGTACATGCCGAAGATCGGGCTCAGGTAGGCGCCGGTGGCGCGTAGCAACGCGAGGCGATCGGCCTTCGGGCCGGGAAACGTCCGCTCGTGCGGACGCACCACGCCCGTCGAGAATTTCTCGAGCTTCAGCCGACAGAGGATGCCGTCGCGCGTATGCGACGTGCCGTCGGGCAGCGTGAAGCGCTGCGAGTAGAAGTACAGCGCGGGCTCGACGTCCTGCGCGAGCACGCGCTCGGCCATCCAGCGGCGCAGCGTCTCCGACGCGGCCGCGCCGCGGTCGGCGTCGCGCGGCAGGATCAGGCGCACGACGTTGTGCGGACTGCGCGCGTACAGCGCCTCCTGCTGCGCGGGCGAGATGACGTCGTACGGCGGCGCCAGGACGTCGGCGAGATCGGACACGCGCGCGGGATCGTAGCGCACGCCACGGAACGGGTTCACCACTGCCATCGAGACATCCTCATGTTCGGTCCTGAGCGAGCACCGCGCGCATCGCGGCTTCGGTGACGGGGCCTGCGCGCAGCACGCGCACGTCGTCGCCCTCGACGGCCGCCACCGTCGACGCGCCGCCGGGCAGCGTTCCGCCGTCGAGATAGGCCGCGACCGCGTCGCCGAAGAACGCCTGCGCCGCGGCCACGTCGCGCGGCGCGTCCGCCCCCGGTGGGTTCGCGCTGGGGGCCGTCACCGGCCCACCGAGCCCGGCGACGAGCGCCGCCGCGACCGGATGCCCGGGCACCCGGATGCCGATCGTGCCGGTGCCGGCGGTGAGCGCGGCGGGCAGGCCGTCGCGCGCGGGCAGCACGAGCGTCAGCGGACCGGGCCAGAAGCGCGCGGCGAGCCGTCGCGCGACGTCGGGCACCTCGCGCACGACGTCGCCGGCCATCGCGAGATTCTCGACGAGCACGAGCACCGGCTTGCCCGGATCACGGCCGCGCACCCCGACCAGACGCTCGACCGCCGCCGCCGAGCGCGCATCGGCGCCGAGCCCGTAGACCGACTCCGTGGGGAAGACCACGAGCCGGCCGGCCGCGAGCGCGGCCACGGCGTCCGCCGTCTGCATGCGTTCAGTGCCGGAAGTGCCGCACGCCGGTGAGGAGCATCGCGACGCCGCGAGCGTCCGCCGCGCGAATGACCTCCTCGTCGCGTGTGCTGCCCCCCGGCTGCACGAAGGCCGTGGCACCCGCCGACGCCGCCTCCTCCAGCCCGTCGGGGAACGGGAAGAACGCGTCGCTCGCGAGCACCGAGCCCTGCAGCGCGATGTCGAGCCGCGCGGCGCGCGCGACGGCGTTCCGGATGGCCTCGACGCGCGACGTCTGACCGCCGCCGACGGCGAGGGTTCGATCGGGAGCGGCGAAGACGATCGCGTTCGACTTGACGTGCTTCACGACGCGCCAGCCGAAGCGCAGCGCCGCGCGTTCCGCGTCGGTCGGCTGCCGCTTCGTCACCACCTTCGCGGCGTCGAACTCCGCGCCCGGCGCGTCGGCGTCCTGCACGAGGAGCCCGCCGCGCACGCCGCGGACCACGGGCGCGTCGGCCGGCACGGCCGTGGGATGCCAGCGGACGAGGCGGCGATTCTTCTTCTTGCGCAGCCGCTCGAGCGCGTCGGGCTCGAAGTCGGGCGCGATCAGTACCTCGGTGAAGAGCTCGTCGACCGCCTCCGCGAGCGCCAGCGTCCACGGCGTCGTGCAGATGACGATGCCGCCGAACGGCGACTCGGGGTCGGTCGAATACGCGGCCTTCCACGCCGCCAACGCGTCTTTGCCGGTGCCGACGCCGCACGGCGTGTTGTGCTTCAGGATCGCGATCGCAGGCTCTCCGTCGCCGAGGAACTCGGTCGCGAGCGCGATGGCGGCGTCGCAGTCGACGACGTTGTTGTACGAGAGCTCCTTGCCGTGCAGCGGCTCGGCGACTTTCAGGAAGTCGCCGTAGAGCGCCGCCTGCTGGTGCGGATTCTCGCCGTAGCGCATGTCGATGGCCTTGCGCCCGCCCCAGTGGAACGTCTGGCCGAAGTGACGCTCGGCCTCCGCGCCCAGGTAGTCGGCGATCGCGCCGTCGTACACCGACGTCGTGTGGAACACCTTCTGCGCGAGCCGGCGGTTCGTCGCGGCCGACACCTCGCCGCCCGACGACTGCAGCTCGGCGAGGACGCCCGGATAGTCGTCGGGATCGACGAGCACCGTCACCGACGCGTGGTTCTTCGCCGCCGAGCGCAGCATCGATGGCCCGCCGATGTCGATGTTCTCGATCGCCTCCTCGAGCGTCGTGCCCGGCTTCGCGATGGTCTGCTGGAACGGGTAGAGGTTCACGACGACGAGGTCGATGTTCTCGATGCCGTGCTCGCGCATCGCGGCGCGGTGCTCCGGCAGGTCGCGCCGACCGAGGAGGCCGCCGTGGATCTTCGGGTGCAACGTCTTCACCCGGCCGTCGAGCATCTCGGGGAAGCCGGTGTAGTCGCTCACCTGCGTCACGGGGAGGCCGGCCTCGGCGATGGCCTTCGCGGTCCCGCCGGTGGAGAGCATCTGCACGCCGAGCGCGTGCAGCCCGCGCGCCAGGTCGAGCAGCCCGCGCTTGTCGCTCACGCTGAGGAGCGCTCGCGTCACCTTAGCCATCGAATTCCTCCACGTAGACGCGCGGGACGCGCTTGCCGACGGACGTCAGCACTTCATAGGTGATGGTGTCGGTCCATGCCGCCAGCTCGTTCCCGCTGATCGTCTCGCGGCCCTGGGAGCCGAAGACGACGACCGGATCGCCGGCCGCGGCGGACGTCACGTCCGTGACGTCGAGCATGACGTGATCCATGCAGACGCGGCCGGCGATGTCGACGCGCCGGCCGCCGACCAGCATCTGCGCCCGGTTCGACGCCAGCCGATGCAGTCCGTCGGCGTAGCCGAGCGGCAGCGTGCCGATCACCGAGGGACGCGACGACACCCACGTGCCGCCGTAGCCGACGGGCGTCCCCGGCGGGATCTTCCGTACCTGCGCGAGGCGCGTGCGCAGCCGCATCGCGGGTTGGAGCGGTGCCACGGACGCGAGATGCGGAGCCGGCGCATAGCCGTAGAGCATCAGCCCGGGACGCACGAGGTTGAAGTGCGCATCGGGCTCGCACAGCACGGCCGCGCTGTTCGCGAAGTGGACGTACTGCGGCTCGACGCCGGCGGCACGCAGCTCGTCGACGGCGGTGCGGAAGCGATCGCGCTGGGCGTGCGCCTGCGCCGTGTCGACGGCGTCGGCCGACGCGAAGTGCGAGAAGATGCCGGCGACGCGCACGTCCGGCAGCTCGTCGAGGGCCGCGCCGAAGCGGCGCACCTCGTCGACGTCGACGCCGAGCCGGGTCATGCCGGTGTTCACCTTGACGTGCAGCGCGGCGACGGTGCCCGCCGCCTTCGCCGCCGCGCCGAGCGCCCGCGCGCGGTCGGCCGTCCACACGGCGGCGGCCATGTCGTTGGCGACGACGGTCGGCTCCTCGCCGTCGAACACGCCGCCCAGGACGACGATCGGCGCCGTCAGGCCGGCGCGCCGCAGCTCCACGCCTTCGTTCACCATCGAGACGCCGAGACCGACCGCGCCAGCCTCGAGGAACGCCCGCGCCGCCGCGACTGCGCCGTGGCCGTAGCCGTCGGCCTTGACGACCGCCAGCACCCCCACCCGCTCGCCCACGAGCCCGCGCGCCTGGCGACAGTTCTCCCGGAGCGCACCGAGACTGACCTCGGCCACCGTGGGTCTTCCTTCGACGTGGAGCATGGGTGGCGGAAAGGACGGGCATACCAAGGCGGATCGGTGTTGTCACCTCGTGGAGCAGGCGATATGTGCGGAAATCAGTGCAGATCACGGTGAACGACGAGCCGCGTGCGCTGCCCGACGGCGCCACGGTCGCCGACCTGGTCGCGGCACTGGGATTGGGCCCACGGCGTATCGCGGTCGAGGTGAACCGCGACATCGTCCCACGAGCCACGTATTCGAGCACGGTGCTCCACGACGGCGACGTCGTCGAGGTGATCCATTTCGTCGGAGGCGGCTGACCCCATGTCGAATCTCGATCCGTTCGTTCTCGCAGGACGCGAGTACCGCTCGCGGCTCATCGTCGGCTCCGGCAAGTACACGTCGTTCGAGGAGACGCGCCGGGCGACGGACGCCGCGGCTGCGGAGATCATCACCGTCGCCGTGCGTCGCGTGAACATCACCGATCCCGGCAAGGAGAACCTCCTCGACCACCTGCCGCTCGATCGGTACACGATCCTGCCGAACACGGCCGGCTGCTACACGGCCGAGGACGCCATCCGCACGTGCCGCCTCGCGCGCGAGGCCGGCGTGGGCACCCTGGTGAAGCTCGAGGTGATCGGCGACGAGAAGACGCTCTTCCCCGACGTCACGGCGACGATCGAGGCGGCGAAGGTGCTTGTCAAAGAGGGCTTCCAGGTGCTGCCGTACACGATGGACGACCCGGTCGCGTGCAAGAAGCTCGAGGACGTCGGCTGCGTCGCGGTGATGCCGCTGGCGGCGCCGATCGGCTCGGGGCTCGGCATCCGCAACCCGTTCAACCTGCGCATCATCATCGAGCAGAGCCGCGTGCCGGTCATCGTCGACGCCGGCGTCGGTACGGCGTCGCACGCGGCCGAGGCGCTCGAGCTGGGCTGCGACGCCGTGCTGATGAATACGGCGATCGCCGGCGCGCGCGATCCGATCCTCATGGCCGAGGCGATGAAGCTCGGCGTCGAGGCGGGACGGAAGGCGTTCCTCGCGGGACGGATTCCGGCGAAGCTGCACGCGAGCGCGTCGAGCCCGATCGAGGGGCTGATCAGGTAGCGTTCACGAAGCACCGCAGCCGATGGTCGCCACGGTACGCTGCAGCTTTTGCCGAGCCACGCGCCACGCCACCTACGCAGCAGTGGACAGGCACGCTCGGACGACGGCGAGCGGGTTGCAGGCGGTTCGGCGACGCGCCGCGATCAGTTCGCGATGCTTGGTTGCGTCGGCGAGTTGACGAGCGCCCTCGGCCTCGCCCTCGCATGGCTCCGGCGGGCACGTTGACGTTCCGCATCCACCTCGACATCGGACGCGCGATCCACGGTGGTTTCGTCCCACTCGTCCATCCAGACGTCTCTCGAGGCGAGGTGCCATCCGTTCAGCACCACGCTCGTGTCCATCGCGAACCGGATGATCCTCAGCGAGACGTAGGTTACCAGCGCGAGCAGAAGGAACGCTATTCCCGTCCTGATGAAGACGGCACGCTCGAAGAAGTCCCACCCGTCCAAGCAATCGCGAAGGTCAGTCGCACAGTTCCATGTGGCGACGACCGCGGGAGCGCAACACAGGACGATGGTCGCCCCCAAGAGTGGCCTCGAGTGTGTCGAGAACAGAAACATGAATCGCTGCGCGATCGCGTGGTACGCATACGCCAGGTGCTCGGCCGAGAGTCCTTGGTCCTGCGGCACCAGAGTGAACTGACGGGGGAACCACCGCCTCTGGCGCCTGGTGTCCGAGTCGACGTCCACCAAGGCTCGAATGGCATGGTTCTCGCGACGCGCAGCATAGTAGGTCCACGTGAGGATGAGGAGCATTCCTGCTTGTCCCACTATTCCCAAGTCCGAGACCGTCGTCTTGCCGAGCCCACCAGGGAAGGCGACGAAGTGCGTTTCACGGGCAGCGACGTTTGCCCAGGCCGCCCGCTCCTTCACACGCTTGCGGCACTCGCCGACCTCACGCCGCGTGAGAGTCGATGGGGTGCACGTCGAGCCCTCATGCGCTGGAAGGATGTGGCAGCAAATACTCCTGAATTTCTCCTGCGAGGCAGCATCGGGCGACCTCGAGAGCTTGATGAAGCTCTCGTAGCGCGCGCTGTAGAGATTCATGTAGCCGAACTCGGCTCCGTACAGCCCCCACCCCCAAACGAACGTCCAGGTCAGGCCCAAGAGGAAGGGGAGCCGTGCTGCAGCGACCGCGTCGGCGAGCTGACTGCAACGCGCCTCGACGAGGCGCCACATCGTTTCTGGTCGTCTCAATCCCATCCAGACATCCTCTGACGGTCGACCATGCATCGGGAGTGCCATCGCGCGGCGCGTACCGTAACGGTCCCTTTCCAAATGCCGCTCCGATCGCGCGGACGTATGTGTCCGCAATCGTGGACACGGCCGCGGCGGCGCGCGACCCCACCGACCTCCCGTCCTCGAATCCCAGGGTGACCGACATCGGCCTGGCGGCCATGAGCGGGACGGTCTTCCGGCGAGCAAGGTTCTCGGGTGCCTGGCGAGCACGACTCTGCAATGCGCCCGGAGCACTGGCGCGTCTCATCAGGGCATGAACACACCGTACCCGCGGCGGCTGCTCCGCCTGGCCCTGACATTCCTCGTTTCCGTCCTGGTCGGGACGGCGGCCGCCGCCCCTCCCCCCGTCCTGATCTTCACCTTCCCCGGCTGCGCGCCGACGCTCCAGGGCTGCATCGCGATCGCGCCGGAGGGCTCCGAGATCCGCCTCGCCACGAACGGCCCGATCGACGAGGCGCTCACCGTCGAGCGCAGCCTCCAGCTGCGGGCCGCGCCGGGCTTCACCCCCGTGTTCACGCCCACGTCCTACATTTTCGCCACCGCCCACCCGGGCGGCGATCGTCACCTCGTGATCCAGGGCCTCCGCTGGGAGCCCGCCCGCTCGACCGTGATCCGGGTGACGCACACGACCGAGGGGGCGTTCCAGGTCGAGCTGCTCGACAACGCGTTCGTGGGCATCACCGGCGGCAACTCGGGCGACATGGTGACGGTGCAGACGTACTCGTCGGCCGCGCTCCCGGAGCCCGGACCGATCGACCTGCGCATCGCCGGCAACGTCGTCGACATCCCGACCGATGCGGACGCGAGCCCCTTCTTCCTGTCCTTCGGGCGCACGCTCGACGGGACGGTCCGCATCGAGGACAACGTCATCCGCACCGGCGGCGTACGGCAGAACTCGGCGATCTCCGTGTACCACTCCGGCGGCGAGCTGGCGCTCGACGTGGCACGCAACGTCGTCACCAGCGGCGCACCCGGCCAGGTCGGCGGCCTCTTCCTGTGGCAGACGTTCGACACGACCGGCACGACGATCGCGCGGGTCGTGAACAACGTCTTCGCCGGCTTCGACGGCGGCATGCTGTTCGGCGCACACTTCTACGCGTCGGAGGGCACGATCGATCTCAGCTTCGTGCACAACACCGTCGCCTTCGCGGCCCTGCGCGCCGTGCAGGTCGGCGGGCGCGAGGACCTCGGCGGCGAGATGTCCGGGATCATCGCCAACAACGTGCTCGTCTTCAGCGAGCGCAGCGACGTCGGCATCCACGAGTTCGGCGACACGGTGATCGAGCGACGGAACCTCGTCACCCACATCGGCGGCGTCGAGGACTCGCCGTCGGCCCCGCATCCGGAGACCATCGTCGTGGCCGACCCGCAGTTCGTCGGTCCCGACGACTACCGTCTGGAGCCGTCGTCGCTCGGCGTGAACACCGCGTCGCTCGAGCTGCTGCCCGAAGACCTCATGAGCGACCTCGCGCGCAATCCGCGCGTCGCCGGTCCGGCCCCCGACATGGGCGCCTACGAGCTGCCGTGCGCGGAGGACGGCACCGAGCCGCATTGCATCCGCCAGCCGTCCTGCGAGAAGACCGGCTGCCACAGCGGCGATCCGTGCTTCCCGGCGCAGTGCGTGAACGATCGCTGCGTAGTGATCGAGCCGGTCGGCTTCGCGTCGGCGCACTGCGCGTGCGATCGCGCCGTGCCGTCCTCGTGCCCCGCCACGCCGGCGCTCGCCGCCGTCATGCGTCGCGCCGACCGCGCGTGCTCGCTGCTCGATCGAGCGGCGGCGCTGAGCAGCTCGCGACACTACTACCGTCTCGTCACCACCGCGCGCCGCAGCTTCGACCGTGGCGCCTGGCGCACGGGTCGGCGCGCGCTGAACGGACAGCTGTCGACCGCCTGCGCGGCGGACCTCATCCGCGACTTCACGGACGCCGAGGCGCGGGTGCACGGGCTGCTGGAGTAGGCGCACGATTTCGGGTTGAACGCCGCGCAATCCGAATGTTAGGCCTGTGAGGAGTGATCCCCGTAGCACCGCCGGTCGAACCGGACCGGCCGTTGATCGTCGTGCGAGGCGCTCCGGTCCGACTGCTGCGAACCGCGCTCGCCATGTGCCTGGTGGCGGTCGGCTGTGCCGCATGCGCGGGTGAGCCGGCGCGCGAGTTCCGGAGCATCGACCGGGAGGTCGTTCGGCTCGCCGAACGCGACGGCAGGAGCGCGGCTGCGCCGTTCACGCCGCCCGAGCCGATCCGCGTCTGGTCCGGAACGGCCCTGGACGCGTGGGAGATGCATCGCGATCCGATGGCCGTCCGGTTCGTGAGTCCGCGGTTCGACGATCTCCCGGCGACGGTCGGGCCGATCCTCCTGCGCGTCCGTCCCGGCGGTTCGCGCGAGGTCCGGGTGACACCGCACCTCGGGGGCCTTGCCGTGCTCCATCGGGTGACCGTCCCCCTGGTCGGGGACGGCGGCACGGAAGAGGCCGTCGAGGTCCGCGTCGATCTCCCGAAGGTCATCGCCAGCGCCTGGGAAACCGGACTGCAGCTACAGCAGCTCGAGGTCGTCCTCCCGAACGCCGACCCGAAAAAGACGTCGCTGGAGCGCATCGTCTTCGAGCACCCGGCGGCGGAGTTCTCGGCCGGAGCGGGACGCGGGTCGCTCATCGTGGACGGCGTCATCCATCCCGGCTGGTACGTCCGCGGCGGTAGCAGCGTGGAGTTCCCCGTCACGATGCCCACGGGCAAACCCGCGCTGCACCAGTGGGCGGCAGCGCACGGGAAAGCGGCGGACTGGGTCATACGCGTCCGGGACGGCGACCGCACCGAGACGCTGGCAGGACGCGCGGAGCCGACCGGCTGGCGTCACCAGACGACCGCGCTCGACGGGCTCGCCGGACGCTCGGTCCTGGTGGAGCTCTCGTGCGAGGCCGACGGCATCTGCCTGTTCGGCGATACGGAGATCGTCGACGTCAGTCCGCGGCCGCACGCCACGCATGTGATTCTGTACATGATCGACACGCTGCGCGCGGATCGTCTCGGCGTCTTCGGAAACTCCGCGCCCGACGTGTCGCCGGTCATGGACCGGCTGGCGCGGGAAGGCGTGGCGTTCTCGTTCGCGTTCAGCACGTCGAGTTGGACCAAGCCGGCGATCGTCGCGCTCATGACCGGCGTGCAGCCGACGACCCACCGCATCGGGACGCGGACCTACGCGGATCAGGTGCCCGCCAGCGTCGATCTCCTGCAGGAGCGCTTCCGTTCGGCGGGCTGGCGCACCGGGTCGTTCGTGTCCAACCCGCTCGGCTCCACGCTCTCGGGGCTCGAGCGCGGGTTCGGCACCGCCGTCACGCCTCGACATTGGGACAGTGCACCCGAGGCGCGGCCGAAGCCGTCGGCGAAGCAGCTCCACGACGCGGTCCTCGCCTGGATCGACGACGCACCGGCCGAGCCGTCCTTCACGTACGTGCACACGCTCGACGTCCACGAATGGCTGGAGGCCGGCGTCGACCCGTACGAAGCCTACGACCGGGCGGTGCAGCGTCAGGACCGCGAGCTCGGCGCCCTGCTCGACGGGCTCGCCACCCGCGGCCGCCTCGACCGCACGCTCGTGATCGTCGTCTCCGACCACGGCGAATCGCTCGGGGAGCACGGCGCGATGGGACACGGCAATGCCTTGCTGCAGTCGCAGATCCACATTCCGCTGATCTTCTGGGCCGGCCCGCGGCTTCGTCCGCGCAACGTGCCGACTCCCGTCGGCCTCGCCGACCTGCCGGTGACGTTGCTCGATCTGTTCGGGTTGCCCCCGCTGCCCGAGGCGCAGGGACGATCCCTGCGCGCGTACGTCGACGGGACCGGGACGCCGACGGACGACGAGCGGCATGAGGTCCCGACGGAGCTCGTGCGGTTCGTCTTCCGGCCGATCGGCCCGCTCCAGTACTCGATGATCACGCCGGAGCGCCGCAAGGTGCTGTCGTCCGACGGGGCGTTCACCCGCTACGATCTCCAGCGCGACCCCGGCGAGCTCACGAAGATCGCCGAGCCCTGGCCCGAGATCGAGACGGACCTCCGGACGTACCTGAGCGGTCAGGAGCGGCTCGCGGTCGCGTACGAGCGTCGTCACGGGGTCGTCGTTCCCGGAGCGATCGAGGGCGATCAGGCCGGACGGCTGCGCGCGCTCGGCTACATCGAGTAAGCCCCGCGGACCGTACGCCGGTACGGTCGGACGCCGGGCGAGCACGTCCCGACGTCGACGCGTCAGCGCCGGCCGCGCGGCGTTCCCGTCCCCGTGAACGCCCCCGCCGCCGTCCCCGTCGAGACCCGCACCGCCGTCCCGGCCGGCACCGCGGCCTCGAGCACCGCGCGCAGCTTCGTCCGTCCCTTCTTCGCGCGGGCCGAGACGACGAGGGTGCGCAGCACGTCGCCACGGGCGGCGAGCTTCCAGTTCTTGCCGCGACGACGCAGGGCGACGGTGTCGCACAGGACGACGGCGCCGCCCGCGTCGACGGTGAGCCGCGGGGGCGTCGCGTCGAGGCCGTCGAGGACCGCCGGAATCTCGGCGCTGACGATGAGACGACCGCCGCCGCGCTTGCGCGTCTTCGCCTTCACGCTGCGGACCGTGAGCGGCGTGCTCGGGCACGCGGCGTCGGCGAGGTCGATGCCGCCGTCGTCGTCGTCGTCGCGACAGTTGGCGCACGCCGGACCGGTCTCGACGCAGTCGGCGACACCGTCCGCGTCGGCGTCGACGGCGGACGGCTCGCACGCGTCCGCCAGCGCGTTGGCGTTGCAGTCGCTGTAGTCCGGCGCGCACTCGTCCGGCCGCGCGGCGCCGGCGCAGCTCGTGCGGATGCGGCGCGCACGGGCCGCGAACAGGCGGCGGTTGCGGCCGATGCCGACGACGTCATCGAGCCCGTCGCCGTCGACGTCGCCGGACGCGATCGTGGCGAACGTCGAGGCGCCCGTCGCGAGCGCGAGCGGCGCCACGACCCCCGGCACCGGCGGACCGGCGAAGACCTCGACCCGGCCGAAGGTCGACGCGGCGAGGTCGACGACGTCGTCGCCGTCGACGTCACCCGCGGCGAGCAGGTTCGCGCCGAGCAGCACGAGGGCTCCGAGCGGCGCGGGAGCACCCGTCGACCCCGGGACCGGCGGAACGACGGCCGCGAGCGGGCGCCGCCCGGTCTCCACGAGATCGACGCCGGACGCGGCATAGCGCACCACCGCGAGATCGCCCGTCAGGAAGGACCACTCGAGCGCCGCGACACCGCCATCCCATGCCGCGAGCCCGAGGCGCACCTTCCATGCCGGCAAGATCGCCACGCCGGTCTCCGCCGAGAGTGTGCCGCCCGCGTTCCGCAGCACCGCGAGCCGCACGCCCCCCATCATGAGGACGGACGCCACGACATCGAGATCGCCGTCCGGCTCGAGGTCGACGGCCGTGAGCGCGTTCACGAATCCCGGCAGGCCGACGTCGACCGGCAGATCGAAGACGTCGCCCAGATTCCGCAGCACCGTGACGCCGGGCAGATCGGTGGCGAGGATCAGCTCCGGATCGCCGTCGCCGTCGAGATCGGCGTCGATGATCCGGAAGGTCTCGTGACCGACGGCCACCGGCGTGGGCGCGCCGATCGTCCCGCCGGCGCTGCGCCGCACCTCGAGGCTGTCGCTCGACGTCAAGGCGATGGCGAGATCGGCGTCGCCGTCGGGCTCGAAATCGACGGCGCGCAGCGCGCGCGCCCCGCCGTCGAGCGTCACTTCTTCCACGGCGGTGAGCGTCCCGTCGGCCGCGCCGGCGAACCGCTGCATCGCCAGGCCGTCGATCGCGACGGCGTCGTCGCGACCGTCGCCGTCGACGTCGCCGACCGCGACCCCGCCCCAGTTGTCGTCGCCGGCGAACGCCGGCGCATCGAAGCGCGGCCCCGGGCGCAGCTCGCAGGCGTCCTCGACGCCGTTCGCGTCGCAATCGAGCGTCTCGCGCTCGCACGTGTCCGGGACGCCCGACGCGTCACAGTCGCGCGCGTCGGGCATCGCGGCCTGCCGCAGGATGCTCAGGTTCCCGTCGAGCGCGTTCGTCACGGCGAGATCGGGCCGCCCGTCGACGTCGGCATCGAGCACCGCCAACCCCGTTGGGCCGCGCCCCGCGGCGACGTCGCGGCCGGCGAAGACGAAGCCGTCGCGGTTGTGGAGCACCGTCACCACGTCGGCGCCCGCGCGCGTGACCGCGAGATCGAGGCGACCGTCGCCGTCGAAGTCGGTGGCGACGAGCGTCGTCGGCGTGCCGTCGAGGACGAGCGTGCCCATCGCCGTGAACGACCCGTCGCCGGCGCCGCGGAAGAAGCGGATGCCCGGGTCGGTGGCGCTCACGACCGCGAGATCGATGCGCTCGTCGCCGTCGAGGTCGGCCGCCACCAGGCTGCCCGCGGCGGGCACCGTGGCGACGTCGGCGGGCGCCGGCGCGCCGTCCGCGTAGTGGACGCGCACCGCGTTGCCGCCGGTCGCGGAGAAGAGGATCTCGAGTACGCCGTCGCCGTCGAGGTCCCCGAGTGCGCTCGCCGCCGGCTGCGCAATCGTCGGCGCACCGAAAGGCGCATCGAAGCCGCCGAAGCCGTCACCGGGAAAGATGACGAACAGGCTCGTGTCGCGGTCGAGGACGATCATGTCCGTGTCGTCGTCCGCGTCGAAGTCGAAGAGGACGAAGGTGACCGGTCCGTCGCCGACGGCGAGCGGGCTCGACGCGTGCTCCGCGTACTCGTCGAGCCCGGGCACGAACCACGACACCGAGTCGCCGTCGCGATTGGCGACGAGCACGTCGTCGCCGTCACCGCCGATCACGACGACGCCCGACTCGATGCGTCCGATGGTGACGAACTCCGGCCGATCGCCGGTGGGCAGCGTCTGTGTGACCGCGAAGCCGCCGTCGCCGTCGTTCACGAGCAGCGACAGGCGATCGTCGAAGGGATGGACGATGGCGAGGTCCGTGGCGTTGTCACCGCCGAGGCGGCCGGCGGCGACGGCGCCCGGCGCCGGGAAGCCGAGCGGGACGATCGTCTCGACGAACGCGATCGGGAAGACGTCGGCGGCGTCGGGCACGCCGTTGGCGTTGCAGTCCTGCGCACGGCCGGGCCGCGCCGCGGCAAGGATCCCCAGCACCATCATCACCACCACCCAGCGCATGCTGCGCCAATAGCGCGCGGCCCCGCGGGTGTCGACGGCCACGGCCCATGCGGCCGCGAATGCGGTCGAGAACGTGACGAGCGCTGCGATCGGGACACCCGCGCGAGGCGTGCGGCCGCATCGCAGGACCGTACGCCGGTACGGTCCGCCCCACGCGACGCCGAGCCGACAGCTTACCGGCGTACGGTCGATCCTCACGCCTACTGGGTGAGCGCCGCAGGTCGCGCCGCGGCGAAACCAGCCGGGCCCTCGTGCCCGCAACCAAGGAGAACGACATGGAGTGCCTTTCGAACGTTTCTGCGAGAGCCAAGCGGGCCATGCTGCTGTCCGGTCTCGTGCTCGCCGGCGCCACCGTCGCGGCGACGCCGGCGCAAGCCGTGCCCGGAGGAACCACGACCGTCAGGGTCGTCAGCTTCGAGCTGCGGATCTCCGACCCCAACGCCTACGACCACAACCTGAGTATCCAGGACGACGGTCCGAACGCCGTCTGGGTCGGCGACGTGGCGGGCAGCGTGGTCGTCGGCGCGGGCTGCACGGCCAAGACGATCAGCGGCGTGGCCGGCGCACGGTGTCTCAAGAGCGGCTTCGGGCTGCTGCGCGTGACCTACATCGGCGGCGACGACGACATCTTCGACTGGCGGGTGCAGCTCCCCGCGCGGACGCTCATCGCCAACCTCGGTGCGGGAGCGGACTACTTCTTCGCCGTATGGAACAACGTCAATCCGACCGAAGTGTACGGCGGCTTCGGCGACGACGTCATGGTGGGCAGCAAGTCCAACGACAAGTTCTACGGCGGGGACAACAACGACAATCTCGACGGCTCGCAGGTCTCGGGAGCCCAGGTGGCCGACACCCTGGACGGCGGCGTGGGCAACGACACCATCACGTCCAAGAACGGCATGGGGTCGGACTCGGTGGTCTGCGGTCTCGGCACCGATTCGGCGTCGACCGACCTGAGCGACACGGCGACCGGATGCGAGACGGTCACGCATTGATCGGCTGATCGATGCACGACGCACGCGGGCGTCCGGCTCGGAGTCGGACGCCCGTTCGTGCCGTCGCGAGCGTGCGGTGGGCCGCCGGGCCGTCCCCGAGCAGCCGCCTCAGCTTGCATTCCGGTTTGACAGTCGGAGTCCTATCCTGGTTTGGTCGCGGCATCGGGACCTCCATGTACGCCCGCGAGTCCACGGCACATCTCCTCGACGACGCACGCGGTCCCTTCGTCGGAAGGGACCGCGAGCTGATCGAGCTGCGGGCCGCGTTGGACGGTGCGTTCGCGGGTCAGGGCAGCCTGCTGATGCTGGTCGGCGAAGCGGGCATCGGCAAGACGCGCCTCGCCGACCAGATCGCGCGACAAGGCACCGACCAGGGCGCGATGATGCTCTGGGGGCGGTGCTCCGAGGAGGGCGACGCGCCGGCCTACTGGCCCTGGATCCAGGTCGTGCGCGCCGCCATCCGCCGTCTGACGCCCGAGGCCCTCGCGACGCACATGGGCGCGAGCGCCGTCCACCTGGCCCCCCTGCTGCCCGAGCTGCGCGAGCTGCTGCCCGGTCTGCCCGCGGCACGCTCCGAGCCACCCGCGGATCCGGACCGGGCGCGCTTCCAGCTCTTCGACGCGGCGGCGTCGTTCGTCGCGAGCCTGGCGGCCGCGCATCCGCTGGTGATCGTCCTCGACGATCTCCATGCCGCCGATCGCCCGTCGCTGATGTTGCTCGGGCTTCTGGCCCGCGAGCTCCGCGACGCGCCCGTCCTGCTCATCGGCTGCTATCGGGAGGTCGAGGTCCGGCAACGTCCGGAGCTGTCGGCTCTGCTGGGCGAGGTCGGCCGGCACGCGCGTCGCCTGCCCTTGCGGGGCATCTCCGAAGCCGACCTCGGGCACTACATCGAGCGCACGGCCGGCTTCGTGCCGCCGATGAGCGTCGTCGCGGCGGTCCATCGTGCGACGGACGGCAATCCGTTCTTCGTCGAGGAAGTGGTCTGCCTGCTGGCCGCGGAGGGCCGGCTGGTGAAGAGCGCCTCGGGGCTGCCGGCACGACTCGGCATTCCGGAAGGTGTGCGCGAGGCCATCCGCCGCCGGCTGGCGCCGTTGGAGATCGGCTGCGACGAGGTGCTCTCCACGGCGGCGGTGGTCGGCCGCACGTTCGACGTCGGGTGCCTGGAACGCGTCGCCGAGCGGCCGCGGGCCTGGCTGATCGAGGTCCTGGACGAGTGCCTGGCGGTGGGAGTCGTGCAGGAAGTCGCCGACGCGCCCGGGCGGTACGCATTCTCGCACGCGTTGATCCGGGACACGCTGTACGAGGACGTCCCCGCGGCGCGGCGTCTCGATCTGCACCGCCGCATCGGCATCGCGCTCGAGGACGTGTACGGCGCCGATCGCGACCCGCATCTGCCGGAGCTCGCCCATCACTTCTTCGCCGCGGCGCCGGTGGGCGACGCCCACAAGGCGCTCGCGTATTGCATCGCGGCCGCGCGGCGGGCCTGTCGGTTGCTCGCGTGTGAGGAAGCGATCGCCCACTACCAGCGCGCGCTCCGCACACTGGCGTTCGTGGAGGTGGCGGAACCGGAACGGTGCGACCTGCTGCTCGCACTCGGCGAAGCCCAGGATCTCGCCGGCGACATCGAGGGCGCGAAGGTGACGTTCCATCGCGCCGCCGAGATCGCACGAACGATCGGTGCCAAGGAGCTGTTGGCTCGTGCCGCGCTGGGCTCGGGCGGCCAGTGGGCGACGAAGTTCACTGCCAGCCCCTTCGACAAGTCGGACATCGGCCTGCTCGAAGAAGCGCTCGGTGCGCTCGGTCCTACCGACAGCGCCTTGCGGGCGAAGCTGTTGGCGCGGCTCGCGCTGAGCCTCTACCTGGCCGGCCGGCGCGAGCAGGGCATTCCCCTCGGGGCCGAGGCGGTCGATCTCGCGCGCCGCCTCGGCGATCCGGGCGCACTCGCCTACGCGCTGCGCGTCCAGCACGGTGGTTTGCTCGGTCCGGACAACTTCGCCGAGCGCTTGCAGGTGTCCGCCGAGCTCGAGGCCATGTCACGGGCGACGGGCGACCGCGAGCTCGCGCTGCGCGCGCAGGCTCTGCGCTCGCTCGATCTGCTCGAGGGCGGTGAGGCCGAGCTGGCCGAGGCCGCGCTCCAGGAGCATGCGCGCCTGGCCGAGGACCTGCGCGACCCGTTCGACCTCTGGCTCAGCATGATGACGCACGCGACGTGGGCGCACCTGCACGGACGGCTCGACGAGTGCGAGCACCGCTCGCAGGAGGCGGTCGCGCTCGCGCAGCGCGCCGCCGGACAGCAATCGGCCGAGGAGAACGTCGACATCTGTCGGATGGTGCAGGAGTTCGCCCTCCGACGGGAACGCGGCACCCTCGACGGCTTCGAACGCACGGCACTCCAGTGGGCCGACCGCTACGTCACCGTGCCGGCGGTGCGGACCGTCGCCATGACGGTCTTCACCGAGCTCGGCCGCGAGCTCGAAGCCCGGCAGCAGTTCGAACGGCTCGCCGCGAGCGACTTCGCGATCATCCCGCGCGACGTGCTGTGGTTGGGTGCGACGCCGATGCTGGCGCAGACGGCGGTCACGCTCGGCGACACGGCCCGGGCGCGCCTCCTCTACGACCTGATGCTCCCCTTCGAGCATCGAACGGCGGTCTCGGTGTCGCCGCTGTGCTCCGGTTCGATGGCGCGCTACCTCGGGCTGCTCGCCACGATGCTCGGCCGCTTCGACGCCGCGGAGCGACATTTCGAGTTGGCGCTGATCGTGAACGAGCGCCTCCAGGCCCGCGGATTCCTCGCGCATACGCAGGCAGACTTCGCGACCATGCTGATGGCCCGCGGCGACGCCGGGCCGGAACGCCGCCGTCGGGCCGCGACGATGGTGCACGCCGCGCTGGCCACCGCACGGGAGCTGGGCCTGTCACCGCTCGTCGCACGCGCCCAGGCGCTCGCCGGACGACTCGACGGCGACGCTCCACCGCCGTCCGAGACCGCGCACACGGAGCCCGCGCGCGCCGACGACGTCTTCGAACGCGAAGGCGACTACTGGACGATCACCTTCGCGGGGAGCACCGTTCGGCTGCGTACGAGCAAGGGGCTCGGACTGCTCGCACAGCTCCTGCGCCGGCCGGGTACGCCCGTCCGTGCGATCGACCTCGTCGGCCACGAGCATGCCGAGGACGGCGGGCGGCATTTCCTCTTCTTCGGCGACGCCGGTGAGGTGTTCGACGCCCGCGCGAAGCGCGCGTACGAGCTGCGCGCGGAGCAGCTCTCGGAGATGCTCGCACACGCGCGGAGCGCCGGGGACGGCGAAGGCGCAGCGGCGGTGAAGGAGGAGCTCGGGTTCGTCACCACCGAGCTCGCCCGCGGCGTCGGCATCGGCGGACGACATCGACGCGCGGCATCCAACACCGAGCGCGCCCGCGTCAGCGCCACCCGCGCGCTGCGCGCCGCCATCGACAAGATCAGCGCGGTCCATCCCGCGCTGGGCCGTCACCTCCAGAAGACGATCCGCACGGGCGCGACCTGCGCCTACGAGCCGGATCCGCGACTGCCGGTGACCTGGCGCTCGTGAGCGTCGGCCGCCGGTCAGCTGCCCGCCAGCCACCGCACGAGCGCCAGCACCATCCCGACGAGTCCGCCGACGACCGCACCGTTCAGCCGGATGTACTGCAGGTCGTTGCCGACGCGCTGCTCGATCTGCTCGACGAGCTTGCCCGTCTCGAGCTGCTCCAGGTTCTCGCGCACCGTCTTGCCGATCTCGGTGTGATGCCGGCGGACGAGATCCTTCGCGGTGTCGCGCACCCAGCGGTCGAACGTCGCGCGCTGGCCCTCGTCGCGCAGGAGATCCGTCGCCGTCTCGCGCAGCTTGCGCTCCACCAGCGACGACAGCGCGCTGTCGGACGCGGCCAGGTCCGCATCGAGCTGATCGCGCAGGGTCGACAGGACGTCGCGCACGAGCGGTCCCGCCTGCAAGCTCTCCGCCAGCGCGCCCCACACCCGCTGCGCCTGCCCCATCGCCTCGGGCTCGCCCGCCTGGAGGCGCTCCGCGAAGCGCTGGATGGCGCCGAGGACCAGCGTGCGCAGCGGGTGGCTCGCGTCCTCGGCCGCGGCACGCAGCTCCGTCGACGCGTAGCTGCACGCGGCGTCGACGAGCCGCTCCTGCACGGCGTGCCGGCGCAGCAGAAACGGCACGAACCGGCGTCCCGACTCGTGCAGCGTCTGCGCGGAGCGTCCGATCCACCAGCGCAGCTCCTCCGCCGTCCGCGGCCGCTCGGCCAGCGTCGCGAGCGACAGCGCCATCGTCGCGAAGACCCCGTCGGCCACGCCCGGCTCCGCGACGCGGGCCAGCCACGCCCCCGCCGACGCGTCGATGCGCACGGCGCCCACCTGCTTCTCGAGCGTGCGCGAGAGCAGATCGACGACCTCGTCCTCGGTGAGCAGCCGCGCCACCGCGCGCAGCAGGTCGCGCGCCGGCGCCGCGACGCGCGCCGCGTGCTCCGGCGCTTCCAGCCAGTCGAGCAGCACGCGGCCGGCGCTGATCGAGTCGAGCCGCGCGCCGATCACGTCGGGCGACAGCCAGTCCTGCTCGACCATCGTGACGATGCTCTCGATGATCTTCGCCCGGCGCGCGGGGATGATCGCCGTGTGCGGGATCGGCAGCCCGAGGGGATGGCGGAACAGCGCCGTCACCGCGAACCAGTCGGCGAGCCCGCCGACGACGGCCGCCTCGAAGCCCGCCGCGACGACGTGCAGCGCCGGCCCGTCCGGAACGACGCCCGTCATGCGCGCCGCCTGACACGCCACCGCACCGCCGACGGCGGCGGCGAGCGAGACGGTGCCGACGTGATTGCGGCGCGGCGGGGCGCCAGTGCGGGAGATCGCGTCGATCGGCCCCTCCCTACACCGGATCGCCCGGAGGGTGAACCACGCGTATGCTTCGCGCCGGTGCGCCCGATCCCCTCCCTCCTCCTCGTGACCGACCGCCGGGGCACCGGCGGGCGCGATCTCGTCGACGTCGTCGCCGCCGCGCTCGATGCCGGCCTGCCGGCGGTGCAGCTGCGCGAGAAGGACCTGCCCGGCCGCGCACTCCTGGCGCTCGCCGAGCGGCTGCGGGCGGCGACGGCGCGGACCGACGCGCTCCTGCTCGTCAACGACCGCGTCGACGTGGCGCTCGCCGCCGGCGCGGACGGCGTCCACCTCGGCGGCGGGTCGATGCCCGTCGACGACGCGCGCCGATTGCTCCCGGCGGATGCGCTCGTCGGCGTCTCGACGCACGCCGCGGACGAGGTGCGGGCTACCACCGCGGACTATGCCGTCTTCGGTCCCGTCCGCGCGACGCCGTCGAAGGCGTCCTTCGGCCCGCCCCAGGGCATCGAGCGGCTCCGCGCGGCGACCGCCGCCGCCGTGCCGGTGCTGGCGATCGGCGGCATCGAGCCGGGCGACGTGCCGGCCATGCGCGCCGCGGGCGCCCACGGCGTGGCCGTCATTCGCGCCATCCTCGCCGCGGCCGATCCGGCCGCCGCGACTCGGGCCCTCCTGAAGGGGCTTCCCTGAACGCGGCGTCCGGGCATGATGCGCGCGTGTCGTTGACGCTCTCTGTCTCACCGGTATAGGCGCCGGGCATGAGCTGCATCTTCTGTCGCATCGTCGCCGGCGAGATTCCCGCGGAGGTCGTCGCGAAGGACGAGCACGCCGTCGCCTTCCTCGACGTCACGCCGCTGGCCGACGGTCACACCATGGTGGTGCCACGCCAGCACGCCGCGACCGTCGAGGAGCTCGACGCGGCCACGGCCGACGGCGTGTTCCGCATGGTGCGACGGCTCGCCGGGCCGGTCCGGACCGCGGTCGACGCCCCCGGCAGCACGATCGGCGTCAACAATGGCGAAGCGACCGGGCAGACGATCCCCCACGTCCACGTGCACATCGTGCCGCGCTGGCCGCACGACGGCGGCGGCAGCGTGCACACCATCTTCCGCCCCGGCGATCGCCGCCCGATCGCAGAGGTCGGCGCGGCCATCCGGAAGGTCACCGGCGGGTGACGGGAACGGACCTCGGCGACGCCGATCTCGCGCGCGCGGCCTTCGCGCAGTCGGTCGTCCGCGGGCTCAGCGACACGCCGCGATGGCTCTCGTGTCGCTATCTCTACGACGCCGAGGGCAGCGCCCTCTTCGAAGCCATCACCGAGCAGCCCGAGTACTACCTGACCCGCACCGAGGACGCGGTGCTCGCGGCGCACGCCGCCGACATCCGCCGCCTCGCCGGCGAGACCACGCTGGTCGAGCTCGGCTCCGGCAGCTCGACCAAGACGCGCCACCTCTTGCGCGCCTGGACGGCGGCCTCGCCGCACGCGCGCTACGTCCCCATCGACATCAGCCGCACCATGCTCGCCGCGTCGTGCGCGGCGCTCCGCGGCGACTTCCCGACGCTCGACGTGCAGGGGCTCGCCGGCACCTACGAGCAGGCGATGACCCGGCTGCGGGAGCTGTCGCCGCTGGTCCTCCTGTTCCTCGGCAGCAGCATCGGCAACTTCGATCGGGTCGAGATGACCGCGTTCCTCGAGCGGGTGGCGGCGAGCCTCGGCACCGGCGATCACCTCCTGCTCGGCGTCGACCTCGTGAAGGACGTCGCCGCGCTCGAGGCCGCCTACAACGACGCGGCCGGCGTGAGCGCCGCGTTCACGCGCAACCTCTTCCGTCGCATGAACGCGGAGCTCGGCACGACGCTCGACGTCGACGCGATCGAGCACGTCGCCTACTGGAACGAGACGCGCGAGCGCATCGACATCTTCGCCCGCTTCCCGCACGAGGAGCGCGTCGAGCTGCCCGAGCTCGGCCGCTCGTTCCGCATCGCGCCGGGCGAGATGATCCTCACCGAGGTGAGCCGCAAGTTCCGTCTCGACGAGACGGCCGCCGCCACGGCGCGCCACGGCTTCGACACGGTGCAGATCTTCACCGACCCGGCACGGGCGTTCGCCCTGCTCTTGCTCCGCCGCCGCCGTCCGCCGCGGCCGGGACCGCGCCGGCTCGTCGCCGAGCGTCACCTGGTCGCGACGCGCGGGCGCACGCTCGAGCTCGTCGTGCCGCTCTCCGAGGCGCAGCTGACGACGCAGCACAGCTCGCTGATGAGCCCCATCGTATGGGACCTCGGCCACATCGCGAACTTCGAAGAGCAGTGGGTGCGACGCGCGAACGCGCCGACCAGCCGCCGCGACGACGCCGCGCGCGCGCGCGACCGCATGTACGACGCCATCGCCCACCCGCGCGCCGCCCGCGGCCAGCTGCCGCTGCTGACGCGGCACACCGGCCTCGCCTACCTGGACGACGTCCGCCGCAACACGCTCGACGTTCTGCGCTCCGCGCCGTTCCCGGCGGGCGATCCGCTCCTCGGCGACGGCTACGTCTACCTGATGCTCGCGCAGCACGAGGCGCAGCACAGCGAGACGGTGCTGCAGACGATCCAGCTGATCGGCGACCTGCACTACGAGCCGCCGCGCCGCGCCGACCCGCGCGGCACGCTGGCGCCGCTCGACGCCGTCGAAGCCGTCGTCCCGGCGGGGACGTTTCTCATGGGCACGGACGACCGCCGCTGGGCCTACGACAACGAGCGGCCGGCGCACGAGGTGCACGTCGACCGCTTCCGCATCGACCTCTGTCCGGTGACGAACGGCCAGTACCTGGCGTTCATGCTCGACGGCGGCTACCGGCGGCGCGAGCTCTGGTGCGACGCGGGCTGGCAGTGGCTCGCCGAAGCCGACGTCTGGCACCCGGCGCAGTGGCGGCGCAACGGCGACGCCCTCTGGTACGAGTTGGCGTTCGGACGTCTCGTGCCGCTGGCGCTCGATCAGCCGGTGATCCACGTGTCGTGGTACGAGGCCTCGGCGTGGGCGCGCTGGGCGGGCAAGCGCCTCCCCACCGAAGCGGAGTGGGAAAAGGCGGCGGCGTGGGATCTCGAGCGCGGCACCGTCCGTCGCTACCCGTGGGGCGACGCGCAGCCGACCTGGGAGCACGCGAACCTCGACCAGCGCTGCTTCTCGCCCGCCGCGATCGGCGCGTATCCGCAGGGCGTCAGCTTCTTCGGGTGTCACCAGATGCTCGGCGACGTGTGGGAGTGGACGTCGAGCGAGTTCGCGCCCTATCCCGGCTTCGAGGCGTTCCCCTACTCCGAGTACTCCGAGGTCTTCTTCCATCGCGGCTACAAGGTGCTGCGCGGCGGCTCGTGGGCGACGCAGCCTCTCGCCATCCGCAACACGTTCCGCAACTGGGACCTCCCGCAGCGCCGCCAGATCTTCGCCGGCTTCCGCTGTGCGTCGGACGACTGAGCTGCTGCGGTCGCTGCCGCTGCGGCTCGACGCCGCGACGTGCGCGACGTCGCACGTCGACGTGCCGTCGTATCCCGGCGAGCCGCGGCCGTCGTCGGTGGTGACGCTCGTCGGCGGCGGGCACACGGGACGCGGCGAGCACGTCGGCTGGACGGCGGATGCGCATGCCGCCTTCGCGCGCGCGGTGGCGGCGCTCGCTCCGGGAGCGTCGACGTTCGGTGCGTGGGCCGACGGGCTTCGCGCGCTGCCGCCCTACGACCGTGCGGCGCTCGAGGCCGCCGGCCTCGACCTCGCCCTGCGCCAAGGTGGTACGAACCTGTTCCGTCTCGCGGAGACACCGCCCGGAACCGTCCGCTACGTCGTCTCGTTCGGGCGCGTGCCCGATCCGGTCGACGAGGCGCGGCGGCAGGGCGACGTGGAGCTGAAGATCGACGTCGACCCCGCCTGGGACGACGCCACGCTGGCGCGGCTGCCGCGCGTCGCCGTCGTCGACTGGAAGACGAGCGGCACGCGCGACGAGCACGAGCGCGTGCACCGGCTGCTGCCAGACGCGCTCGTCGAGGATCCGTCCCCCGACGCCGCGCCGTGGTCCGCGGCGCTGGCGCGCCGGCTGTCGGCCGACGCGACCGTGCTCGCCGCGGCCGACGTCGCGCGGCTGTCGCCGCGTCCCGTCGCCGTCAACCTGAAGCCGGGCCGCATGGGCGGCGTGCTCGCGGTGCTCGACGCCGCCGCCGCGTGCCACGCGCTCGGCATCGCCGTCTACGTCGGCGGCATGTTCGAGCTGGGCTGCGGACGCGCGCAGCTGCGCTCGCTGGCGGCCCTGCTCTCGCCCGACGGTCCCAACGACATCGCACCGATTTCCACCGCCGAGCGCCCCGCCGAGCGCCCCGAGCGCCTGCCCGCCCCGGCCGACACGCCGGGCTTCGGAGACGAGACCCCATGAACGAGACGCCCGACACCGCCGAGGAGCTGGCCGCCCTGCAGGCGCTCATCGACCGCAGCACGCGCACCGCCGGGCCGTCCGTCGGCGACTCCGTCGCCTACCCCGACCGCCAGATGCGCGCCGACGAGTTCCTCGCGTTCTGGCGCGGTGCGCGGCTGATGGCGATGACGACGGTCGGCCCGTCCGGCCAGCCGCACACCGCGCCCGTCCACACGGACATCCGCGGCACGACGCTGCGGCTCGTGATCTACGACAACACCGTGCGCCGCGTGGACTTGCGCACGAACCCGCGCGTCAGCTTCACGACGTGGAAGGACGGCGCCGCCGCGATCGTGTACGGCCGCGCGCGCGAGGTGGACGGCAGCCTGCGCGAGACGCGGCCGGGCCGCAGCGGCGCACCGCGCAACGTCGTGACGATCGAGGTGGCGCTGACGCGGGTCTACGCGATGCGCCCGCCCGAGAAGACGGCGTGAGCCTCGTCGAGTTCGCCGGCGCGACGGTGCGCCTGCCCGACGGGCGGGCGATCCTCGACGGCCTGACGCTCGCGGTCGCCGAGGGCGAGACGCTGGCGCTCATCGGCCGCAGCGGCTCCGGCAAGACGACCGCGCTGAAGCTCGTGAACGCATTGCATCTCCCGACGTCGGGCGCGGTGCGCGTCGGCGGACGCGCGACCACCGAGTGGGATCCGATCCAGCTGCGCCGGCAGACGGGCTACGTGATCCAGGAGGTCGGCCTGCTCCCGCACCTGACCGTCGCGGCGAACGTCGGCATCGTGCCCGAGCTGCTCGGCTGGGACGACGCGCGGCGCGAGCGCCGCGTTGCCGAGCTGCTCGAGATGGTGAGCCTCCCCGTCGGCGAGTACGGCGCGCGGCTCCCGCACGAGCTGTCGGGCGGACAGCGCCAGCGCGTCGGCGTGGCGCGCGCGCTCGCCGCCGACCCGCCGCTCGTGCTGCTCGACGAGCCGTTCGGTGCGCTCGATCCGATCACCCGTCTCGAGCTGCAGGAGGCGTTCCGCGCGCTGCAGCGTCGCCTCGGCAAGACGGCGATCTTCGTGACACACGACCTGCGCGAGGCGGCGCGCGTCGCCGATCGCATGGCGCTGCTCTCGGGCGGCACGCTGATCGCCGCGGGGACGCGCGCGGAGCTGGAAGACCACCCGCACCCGGAGGTGGCGGCCTTCCTGCGCACCGCTCAGGGCTGAAGCTGCGTCCAGCCTTGCTTGTGCAGCTGGATGAGCCGCGCGATCGCGCCCGTCGCCACCTGGATGCCGGGCAGCAGGTCGGCGTTGCTCCAGCCGTTCAGCTGCATCGAGTAGGCGCACAGCTCGAACTTCACGCCCTGGGCGAGCAGGTCGGCGAACATGGCCGCGTACGGATTGCCGGTCGTCGTGCCCTGGACGCGGTCGTAGGCGGCGTCGTTGAGCGTCCAGACGGCCGCCGGTCCGTGGGCGACGACGATCACCTTCCAGTGCGTCTTCCACTGCGCGAAGTGGATCAGCATCTCGTCCAGCCAGACGAAGACCGTCGGCTTGTGGTCGGCGACGAGCGCCTGATCCATGTTGAGGACGAGCCGCGTGCGGCGCAGCTTCACCGGCACGTCGACGACGATCTGGGCGTGGACGACCGGGGCCGACAGCAGCAGGCCGACGACGGCGGCGCGGAGCATCTTCACGGAGCGGGGTATCGGCACCGGCGCCATGGAACTTTAGCGCTGCAGCTCGAGCTCGAGCCGCGCGGGCGGCGGGTCGACGCGGAAGAGGCCGGCGCCCACGGACACCGCTTCCAGGACGGGCAGCGTCACCTGCACCGTCTGATCGTCGCCGATCACCAGCGGCTGGGGATCGCTCGTGCTGCCCGGATAGATGCCGAAGGCCTCGCCGGGATCGCCGATGCGGCCGTCGCCGTCGCGGTCGGTGCCCGCCGCGAGGAGATAGCTGCCGCTCAGGATCGGCTGCGGAAAGCTGAGCGCGTAGCCGGCGCCGCGGTTCGTCGCCAGCTGATAGCGCGTCGAGCGCGTGACCGGGTCGATCAACAGCGCGTAGACGGTGCCCACGTCGCCCCCGCTCGTCGTGGACTCCACCTGCACCGCGACCGGGATGATGCGGGTCCCGGCATCGCTCGCGATCGTGACGGCGGCGCTCTGCACGAGGCCCTGCGGCAGGCCGGTGCGGTCGGCGCGCAGCGTGAGGGTGCCGGGCGCGGCGAACGGCAGCTCCGACGACGTGAACGCCGTCAGCCACGTCGCCGCGGCGCTCGTCGACACGGACTGGACGGTGACGGTGCCGGAGCCGGTGTTCGTCAGCGACAGCGTCAGCTCGTCCAGGTCGGGACCGAAGCTCAGCGACGTCGGCGACACGCCGAGGTTCGGCGGCAGCATCCCGGCCTGGCCGCCGGCGCGCAGCACCGCGCGCCGCGCGTTGATCAGCCCGGCGCCCGACCAGTTGTCGAGGCCGAGCTGATCGGTGATCTCGCCGTTCGCGATCCACGCATCGAGCTCGTCGGGCGTGAAGCGCCGCCCGTTCGTGCCCTGGTGCGCGGCCTGCATCAGCGCGACGACGCCCGCCATGTGCGGCGAGGCCATCGAGGTGCCCTGGTAGAAGGGATAGTTGAAGTCGAGCGAGCCGCTCGTGTCGTCGGCCCCGATCGACAGGACGCCGTCGGCATAGCCGTCGCCGTTCAGATCGGCGCCGGTGTTGCCGCCCGGCGCCGCCACGTCGACGGCCGCCCCGAAGTTCGAGTACGGCGCCTTCTGCCGCGCGAGGTCGCTGGCGCTCACCGTCACGCACTCGGGAAAGCTCGCCGGCGAGAAGCCGCCGGCGTCCTGGTTGTCGTTGCCGGCCGCCGCCACGACGACGACACCCGCGGCGCGTGCCGCGACGACGGCGCTCTTCATCTCCGACGAGAAGCCGGGACCGCCGAGGCTCATGTTGATGACGTCCGCCCGTTGCGCCGGCACCGTGCCCGAGTCGTTCGCCAACCCGGCGGCGTAGCGCACGCCCTGACCGATGTCGTAGCTGGTGCCCCCGTCCACGCCGAGGACACGGATCGGCATGATGCGCGTGTGCCAGTCGACGCCGGCGACGCCCTTGCCGTCGTTCGACGCGGCGCCGATGGTGCCCGCGACGTGCGAGCCGTGGAACGACGAGCCCGTGCCGCGGCGCCCGTCGCCGTTGTCGAACGGATTGCCGTCGATGCCGTTGCCGTCGCGCGCGTTCGACGCGCTCGAGATGAAGTCGAAGCCGGGCAGGATGCGCGCGGGGTCGAGATCGGGGTGCAGGAGCGACGTCGCCGGGTCGTAGAGGATGCCCGTGTCGACCACGGCGACGATGACCTCCGACGAGCCCTGCGTGACGTCCCACGCCTCGGGCAGCGAGATCAACGGGTAGTGCCACTGGAATCCGTAGTACTGGTCCGACGGCACGAGCTGCGGGCGGAACAGGTAGTTCGGCTCGGCCCACGCGACGTCGGGCCGCGCGCGCATCTCGGCGACCGCCTCGAGCGTCCGCCAGCGCGCGTACTCGTCGGCGCCGAACGTCGTCGGGTCTTTCAGCTTCGTCGCGTGCGCCGGCGCCGGCGGGCCGACCGCGTTGGTCGCCGCACGCGCCTGCGCGGGCGCATCGGGCAGGCGATAGAGGACGCTGCGCTCGCCCGACGGATCGCCCTTCGCGACGGCGAGCGTGCCGACGGAGAGCGCCAGCGGCTTCGCGGCGGCTCGCGCGTTCGCCGCCGTCGCGCCCGGCCGCATGCGCGCCACGACGTCGCCGGGCACGAACTCGGCCGGCGCCGCCCCCTGCCCGATCGAGAGCACGTAGCCCGTCCACGGGTTCGGCGGCGCGGTGACGCCCGGAAGGATCGTCGTGTAGACGACGATGTAGGCGGTCCCGGTCTGATTCGTCGTCGCCAGCTGTTCGACGTTGCTGGTGCCACGCGACGGCGGGACGATCTCGTCGCCGTTCTCGTCGAGGAGGAGCAGGTCGAGGTCGGACCGCGTCGGGTCGCCGATGAACAGCGTGATGTTGAGCGGCTGCCCCGTGAGCTGGATGCGGTAGTAGTCGTCGTCGAAGTTCATCGTATCGACGATGAACGCGGCGCCGCCGACCGTCGTCAGCAGGCCGACGTCCTGCGCGGTGCCGCTGCGGTCGTTGTCGGGGCCCGTGCCCGTGTCGGCGGTGTCGACGTCGGCGACGGCGCTGGCGGGAACCGCCATGGCGCCGCTGATCGCCCCCTGGGACAGATTGGCGGTGAACTTGCGGCGCAGCTTCGGCTTCTTGCTGCGCAGCGTGCCGCGCATCCCGCGGCACGTCTCGTCGATGGTCGCCTTCAGCCGGACCTTGCCGTTCGTGCCGTCGCACGCTAGCCACTTCGCGGTGACCTTGGTGCCCTTGCGCGAGCGCTTGAGCTTCGCCTGCGTCCGCCCGCAGGAGCCCAGGATCACCGCCTCGCCGTTGCCGACGACGATGCCGTCCGCCGCGCTGTTCGGTACGAGCGGCAGGCTCTCCGGCGTCGCGCGGAACGCGCCGCCGGGACACAGCGGTGCCTTCGCCGCGAGCGCCGGCGCGACCCACAGGACGGCGAGGAGCACCAGCACCAGACGCGTCAGCATGCGAGGCTCCCGGTGCTAGACGAGATCGCCCGCGAGACGCTCCGCCACGTGATGCTGGTCGCGATCTCCGTGGGACTCGCGACGGCGGTCGGGGTGCCGCTCGGGATCGCGCTCACGCGACGGCCGGGCTGGCAGCGGATGGTGCTCGGGGCGGTCAGCATCATTCAGACGATTCCCAGTCTCGCGCTATTCGGTTTCCTGATCCCGGTGCCGTTGATCGGCGGCATCGGCGTCCGGACGGCGCTGGTCGCCCTGACGCTGTACGCGCTCCTCCCGGTTCTTCGCAACACCGTCGTCGGCATCGGCGCTGTGGACCCTGCCGTGCGGGAAGCGGGGCGCGGGCTGGGTATGACCGACGGCCAGCTGCTCTGGCGCGTCGAGCTTCCCCTCGCGGCGAGCGTCATCCTGGCCGGGATCCGGCTCGCGGCCGTGGTCGGGATCGGCGTCGCGACCATCGCCGCCGCGATCGGCGCCGGCGGGCTCGGGGTGTTCATCTTCCGGGGCGTCGCGATGGTCGACAATGCGACGATCCTCGCGGGCGCCCTGCCCGCGGCTGCGCTCGCCGTCGGCACCGACACGCTGCTCGGCCTCGTCGAGCAGCGCCTGCGGCCGCGCGCATGAGGGCGGTCGGGCTGCTCGTCGTGGCCGCGTTGCTCGGCTGCGGCGGCGGCGGCGAGCGCGTCGTCGTCGGGTCGAAGAACTTCACCGAGCAGCGCATCCTCGGCGAGCTCCTGGCGCAGACGTTCGAGGCGGCGGGCCTGCCCGTCGAACGACGCCTCGACCTCGGCGGCACGTTCGTATGCGACGCGGCGTTGCGCAACGGGCAGATCGACGCCTACGTCGAGTACACGGGCACGGCGCTGACCGCGGTGCTGAAGGAGCCGGCCGCCACGGATCCCGCCGCGGTGCTCGCGCGCGTGAAGGCCGGCTACGCCCCCGCGGGGCTCGTCTGGACGGCGCCGCTCGGATTCGACAACACGTTCGCGCTCGTGGTCCGCGGCAACGCGGGGCCGACCACCATCTCGGCCGCGGTCGCACCGGCGCGCGCCTGGCGTGCCGGCTTCGGCTACGAGTTCCAACAGCGGCCCGACGGCTATCCGATGCTCCAGCGCGTCTACGGGCTGCAGTTCGCCGAAGTGCGCACGCTCGACCTCGGCCTCCTCTATCGCGCGCTGATCGACGGGCAGGTGGACCTCGTCGTCGGCAGCGCCACCGACGGCCTGATCGAGGCGCGTAAGCTGACGATGCTGGCCGACGACAGGCACGCGTTCCCGCCCTACGAAGCGGTGCCGATCGTGCGGCAGGCGGCGATCGACCGCTGGCCCGCCATGGCGGGCGCGCTCGCGTCGCTCGGCGGCAGGCTCGACGCCGCGACCATGCGTCGCCTGAACCACGCGGTCGACGGCGAGCACCAGTCGCCGGCGGCGGTCGTGCGCGCCTGGCGCGAACGGGCCGCGGCCACTAGGTAGGGCGACATGCGTCGCGTGTGCGTCTTCTGCGGGTCGTCGATGGGCAACGATGCGCGCTTCGCCGACGCCGCGCGGGACTTCGGAGCGGCGCTGGCGGCGCGCGGCCTCGGCCTCGTCTACGGCGGCGGCTCGATCGGCTTGATGGGCGTCGTCGCCGACGAGGTGCTCGGGCACGGCGGTGAGGTGATCGGCGTCATCCCGCAGGGGCTCAAGACCGAGGAGATCGCGCACGCCGGCCTCACCGAGCTGCGCGTCGTCGCCAGCATGCACGAGCGGAAGGCGACGATGGCGGAGCTGTCCGACGCGTTCGTCGCCCTACCCGGCGGTCTCGGTACGTTCGAGGAGTTGCTCGAAATGCTCACGTGGCTGCAGCTCGGCATCCAGCGGAAGCCCGTCGCGCTGCTCGACGTCGAGGAGTACTGGGCCGGCCTGCGCACGCTGCTGGCCGACGCCGTCCGCCACGGCTTCGTGCACGAGGCGAACGCGGACTCGCTCCTCGTCGACACGCGGCCCGACCGCCTGCTCGACGCGATCGCGAGGTGGACGCCGCCCGTCCTGCCCCGCCTCTGGCTGCGGCCCAGCGAGGCGTGAGCCGTCAGTCGGCGTTCGCCTTGAGCTCCTCGCCGTCGTTCTTCTCGGCGGTGCTGTAGGTCGCCTCGAAGCACGTACCGTTCGACGCCTGGAGCTGAACACGGAGCGGGAGCGGCACCGGCTCTACCACGATCGGGAGGGCGAGGTTCACGCCTGCCGCCTTGAGGGCGATCTTCGCATTGCCGTCCGGGCCCGGCGTCATCGTCATCTGCTTGAGGCCGTCGGGCGTGGTTTCCTTGTCGTTGTACCGGTAGCCCTTGACGCCGGGCACCCGGCCGAGCGCCTTCCAGCACGGCTTCGACTTGCAGTTGCCGGCGGCGGGCGCCGCGGCCTGCGTGAAGAGCGCGGGCGACTCGCCGGACAGGTCGAACAGGCACAGACGGTAGTCGGTGGTCAGGACCGGGTCGCCGAACTCTTCGGCGAGCGTCTCCTCGCCCTTGAGCCACTTCCACTCGAGGACGTCGCCGTCGTCGGGCGTGCGGTTCTTGATGGCCAACTTGGAGCGCACGGACTCGGTCGGCACCTTGCACCCGAGGACCGGCCCGATGCCGCAGGCGCCCTGGCCGTTGCAGCTCTCGCAGGCGTCGCAGCTCGCGTCGGGCGTACCGGCCGGCTTCACCACGTCGTCGGGACAGGCGTCGCTATCGCCGGTACACGTCTCCGCGACGTCGCAGGCGGATGCCGCCGCGCGACAGACGGTCTCGGCGCTCTCGAACGTGCAGTCGGCGGCGCAGCAGTCACCCGCGACCAGGTTGCCGTCGTCGCACTGCTCGAGCTCGTCGACCGTGCCGTCACCGCATTCGGCGTGGACGAGAGCGGGGACGGCCAGAGCGGCCAGAAAGATGAGGGAGCGTGCGAGGCGACCTGTCATGCGTTCTCCTATGTGATGGTGCTACCCCATCAGGCTTACCGTCGGTCCTGCTCAGGCACAAGCGCGTTTGCGCTATCGGGTGTCACCTCACCGTGACGGGGTTCGAGGTCACGTGCGCCGGCGTCCGCTCGACCCGGGGCTCGCACGTGTCCAGCACCAGGCGGGCCTTTTCGACGGCCGAGCCCCCCAGGATTCGGAGCCGCGTGTGGGCGTCGACCTCGATGCAGCCCTCGCGCACGTCGGGCGCCTCGACGTCCTCGATCGTGACGGCGGGCCCGTCCGCCGCGCCGTCGGCCAGGAGCCGCGCGGTGCGGGCGACGTGGATCGGCGGCGCGGTGATCGCGTGCAGCCGGAGCGCCATGGGCTCGCCGACGCCGTAGCGATCGAACTCGGTGCGCGCGAAGACACGGGCGTTGCCACCCGACAGGTTCTCGTCGACCTTCGACGTCGCCGCCTCCCAGAAGCGCGGGATGCCGACGTCGACGTGCATGAAGCCGTTGCCGGCGTAGTAGCCGGCGCCGCAGCATTCGAGCTCGCGGATGGCGAGCCACATCTCCTTCATGCGGGCCTTCGGCAGCGCGACGTCGGCGGCCATGCCCTCGGTGTGCAGCGAGCCGCTCGCGGCTTTGCGGCCCGCGCGACGCAGCCCCTCGTTGTAGGCCGGGCTGCGATACCCGGAGACCACGCGCAACGGCTGCCCCGACAACCCTTCGACGTAGCTCAGCAGCTCGGCGAAGCGCGGCGACACGTCCCCCACCTTGCCGTCCTTCGAGCGCAGCACGCGCGCGACCTTCGCGAGCGCCGCGTCGTCGTACGTGCCGTCGGCGTTCCGGTACGTCACGCGCACCTTCTCGCCGTTGTGGATGCTCGACACGGTGAGCACGCCGTCGCCCATCACGTAGAAGCGGTCGAGCGCGGACGCGGACGACGCCGCGAACACGATGGCGAGCAGCAGCGCGCGCGTCATCGGACGAACGCCCCGACCTGATTCGCCAGCGCGTCGTGGATGCGCACGCGCGAGATCGCCATCACGTCGAACGGCAGCGCGTCGGGCGGGAAGTACCCGAGCTCGAGCGACTCCTCGCAGCACGTCAGCGTGCCGCCGCGGACGACGCACTCGAAGACCGTCGTGACGTAGTGCGTGCGCGTGCCGTCGGGATACGAGACGATCTGATGGTTCGCGGGATCGGAGTAGACGCCGACCAGCCGCAGCGGCTCGACGTGCAGCCCGGTCTCCTCGAAGACCTCGCGGACGACCGCGTCGCGCACCGTCTCGCCGGGCTCGACGCCGCCGCCGGGCAGGCCCCACAACCGGTTGTCGTCGCGACGCTGGAGCAGCACACCGTCGGCCGAGAAGATCACCGCCGCCACCCCCGGCCGGATCAGCATGGCGGGCACTGTAGGGAGCGTGCCGGAACGGCGCAACTCACGGCATCTCGGCGGAGGCGACGAGCACGCGATAGAGGCACGTGAAGAGCAGCGTGACGAGGCCGACCGTGGCGACGACGACGGGGACCTCGGCACGCTCCATCGGCCATTCGCGCCGCGGGCGGGCGCCGCCCTGGATCACGCGCAGCGAGACGACGTGACCGTCGGCATGGACCAGCTTCCGCACGTTCGCGCGCCTCATCGCCCCTCCCCCAGCCGCTGCGCCGCCTCTCCCGCGAGCACGAGCAACCCATCTGCAAGCGTGCCGGACATGCGCGCCTTCGACCGCGATCGCTCCACCGCCGCCATGTATTTCTCGAGCGCGCGTCGCGCGCGCCGGAGCCGTGCCGCCGCCTGCGTGCCGCTCGCGCGTCGCGCGCGCTCGACGAGCCGCCGCACGTTGCCGAGCTGCTTCTCGAGCCGCTGCGCCGCGCGCCGGCCGCCGAGCGCCACGACGCCCGCCTGCCCCATCACCGCACCCATCGTATCGAGCCGGCAGGTGACGCCGTCGAGCCCCGTCACCGCGATCCACGTGCACACGCCGTCGCAGACGTCGGTGGTGCACGCGTCGCGATCGTCGCACGTGAACGGCACGCCGGGCGTGCACGCGATCGGCACCGTGGTCGTCGTGCTGGCCGGGAGCTGCACGATCGTCGACGTCGTCGAGCCGCCCTCGACCGTCGTGGTGGTCGTCGTCGTGCTGCCGCCGACCAGCGTCGTCACGCTGGTGGTGGTCACGCTCGTGCTCGTCGTGCTCACCGACGTCGACGGTAATGAGAGCGTGGTGCTGGTGGTAGACCCGTTCGGCAGCGTCGTCGTGGTGGGCGTGCCGACGTCGACGAACACGTGCACGGCGCCCGCGTCCTGCGCCGCCTGGTCGTCGTGCCATGCGCCGACGGCGAGCAGCGCGCCGCCGTCGGAGGCGACCGCGACGCCGAACTGGTCGTCGGCATTCGGCGTCGGATTCGCGATCGTCGCGATCGGCGTGCCGGCCGGATCGAAGACGTAGACCGCGCCCACGTCGGCAACGTCGTCGTGATCCTCGAACGGCGCGCCGACGACGACGTCGCCGCCGCGGAACGCCACCGACGCCCCGAAGCGTCCGCTCGGCTGCGCGTTCGGGCTGGTCAGCCGGCGCACGAGCGCGCCGGTCGCGAGGTCGAACAGATAGACGGCGCCCGAGTGCGCGACGCGTTCGCTCTCGTCGAGCGGCGCGCCGACGGCGACCAGCGTGTCGCCGATCGCGACGGCGCGGCCGAAGTCGTCGCCGAGCGCGGGCGGCGGGCTCGTCAGCGTCCAGCGATGGGCACCGCCGCTGTACACGTACGCGGCGCCGGCGTTCGACGCGGCGGTGTCGTCCGACGGCGAGCCGACGACGACGTCGGCGGCGCCGATGGCGACCGACTGTCCGAAGTCGGCGTATGCGGCGGGCGTCGGCGCGAGCAGCGTGTGCTGCACGCCCCCGCCGGTGCCGAGCAGCCACGCGGCGCCGGCGTTCGCGAGCCCCGCCCCGTCGAGCCGCGCGCCGGCGACGAGCGTCGTTCCGCGCACCGCGACCGCGCAGCCGAAGACGTCGTCGAAGCCCGGCGCCGGGTTCGGGATGCTGCGCTGGTGACCGCCGCCCAGGCCGAAGAGATGTACGGCACCGGCGTGCGGCTCGCCGGTGTTCTCGTTCGGCGCGCCCGCGGCGACGACGCCGTCGACGGCGACCGATGCGCCGAGACGCGCGTCGACCGTGGGCGTCGGCGCGAGCAGCGCGGTCACCAGGCCGCCGGTGGCGATGTCGTGCAGGTAGACGGCGCCCGCGTCGGCCGCGCCGGTCAGGTCGCGACGGGGGGCGCCGACGGCGAGGCGTCCGCCGCCGACAGCGACTGCGGCGCCGAAGAAGTCGCCGATCGCGGGCGCCGGGTGCGGCAGCGTGTAGGCGAGCTGGAACGGGATGGCCGCGGCGATCGCCGGCATCGCGAGGACCAGCAGGAGCACCGCCGCGGTCAACGGCGTGACTCCACGTCAGCCGGCCGACGCCCATGCGCCGCCGACCGGGCTGTCTGCGAGCTTCGCATCCCCGAAAGCAACGCGCGTGCCGACGGCCACGTCGACGTGCGACGACCAAGCGCGCCTGGCCTCGCACCGAGTCGCTTGCAGGTGGGACTCGGTCGGGCTGTCCGCCAGCGACCGAACCGCCCCGGAAGCGGCTCGCCGCCTGCGACCGATCACCGCGCTTCTGCACGACCGATAGTACCTTCGCCGGATGCAGGTAGGTGTCGAACATCACGACGAATAGCTTCTTAGTCGATGCATAAGCACAATAGCCTTGGCCGCCCCGTGACTTCCTGCTATCGCGCAACGAGCTCGTCATCGCGGGGAGGTCGGATGCAGATCGGTGCGCTGTTCCGTCTCGTGTTCGTGCTGTGGCTCGTCAGCCTCGTGGGCCCGGCTCACGGGATCGGTGCAATGACGCTGCGCTACAGCCTCGTCGACCCGAACGCGATCGAGGGCGACGGCTTCGGCAGCCAGGTGGCGCCGGTCGGCGCGACGCCGGATCTGCTCGTCTCGGCGCCCGGCGAGGGCTACGACCCGCCCCTGACCGGCGGCGCACATCTGTTCGACGCCGGTACCGGTGCGGTGCGACGGAGCTTCGCGGGCGGCGCCACGGGCGACGCGTTCGGGACGGGAGCGGCGGCCTTCGGCGGATTCAGCGAGACGCTCGGCGCCCATCTCGTGCTCGGCGCGCCGGGCGCGGACCCGTCGGGCGCCGCCGACGCCGGCCTCGCATACGTCGTCGACGCGCAGACCGGCACGACGCTCCAAGTGCTGGCGCGGCCGGCGCTGCTGCCGGCCACCGGCTTCGGAGCGGCGCTGGTCCTGGACGGCGCCAGCGCGATCGCGACCGACGTCTTCGTCGGCAGCAGCGACGATGACGCCGTGTATCGCTTCGACGCCACCAGCGGCGCGCTGCTCGCTACCTACGTCGATCCGGCCGGCGCACCCGGATTCGGCACCCGCCTGGCGTTGTCGAGCAGCGTGATCCTCATCGCGTCGCCGAACGACGGCAGCGGCGTCGTGCACGAATACGACGCCGACACGGGCCTCCTGCTCGCGAGCCTGCCGAACCCGTCGGCGACGGCGACGGGCTTCGGCGCCGCCGTGCTGCGGCTCGGCTCCATGACCTTGATCGGTGCGCCCGATGCCCCGTCCGGCGGCGCGGTGCACGTGTTCGACAGCGCCGGAATGCTCCTGACGACGTGGGTGAACCCCGATCCGATGGCGACCGGCGGGTTCGGCGCGGCGCTGACGCCGTTTGGGCCGAACGTCGCCGTCGGCGCGCCGGTGACCGGGGTCGAGGCCGGGCGGGTCTACGTGCTCGACGGCACCACCGGCGCCGTGCTCGACACTGTTCAGAACCCGGACGGGTTCCGCACCGGCTTCGGCGCATCGCTCGCGGCGCTCCGCGGCAGCCTCGCCGTTGGTACACCGGCAGACACCACCGTCACGGGCGCCGTCCACGTCTTTTCACCGTGCGGCGACGGGATGACCGATCCGGGCGAGGCCTGCGACGACGGCAATACGCTCGCGGGAGACTGCTGTTCTCCCGGATGTTCCCTCGAAGCCACCGGCAACGTGTGTACGCCCCTCACGTGCGGCGGGCCGTATCGACATGCGCGAGCCATGTCCGGAGCGAACGGGCCGGACACTGATGGCTTCGGCTCGCGGATCGGCGTCGCATCGAACGGCGTCGTATTGACCGCCCCGCTGGACTCGTCCGGCGGACCGGCAGCCGGGGCCGCGTTCATCTTCGATGCCACGACCGGCGACTTGCTGCAGTCGTTCGCCAACCCGGCGCCCGGCGTCAGCGACGTGTTCGGCTTCAGCGTCGCCGGCGACGGTTCCAGCGTACTGTTCGGCGCACCGTTCGACGTCGCGGCCGGCCAGCTCGCCGCGGGTCGTGTCTTCGTGTTCGACGCGCTCACGGGAGCGCTGCTCCAGACGCTCACCCGTCCGGGGGCTCCGGACGCGGTGGGCTTCGGTGCGACGCTCGTCATGGACGGCACCGCCGTCGTGATCAGCGCCTTCGACGACGCCGCGGCCTACCGCCTCGACGTGCTCACCGGCACCCCGCTCACCACCTTCGTCGACCCCACCGGACTCGGAAGGAGCTTCGGTCTCGCGGCGGCTGTCTCGGGCAACCTCGTCTTCCTCGGCTCGCCCGAGGACGGACAGGGCAAGGTGTATGCCTTCGATCGGACGGCGGGGACGCTGGTGCACACGTACGACGCCGTCGACGCCGGAGACTATTGCTTCGGCAGCGCCGTGGCGGCCCGCGGGAATCGTCTCGTGATCGGCTCGTCGTGCGGAGACGGCGGCCGGGCGCACGTCTTCGACATCGGGACGACCGCACTGGTCTACACGCTGTCGAACCCGAACCCGTGCGAGACACGTCACTTCGGGGCCACCCTCGGCTTCGTCGGCGACCATGTCATCGTCGGGTCGCCGGAGGATGGCGGCGGTGGCGCGCGCGGCGTGGCGTACCTCTTCGACAGCGCAAGCGGCGTGCTGTGGCAGACGTTCCCCAATCCCACGCCGGACGCACCGTTCTTCGGCGGGGCGTTCGAGGAGCATGGCGGCAGCGTGCTGATCGGATCGGACGGCGCCGCGCACGTCTTCGCCGTGTGCGGCGACGGCACGGTCAATCCGGGCGAGGGGTGCGACGACGGCAACCCGTTCGCCGGCGACGGCTGCTCGCCGCTCTGCACGCTCGAGCCCGGCGGGACGACCACGACGACGTCTGTGAGCACGACGACAACCGTCGCCGGCACCACGACGACGACGACCCTGCCACCCGACCCCGAGACCGTCGCAACGTCGCTTCCGAACGGCGTCCCGGCGAACTTTGCCGAAGCGACGGCTTTCCTCTGGTCGGGTCCAACGCCCATCCAGCAGGGGGTCGCGCCCGGAACGATCCAAATGCACCGTGCCGCGGTCGTTCGCGGGCGCGTGCGGGATCCCAACGGCGACCCGCTATCGGGTGTGAAGGTGACCGTCCGCCAGCACCCGGAGCTCGGACACACGGTGAGCCGCACCGACGGCGCCTTCGATCTCGCCGTGAACGGCGGTGGGTTCGTGACGCTGATCTACGCGAAGGCTGGACACCCGACGGTGCACCGTCAGATCGAGACGCCGTGGCGCGACTTTGCGGTCGTGCCCGACGTGGTGATGGTGCCGTACGACGGTCAGGTCACCCCCGTGACGCTCGCCGGCGCGACGCGGATGATCGTCGCTCGCGGCAGCGCGATGTCGGACGATGACGGCACGCGGCAGGCGACCATGCTCTTCATCCCGGGCACACACGCGACGATGGAGCTGCCGGGCGACGTAGAGATTCCGCTGCCGGCGTTCAACGTTCGCGCAACCGAGTTCACGGTCGGCGACCGCGGGCCGCGCGCAATGCCGGCCGATCTGCCCGCTACGAGCACCTACACGTATGCCGTCGAGCTCAGCGTCGATGAAGCGGTGGCGGCGGGAGCACGCACGGTGCGCTTCAGCCATCCGGTAGTCTTCTACGTCGAAGACATCGTCGGTTTCCCGGTCGGCATGACTGTGCCGACGGGTTACTACGACCGCGAGCGCGCGGTCTGGGTGCCGTCGGAGAACGGCAAGGTCGTGAAGGTCGTGGCGGAGGTCGGCGGGCGCGCTCGGCTCGACGTGACGGGCGACGGCGAAGCCGACCCGTCGTTCCTGCTCGCGGCGTTCGGCATCACCGACGCCGAGCAGGTCGAGCTGGCAACGCTGTACCAGCCTGGGCAAAGCCTGTGGCGCGTGCCGATCTCGCACTTCACGCCGTGGGATCACAACTGGCCGGGCGGGCCGCCGCCGAACGACGGACCGCCGAGTCCGCCTGGACCGCCCGGACGCGGCGATGGCGGCGGTTCCGGTGACGGTGGTGGCAGCGGCGGCGGGGGCGGCGGAAAGAAGGGACCCGAGGACTGCGTGAAGGGCTCGCAGATCCTGTGCGAGTCGCAAGCACTCGGCGAGATTCTTCCCCTCACCGGAACGCCGCTCAGCTTGCACTACCGCAGCGTCCGCGGCAGCGCGGCACGCACGATCGACGTCCCCCTGAGCGGACCCGAAGCGACCGTTCCCGAGCCACTGAAGCGCATCGAGCTCGAGGTGACGGTCGCCGGACAACGGCATATCGAGAGCTTCGAGCCGCTGGCGGATCAGCAAGGCCGGTTCACTTGGGATGGGCACGATGCATACGGCCGAGCGATGAACGGTAGCGCGGAAGCCCAAGTGCGGATCGGGTATACGTACGATGCCGTCTTTCAGCGTCCCGCGAGCGGCGAGTGGAGCTTCGGCAACGTGTCGGGCGTGCGTGTCGAGGGCGACCTCTCGCGTGGCGAGCTGACGCTCTATCAAGAGCACCGGCTGACGCTGCATAGCTGGGTTCCCGAGCAGCACGGGATCGGCGGGTGGACCCTGTCCGTTCACCACATGTACGACCCAGAGTCGCGAACGCTCTACATGGGTGACGGCAGTCAGCGCGCCGCGGAGGCGCTGGCCGTCGACAAGATCGCCGGACAGGGGACAGCCGGGTTCGCGGGCGACGGCGGTCAGGCGGTGGATGCGCTGTTCCGAGAGCCGACAGCTCCGATCGTCGCTCCCGACGGCAGCGTGCTCGTGTCCGACAAGGGCAATCGGCGCATTCGCCGTATCGGTCGCGACGGCATCGTCACGACGATCGCGGGCAACGGTTCAGCCTCCGTCAGCGGCGAAGGCGGCCTCGCAACGGCGGCGAGCATCGGCGCGCCCGAGCATCTCGCCCTTGGACCCGACGGCAGCCTATACTTCGCCAACGCTTTCACCGTTCATCGCATCGACCCGAGCGGCATCTTCACTCGCGTCGCCGGGAACGGGAATCAGAACGGCTCCTGCAGCGAGTCGGCGCAGCTCGCCACGAACGTGGCGCTGACCGACGTGCAGGGCCTGACCGTCGCCCCGGACGGATCCGTGCTGGTCTCGATGGTGCGGGCCGCGCTCGGAACCTGGTACCTCTGCCGCATTACACCCGACGGTAGGATCCGCAGGGTCATGGCGAAGGCAGGCGGCGGTCTTCCGCTCGACGGGCCGGTGTCGCAGGCCGGGTTCGCATCCATTCGTACGCTCGCCGCCGGACGCGACGGCGCCATCTTCATCATCGATCCAGAGAACCAACGGGTGCGCCGCCTGGGGCCGGATGGCTTCGTGACCACGCTCGCGGGCGGCGGCATGGCCCCGGGCAACGGCGAGGCGGCGACGAACGTGTCCCTGTCGGGTCCCGGCAACGTGGCGACGAACGCGGACGGCAGCGTGCTGTTCCTCGACGGGGGGCGCGTGCGCATCGTCGCCTCCGACGGCATCATCCGCCACGTCGCCGGTAACGGCAGCGCGGGCACGACCGGCGACGGCGGCGCCGCCCTCCAGAGTCCGATCCGCGGTCGCCCGAGCCCACTCACGCCCGAGGGCGTGTTCTACGTGGCGGACAGTACCGGCCACCGCATCCGCAGCGTGAGCTCGCCATTGCCGACCGTCACCGGGGCGGCGATCCAGATTCCGAGCAGCGACGGGCGCGAGATCTTCGTCTTCGACGCGAACGGCCGCCACCAGCAGACCATCGACGCGTGGACCGGCGGCGTGCGGTGGGTTTTCACCTACGACAGCGGCGGCCGCCTCGCGACGGTCACCGACGGCAGTGGCAACACGACCGAGATCCAGCGCACCGGCGCTGTGGCGTCGATCGTAGCTCCCGGTGGGCAGACGACGACGCTGACGTTGACCGATGGGCTCGTGACGTCCGTGGCGAATCCGGCGGGAGAGACGACGGAGCTGGCGTACGAGGACGGCCTGCTCACCGCCATGACGACGCCACGTGACCAGACCTACGCGTTCGACTACGACGACGTCGGCCGCCTGGTCCGCGACGACGATCCCGCCGGTGGTTTCCAGACGCTCGACCGCAGCGGGACGCCGACCGACACGACGGTCACCCGCGAGACGGCGCTCGGTCGCACCACGACGTATCGCACCGAGCAGCGCGGCGATGGTTCCACGCGGAAGCGGGTGACGCGTCCCGGGAGCGGTCTGACCGACACGACCATCGGTCCGGACGGCGTTACCCATACCGTCGCCGCCGATGGCCTCGAGACCACGGCACGCCAGGCGCCGGACCCTCGCTTCGGTATGGAGGCGCCGTACGTCGCCGAAGAGATCGTGACGACACCACTCGAGCGTGAGCGGGTGACAACCCGTACACGAACGGCAACGCCGCTCGACCCGTCGAGCGTGCTCCTCGACGAGGAAACGGTGACGACGGTCAACGGCCACGAGCATCGTCGGCGGTACCGCAACGTGAGCGGCGTGCGCACCGTGACCGAGACGTCCGCGGCCAATCGAGTGCGTGTGCTCACACTAGACGCGCTCGGGCGGGTCGTTGGGGAGCAGTTCGGCGGGCTCGCCCCGACGACGATCGAGTATAACGACGGCCAGATCACGCGTGTAACCCGCACCGACGGCGTTACGACGCGCATCTTCGAGCTGACGTACGATCCGGTGACCCGTCTCCTGCAGTCGCTCACCGATCCGTTGCTCCGCCAGACCGGCTTCGGCTACGACGCCGCTTCACGCGTGACGGGGTTGACGCTGCCGGGCCCACGCCTCGTCGGGTTTGGTTACGACGACAGCGGCAACGTCGAGACCGTCACGCCGCCGGGCCGTCCGGAGCACGGGTTCGGCTATACGCCGATCGATCTGGAGGCGAGCTACACGCCACCCGATCTGGGTCTCGGCGCTACGACGACGAGCTACGGATACGATGTCGATCGGCAGCTCCGGACGGTGGCGCGTCCCGAGGATCCGTTGGGGTCGCCCAGCATCGTGATCACGCCGGAGCCGACGACGGGCCGCATCGCGACGATGGCGACGACCGCCGGCACGTACGCGTACACCTATCTGCCCAGCGGCCAGGTGGAGACCATCCGCGCGCCGGCGTGCCCGCCCGGCAACTGCACCGACCCGGCGGACGACGTGACGCTCACCTTCGGCTACGACGGCCCCCTCGCAACGTCGATGGAGTGGAGCGGCCCGATCGCCGGCAGCGTCACGACCACCTACGACAACGATTTCCGCGCCAGTGGCACGGCGGTGAATGGCGAGCCGTTCGTCGGGCGCGGCTACGATCCCGACGGGCTGCTGGCAACGGCCGGCGTGATGACGATCGCACGCCATCTCCAACATGGGCTCATCAGCGGGACCACACTGGGCGCCGGCGGGCACATCGTGGCGGACACCCGCGACTACACACCATACGGCGAGCTCGCCCTGCACCGGACGACCTGGGACGGCGCGGAGCGGTTCAAGCGCGAGTACCTCACGCGCGACACCCTCGGCCGCATCACGGAAGTGCGCGAGACGATCAACGGCGGCACGCCGATCACGTACGGCTACGAGTACGACACGGCCGGCCGGCTCTGGCGCGTGCGCCATGACGGTGTCCTGGTGGCAGAGTACACCTACGACGCCAACGGCAACCGTTTGACGGCGCCGGGCCTGAGCACGACGCCCGTGTACGACGCCCAGGACCGCCTTCTGGCGTATGACGGGGCGACGTACACGTACACTGTGAGCGGCCAGCTGGCGACGAAGACCGTCGGTAGCGTCACGACGACGTACAGCTACGATCCGCTGGGGAACCTGCGGCAGGTGGCGTGGCCCGGCACGACGATTGAATACGTGATCGACGGCCTACAACGGCGCGTCGGCAAGCGCGTGAACCTGACCTGTGATGCTACGGGCGCTAACTGCGATCCGACGCAATGGAATCTCGTACAGGCGTTCCTCTGGGAGGACCAGCTGCGTGTCGGGGCGGAACTCGACGGGAACGGCAACGTAGTGGCGCGGTTCATCTATGGAACCGGAGTGAACGTGCCCGAGTACATGGTGAAGGCAGGCGTGACCTATCGGCTCGTCACCGATCATCTCGGTAACGTGCGCCAAGTGATCGACGTCGCGTCGCCGACGGGGAGCGTCGCGCAGACGATCACGTACGACGAGTGGGGACGCGTGCTGACGGACACCGCGCCGGGGTTCCAGCCGTTTGCCTTCGCCGGCGGGCTCTACGATATCGACACCGGACATCTGCGGTTCGTCGCTCGCGACTACGACCCGACAACCGGGCGTTGGGTCAGCAAAGACCCGACTTTGTTCAACGGAGGCGACGCGAATCTCTACGTGTACGCGTTCAACAATCCGGTGAACCTTGTCGACCCGGATGGTCGGGTCGCCGCAACTGCCGTCGCAACGCTTGGTGGCGTGTGTCTCCTTTCCGCCGAGGCCGCGGTCGCGGCAGCGGCGGGCGTCGGAGCCATCGTCGTGGGCGCGGCTTGCATCGTCCATGATCCATGTCGCTGTGGGGCTCTGTATCAATGGGATATGGCCACTTGCCGTTTTGCCATTGATCCGGAGGCGAAGGCCGCCTGCAGAGAGAATGCAGAGCGCGACCACGAGGAGTGCTTGGGAGGTACGCCAAACCCGCCGCCTCCAGGAGAGTCGAAGCCAACGCAATCGTCCGATGAACCCCCGCAAACATACGATAAGGCTGCATAGGGATGCTGACGGTAGCAGCGACTGCACTATGCCTCTACCTTGCTGCGGCGTTCGCGGGGGGCATGCTTTGCGGGGCGGTCTCAATACATTTAGGGAACCTTGCGGCAGGTACGGTTCACACTGCGCATGATCTCTACCACCGGCTCCCTCGATACTGGACAAAGCCGCCACTCCGGGCGCTACGGTTCCTACCCACGGTCGTGCTTCTCGCGGGCCACATCACTCTGGTAGTCGGCGCCTCAACGATCGTCTTCGTGCTAGCGTCTCCGCTGTACGTGCAGGTTCTATTCACCCGTCTCGCGGGTCGGCCGATGCCCCAGGGACCGCTCGCACAATGGTACGCTCAACTGCCGGACCGCTGGCGGCGGCGTCGGCGCCGCAATCAATGCCGACCGCGACGATGAAGTGGGGTTCAGAGCACGGTTTCCTTGCCCAGGCCTGAACGATCAGCGCGATGCGCGACCCTGCGTTCGTTGCCGGGCGACTGATCGCACAGTACGCGCTCCCGTCGTCGCTACACGGGACGACAGGAAGGACAACCTAATGCCTTGGCTCCGTCGCGCGGTGATCGCGGCCTGGTGGACTTGTACGATCGCGGTACTGGTCGTCACACTCCAGAATCGGCACATCCGAGATGCGGACGTCGGATTCTATTGGTTGATGACGTTACTGACGCTGCCGATCGGTTATCCCCTTTTCTTGATGATCGGGGGGGTTGAGGCGTTTTTGGTTGATTCTGGCTACCGGTCCCCGGCGGACTGGAGCGTATCCCAGATACTTCTGCATTGGTCCCTATTCGTGCTCACGGCTTCGCTGCAATGGCATCTTTTGCGCCGCGTGGAGTTCCCAGGATTTCGTGGACAGCGGCATCCACGTAGTTCTGGAGGACGATTCCGATGGCGACGACGGTGAGGGGGGCGAGTGCGATCCACGTACGAGTTCATCAAGGCCAACAGGGGCACGTTCAGCGTCCAAGCGATGTGTAGCGTGCTCGGTGTGGCGTCGAGCGGCTACGACGAGTGGCTCACGCACCCAATCTCGAACCGGGCCCAAGAAGATGCTCGGCTACTTCGCCAGATCCGAGCATCGTTCGCCGCCAGTCACGGCATCTACGGCGCCCCGCACTTCAAAACCCCAGCGGGTCGGGTGAGTTCCTGCAAGGTGTGCCGATTCCTGGCCCACCGCCGATGAGCTTCGCGGGCGGGGCGGGATCATTGGTGGCTGGCGCAGCCGAGCTTGTCGAGACACCCGGTCCCTCTGACAGCTGCAGCTGCAAGCAATGAGTATCAAGCCGGGTTCCGGGATGGCGCTGTTCCTTGGCGCGCTTCTCATTCTGATGGGAGCGGTGACGTGCCAGAGGGGCGGCCACTACGATCCGCGACTCGGCGCGTGGCTAGACTTCGGACATCCCACCCTCGTCGGCGGACTCATGGTATTGTCCGGGATCGGTCTGGTCGCGAGTTCGTTCACGATGCGTCGCAAGTAACGATCGAAGCCCCTCGTGCCGCCGTCGTTCGAGGTCGCATCCAGGATCACACCGGCGCCCTCTCTACGAGACCGAGGCACGACCTGACCACCTCGAGGAAGCGATGCTCGACTACATCGCAAACCTTGCCTTGGTCCTCGACGTTCCGATGCAGATACTGATGGCTCTGAAGTGCAATCGATGCGCACGATAGAGCACAGGCGTCGGCGCGCCGTCCCGCTGTCTACCTTGTCGCCAGCACAATATCGGCGAGCGGACGGGTTCCCCCGGGAAGAAGCGCTCGATGAGCCGCATTCCGGTCGCCTACCTCCAGCGTGAAGGTGAGCGGGTCGTCCTCCAGGAGCCTCACATGGAGCTCTTCACTCGGGAGGACAACCGGGCCTTCAACTTCGAGGTGGCCATGCGCGAGCCGACCGACGTGGACGCACTGCTGCCGGGCGCCAAGTGGGCAACGAAGCCCGACCATCACAGTGGCCCAGTCGCCCGAAACCGCGGCCATCGCGCTCAAGGTGATGATCCAGGCGATGACCGCCGAGGCACGGAAGCTCGGCGCACGGTTGGCCGCGTGCAGCCCGCACCGGCAGCCTCACGAAGGCGATCGCCGGCCTCGACCTGACGTTCGTCGATTTCTCTCCCGTGGCGACCGCGTACTACCGGCACTACACCACGGGCACGCTGGTCCAGGGCGACGAACCGCATCCGAACGCCCCGACGAACCGCATGATCGCGGAGACCCTCGCGGACGCGGTTCGACCGTGGCTCGGACCGCGCGCGTCACCAGCAGCGCATTGAACCCGCCCGTCGCTTCTGGTCTACGGGCGGCGGGAGGAGTGGACGATGCGGCTGAGGATGGTCGTGGGTGTGGTGCTCGTCTTGGGCGTGGCGTCGGCGCACGCTGACGTGGTGTGCCGGAAGAAGTCGGGCACGCTCAAGGTCCGCAGCGGCGACGCCTGCAAGAAGCGCGAGACCCCTGTCGACCTGGCCGGCTTCGGCGCGGTCGGGCCCGTGGGGCCGGCCGGACCGGCGGGACCGTCGCTCCTCCCGGGCCCGGTCGGCGGCGACCTCGCCGGCGTGCTGCCGAACCTCTTCCTCCGGCCGGGCGTCGTCGCCACGACGGCGTTTGCCGAGCTGCCCGCGGCGCGCGCGAAGGCGACGGTGGTGCAGGCGGTCCCGAGCGACACGCAAGTCGCCGTCATCCTGGACGAAGAAGAGCTCGACCAGCCCGGGACGGTCTTCGGCTCGAACGCGACGACGTTCGTCGTCCCGACCAACGGCGTCTACGCGCTGAGCGCGCAGCTCGGCTGGGCGGCCGACGCCGACGGGTCACGCCGCATCGAGATCGTGCGCAACGACGCGGCCGTCGCCGTGCAGCAGGTGGCGCCCGTGGTCGGCAGCCCGACGACGCAGCATCTCGCGACGGTGGCGCGGCTCACGCAGGGCGACGAGATCACCCTGCAGGCGGTGCAGACGAGCGGCGGCATGCTGGGCACCGCGGACAGCGCCGCCGGCTACGCGCACCTCGCACTGCACTGGCTCGGGCCGTGATCAGAGCTCGGCGACGAGCCGCTTCGCGGCCTCCAGCACCATCGAGTTGAAGCGGCCGTCCGCCGTCGGCTTCACCACGCCGGCCATGATGCTGCCGACGCCCGTCTCGGCCGTGCGCAGCGTCTGACCGTCCTTCTGCACCGCGCCGCTGACGTCGAGCATGTCGGCGCCCGCCATGGCCCCGACCCACACGCCGGCGGCCGTCGAGCGCAGCCGGAACTTCGTGACGGTGACGACGAGCCGATCGGCGGCGAGCGACGGTCCCTTCCCCTGCCGGATCAGCTCGTTCAGCACCGCGTGCCGCAGTCGGCTCCGTCCGTCGTGCTCGTCGAACTCGTCGATGCGGCTTTGATCGAATTCCGGCCCCAGCTCGACGACCACGTTGGGCTGCCCCCGTATCTCGTCGGCCGTCGGCACGCGCGGCGGCGAGGCCCCGCACGCGACCGTCGCCGCCAGCAGGAGTGCCGCCAAGTAATGCATCATGGTGGTGTGGCTGTACTGCCGAGGCGTCCGCCGGGTCAATCGCCCGCGAGTCGGTCGTCGTGCTAGGAGCACGGCATGCCGGTGAACCGCACGGAGATGACCCCCCTGCTCTTCCTGGACCGCGCCGAGCGCGTGTACGCCGAGCGCCTCGGCGCGGTGTACGGGGCGCGACGCTTCACCTACGCCGAGCTCGGGGAGCGCACGCGTCGGCTCGCGGGCGCGCTGCAGACGGCGGGCCTGCAGCGCGGCGACCGCGTCGCGGCGCTGCTGCCGAACGTCCCTGCGATGCTCGACGCGCACTTCGGCGTAGCGCTCGCGGGCGGCGTCCTCGTCGCCATCAACACGCGGCTCAACGCGGCGGAGGTGCGCTACATCCTCGAGCACTCGGGGTCGCAGCTGCTGCTGGTCGACGCCGAGCTGGCGCGCGGTCTCGATCTGCCGCCGTGCGTGAAGACCGTCGTCACCGTCGACGACCCGGAGTTCGCGCCGGGCGTCGAGCGCGTCTTCGACGGCCCCGAGTACGAGGCGTTCATCGACGTGCCGCCCGCCGCCCTGCCGTGGCGCGTGCCCGGCGAGGACGACATGTACTCGATCAACTACACGTCGGGCACGACGGGCCGGCCGAAGGGCGTCATGTACACGCACCGCAGCGCGTACCTGAACGCGCTGTCGGAGATCGTCGGGCATCGGCTCGACACGTCGTCGGTGTTCCTGTGGACGCTGCCGATGTTCCACTGCAACGGCTGGTGCTTCCCGTGGGCGGTGACGGGCGCCGGGGGACGGCACGCGCTGCTGCGGAAGGTCGATCCCCCGCTGGTGTGGAAGCTGGTCCGCGACGAAGGCGTCACGCACTTCAACGGCGCGCCGACGGTGCTGATCATGCTGATCAACGATCACGCCGCGCCGGCGGGTCAATTGGAGCGCCCCCTGCGCATCGCGACGGGCGGCGCGCCGCCGTCGCCGACGCTGCTCGGGCAGTGGGAGGCGATCGGCGCGGAGCTGACGCACCTCTACGGGCTGACGGAGACCTACGGGCCGCACACGTACTGCGACTGGCACCCGGAGTGGAACGCGCTGCCGGCCGAGCGGCGCGCGGTGCTGCGTGCGCGCCAAGGCGTCGCGAACGTGGTCGCGTGCGAGCTGCGCGTCGTCGACCAGGAGATGCACGACGTCCCCGCCGACGCCGCGACGATGGGCGAGGTGGTGATGCGCGGCAACAACGTGATGGCCGGCTACTTCAACGACCCCGAGGCGACGGCGACCGCGTTCCGCGGCGGCTGGTTCCACTCGGGCGACGTCGCCGTCATGCACCCCGACGGCTACATCGAGCTGCGCGACCGCGCGAAGGACATCATCATCTCCGGCGGCGAGAACATCTCGACGATCGAGGTCGAGCAGGCGATCGCGTCGCACCCCGACGTGCTCGAGGTGGCGGTCATCGCCGTGCCCGACGAGAAGTGGGGCGAGGTGCCGAAGGCGTTCGTCGTGCCGAAGGAGGGTCGGACGATCACGACGGAGCAGATCGTCGCGCACTGCCGAGAGAAGCTCGCGAAGTTCAAGTGTCCGAAGGCGGTGGAGTTCGGGCCGCTGCCGAAGACGAGCACCGGAAAGGTGCAGAAGTTCGTGCTGCGCGAGCGCGAGTGGGGCGGGCAGGCGAAGCGGATCCACTGAGGGGCGTTCGTGTTGCGCGCGCAGCGATTGGGCGAGGTCGCGCGCGTATGCACCATCCCACGGTGCGCTTGACGGTCGCCGGCCGGGCGACCATGGTTCACCATATGGTGAAGCGCGCATGTCCCCATGCCGCGATGGCTCACCCGAACGTGCACGCGCGTGCGCAAGCTCGTGGCTACCGGAGAGTTCCTGTTCACCCAGAAGGCCTCGGCGGAGATCAAGGCGCTGGGGCTCTTCCTCAGTCGGGCCGACGCAGCCGAGGTCCTGACGATGCTCACACGGAAGGACTTCCGCCAACGCGTGCAGGCGCACGACCTGGGCGAGTGGCTCTACGTCTTCACACCCCAGGTCGGCGATCGGACGCTGTACATCAAGCTCGCACTGCGCAGTCGATGCATCATGGTGTCGTTCCATGACGCGAAAGACGAAGAGCCCGGTGCCTGAGAAACCACAGAGAGCGCGGCGCGGTCGGGTCCCGAACGACACGTGCCCAATGTGTGGCACGATGATGCGCCCGATCGTGTCGGCGCTGCGAGAGTCACTCAACGGCGAGAGCATGACCGTCACGGGAATCTCGCACCTTCACTGCGATGGCTGCGGCGAGAAGATGTTCGATGTCGAGGCGATGCGGAAGCTCGAGCAGGGCGCCATGGACATCTACCGCCAGCGCCATGGTCTCCTGTCCGGCGAGGAGATTCGCGCCATCCGCGTGAAGCTCGGCCTCACCCAGGCCCAACTGGCCACCATGCTGCGACTCGGACCGAATACCCTCTCCCGCTGGGAGGCCGGTCGGAACGTCCAGACGGCCGCCATGGACCTCCTGCTCCGCCTGCTCCGCGACGTGCCCAACGCCAGGGCCTACCTGCGCCGGCACGCGGCGTAGGCGGGTGTCCATCTATCCAGCCACTATATGCCGCGGACATATCAAAACGCGGCCCCTCCGCTTCCAGCCATTGACCGCCCGCCGGGCGCCGTGGGAATCCACAACCACCTCCTCCTGCGACTCTGAAAGGAGTGCTGCATGGCCTCGGATGCGGTTCAGTACGCGGTGCTCGGGTTGATCTCGTCACGCGAGGCGGGCATCCACGGCTATCAGCTGAAGAGCGAGTTCGACTCGCTCTACGGCGACTTCTGGGCGCTCAACTACGGCCAGATGTATCGCACGCTCGATCGCCTGGAGCGCGCCGGCTACATCGAGGGCTTCGATCAGCTCCAGACCGGCCGCCCGAACCGCAAGGTGTTCCGCATCACCGAGCGCGGCCGCCGCAGCCTCGACGAGTGGTTGGTCAATCCCCCGAGCGCGCAGCCGCGGCCGCTGCGCGACGAGCTCTCCGTCAAGCTGCTCTTCCTCAACGAGTCGCGTCTCGACGAGATCCTGACGCTGATCCGCAACCAGCGCGCGCTGTACCTCCAGCACCTGTCGCGGCTCACCAAGCGTCGCGGCAAGCTCGGCGACGACGAGGATCTGTTCGTCACCGATCTTCTGCTACGCCAGGCGGACATGCGGGTGCGCAGCGATCTCGCGTGGCTCGACCTCGTCGAGAGCGAGGTGCGTCAGCGGTTCGGACGACCCGGGACGGCCAAGACTCGATGATCCGCTTCACCAACGTCTGCAAGACGTTCGGCGAGGGCGCCACCGAGGTCCAGGTCCTCCGGGACCTGACGTTCACCGTTCCCCCGAGCCAGTTCTGCACGCTGATGGGCCCGAGCGGGTCCGGCAAGAGCACGGTGCTGCATCTCGTCGCCGGCCTGACGCGCCTCACGTCGGGCGAGATCGAGGTGGGCGAGCGTCGCCTGTCGCAGATCACCGATCAGGACGCCGCGCTGATCCGCCGGCGCGAGCTCGGCTTCATCTTCCAGTTCTTCCACCTGCTGCCATACCTCACGGCGGAGGAGAACGTCGCTCTGCCCCTCCTGCTCGACGGCCACTCCGCCGCCAGCATCGAGGAGCGCACCGAGCGGGTGCTGCGGCTGGTCGACCTGCTGGACCGCCGACATCACAAGCCGTCGGAACTGTCCGGCGGTCAGATGCAGCGGGTCGCGATTGCGCGCGCGCTCGTGGTGAGCCCGCGCCTGATCCTGGCCGACGAGCCCACCGGCAACCTCGACTCCGTGGCCAGCGCCGGCATCATGCGGCTGCTGCGGCGAAGCAACGAGGAGCTGAACGTCACGATCCTGATGGTGACGCACGATCCGGTATGCGCGTCGCACGGCCAGCGGGTGATCCGCATGGTGGATGGAACGATCGTCGAGGACATCGACGTCAGCGAGTCGTCGATGGAAACGGCGGAAATGGGGACGGGGCGGTCATGACATCGGTAGAGCGACCGGGCATCGCCGTCGGGTTCGAGCCGCGGTTCTGCGCGAATCACGTCGCCGATCTCACGGCCGGCTGCAGCTTCGGGTGCATCTACTGTCCTTTCTCGGACATCGAGGCGCGACGCCAGAACGTCTCGCGGCCGATGACGGTCGACATGACGGCGCTTCGGACATTGACGGCGCCGCCGACCATCTTTCTGAGCCCGGCGAGCGACGCCTTCACGCCACAAGCAGCGCCGCACACGCACGCCCTCCTCGAGCATCTGCTGCCGTGCGGGACCGTGGTCGGCATCCTCACAAAGGGCCGCATCCCCGACGCCACCCTGGACCTCCTGGCGCGCCACCGATCTCAGGTCGAGGGCGTCGTGGTCGGCCTGACCAGCCTCGACGATGCCCGCAACGCAGCGCTCGAGCCTGGATGTCCACCGGCCGCGGAGCGGCTCTCGACGCTCGAACGCATCACTGCCCGCGGCCTGGTCGGGGCACTACGGCTGGACCCGCTATTCCCGATCGTCGACGACGACGCGGCCGCGCTCGAACGGCTGCTCGACGAGGCCGCACGACGTAATTCCACCGGCGTCACGGCGACCTACGTGTTCGCCTGGGGCCGCTACCTGCGGCGACTCCGCGACGAACCACTCCTGGCGCCGGCAATGCCGCATCTCACGGAGCGGGCCCCCATGGAAGGTGGCACCGCCTTCAGCGTCTCGCTCGGCCGCAAGCTCGAGACATACGCCACGCTGTCGACCATGGCGCGCGCTCGCGGTATGCGATTCAGCACCTGCGGATGCAAGGACCTCCGTGTGCGCGACGCAGGGCCGTTCGACACCACGTGCCGAAACGCGAGCTTCCTCGGTGACCTGGGCCTCTCGGTCACTCGTAGCGCAGGCTGTCCAGCACCGGCTGCCGCAGCGCCCGGCGCGCCGCAAGGTGTCCCGCGATGAAGGCCACCCCGCCGGCCAACGTGACGCACCAGAGCGCTGTCAGCAGCGGGAAGTGGTACTCGAGGATGTAGCCGATCAGGATGCGGAAGTTCACCCGCACCCAGAGCAGCGACGTCCCCACCGCGAGGAGCGAGCCGAGCACCGCCCCCGCCAGTCCGATGACGAGCGCTTCGAGACGAATCGCCCGCGCGACGCGCGTCTCATCCGCGCCGACGGCACGGAAGATGCCGATCTCCTGGCGACGCTCGATGATCTGCGTCGTGAGCAAGTCGACGATGCCGGCGAGGGTCACCGCGACCACCAGCAATTGAATCGCGTAGGTGAACACGAACGCGCGATCCACCATGCCCTGGTGATAGGCCAGGGTCTGCGGGACGGTCAGCACCTTGACGAGATAGCGCGTGCCGAGCGCCTGCAAGATCGCCGTCCGCGTCTCCTCGAGCGATGCAGCCGGCGCCAGGAAGACGTTGAAGTGGCTGACGCGCGGATCGCCCCACAGCGCAGCGAAGCGATCGCGACTCATCACGATGGACCCCTGATCGCCGCTGTAGTCGGCCGACACGACGCCTGCGATCGAGAACCGCTCCGGCCCGGCCGGCGTGGGCACATCGACGTCTTCGCCGACCGCGAGCCCGAACCGCTCGGCGAGGTTGTCGGACACGATGACGGCGCGTCCATCCTGCGTCGCGCGGATCGCGTCGTCGGCGTCGCCCGCGACCACCTGCCGACGGAATTGCGGCGTGTCGATGAAACCGGGGCTCACCGCAACCACCGCGATCCGGGCATCGCGAAACTCCTGGCCTTGCACCACCCGGTACGTCTCCACACCGCCCACGCCGGGCGTCAGCCGTAGCTCCTCGCCGACGTCCGGGCTGAGCGGCATCTCGAGCCAACCACCTTCCGTGGCCACGGACGAGATCACGAGGTCACCCATCAGGATGAACCAGTTACGCTCGGATTCACGAAAGCTCAGCGCCACGGAGGATACCGTGACCGCGAGCGTGAGGCTGAGCGCGATCACCGCCGCCGTGACACCCGTGCGGCCCGGCGATCGCGTCAGGCTTTCGACGACGATCCGACCCTCGATCTTGAACACGCGCGGCAGCCAGCGTCGCAACAGCGCCGAGATGCCACTCATGAACGGGATCGACACCACGACGGCCGCAATCCAGAGCAGGCTCGCGGCGAGGTTGCCCCAGGCGATCGATCGCGTGGCGTTCTCGATCGCGACCGCGCCGCAGGTGAGCACCACCAGCCCGAGCGCCAACGTGAGGAGGAGCCGATTCGGCGCCGTGATGGCGAGCTTCTCTCGGAAGTCCGCACGCATCAGATCCAGCGGATCGAGCGACCGCGCCTTCTGCGCCGGGACCCACGCCGCCGCGAACGAGCTGACGACGCCCAACCCCAGGTACCACGCCACCTGCCCCGCGGTGAGCGTGAACGACTCGACGGTGAACCGTGCCTGGTACACGACGCCCATCGACTGCGCGACGAGCTGCAGGAGGACGTGCGCCAGCCCGTAGCCGATCGCGATCCCGAGGAGCGACGCCACGAATCCCAGGATGACCGCCTCCGTCACGACCAGGGCGAAGATGGCGCCCCGATCCGCGCCCACCGCGATCAGGATCGCCAGGTCGCGCGCGCGCTGGGTCACGGCCGTCGCCGCCGTGTTGTAGACGATGAAGACGCCGGCCAGCAGACAGAGCAGGCTCAACCCGTCGAGCATCGCCTGGAAGGCGCTGATCGCGCGCTCGAAGCGCTCGCCACGGAACGCCGGACGCTCCACCGTGAGCGACGCCGGCAACACCTCCGCCAGCCGGCGCTGCACTGCCGCCGCCGTCCGCTCGGACCGCAGCAGGACGTCCACCTGGTCGACGCGCCCCTCCTTGCCGAGCAGCTTCTGCGCCGCGAACAGGTCCATCACCGCGAGGTTGCCGCCGAAGACCGTCGCCATGCCCTCGGCACGCAGCAGCCCGCGCACGTGCAGCGCCTGTATGCCCGTCGGCGTGGCGAACCGCACGCGATCGCCCACCGCCACCGCGTGACGCCGCGCGTACTCCTCCGTCAGCAGCACCGACGACGGGTCGTTCAAGAACTCGATGTCGTCGATCTCGTCCTCGCCCACCGCGTGCACGTCGTACGAGTCGGTCGCGTCCGCCGTCAGATCGATGCCGAAGAGCTGCAGCACCTCGCCGGAGACGTCGGTCGCGACCAGCGTCCCGCGCGAGACGGCGAACGCGTGCTCCACGTCGGGATCGGCGGCGACCTTCTCGCGGACCGCCTCGTCGAAGCCGATCTCGCCGGTGCCGAGGGCGACCTGCAGCGACGCCTTGCCCGCCGCGCGTTCGAGCGACGTGCGGAAGTTCGACAGCACGCTCGCATTGATGATGCCGAGCGCCGCAATCAGCGCCACGCCGACGGCGATGCCACCCACCATCAGCGTCAGACGGCCCGGCGCCGCCGCATAGTCGCGGACACTCACTCGTCGCAGGAGCCGCCACATGCGCGCGGTCTACCACGGGCCGCGCGCACCGAACAGGACGACGGTCGTCCCGCGGGGACTAGTTCGCCGCGGACGAGGACGGACTAGTTCGCAGAGCATTATCCCGCAGTTAGTCTAACTGTCTAGTCATTGACACCGCTGCGGAAGTGCCGTAGGTCACACGCCCACCCTGCACACTTGGAGGACCGCACACGTGCTCGACGGATGGACTGCTCAGTCGCAGCTGCACATCCTGCTCGTCGATCCGGACGCCGCGACCGCCGCCCACGTGCGGCGACGGCTGTCCGGCCTGGAAGGCGACCTGCGGCTCACCGCCGTGGGCTCGCTCCGGACCGCGCTGGCGGCCCTCCGCCGCCCGGGCGTGGCGTGCATCCTCACCGAGCTGGTGCTGCCCGACGCGACCGGCGCCCACGTCGTGCGCACCCTCCGCATCGCGCACCCCGAGGTTCCGCTGGTGGTGCTGACGGCCGCCGGCTCTGAAGACCTCGCCGTCGCGGCGATGAAGCTCGGCGCGACGGACTACGTCCGAAAAGACGCCGCCGACGACCTCGGGACGGCGGTACGCACCGCGCTCGGCCGCGCGATCCTGGCCGGCATCGAGGAGCTGCCGACGCCGGTCCTCGCCGACAGCGTCGCCGACGTCGCCGGCCGCGACTTCGTCGCGACGACGAGCAGCATGCGGCGCGTGCTCCAGCTCGTCGAGCGCACCGCGCAGAGCAGCGTGCCCGTGCTCCTCGAAGGCGAGACGGGCACCGGCAAGGAGCTGCTGGCGCGCGCGATCCATGCGCGCGGCCCGCGGCGTGGCAGGCCGTTCCTCGTCCAGAACTGCGGCGCGCTCAGCGAGACGCTCCTCGAGAGCGAGCTCTTCGGCCACGTCCGCGGCGCCTTCACCGGGGCGGAGCGCGACCGCGCCGGGCTCTTCGTCGAAGCCGGCGACGGCACGGTGTTCCTCGACGAGATCGGCGAGGCGCCGGCGTCGGTGCAGGTGAAGCTGCTGCGCGTCCTCCAGCACGGCGAGGTGAAGGCCGTGGGCGCCGACCGCCCCCACGTCGTACGCGCCCGCATCGTCGCCGCGACGAACCGCGCGCTCTCGACGGAGGTCGACGCGGGGCGCTTCCGGGCCGACCTCTACTATCGCCTGACGGTCCTCCCGATCCGCATCCCGCCGCTGCGGCATCGGGCGGCCGACATTCCCGAGCTCGCCGCCAAGTTTCTCGCCCGCTTCGAGCGCGAAGAACGCCGTCAGACGGCGGGCTTCGCACCCGACACGCTGGCGGCGCTCGCGAGCTACCCGTGGCCCGGCAACGTCCGCGAGCTCGAGCACGAGGTGCACCGCCTCGTGCTCACCGTCGCCAACGACCAGCGCATCCGCCCACACCACCTGGCGCGCGCCATCCGCGACACGAGCCGCCGGCCACCCGCACCCGAGCCACTCCGCCGTCTTGTTGCCCGTGTCGAGCTCGCGTTGATCCGCCAGCGCCTGCAGGAGCTGCCCACCAAATCGGCCGTGGCCCGCAGCCTCGGGATCACCCGGGAAGCGCTCTACGGAAAACTTCGTAGGCTCGGGCTGCCCACGCGCGGCCGCTGACCGTCAACCGACTGACAGCGCAAGTTCCACGACCCCCATGCCGATAGTCCCAGGGCATGGGTGTCCCCGCCACAGGTCGCTCGCTCGCGGTCCGCGCGCGCGCGATGTGCCGCACGGTGCTGCCGGTCGTCGGCACGATCTCCGTGGGCGTGGGCATCCTCTATCTGGTAGCCCCTCCGCTGACTCCCGGGCCGGCGTTCGCGACGGCGGCCTTCGTGGTCGCCGCGCTGTTCGGCCTCCTGGCCATCGCCATCGGCATCGTGCCGGACGCGCTGGTCATGGGCGTCCTGCTCCTGGCCGCGCTGAACGCCCAGGGGTTCGCCCTCGCCTTCCTCGCCATCTCGGGCGACCCGCGGCAGAGCGTCATCCTCGTCACGTCGATGCTCGGCGCCGCGTCGTGCCTGCTGACGATGCGATCGAGCGCCGCCACCGTCGCCCTCGGCATTCTCGGCTGGGCGATCGTGGCGCGCGACTGGCCGGCGACCGAGATCATTCACTGGGCGCTCAACCTGGCCGCCTCGGCCGCCATCGCGCTCGCCATCACGTCCGCGCGCGTCCGTTCGATTCGCGCCGAGACCGACGCCCTCGACCGCGTGCTCGAGAGCGAAGGCCGGCTGAACCACGTCCTCGAGCACTTCCCCGCGGGCGCCGTGATCATCGAGGGCGACCGCATCGCGATGAACGCCGCGGCCGAGACGATCACCGGCTACCGGCGCGACGAGCTCGTCACCATCGACGGCTGGTTCCGCGCGCTGTACGGCGACGAGCACGCGGCGATGCACGCGCGCTGGGTCCACGCCCGCGACAATCGTCTCACCGGCACGGCCGTCGTCCCCATCCGTCACAAGGACGGCAGCCGCCGCTTGGTCGAGTTCGCCGCGTACGCGTGGACCGGCGGCGAGGTGTGGCTCCTGCAGGACCGCACCGACCGCGCCGCCGCCGACGAGCGCTTCCGCGTGATCTTCGAGCAGTCGGCCGACGCGCACCTGATCGTCGACGCGACCGGCGTCATCGACTGCAACGAGTCGACGGTCGACATGCTCGGTGCGTCGGGCAAGCACGAGGTCATCGGCCGCATGCTGATCGACCTGTCGCCCGAGACGCAGCCCGACGGCGACACGTCCGCCGACAAGCTCGCCGAGATGATCGCGCTGGCGCACGAGCACGGCTCGCACCGCTTCGAGTGGATCGCGCGCGCCACCGACGGCGAGCTCTTCCCCGTCGAGGCGACACTCACGCCCGTCACGCTCAGCGAGCGGCCGGCGCTGCTCGTCGTCGCCAGCGACATCGCCGAGCGCAAGTTCGCCGAGGAGCAGCTGCAGCGATCCTACGGCGAGGTGGAAGAGGCACGGCGTCGGGCGGAAGAGCACGCGAAGGAGCTGGCCGAGGCCCGCAACGCGGCGCTCGCCGCCACGCAGCTCAAGTCCGAGTTCCTCGCGACGATGAGCCACGAGATCCGCACGCCGATGAACGGCGTGATCGGCATGACGGGGCTCCTGCTCGAGACCGAGCTCGACGCCGACCAGCGCGACTTCGCCGAGACGATCCGCCGCTCCGCCGAGGCGCTCCTCACCATCATCAACGACATCCTCGACTTCTCGAAGATCGAAGCCGGCAAGCTCCACATGGAGACCGTCGACTTCGAGGTGCGTCCCGCCATCGACGACGCCGTCGCGCTGCTGCTCGAGACGGCGCGGCGGAAGGGCGTGACGCTCGCGGTCGACGTCGATCCGGCGGTGCCCGCGTGGGTCGGCGGCGACGCCGGCCGGCTGCGCCAGGTGCTGCTCAATCTGCTCGGCAACGCCGTCAAGTTCACCGAGCAGGGCTCGGTACGGCTCGACGTCGCGCTCGAGGCGGACGACGCCGCGGCGGTGATGCTGCGCGTCGCCGTCACGGACACGGGCATCGGCATCCCGGCCGAGGCGCAGTCGCGGCTCTTCCAGGCGTTCTCGCAGGCCGACGGCTCGACGACGCGGAAGTACGGCGGCACCGGTCTCGGCCTCGCCATCTCACGGCGCATCGTCGAGATGATGGGCGGCGAGATCGGCGTCACGAGCGAGCCCGGCCGGGGCAGCACGTTCTGGTTCACCGCGCGCTTCGAGCATCGCACGGGCGTCGCACCCAGCGTGCCCGTCGAGCACACGACGCACGGCTCGCTCCAGGGGCTCCGCGTGCTGATCGCCGAGGACAACCCCGTCAACCAGAAGCTCGCCGTGGCGCTTCTCGGCAAGCTCGGCTGCCAGTCCGACCCGGTCGGCAACGGCCGCGAGGCGGTGAACGCGCTGGCGCTCGTGCCCTACGACGTCGTGCTGATGGACTGCCAGATGCCCGAGATGGACGGCTACGAGGCGACGTCGTGCATCCGCGACCTCGAGGCGGAGCGCGGAGGCCACACGCCCATCATCGCGATGACCGCGAACGTCATGCAGGGCGACCGCGAGCGCTGCCTCGCCGCCGGCATGGACGACTACGTCGCGAAGCCGGTGCGGCTCGACGCGCTCCGCGCGGCGCTCGAGCGTTGGGCGCCGGCACGCGATGCCGAGCAGGCGCTCGGCGCGACGCGCGAACGCACCGCGGCCGTCCAGCAGACGGTGCAGGCGGGCGCCGCTCTCCCCGGGAAGAACACGCCGGTGTAAGACGGCGGGCATGGACACCATGCCCTCCCCCGCGCGCATCTTCGGCACCCTCACCGGCTACCAGCGCACCGCGGCGCTGAAGGCCGCCATCGACCTCGACCTCTTCACCGCCATCGGCGCGGGCGACCGCACCGTCGAGGCGCTGGCCGGCCGCGCGCAGGCGTCGCCCGCCGGCATCCGCCGCCTGTGCGACGCGCTCGTCGCCGACGGGTACCTGACGAAGGACGGCGACACGTACGGCCTCGGCGTCGACGCGGCCATCTTCCTCGACAGCACCTCGCCCGCCTACGTCGGCTCGATGGTGCACTTCCTGACGAGCCCGACGATCGTCGAGTGCTTCGCGCGCCTGACCGACGCCGTCCGCCGCGGCGGCACCGCCCTGCCCGACGACGGAACGACGGCCAACGACCATCCGGTATGGGTGGAGTTCGCCCGGTCGATGGCCACCGGCGCGGCGTTCACGGCCGGGATCATGACGACCCTCCTCGGGCCCGTGCACGGCACCGTCCTCGACATCGCGGCGGGCCACGGCATGTTCGGCGTCACCGTCGCCAAGAGCAATCCCGACGCGCGCGTCGTCGCACTCGACTGGGCGAACGTCCTGCAGGTCGCGCGGGAGAACGCCACGCTGACCGGCGTCGCCGACCGCTTCACCGAGCTGCCGGGCAGCGCGTTCGACACGCCGCTCGGTGCCGGCCACGCGCTCGTCCTGGTGCCGAACTTCCTCCATCACTTCGATCTCGCCACCTGCGAAACGCTGCTGCTTCGCGTGCATGCGTCGCTCGCGCCGGGCGGACGCGTCGCCATCGTCGAGTTCATCCCGAACGACGATCGGGTGACGCCGCCCGAGGCCGCGATGTTCGGGCTCACGATGCTGGCGAGCACGCCACACGGCGACGCATGGACGTTCGCGGAGTACGAACGCGTACTCCGTGCCTCGGGCTTCTCCAACCCGACGCTGCACGAGATGCCGCCGACGCCGAGCCGGCTCGTCATCGCGTCGCGCTGAAACTCCGACCAAAGGGAGGGTTTCCGAAGCGCGCGTCCGGTGCTACGCACGGAAGCTCCGGGGGGAGAAACAGGGGTGGGCATCATGCGCGACGAAGCGCTCCGGCCGCGTATCCTGAACGTGATCGCCTCGCATCTCGGGCTCGATCCGCTCGGCATGGCGCCGCTGCAATCGCTCGACGACGACCTCGGGCTCGACTCGCTCGAGCGCATCGATCTCGTCTGCGCGCTCGAGTCCACGTTCGACGTCGCTTTGTCCGACGCGCAGGTCGATCGGCTCGAGACGTGCGACGACGTCGTGCGCGAAGTGCGCGCGTCGCTCGCGGGGCGCATGCCGAGCGTCGTCGCCGAGCCGGCGACGCTCTGGGTGCGCGTGCATCAGCCGCATCGCGGCGCCGTGCTCGAGCGCGCCGTCGAGATGTCGCCGTACATGGTGCAGACGGTCGCCGAGGACGTCGAGTCGGCGGGGCCGCAGGCGTACGTCGAGGTGGTCGTGCCCGAGCACGAGCCCGACGAGATGGTCGCCAGCATCGACCACACGTTCGCGCGCGTGCGCCGGCGCGGCGCCACGGTGAACGTCTCGCGCGGCGCGAGCCTGCCGCCGCCGGCCGGGCGGCTGCGCACGCTCGTCGAGTTCGCCACGTGCATCGGCACGCTGCTGCACGAGATCCAGCTCGAGCGCGGCCTCACCTGCCTGCACCTGAGCGTCCGCCAGCGCGACATGCCGGTGGCGCTCGAGGCCAAGCACCAGGCGACGGACCGCGCGCTCGCCGAGTACGCGGAGTACTTCGCGGCGCACCAGCCGCTGCTGCCCGACCCGGTGTGCGAGCAGGCGGCGCGCGCGCTCGGCTCCCTCGGGCAGCTCGACGGCATCCGCCGGCTGGTCCTCGAGCCGATCGAGGAGCGCGGCGCGATCATCCATCGCTACGCCACGCTCGACGCCGACCTGATGGCGGTGACGGCGACGATCGCGGCGGTCGCGCCGGACGCCGAGTACGGCCGGATGGCCGAGAGCTACCTGGCGCTCGTGAACGCGCGCGAGAGCAGCGCGCTCGGCAGCGCCGTCGGCTCGGGCGGCATGACGCCGGGGCAGGACGTCGCGCTGGCGTCGCTCATCTCGGCGCAGCGCTCGTTCATGGCGATCTTCACGGCGACGGCGCGGCCCGAAGTGGTGTCCGCCTATCGCCGCAAGGCGGCCGATCCGTCGTTCCGCGAAGTCGACCGGCTGGAGCAGCTCATGCTGCACGGGCCGGGCACCGTCGAGATCGACGCCGACGCGTGGTACCGCGCGACGGCGACGAAGCTCGACCGCCTGCGCGAGATCGAGCAGGTCCAACTCGCGGCGCTGATGCGCCGCGCCTCGGCCGTCGGGCTCTAGCGACTGGTGTCCGATTCCGACGTGACCGGAAGCCGCGAGGGATCGCTCGCCAGCGACGCCGCGGTGGCGTCGAGGACGGAGAGGAATCCCTGGCGCTCACGCTCGGAGAGCGTCTGGTACACGTGGATCAGTCGGTCGAGCACCGGATCGCGCAGGATGGGGAAGAGCTCGTAGCCCACCCCCGCCACGGGGGGCGAGAGCTGCGTCGCGACGTCGAGCATGCAGCGCACGTCGTCGGTCAGCAGCGCGGGGTCGAGCTGCTTCAAGGCGCGCACGATCACCAGATGGACCTTCAGGAACGTGAGGATCGGCGTCGCCATGCCGCGACCGGCTTCGACCCGGCTGACCGCGCCCTGGCTCACGCCAGAGAGCCGCGCCAGCTGCTCCTGCGAGAGCCCGAGGAACTCTCGTGCGCGTCGTACCTGCCGTCCGGCCTCGAAGATCCAGGCCGCCCAATCGGGTTTGCCCTGCGGGGTGTCACTCATCGTCATTTGCTCGCTTGCCAGCACGTATTTGGATGCGGTTGCAATGATTGTGCCTCTGCACTCGTCGACGATTGTCGCCCGTGTTTCCGTAGGTCGGCCGGGACACGGACGGCACTCCAGTTCCCATGCGTCACGAAGGGGGCCCTCGCGTTCCCTGTGCGCTGTCGCGAAGAAAGTCGGAGAGAATGGCGTTGAAGCGCGCCGGCTGGGCCAGGTTCACCACGTGCCCCGCGTCGGGAACGATCGCCAATCGCGCGTTCGGGATGATCTCCGCGAGCTCGCGGCTGGGCTGCAGCGAGCCCCGATCGTGCTCGCCCACGACCACGAGCGTCGGGGCGGTGAGACCCGTGAGGCGTCCGACCAGGTCGGACGGGGCCGGCTGGACGGCGATGACGCCGCGCAAGGTGTGCGCGAGCCCGTGCGGCGTGTGCTCGAGGAGCCCCTGCCGCACGAAGCGCGCGGCCTCCATGTCGAGCCCCGAGTCGGGTCCCCAGACGAAGCGCTCGCCGGCCGCCTCGATCCCGTCGGCCTCGATCGCGTCGGCGAGCCGGTTGGCGATGCTCGTGTAGCTCGTCGGGGTGCGCGCGGGGAACGCGGCGATGACCAGCGCGTGGACGGGGTGCTCCAGCGCGTAGCGCAGCGCGGTCACGGCGCCCATCGACAGGCCGCCGACGACGGCCGGCGCTGCGCCGATCACGTGCCGGAGGTCGTCCACGAACGTCGCCGGCGTGTAAGCCGCCGGATCGTCAGGGGCATCGCTCCGCGAATGGCCGCGGGCGTCGTAGCGGACCACGCGGAAGCGATCGCGGAACGCGCGCGCCTGCGGTCCGAAGTTGCGCGCGCTACCGCCGAAGCCATGCGCAAGCACCAGCGCCGGCTCACCGGACCCATCGGCCTCGGTGTGGAGGTGCATGTCCACGGCGCGGTGGTAGCACGATGCGACTGGCGGCGGGAGGGGTTCCCATGCGAGGGTCGCCCGTGATGTTCCGGGTCCTGTCCGTCGCGGCGCTGCTCGTCGCGGCAACCGCCCGCGCGTGGGCGGCCGTCCCGATGACGCCGACGATCATCGAGCCCGCGACCGCGGGTCAGGTGCTCCACTTCGCCGACGTCCACATGGCCACGCTGCCGTTCGCCGACGCGGACCCGGGCGACGCGCATTCGTGCAGCGACTGGGAGATCAGCACCGTGGACCCGCCCGAGATCGTGTGGGCGGCGCCGTGCGTGACCGAGCCGTCCGTACGTGTCCACGCCCACTTCGGCGACGGCACGTTCCAGGGCGCGCGCGCCGGACTGCACGAGCTGGCGCCCGACACCGACCACGTCGTCCGTGTGCGTCATCGCGACCTCGCGAACTCGCCGAGCCTCTTCGCCGAGCGGCCGTTCCGCACGAGCCCGGCGACGGTGATCGCGCCGCTCGAGCTCGACGACGTCCGCACCCTCCCCGCTCCCGAATGGACCGACGGCGCAGGCGGGACGATCGCACCGGGCGACGGCGCGTTGCGGGTCGAGTCGCCGCTCGGCGAGCTGCTGCTCGGCCTGGTCGGGTCCACCGTCATGGCGCCGCCCCCGCTCGACCGCCACGTGCCGCTGCGCGTGATGCTCGAGGGGCCGCTCGTCGTCCCGGTCTCGCAGCTCGTCTTCACCGGCGGCGACGGCGCGGCGCGCACGATCCACCTGCCCGCGGTGGTCCTGGCCGGCGGGGAGGAGCGCTTCTTCTGGGTGTCGATCAACGGCAGCTCGTTCGACGCGCAGCCGAACGCCGTCCTGCCCGACTTCTCGTCGCTCGCGCAGGGCGCGGCCGTGCCGTGGTCGGCGCCGCCGGGCTACGTCGTCGAGGTGGTCGCGAGCGGCTTCCAGCTGCCGGTCAACATCGCGTTCGTCCCGCAACCGGGTCCGGAGGCGGACGCGCCGCTCTACTACGTCAGCGAGCTCTACGGGTCGATCAAGGTCGTCGGCCGCGACGGCAGCGTGCGCGACTACGCGACCGACCTGCTCAACTTCGACCCGCTCGCGCAGATTCCCGGCTCCGGCGAGCTCGGCGTGACGGGCATCGTCGTCGACCCGGCGAACGGCGACGTGCTCGCGAGCCTGCTCGTCTTCGAGAACAACTTCCATCACCCGCGCGTCATCCGGCTGCACTCGATCGACGGGGGCCGCACGGCCGGCATGCCGACGATCGTGCTCGACATGCCGCAGGAGGCGCAGAGCGCGTCGCACCAGATCTCGCAGCTGACGTTCGGGCCGGACGGCATGCTGTACGTGCACATGGGCGACGGGTTCTTCACGCACCTGGCGCGTGACCTCACGTGGCTGCGCGGGAAGATCCTGCGCATCACGCCGCAGGGCGCGCCGGCGCCGGGCAATCCGTACTACGACCCGACGGACGGCATCACCGCGCGCGACTTCATCTACGCGTCCGGATTCCGGAACCCGTTCGGCGGCGCCTGGCGCGACGTCGACGGCCATCTGTACGAGGTGGAGAACGGCCCCAGCGTCGATCGGTTCGCGCGCATCGTCGCCGGTGCGGACTACGGGTGGGACGGCAGCGACCAGAGCATGACGATCGGCGCGCTCTACAACTGGTCTCCGCCGCCGGCGCCCGTGTCGCTGGCGTGGATCCAGGAGTCGACGTTCGGCGGCAGCGGCTTCCCCGACACGGCGATGGGTCTCGCGTTCGTGACGCTCTCGGGGCCGACGTGGGCGTCCGGCGTCATCGGCTACGCGAAGCGCATCGTGTCGTTCGCGCTCGATCCGGACGGCGTCCTCGTGAGCGGCCCGTCGCCCTTCGTCGTCTACACCGGCGTCGGCAAGGCGACGGCCGCCGGTATGGCGGCCGGCCCGGACGGCCTCTACTTCACCGACCTCTACAAGGACGTCGACTATCGGTCTCCGATCGATCGCGGCGCGCACATTCTGCGCGTCCGCTTCACCGGCTCCGCCGACTTCACGGCCGACGTGCGCAACGGCCCACCGCCGCTGACGGTGCAGTTCACCGACGTGTCGTCGGTCCCGGAGGCCACGACCTGGCTCTGGAATTTCGGAGACGGCACGACGAGCACCGAGCCGCACCCGTCGCACACGTACATCGCGCCAGGCCGCTACACGGTGCGGCTCAGCGTCACCGGACCAGCCGGCGTGAGCGTGCTGCGACGCGAGGCGTACGTCCGCGTCGGCACCACGGTGACCGATCTGCTGGCCAGCGCGTCGCCGTCGCGCTCCGAGGCCGTGCTGCTCGACGGGTCCACCGTCGCCGGCAACGTCCACGCCTTCGTCGACCCACCGGCCGGCGTGTCGACGGTGGCATTCTCCGTCGACGGCGTGCCGGTGCGCACGGAATCGGTGGCGCCCTTCGACCTCGGCGGCACCGCGGCCGACGGCAGCGCCATGCCCTTCGCGACGGCGGGGCTCGCCGAGGGCGTCCACACGGCGTCGGCGCTCGTGAGCTTCCTGGCCGGCGGCAGCGAGACGGTGACGGCGCAGTTCGTCGTCGACAACGAGCCCTGCGGCAGCGGCGTCACGTCGGCGGGCGAGGAGTGCGACGACGGCAATACCGCCGACGGCGACTGCTGCTCGTCGACGTGCCAGCGCGACGACGACGGCACCGTCTGCAGCGACGGCGTCGACTGCACGGTCGGCGACACCTGCCACGCGGGCGTCTGCGCGGGCAGCCACATCGATTGCAGCGGCCTCGACCAGGAGTGCTCCGTGGGTGCGTGCGACGGCGAGGGCTGCGTGGCCGTGCCGCGCGACGACGGCACCGCGTGCGACGACGAGGACCCGTGCACGACGAACGACGGGTGCACCGCGGGCATCTGCCAGGGCACGGCGAACACGTGCGACGACGGCGTCGCCTGCACGGCGGACACGTGCGACGGCGGCACGTGCACGCATACGGGCATCGCGGGCTGCTGCACCGGCGACGCGGACTGCGACGACGGCGACGCGTGCACGGGCGTCGAGCGCTGCACCGCCGGGACGTGCGTCGCCGGCACGGCACTCGTCTGCGACGACGGCGTGGGCTGTACGACCGACGCGTGCGACCCCGCGGCGGGATGCACGCACACGCCGGCGGGCTGCTGTGCCGCCTCGTGCGACGACGGCGACGTCTGCAACGGCGCCGAGGCGTGCGATGCGTCGGACGGATCGTGCCGCGGAGGCACGCCGCTCGACTGCGACGACGGCGACGCGTGCACCGTCGACCGGTGTGACGGCGGCTGCGTGCAGACGCCTCTGGATCTCGCGACGGTCACAGCCGGCTTCCAGGAGCCGTTGGTCAGCGGCTGCCCGCCCGCGCCGCGCGGCGTCCGGCAGGCGCTGCGGCGAGCGCGGCGACGGCTCGAGCGCGCGGCGACGGCGGCCGAGCTGCGTCGCACGCGGCTCATCGAGCGCGCGGTCGCCGACGTCGAGCGCGCTCAGCGGATCGCCGTGCGCCGCAACTCGCCGATGTCGTGCGTCGAGGCGATCGCGGCGCTCGGGCGACCGATCGCGTGCGTCCGCTAACGTCCCTTCAGGAAATTGACCTCGTTCTTCGCGAGCGACTCCCAGCGTCCCTCGAAGCAGGTCGCGTTCGTGTCGTTCACGAGCTGCATCGTGAGCGGTACGTCCACGGGCGGATCGACGTCCGGCACGGCCGTGCCCTTCGCCTTGACGATCAGCGTGGCCGGCGCCGGCTGCGAGGCTGTGCCGGCTCTCAGCGTGGCGCGCGTCCCGTCGGCTTTGAGCTTGTAGCCGCGGCTGCCGGCGGCGGTCCACGTCGTGTCCGGCAGCACGAGGGCCACGAGGAGCGCGTTCGACTCGTACACGCAGAGCGCGTGCGTCGTCCCCGCGCCGGGCGTGCCGAAGTCCGCCTGGACGTGATTCGCCGCGCTGCGCGCCAGCTTCACGCCGAGCTTCCGCTTGTCGAGGTTCTTGCCGTCGCGATACGCGGTCTCCTGGACCGCCATCTCGTCGCAGCCGGTGCGCGGGACGGCGGGGCACGCGTCGGCGGTCGCGGCGCCGACGAGGATCGTCACCGAGTCGGCCACGGTATGCCCCGCGGAGTCGGTGGCCTCGACCGTCACGACGTGGGTTCCCGGCGCGAGCTGCGGGACGAGCAGGCTCTCGCCCGTGCCGAGCGGTCCCTGACGATCGGAGCTCCACGTGAGCGCCGTGCCTGCGAGCATCCCGTCCTCGGGATCGCTGGCGAGCGCTTCGAAGACGATCGCCTCGCGCTCGGTCCGCGCGGCGCCGCCGAGCGGGCTCGTCACCTGCACGCGTGGCGCGGCGTCGGGGATGGTGAGGACCGCGTCGGAGTCGTCGCTCGCCGTGTGGAAGCCGTCGCTCACGAGCACGCGGAAGAGCACCTGGCCGCTCCCGGGCAGCGTCGTCGGATCGATCGCCTGGCTGCTCGCCTCGATCTCCGTCGCGAGCGCGCTCCACTGGACGCCGCCGTCGGTGCTGTAGAGCAACGTCGACAGGAGCGGATCGCCGTCGGCGTCGGCGGCGCTCCACGTGACGACGGTCGGCACCGCCGTGAGCGTTTCGCCGCCGTTCGGGAACGTGAGCGTCACCGTCGGTGCGGTCGCCGACACCGTGCGCGAGTCGAGGAGCGTGCCCGCGCGGCGGAGCTCGACCTGCAGGATCGGGCCCGGCGGTAGCGGGACGAGCTCGGCGAAGCTGGCGATCCGCTCGGTCGACGCGATGTCGTCGTCGGGTCCGAACTCGCGGTCGTCGAAGTACTCGTCGGGCGTGAAGAAGTGGCTCGTGCTGCCGCCGCTGCCGTCGACCAGCCGGAGCTCGTAGTCGCCGGCCGATCCCGCGCCGGTGACGGGCGAGCGGAACGCCGGGAGCTGGAGGACCTGCCCGATCCGCGCGGTGCCCAGGCCGAGGTTCGCGCTACCTTGGATGAAGAGCTTGTCCGTGGCCGGTCCGGGCGGCGGCACGGGCGCGCCGCCTTCGAGCTGCAGCCGATCCATGATGTCGTGGTAGGTGACGTCGGACGTCCACTGGAAGTCGCAGTACGCCATCAGGTCGGTGTACTGGTTGCCGAAGTAGAGCGTCGGCCCGGCGACGTCGAGGGCCACGTGCGTACCGCCCTGCCCGAGCGCGCACATCGGGTACGGCACTTTCGGCGCGTCGTCCGTGGCACCGCAGCACGTCCAGTGGCCGAGGCCGTACGCGTGGCCGAGCTCGTGGCCGGTGTAGAAGTCGCCGTAGGACGCGTCGGTGTCCCAGTCGAACGACGTGCCGACGGGATCGCCGGTCGGCCCCGACGCGACCTTGCGGTCGACGCCGGGCGAGCAGCCGCGCATGAAGCCGCCCGAATCGTGGACGATCGCGACGTAGCGACGATCGGGAGCGAAGTTCGGGTCGAGGGTCTGGTCGAGGGTGCGCTGCGCCGTGAGCCAGTCGTTCACGCGGCCGCAGCCGCAGTCGAGGCCGGAGTCGCAGGGACGACCCGGCGCGTTCGCACAGGTGCCGACGGCTTCGCAATCGCCTTTCGCGCACTGGCAGGGCCCGAACATGCCGCAGCCCAGGTCGGAGAAGCAGGCGCCCATCGGCGCGTTCTGGCAGGTGCTCGGCGTCATTTGATTCGTGCAGAGGCGCGGGCAGTTGCAGGCGTCGTTGCCGACGTTCACGGTGCTCGCGACCGTGCGGTACTCGACGTCGAGCGCCGGCGTCGGGAACGCGCGGCGCAGCCACGAGCCGAGCAGCGACAGGTCGGCGACGGTCGGCAGGCCGCCGCTCGGCGTGTCCATGCTGTAGACGCGGAGCCGGACGGGCGGGACCTCCTCGAAGGTCACCGTCGTCACGACCGTGTTGTTGGCTGCGCTGGTCTCGACGTACTTGTCCTCGACGTCGACGACCGCCGTGAATTGCACGGTGCCGCTCCGCCACGACTTGGGGATGGCGAAGTTGGCGCTGTTGCCGAGCGACAATCGCGGCAGGCTTGGCTGGTCGGGGACGAAGGCGAGCGCGTCGAGCGTGCCGAGGGGCGTCACCGGTCCCGGGGCGGTCCGTTGCGCGCTGAGGCGGGTCTTCACCAGCGGGTTGAAGACGAGCGGCTTGTCGGATTCGTGCGTCGCGTAGACGCGCACGTAGGTCGGCTTGTCCTGCACGAGGCGGACGGAGTTGTCGGCGGCTTGGATCGACTGGACCACCTCGATGCCGGTCGCGGTGATGTCGAACTTCGGGAACTTGAGCGGGAGGGCGTCCGCTTCGAGGGGTATGGCGCACTGTAGCAGTGCGACGAGGACGGCCAGCGCCGTCGTTCTACGCGTCGTGGAAGCGGGTCGTCGCATGCTCCCACGATAGCTTCGCGGGTGCGGGAATGAGAAGCGCGGGCGATCGGGGCGGAGGGCGATGGGGTCACGGTGGTGCAGACTCCGACCACGTCGGCGGCGACGGCCGTGCTTCGCGCGGTGCCGCAGTCGATACATGCCGCAATCGCAGTGCCAGCATGACGATCGCGGCGCCGGCGACGAGCAACGACATCCAGAAGAGGTGTCCCGTCGGATGGACCGGGTCGGGTTGGCGGAGCGACTCGAGCGCGGCCTTGCCGCCCTCGCTCAACGCGGTGCCCACGAGGAGCACCTGTCCGGCGAACACCCGTCGGGGAAGGAGCCAGAGGCTCAGAGCGGCCACGGTCACCCCGAGCAGGAGGAAGTAGAGCTGCAGAGGGTGCACCGGGAGGCTCGGCGACGGCGGTGTCAGCCAGCCCATGGTCGAATGAAAGCTCGCCGGCATGCTGCTGGCCGGGAAACGCACGGCCCACGGCAGGCCCGTCGTCGTCCCGAAGCAGCAGCCGACCACGAAGCACCCGACGCGCGCGACGGCGAAGGCGATCGCGACCGCGGGCGTGCCGAGATCGCCGAGGGTCCAGAACGACGTGGACGGCAGCAGCACCGGTCGCCACAGCAACGCGCCCGCGAGCATCCCTCCGACGACGCCCGGCTGGCGGAAGCTCGCCGCGAACAGGTCGCCCCATGCCCAGGTGGGCTGCTCCAGCAGCACGATCAACCGGCCGAGCAGCAGCCCTGTGAGGACGCAGGCCGCCGCGAACAGGGCCGCTCGCGACGCTGGAATGCCCACCCGACCAGCGGCTGCGAGAAACACGGCCCCGCCGAGGATCGCCGCGAGCCCGATGAAGCCGGCGTAAAACCACGGCGGATGCGATTCCAGCACGGCAGCGGCGCTCAGGGACAGGTCGGGCCGTTGAGCTCCAGGCTGCCCGCCGGGAAGTAATCGACAGGCAGGCTCGTCGCGCAGTAGTCGTTCGGAAGCGGCGTTTCGCCCGGCTGGCAGGTCCAGCAGTCGTCGTGCGAGCTACACGAGCCGCCGCCGGCGACACACGTGCCTCCGACGCACCGCGCACAGTCGGTATCGTAGGTGCACGCCGTCGACGTACCCGCGCACACGCCGCCGACGCATTCGGCGCACGGCAGGGTTGGAATGCAACGACGGCAGTCCGCCGCGGTCGAGCAGGTGATCGACGGGTCCATCACGCAGTGCCCGCCGGCGCAGCCGCAGTCGATGTTCTCGGAGCAGCCGATCGACGTCCCCTCGCACGTGCAGCCGCTCGTACCGCCGCACGAGGCGCCCCCGGGCTTCACGCAGCGTGCGATGCAGACGCTGGCCTCGTTGCATTCGACGTCGCCGCCGCCGCCGACCGGCGGGATCTCGCAGACGCCGAACGTCAGTACATCCTCGTCGGCGCAGGTCAGCGTCGGCTGGACGAGCGTGTTGACCGATGCGCTGCGCACGCGAATGCAGTCGCCGCTCGGGTTGGCGATGGACACGTGGTTGATCTGGTTGCCGCTGGGATAGAGGTACGGACTCTCGCAGTCGTCGTTGGCGGGATCGCACAGGCGGATATCCAGCCGGCCGGCCTCGATGGTGAGCCGCTGGGTGAGGTCGGGGCCGGTGCCGAGGACGTTGCCTTCGGACTCGCCGACCAAGCCCACGAACCCCGCGTTGACCGTGACACCCTCGAGCGTGTTCTCGTCCGATTCGTCGATCCGGATGCTCTCGAGGCCCTGCCCCGTGAAGCACGAGCAGCCGCCGCCGCACGCGACCGCGGCTCCCTTCACGCAGCGCTGGAACCACGGGCTCGAGCTGTTGTCCGCGGTGCCGTCCGGGTTTGGTCCGCACTGGCCGCCCGTGCCGCAGTCGGCGTCGGCGGTACACCGGCACGCCGCCGTGCGCCTCGATTCGCACAGGCCGATGGCCGTCGCGGACGCGCCCACCAGGTAGATGTTCTCGCGCCCGCTGTCGGCGACGAGGCACGCGGTGCCGGTACCCGGCCTCAGGATGTTGTTGGTGGCGCCGCGCGCGAAGTGCACGCCCTCGTCGGCGCTGTGCGACACCGTCACGTTGCGGAGGGTATTGAAGCTGCTGCGCACGTCGATGCCGTAGCCGTGGGCGTTGGTGGCCCGAAAGTTGCCGTTGTGATGGATCGTGGCCCGGATCAGGAAGTTGCGCTCCGCGTTGCTCGCGGCGCTCCCTTCCATCTCCACGCCCCGCCAGAAGCCGGTGACCTCGATGTCGCGCGCGGTCGCGTTCACGGTCCCCGGGGCGAACCAGATCCCGTAGTTCACGCTCCCGTTCGCCGGCTGTGCGCTGCTGGGATTGCCCGGGCCGACGATCTTGTGGATCACACCCGTCGTCGCGTTCTTGCCGGTCAGTGTCACGTCGCTGGCGAGCTTCAACCCGAATCCGCCGAGGTTCTGAAAATTGGTGAAGTCCGCCGGGCAAACGATGTCACCCTTCATCGTGAAGTCGGCCACGACGGTGTCGCCGCACGCGCAACCGATGACGCCGCAGCCGAGATGCCGCGGGCAATTCGCCGCAGCGGCATCCAGGATCGACGCCATCAGTATCCACACCGACAGAAGCACCATCACGAGACGTGACATCATGGCAGAGCCCCTCCGGCTGCTCGATCTACAAGAGGCGAACTCTGATGGTCAAGAAAGTTCCTTCAGCGAGATGCTTTTCGCCGAATCCAGGCGCCATCTGCCGCAGCATGGGCCGTCAGTTTGGACGTGACGAGGGAACACGTCTCCCCGGCTTCGCGCACGGGGCGGGGCGACTGATCTACCCGTTCGGCGTCATGCCTTCGGCATCGGGCGTGGACGACGGCTCCGCGGTTCGCGCCGCGACCTCGCCCGCGCCCCAGCGTCTGGACGAGCGCCCCCCGATCGGCGCAAAAGCCCCGCCATGCGTATCGCCCGCTGGCTCCTCGGCATCGTCGCCGCCGCCGTGCTCGTCGTCGCCCTGCTCGACACCTTCGGTGGCCATCTCTTCGACGGCCCGCTCGGGCCCATCCCCGGCGGCGCCTTCGTGGGCCCCGTCGACCCGAACCCGGCGCCCGAGTGGGGCGACACCGAGGAAGTCATCGAGCTGGAGATCCGCCCCGAGAAGCCCTGGTCGCTGAGCGTCTGGAACGTCGTCCTCGACGGCACGCTCTACGTGCCGTCGGCACGTGGCGCGCAACGGCGCTGGACCACGGTGGCACTGGCGAACCCGAACGTCCGGGTCCGCACCGGCGGCAAGATCTACGAGCAGCGCATCGAGAAGATCGACGACCCGGCGCTCAGGCGGAGGATCGGCGAGGCGATCGTCGCCCGTTACCGGCTCGAGGCCGGCAACGAGGAGGACCTCCAGAGCACCTGGTTCTTCCGCATCGCGCCGCGCGGGTAGCGCACGGGCAACTCGGCTCACAGGACTCGACGATGTGGCCGTCGCGCACCCGGGTCATGTCGGCATCGTCACCGCGCGGGCGATCGGCTCCGAGTGGAAGCCGATATCTTCCGGATCTTCAGGGCTCAGCCGACGAGAACGGAGACCGGATAGTCGCGAAACACGCCGTCGCGAGCGGCGATCGTGTAGCCGTCCTCGATCGCCTGCGCGATCAGAAGGCGGTCGAAGGGATCACGGTGGTGCCACGGCAGGGCGCGCACACCGAGTGCGGCCCGGAGCGACACGTCGACGACGACGAAGCCGCTGCGGGCGATCACGCGTGGTAGCGAGGTTTCGGCGGGCGTCGCCAGCTCGAGCTTGCGGAGCGACTGCTTGATCGCGATCTCCCAGGCACGCACCGCGCTGACCACCACTTCGTTGCCGCCGTCCTCGATCGCCTGCGCGGTTCCTCGCGCAATTGCTCGGGGGCGGTCGCTGCCCAGAGCAGAATGTGCGTGTCGAGCAGCAGCCTCAACCGGAATCACCGTCGAACGCAGCAGCCATGTCGGGTGGAAGCTCGTCGAACCCCGGACCGATCTTGGCTTCGCCGGCGAACTGGCCGAGCCTGCGCTTGCGCGTTGCGCGCTGGTACGCCGTGAGCATCGCCACGGGTCGGCCCGCACGCGCGATCACGATCCTCTCGCCAGCTTCCACTTCCTCGAGCAAACGCGACAGCTGCGTCTTGGCTTCGTGGCATGTCGACCCGCCGCATGGACCGACCATAGCTCGAGCGTGCTGGGGCCGCGCAAGCCGGGCAAGGCGGAACCCGTACCGACCTGTTGATGCGCCGTCGCCGACCCCCTTCGTGTCGACGCCACCATTGATCACCGGCCGGTCAACGCGCGGCGAGAAGTGGCCACGGTGTCTGCCGGGACCGAGAAGCGGGCGCGACGAGATCGCCTTCGGCGAGCGGGTCATCGACTGTACGCGAGGTCCCGGGAAGGCGGCGCGAAACAGGGTCAGCGCCTGCTTGATCCCGCGACGCCCTTCACCTTGCTCGGCTCGACCCCTTGCCGACCTGATCGACGTAGTCGAGCGCGTAGAGCCGGTCGGCGAGCTCGGTCTTCGACGTCTGAAGATTATCGATTAGAGCGTCAACGGGGGAACACGCCGCGCTACGAGGCGCCGCTGCTCACGGCCACCACCCGGTGCCCGCTCTGCCACACGTCGTCGACCACGCGCCTGGTGCCGTCGCCGGCGAGGCGCGCGACGGCGTAGCGGCGGCCGTCGTGCTCGAACGACAGCACGCTGGCGACGCGCACGCGATGGCGCGCGGCGAGCGACTGCACGATGGCCAGGACGTCTTCGCCGTCGGACACGTCGAAGGTGACGGCGACGGTACGCGGGCCGAGGCCGAGCAGCTCGGTGAAGGCGCGGAAGACGTCGGATTCGGTCAGGATGCCGACCAGCCGGGCGCCGGCCACGACGGGGACGGCGCCGATGCGCCGGTCGCGCAGCACGGCGGCGGCTTCGTCGATCGACGTGCCGGGCTCGACGGTGACGGGATGGGTCGTCATGGCGTCGTGCACCGTGCGGTCGCCGGGCTTCGGCTCGACGACCGCGGAGAAAGGGTTCACGTCCGACGGGAAGGCGCGCGCGACGTCGAGCTCGGAGACGATGCCGACCAGCCGGGCGCCGACGACGACCGGGAGGCGCCGGACGCGGCGGCGGGCCATCAACCGCGCGGCGGTGGCGATCGAGGCGGTCGGCTCGATGGTGATCGGGTCGGGCGTCATCCAGAGACGGACGTGCACGCCTTGATATCGGCGTGAATGCGGCGCGGCTGAAGGGCTCCGGCCCGGCTTGCCCCCGTCGCGCGAAGTCGTTAGAAACTCGCGCTTCGCGGGTACGCCACCCTAGCTCAGATGGCAGAGCAACTGATTCGTAATCAGTAGGTCGCCGGTTCGATTCCGGCGGGTGGCTCTTAGCCCTACCTCCCGGAAGAGACGCGCGTTCAGGACGCCGTGCCGTGGACATCTGGCAGGCCAACACGGTGGGTCGTGCAATCGGAAGACCTGCAGGCAGTGCTCCTGCAACCGGTTGTGCTCGTCCCGCAACGAGACGTCGCGACTCGATCTTGACTTCCGGTTAGTACGAAGTCCGAGGAAGTTCCTGAGCATGCTGCACGCGACGCGAGAGTAGTGGCTCACCGAAAACTCCCCTCGACCGGCATGACGACGAGCGCATCATCCCACGTCCACAACGACAGCCTCGGGTTTGCTCGCACCGCGTACCGCAGTTTCGCGTCCGCGTCGCGCGCCACCACGGCCCCGCGCGCCGTCTCGCCACGCGCCGCACACTCCTCCGACACCCACTGGAGGTAGCGACTCACCTGCCCCACGACCTCGTCTCCCGGCCGGCCATGCTTCAGCTCGATCACCCACCACTCCTTGCGGATCGGGTGGTAGCCGAGGAGATCGATAGCGTTCACCGGCGTGAGCACCTGCCGGCACGGGACACCGTGCTTCTCAGGCCGCGCCAGCTCGATACCTAGCTCGGCGAACGCCGTTCGAGCCCACTCGCGCACCAGACTCTCCTCGAGCGCCTTCTCCGACAGGATCGCGGCCGTCGTCGTCGTGCAGCCGAGCGACTCCCCGCACTCATACTTCGCGAGCATGGCGCGCGAGCCGGCCGGCAGGTACCAAGCACACAACAGATCGAGCACCTGCGCGCGGAACGCCCCCGATTGCGCGAGGGCGCGGAACACCGGCTCCTCCATCCGCGCGAAGGCGACGTGCTTGAGCATCGTCCGCGCACGACCGCCGAGGTTACGTGCCGCCTCGAGAGCCCCGCCGGCACCATCCTTCGGAGAAAGCTTCCAGAAGCCGTCGGTCTCCAGATGACGGAAGGGGTAGTCAGGACTGCGGCCGAGCTTCCAGTCGGGGAACAGCAGCTGGAGCAACTGGCGGAACGCACTCGTCAGGCCACCATCGAGCGCGACGTTCGGAGTGAGAATCTTTCCCTTGCCGATCAACAAGACGACGGCTGCGACCAGGAGCGGCTTGTACGGCTTCGCGACACCCTGGCTCCGGTCGATGCGCAAGCGGCGCAGGAGCGTCAAGAGAGCGTCGTGAGCCTGTGGCATCGGCGGGTGGCTAGCACGCCCGAGCGGCCGGAGCCCAGAGATCGCCCGCCGCGCGCGTCTGGCGGCGCCCCCGACGCAGCCGATCACCGCGGCTCGCGACGACGCCGATCATTCAGGTCTCGAAGTGGCCTGCAACGTCGACTACACGCCATTTCGACTCGTGAACCGGGCTGTGAACGCGTGCACCATGCCGTTTCACGTCCCGGAAGGCGGTGTGTACGGCGCTTACACCCCTCTCCACGGCTTGAAACGCATGTGCAGCGTCACCGGTCTGCACGCTTCCCGACCCGGCGCCCCGACGAGGTTTTGTTCGCCGTCCCCTCCACCCCGACGAGCACGATCCTCTTGTTGCCGAAGACGCCTACCAGCTCCGCCTCACCGCCGATTGCGCGCAGGTAACGCCGCAGGGTCGACACCTGGCAGTCGTCGAAGTCGCTCCGGGCCTCCAGTCGAGACACGTCGCTCTGGTCGATCTGGGATGCGAGCGCCACGTCCGCCTGCGTCTTCCCTGCCGCCTCGCGCAAGGTTCGCAGCGGAAGGTGAACGCCGCGCCGTGCCCGAAGTCCTCTTCCGAGGACGCGCACCGGGTCCGTTGCAGACGGCCCCTGACGCTTCGTCGCCCGGCTCATACGCGTCCACCGGCTTCGTACACGTCCCGCTCTCGCGGCGTGGCCGGGCGCGCACTGACGATGCGATCACGAAGCCCCCGCTCTACGTGCACCACGAACAGAAGGCGCTCACGAACAGATGCACCGATGATCACCATGTTACTCTCGCCGGAGCCGTCGTCGAGGTAGAGGGCGAACGGGTCGGCAAACACCGTCGCAGCTTCTGGGAACGACACGCCGTGCTTCGCGAGGTTCGATGCGGCTTTCGCATCGTCCCACTCGAAGTCCCCCTCCACCACCGTGGCCATGTCATGGCTTCAGTATGGGCCGTATCCCATGCGCCCACAACCCGTCCGCGGATTCGCTTCTCCCTCGCCGCGAGCGTCACGGGTACTCCGCGGCGACGCCACTCCCATCGCTAGCAACGGAGCATGTTCGTCCGCTTGCCACGTGCCCACGCTCCGTCGCATACCCGACGCGTGCTTCGTCCCGGCCTCTACGAGCAGCTCGTCACGACCGCCCTCGACGCCATCCTCCGCGACGCCCCGGCTGATCGCCTGCGGATCGAGCGCGCGCCCATCGACGGCGCCGACGCCCACGCGACGCTCGCCCGCCACGTCGCCACGATCCTGGCACGCGTCCTGGACGCGGTCGGTGGACAGCCGACGGAGCGCCTGCAGCGCCAGGTGGCCATCGTCAACCGTCTGCTGGAGCACCTGGGCACCGCGACCCAGGGTGAGTCCGTCGCACCCTCCGGCGACGAGCTGCTCGCCATCGCCGAGTCGACGGCCATAACGTCGGCCATAACGGAACGCCCCGGCATCCCGCTCTCCGCATCACACCTGCTGGTGAACGCACCCAAAGAGCATCGCATCGGCCACGAGCTGCAACGCGAGCTCGCGTCGGCCGACGCCGTCGACCTGATATGCGCCTTCGTCCGCTGGTACGGGCTCCGCATCCTCGAAGCGCCGCTGCGCCGTCTCCTCGACGCCGGTCGCCGCGTTCGTGTGCTCACGACCGTCTACACCGGCTCCACCGAGGCCAAGGCGCTCGATGCCCTCCTCGATTGGGGTGCCGCGGTGAAGGTCTCCTACGACACGCAACGCACGCGACTGCACGCCAAGGCGTGGATGTTCCATCGCGCGACCGGCTTCTCCACCGCATACATCGGCTCCTCGAACCTGTCCTCGTCCGCCTTGTTGGACGGCCTCGAGTGGAACGTCCGCCTGTCGCAGATCGAGACGCCCCACGTGCTCGAGCGCTTCCAGGCGGTCTTCGATGCGTACTGGGAGGACGCCGAGTTCGAGCCGTACTCCGCGGCGGCTCGGCCGCGGTTCCAGGCCGCCGTGCAGCGGGCAACGAACGACGAACCATCGCCGCTGAGTGGTCTCGACATCCACCCGTTTCCGTACCAGACCGCCATCCTCGACCAGCTCGAGGCCGAGCGCACGCTTCATGGCCGCTGGCGCAACCTGGTCGTCGCGGCCACCGGAACCGGAAAGACCATCGTCGCCGCGCTCGACTATCGGCGCGTCCGCGAGGGCTGGCGCAACGCCAGCCTGCTCTTCGTCGCGCACCGTAAGGAGATTCTCGAGCAGAGCCGGCGCGTCTTTCGCGAGGTGCTGCGCGATGCGTCGTTCGGCGAGCTCTGGGTCGATGGCGAGCGTCCCGAAGACGGCCGTCACGTCTTCGCATCCATTCAGACGCTCGCGCAGGTGGACCTCGATCGCCTGCCGAGGGACTTCTTCGACGTCGTCATCGTCGACGAAGTGCACCACGCACACGCAGCGACCTACACCAGACTTCTCGAACACGTCGTGCCCCGACTCCTGCTCGGTCTCACCGCCACACCGGAGCGCGCCGACGGCCGCGACGTCCGCACGTGGTTCGACGGCCGGATCGCGGCGGAGCTGCGGCTCTGGTCCGCACTCGAGCAGCAGATTCTGGCTCCCTTCCAGTACTTCGGTCTGTACGACGACGTCGATCTCAGCGACGCGCGCTGGCGACGCGGCGGCTATGAGGCCGCGGACCTCGAGAAGGTGTACGTGCTGAGCCGCGAGTTGGCGCGCCGGCGCGTACGACTGATCATCGAGGCGCTCGACCACAAGGTTCCCGATCGCGCGGCGATGCGTGCGCTCGGCTTCTGCGTCAGCGTCGAGCACGCGCGATTCATGGCCGAACAGTTCGTCGCCGCGGGCATTCCGGCGATCGCGGTCACGGGCGACACCGATCGCGCGACGCGATCGGCCGCCCTGCGTCAGCTACGCGAGCGCACGGTGAACGTCGTGTTCACGGTCGATCTGTTCAACGAAGGCGTCGACGTCCCCGAGATCGACACGATCCTGCTGCTTCGGCCCACGGAGAGCGCCACCGTCTTCCTGCAGCAGATCGGACGCGGCCTCCGCCGGGCGCCGGGCAAGACGTGTTGTACCATCTTCGACTTCATCGGCCAGCCACATCGTTTCTTCCGATTCGACCAGCGCTTCCGCGCCCTCCTGCCGGGATCGCGGCGAGACGTCGAGCGGCAGGTCGAGGATGGGTTCCCGGTGATGCCTCCCGGCTGCGCCATCGATCTCGACCGCGAGGCGAGTCGCGTGGTGCTCGGCAGCCTGCGCAACGGCATCGGGCGTGGCCTGTCCCGTCTCATCGAGGAGCTTCGTGGTTGGACCGGTAGTGACCTGCGGAGCTTCCTCGAGGACACCGGCGTCGAGCTCACCGACCTCTACCGAAAGGCAGGCAACGCATGGCTCGGCTGGACCGCATTGCGCCGTCGTGCCGGCCGACTGCCAACGACCGACTCGGAATTCGAAGGCACGATCGCCGCCGGAACCGCTCGAATGCTGCACATCGACGACGACGAGCGTCTGAAGACGTACCGCCGACTGCTCTCCGGCAGCGCGCCTGACAGCGGCGGCGTCGAGCCGCGACAGCTCGCCATGCTCCACTACCTGCTCTGGGGACGAGACGGCAGGGACATCTCCGTGGACCAGGGTCTCGACCGACTCTGGTCGCACCCGGACCTCCTCGCCGAGGCGCGGGAGCTGCTCGCCATACTCGACGATCGCACGGACCACGTGACCCATCCGTTGCACCTGCCCGGCGGTGACGTCCCCCTTCGTGTGCACGCGTCATACACGCTGAACGAAGTCCTCGCGGCGCTCGGACGGATCGTGCCCGGCACGTCCTACTCGCAACTCCAGGCCGGTGTGCTGTGGGACGAGCCTTCACGCACGGATTTCTTCTTCGTCACGACGGCCAAGTCCGAGCGCGACTACTCGCCCACGACGATGTACCGCGATTACGCGATCTCTCCGGAGCTGTTTCACTGGGAGTCGCAAAGCGCGACTCGGGCGGAGTCCGCGACGGGTCGCCGATATCGCGAGCACCGCGACCGTGGAAGCGCGGTCGTGCTCTTCGTCCGTACGCGAAAGCGTGACGATCGCGGCGTCGCGTCGGCGTACGTCTGCCTCGGAACCGCCGACTACGTCCGTCACGAGGGAGAACAGCCGATGGCGATCACCTGGCGGCTTCACCGTCCCATGCCGGCGACGTTCTTCGCGGAGTCGCGCGTCGCCGCCGCCTGACTGAAGCCACAGAAGCAAACCCCATTCTCCGCACGCCACGCGGAGAATGACGGCCCAATCTCCGCAAAGGCAAAACGACTTGCGAAGGTAGCTCCCGGGAGCTACCTATGAGTCATGCGGAGCGTCGGGCTCAAGGTCCTCAAGAACAAGCTCAGTGAATACGTGCGCTTGGCTGCGGGCGGCGAGACTGTGCTGGTGACCGACAGAGACCGCGTGGTGGCCGAGCTTACGCCACCCCGAGCCGGCCGAGCAGAATGGGTCGACGACGCGCAGCTCGCGGCGATGGTGCGTGAAGGCCTGATCCGCCCGTCTCTCCTCTCACGAGGAACGGTTCCACCGCGACAGCCGGTCGCCCCCACGGAAGAGCTGCTCAGTGAGCTGACGGCAGATCGCGAATCGCGATGATCTACCTCGATACATCCGTCGCACTGGCACACCTGCTTGGAGAGACACGCACTCCCGCACGCACGCTGTGGGACGAGCAACTCGTCGCAAGCCGCTTGCTCGAATACGAAATCTGGGTGCGCATCCACGCACGAGGGATCGCCCGAACGCATGCGGATGCAGTCCGCAGCTTGCTCGCTGGCGTATCCCTCATCGAGATGAGTCCTGTGGTGCTCTCGCGTGCGACAGAAGCATTCCCTGTCGCCGTGCGAACCCTGGATGCGATCCACCTCGCATCGATGATCTACCTGCGAGACAGAGGACAGGCGCTCACGCTCGCATCCTTCGATGATCGGCTGACGGCAGCAGCGCGCGCGGCCGGCATCGAGACAGCAAGCGTCTGACTCGCGTTCAGAACAACTGAGCGCAGAATTCGTCATCAGGCCCTACTCCACCCGGCTCCGCACGAACCGCTCCGTGTCCTTGTCGACGAAGCACACGAAGCACCCTTTCATCCCGCGCGACAGCAGCACCCGGTAGGTGTTCTTCACCAGGTCCACGAACGCCCCCTTCGCGCGTTTCACGACGGTGTCGTAGGACGCCGCCGGATTCCCGACCCACGCCTGCCGGTCGAGATCGTACGTGAGATCGGTGCCCCAGATCACGCCGGCGTAGTCGAACTCGAAGCCCTGCGCCGTATAGACGCAGCCCACCTGCTCGAGGCCGCCGGGATCATGCGCCCACAACGAGGACTTCGGGATGCCGCGTGCGAGCCGCTTCGCATCGGGCCGCGCGTTCCACGGCCGGGCGTATTCGCCGACCACCACGTCGTTCACGAGGCCGCCGCCGTCCAGCGGATCCGACCAGCGCCAGCAGAACCCCGCCGTCATCCGCGCGGAATGTCCCTCGGCCGCCTTCGCGCGGATCGCCGCCTCCACCTCGGCCGGGGTCGCCATGATGCGGAAGTCGAACGGGTCGGACGGATCCCACAGCACGTTGGCGGTCCGCGCCAACCCGAGCGTGTTCTCGATCCAGTTGATGAAGCCGTCGGAGCCCGCGCAGCGGAATTGCGCCTCCAGCTCGTACTCGGACAAGATGCACCCGGCGTCCTGCGCCGCGGCCCGGATGTACTCGACCGATCCGATCTCGCCAGGCCGCACGACCTGGCGATCGTCCACGAAGAACACTCCGACCTTCGCCACGTCCAGCAGCTCGGCAATCTGCGGCTTACCGCTGCGCTTCGCCTTCGGCGTGAAGCGGTTGTAGCTCACCTCCCGGATGCGGTGCGCCTCGTCACAGATGAGCACGTCGACTGCGTTCGGGTCGGCGTCCTGATAGCTGTTGAAGTACTTGAACTGGACGCCGCCGCGGGTGCCCACGATCTCACGCAGCGTCTCCGTGAACGCCTTCGATCCCGTCGCGTAGTGCGCGTTCACCTGCGCCAGCGACAGCCGGCTCATCAGGTTGATGGCGATCACCGACTTTCCCGTTCCTGGTCCACCCTTCACGATCAGCACCGCCTTCCGGCGGTCGTGGAACCCGGCTCGAACCGTCGCCAGCACCTTCTCGAACACCACCAGCTGTTCGTCGAGCAGCACGTAGCGCGGCTCGCCGCCGATCACCTGGCCCACGTGCTCCATCAGCTTCTTGCTCGGGCGGTACTTGCTCTCCGCGATGCGGTTCAGCACCGTCAGCCCGTCGCCACCCTCGAGACGCTCGCCCAGATGCTCTGCAAGGCGCGTCACGTCGTCGCCGGTGAACACCGGGCAGGTCTCGATCAGCGGCCCGAAGGACGTCGCGAACAGGTAGTCCCCGGGAGACGTGAAGTAGTTGTGCAGGTAGGCGCACGCGTCGAGCCGGATCGGGCGATCGCCCTCGTGGAACGCGGTGTGCGTATCCTCGAGATAGAGCTTGTATTGCCCGACCTGCGCGGAGGGGTGCAGCACCTCGCGCTCGGCACCACCGACGCGCGTAGTGACGAGCTTGTCGCCGAGGGCCTCGCTGCAGCGCTCCCACTGCTTCAGCTCGACGATGACCGCCCGATCGGCGCCGGATGCGTCCTTCCCCGACACGAGGCAGTCGAGACGCTTCGACGTGAGCGGCAGACGGTACTCGAGCATCACCCCGTGATCGTCGAGTCCACCCTCCTCGAGGACGTCGGCCATAGCGCGCAGCGAGTTGCGCCACGAGTTCACCTCGCTCGGCGGCGGCTCATAGCGATAGTGCCTGGAGAACGCCGTGCGCAACTTCTCGGCGATCTGATTGTGCGAGGCGTCGCGGCAGAAGTGCGACGAGAGGCCGGCGTAGAGCTGCATGGGTAGCGGGCTAGCCCATCCGCGCGCCGAAACGCAAAGATCGAGGCGTTCCGTTTGACCCGATCAGCGTTCTTGAGCCCGATGCCGTCACGATCATCGCCGTCGCCGCGAAGACGGCGCACGGGATTGCGGGGACGGCGCCGAGCGTCGTCTAGGCCGTCGATCGGGTCGATCCCCACGCTACGTGCGTGCTCTACTCGCAACATCGTGTCGCGCGTACCGAAGATCCTGACCCTCCTCGCGCTCGCCTCAGCGTGCGCCCGCGTCGTGCCACCGACGCCGCCACCGGGATCGCCGAGCGCCTACCTCCTCGCCGAAGGACCGTTCGACGTCGACCGCCGCGACTACGACCTCGTCGATCGATCCCGCCCGAACGACGCGCGCACCGACGACGCCACGCACTCCCCGCGCGTCCTGACGACGACGGTCTGGTTCCCGCGTGGAGTCCCAGGCTCGCACCCGCTCGTCCTCTACAGCCACGGCTTCACGTCCACGCGCGACGGCGGCGCCTACCTTGCCGAATGGCTCGCGAGCCACGGCTACGTGGTCGCGGCGCCCGATCATCCGCTCACCGCGCGCGGGGCGTGGCTCGGACGGGCGGCCGAAGACGTCGTGAACCAGCCGGCCGACCTGGGGTTCCTGATCGACACGATTCTCGGCTGGCACGACGGGGAACGACCGTTCGACGGCACGATCGACCCCGGGCGCATCGGCGTGATGGGGCTGTCGTTGGGCGGCCTGACCGCCACGCTGGCCGCCTTCCATCCGCGGCTGCGCGACCCGCGCATCCGCGCGGCGGTTTCGCTGGCGGGACCGATGAGGATCTTCGAGCCCGAATTCTTCGCCGCCGTGACGACGCCCTTCCTGATGATCGCGGGCGACGCCGACGTCGTGGTCGACTACGCGAGCAACGCCGCGCGCGTGCCGGCCGACGTCCCCGGCAGTCAGCTCGTGGCGATCACCGGCGGCTCGCACGCGGGCTTCGACGACCTCGCCCTCAACGCGCTGCGCGTGCCGTGCAATCTCGACGTCCTCGCCTGCTGGTGGCTGGCGCTCACGCTCGACCTGAGTGACAGCCGCGAGAACCTCGCGGCACTCGGCGGGAACGAGAGCGGCGATCTGATTCGTGCATCGATTGCTCAGCCCTGCGTCGTCGCGCCCCCGTGCAGCGCGATCGATCCCGCGCGCCAGCAGCTGATCACCAAGGTCGCCGTCGGAGCCTTCTTCGAAAGCCAGCTGGCGGTAGATCCGACCGCGCGCCGCGCCGCGGCCGCCTACCTCTCCCATGGCCTCGCCCGAGACTTCCCGGGGGTGCGGTACGAGGCGGCATCTCACTGACCCGACTCAGCGTGAAGGTGGCTCCACCCCCGCCGCGAGCGCGGCCATGCTCCGCTTCATCTCCTCGACCTTCTCCGGCATCGCCGCGGCCAGGTCGTGCTGCTCGCCGGGATCCGCCTCGAGGTCGAACAGCAGGTCGCCGTGCTCGTAGCGCGCGTAGACCGACTCGCCGCCCTGCACCGCGAGCTTCAGCTTCCAGCGGCCCTCGCGATACGCGCCGATCCCGCTGTTGTCCTGACGGTAGTACAGATAGCGAATGCCGTCCTCGTCGCGGAAGCCGCGACCCGAGAGGAGCGGCCAGAGGTTCCGGCCGTCGACCTCGATCGGGGTCGACGGCACCGCACCGGCGAGCCCGGCGAGCGTCGGCATCCAGTCGGCCATCGTCGCGGGCTGCGCGATGATGCGCGCCTCCGGAATCCGTCGCGGCCAGCGCGCGATCAGCGGCACGCGCATGCCGCCCTCGAACGTCGTGCTCTTGCCCTCGCGCAGATGGCCGGTGCTGCCGCCGTCCTGCCCTCCCTGCGTGACGGGCCCGTCGGTCGCCCAGAGTAGCCACGGGCCGTTGTCGCTCGTGAAGACGACGAGCGTCTCGTCGTCGATGCCGAGCGCGTCGATCTCCTCCAGCAGCGCGCCGACACTCCCGTCCAGCTCGGCGACGACGTCGCCATACCGACCGCCCGCCGAGCGGCCGGCGAACTCGGCCGACGCATATAGCGGCACGTGGGGGATGTGGCTCGCGTAGTAGAGGAGGAACGGCTTGTCCTCCCCCACCGCCTCGCGCATGAACTCGACCGCACGCGCCGTGTAGCGCGCGGTCAACGTCTCTTGGTTCGCCGGCATCTCGACGATGCGCTCGCCGTCCATCAGCGGCACGCCGGGCAGACAACCCGGCACCAGTGAGTTGCAGCCGTGGACCGGCGGCGCCTGCCCCGGGTACCACGGCTCGTCCATGTCGTTGCTGTAGGGCAGCCCGAAGAACACGTCGAAGCCCTGCGCGGTCGGAAGGTACGGCGGGAGATGTCCGAGGTGCCACTTGCCGACGAGCGCCGTCGCGTAGCCGCGCTCGCGCAGCAGCTCGGCGATGGTCACCTCGGCAGGATCGAGGCCCGTCGTGTCGAAGGGGAAGAACACGCCCGCCGGGCTGAACCGCATGCGGCCCGGATAGCGGCCGGTGAGGAACGTCGCGCGCGACGGCGTGCACACCGACGCGCCGACGTAGAACTGCGTGAAGCGCGCACCCTCGTTCGCCAGGCGATCGAGGTTCGGCGTCGCGATGTCGGGGCTGCCGTAGCTGCCGAGATCGCCGTAGCCCAGGTCGTCCGCGAGCACGAAGACGACGTTCGGGCGGCGCGCGGTCTTGCGACGGCGGCAGCGTGGCCTCTCACCCCGGACCGATGCCTTCGAGCGGCCCAGCGCATCGAACCGGCTCTGCACGACGAACCCGTCGCCGTTGCGGATCTCCACGAGGAGCGCCCCGCCCGCGCTGCCGAGATCGACGCCTTCCGCGCGGAGCGACCAGGAGGCGCTGCATGCGCCGTCGGCCCGCACCTCGAGCCGCTCGATGCCGCCGGGATTCCGATCCCGGAAGCGCAGCCTCTTCGCGCCGAGCCGCTTCCAGCACGCCTTGCCGCCGCACGTTCCACCGGCGGGAATCTCGGTATGGTACACCGGTACCCGGTCCCTCCAGATGCAGACGCGGAACGCCGACGTGCCGCCGACCGGATCGCCGAGCTGCGCCGCTGAGAACGCGGCGGACGTGCGGCCCTCGTAGGAGACCTCGTCGCCCCGCCAGAGGAAGCGGGCCTGGCCGCCGGAGGTCTGCGCGCTCGGCTCGCCGCAGGGCGGGAGCGCCGCGACGTGGGTGGCGCTCCACAGCGCGACGCACGTCGCGACAGCCCATGCGGTGCGCCATCGCGGCAGGACCGGTGTGTGCACGCGCCACACCCTGCCACGGCGACGGGTCGCCACGCCACGTGAGTCGGGGGTCAATCTTCTGACCCTAACGACCCGCGCGTCCCCGACCGATACCGCCCCTCATGGGCCATCTTCGGCTGCATCTCCTCCTGTGCCTGCTCGTCGCCACGAGCGCGCACGCCGTCACCATCTCCGTCACGACCACCACGGACGAGCTCAACACCGACGGCGACTGCTCGCTGCGCGAGGCCGTGGTCGCGGCGAACACCGACGCCGCGGTCGACGCCTGCACGGCCGGCTCCGGCGCCGACCTGATCTCGCTGCCGAACGGCACCTACACGATGGCCGTCGGCGGCCCGGGTGAGAACAGCGCCGCCGAGGGCGACCTCGACCTGACCGGCACCGTGCACATCGCCGGCGCCAGCCGCGCCGGCACCATCCTCGCGGGCTATCTCGGCGATCGCTTCTTCGAGGTGCGCTCGGGAGCGACGGTGACGCTCTCCAGCATGACGCTCCAGGATTCCACGCCCGCGCAGGCCGGCGGCGCCATCCACAACCGCGCCAGCCTCACCGTCGACGACTGCACCTTCCAGGACAACATCGCCGACAGCTCGACCGGCGGCGCCATCTACAGCATCACCGGCACCACGCTGGCCGTGTCGAACAGCGTCTTCAGCGGCAACCGCGCCAACACCGACGGCGGCGCGCTCACGAACCACGGCACCGCCACCCTCACGAACGTCTCGTTCCTGAGCAACACGGCCGACGAGAACGGCGGGGCGATCTACCAGGGCCCGAACGGCAGCCTCTCGCTCGACCTCGCCACCCTGTACGACAACGACGCCGGGGACGACGGCGGCGCGCTGTACGCCGGCGCGCCCACCACCATCACCGACGCCACGTTCATCCTGAACACCGTCGGCACCGGCAGCATCGGCGGCGGCGCCATCTACTGCTCCGACACGGTCGACGTCAGCAACAGCGGCATCGTCTTCAACGTCTCGTCGGCCTGGGCGGGCGGCATCTCGACCAACGGCAGCTGCACCCTGACGCTCACGAACGTCACCGTGCACGGCAACTCGGCGGCCCACGAGGGCGGCGGCATCCGCACCGCCGGGGGTGGGACGATCACGCTCGCGAACGCCACGATCACCGGCAACACGAGCGACTCGGACATGAGCGGCTCGGACCACGGCGGCGGCATCGACTGCACCAGTGGCGGCACCGTGACGCTGCGGAACACCGTCGTCGCCAACAACCTGGCCGGCGCCACGGCATCGGACTGCTTCGGCACGCTCACGTCCGAGGGGCACAACCTGCTCGAGACGACGACCGCCTGCACGATGGCGCTCGGCACGGGCGACCAGACGGGCGTCGATCCGGCGCTCGGCACCTACGCGGACAACGGCGGCACCACCTACACGCTCCTGCCGAACGCGGGCAGCCCGCTCGTCGATACGGGCGATCCGGGCACTCCCGGCTCGGGTGGCACCACCTGCGCCGCCGTCGACCAGCGCGGCTTCAATCGGCCCGCAGGATCGGGCTGCGACATCGGCGCGGTCGAGCGCGACGCCAGTGCAGGGACCACCACGACGACGCTGGCAACGACCACGTCGACGTCGACCTCGACGACGACCACGGTCGTGACGACGACCACCACGTCGAGCCTCGCGAGCACCACCAGCACGACGACCACGACGACCACCACGACGACCATCGCGAGCACGACGACGTCGACCACCAGCAGCACCACCATACCGCCCTCCACCACGACCACCACCACCCTGCCGCCGCCGCTCTGTCAGGGCGGCGCGTCGATGCAGGGAATGACCTTGCGCATCACCAAGGCCGGCGGTCCGGCCGCCCGCCTGCTGCTCGGCGGCTCCCTCATGCTCGGTGCGGGCACACCGGCGGCGCTCGACCCCGCCGCGAGCGGCATGCAGCTCCTGATCGAGGACCTGGGCGCCGGCGGGCCCCTGGTCGATCTCACCGCCGGCTCGGCGCCCATCCCGCCCGGCGCGAAGGGTACGGGCTGCGGCCCGAAGGACGGGTGGAAGGGAACGACCTACGACAACCGCTCCGGCGCCGTCGCCCCGCCGGCGTGTCCGCCCGGGAGCGCACGCGGACTGCGGCGTCTCCAGCTGAAGGACCGCCGCGCGCGCGGCCGCGGCGTGACGTTCGGCATCCAGACGAGGGGCGGCTCGCTACCGCTGCCGGTCGGTCCGGTGCGCGTGACGCTCGTCGTCGGCGCGCAGGGCAGCGCTGGCGCCCTCGGTCTCTGCGGCACCCACACGTTCTCGGCGGGCTGCACGACGAAGGGCACGACCTACCGCTGCCGGTAGGCCGCGCGTCAGTCCGCCCGCGCCGATCGTGCCCGCAGCTCGCGACGGGCCGTGCCGGGCGGCACGCCGACGTGCCGGCGAAAGAGCCGGCGGAACGCGGCCACGTCCGTGTACCCGACGCGGTCTGCCAGCTCGTCGACAGGGACGTTCGTCGTTTCGAGCAGGTTCCGGGCGGCCTCCATCCGCAGCCGGCGTGCGAAGCGCAGGGGGCTCATGCCGACCACCGCGTGGAAATGACGGTTGAGCGTCCGTGGGCTCGCCCCCACGGCGCGCGCGAGGTCGGGCAGCCTGAAGGGCGACGCCAGGTTCGCTCGGACCCACGCGTCCGCACGCGCGACGACGTCGTCACTGCTCGCGAGGTGCTCGAGGACCATGTACGGCGCCTGTGACGCCCGCGCCTCGTCGAGCACCATGTACCGCGCGCACAGTCGGGCGAGCGACGCGCCCGCGAACCGATCCACCAGATGCAGCATGAGATCCAGCTGGGCCAGGGCGGCGCCGGCACACACGGTCCGCGACGAGGCCACGACCATGCGGTCCGTGACGAGCTCCACCGCCGGGTAGCGCTCGCGAAAGAACGACGCGAGCCACCACGTGGTGGTCGCGGCACCGCCGTCCAGCAGCCCGGCCTCCGCGAGCAGAAACGTGGAGCTGCACGACGCCGCGACGATCGCTCCGCGACGGTGCGCCGCCCGCAGATACGCCATGACCGCCTGCGCCTCGCGGCTGCGCAGCTTCGCCGCGATCTCGTCCGGTGCGCTCAGGCCGAGTCCCGGCACGACGACCAGCGCGCTCGGACGCCGGCCGTCCAGCGTCGCGTCCACACCGAATCGGTAGCCGCTGCCGGTCGTCACCCCCGATCGGCGGGTCGCCAGAACCGTCCACGAGAATGGTCGGCGCGCGACGGCCTGCGCCTGCCGCGCGGCCAGCCTGTTCGCCGCGGCCAGCACGTCCAGGGTGACGCTCAGGCTCGACGCCATGACGCCGTCGAGCGCGACGATGTCGACGCTTCGCATCGTGGCCATTCTGGCATCAACATCGTCAACATTGCCACTGTCGCGGAGCGCGATCGCCGGGTAGAGCCGCCATCACAGGAGGAGACGATGACGCAGACTCGACGTTCACCGGCGCTCGGCAGCATGGCATGGGCGAGGCTCGGCGGCGGTACCATCACCGCAGACGACGAGGCGGAGCTCGCGGCGCAGATTCCCTACGTGCTCGCGGAACGCGACCGGACGGCGACCGCGCTTCCGGACCTCGACCTCGCCCAGCTCGAGCCGCCCGACTCGCGGCTGGCGCGCGACGCGGAGACGCTCTGGCGCGACGTGGCGCCGGACTGGCTCGACCGCCACGGGAGCAGGACCTGGTACTTCGCCGCCGCGCTCGCGCGCGTCGAGCAGCTCGAGCCGGATCCGGAGTTGCTCTACGTGGCGTGCGTGCTGCACGACCTCGGACTCACGGATCGCTTCGCGCCCACGCGCGAGGTGCCCTGCTTCGCCGTCTCCGGTGCACACGCCGCACGAGACGTCGTGATCCGTCATCGGCCCGAGCCCGACGCCGAACGCGTCGCCGACGCCATCGCGATGCACCTGAATCTCCGGATCGACGCGGAGGCGGGTCCGCTCGCGCGGCTCGTGGCCGCCGGTACGCTCGTCGACGTCACGGGCCTTCGCCTGCAGCTGCTCCCGCCGTCGCTGGTTCGAGCCGTCCTCGCTCGACATCCGCGCGGCGACTTCGGACCGGCCGTCGGCGATGCCCTGACGGCGAGACCCGCCGCCTTTCCCACGACGCGCTGCGGATGGTTGTCGCGTACGCTGAACGTCGGCGCACTGGCGCGACAGCACCCGCTCGATGCATGAGGGAGCCATGGCAACCCACCGCGAGATCCATTTGAAGCGCCGCCCCGTCGGCATGCCCACCGAGGACGACTTCGAGCTCGTCGAGCGGCCGGTTCCCGAGCCGGGCCCGGGCCAGTTCCTCGTGCGGAACGTCTGGATGACCGTCGATCCCTACATGAGGGGTCGCATGATGGATCGCGAGAGCTACATCCCCCCGTTCCAGGTCGGCAGGGTGCTCGACGGCGGCTCGGTCGGCCAGGTCGTGCGGTCGAACAACCCGGCGTTCGCCCCGGGCGCCTACGTCTGCGGCTTCGCCGCCGGCGGATGGCGCGAGTACAACGTGACCGACGGCACGATGTTCCAGCCGGTCGACCCCGCGGTGGCGCCGCTGCAGTGCTTCCTCGGCGTGCTCGGCATGACGGGTCTCACCGCGTACACGAGCCTGCTGCGTATCGGCGAGCCGAAGGAAGGCGAGACGGTCTTCGTGTCCGCCGCCGCCGGCGCCGTCGGCTCGGTCGTCGCGCAGATCGCGAAGATCAAGGGGTGCCGCGTGGTCGGCTCGGCCGGCTCCGACGACAAGTGCCGCTGGCTCGTGGAGGAGGCGGGCATCGATGCGGCGGTCAACTACCGCAAGGGCAACCTCTTCGGCGACGTCGCGAAGGCCTGCCCGAACGGCATCGACATCTACTACGAGAACGTCGGCGGCGAGCACCTCGAGACCGCGCTCGAGCTCATGAACCAGAGGGGCCGGCTCGTCATGTGCGGCATGATCAGCATGTACAACGCGGTCGAGCCGCCGCCGGGGCCGCGCAATCTCGTCAACGTGATCGGCCGGAGCCTCACGATGCAAGGCTTCATCGTGTCGGACTACGTCGACATGGTGCCGCAGTTCTACGCCGACATGGGCCCATGGATCGCCGCCGGGAAGATCAAATGGCAGGAGACCGTGCACGAGGGCATCGCGAACGCGCCGAAGGCCTTCCTCGGTCTCTTCCGCGGCGAGAACACGGGGAAGATGCTCGTTCGCCTCGGACCCGACCGGGCGTGATCACGCCGACGTCGTCGCGACGCGCGCCCGGTCCCGCTCGACGTACTCGACGAGCTCGCCGACGAACGGCGTCGCCACCGCGAGCGACGCCACGTCGACGGGCCGCGCGAGCCACTGCAGCACGAGCGCGTCGCCATCCTTCGCGAACGCCGGCCCGATGCCGCCGAAGCCGAAGCCCCAGGCGGCGGCCTCTTCGCACAGCGCGGCCGCGCCGGATTGCGCCATCGGCACGTACAGGTGCACCACCTCGGCGCCGACCACACGCGCGAGATCGCGCGCGCTCCGTCGCACCTCGGCCGCGGTCGTCGGTCCGATGCGGTGCACGTGGATCGTGCCCGCGTCGAGCGTGTGGCTGTAGCGCACGTCGACGACGCTGTCCCCGGCGGCCGGCGGCAGCGGCGCCACGAACCGCACCGCCACGCCGAGCCCGCCATAGAGGCGCTGCACCAGCGCCCGGTGCCGCTCCGGCACCTCCACCGCGATGCCGCCCGGCGGCGCGTCGACATACGAGAAATAGAGCACGAAGCTCAGCCGGTCGGTGGGCACCGACGTGCCGATCCCCTTGAAGCGCATCTCGCTCGGCCCCGCGCCGAGCAGCACGCCGCAGACGTCGGAGCCGAAGCTCTCGTTCACTTTCTGGCTGTAGGCATGCCGCATGACGGCGTGGCTGTAGACGCCCGCGAGGCCGATGCGACGCGCCTGCGCTTCGAGCAGCGAGCGCATGCGTCCCATCAGGTCGCGCCCGCGATGCGCGGGGTGCACCACCGCCATGCCGCGCTCGGCAACACGCCCGCCGTCGAACCGCTCGAGCGCGTAGTGGCCGACGACGTCGCCGCCGGCGTCGCGCGCCACGATCGACACCAGCGCGCCGCTGGCGTTCAGATGCACGAGGCGCTCCGGCACGTAGCAGTCGTCGTGCAGGTAGGTGTCGCCGTAGGCGCGATAGATGCAGCGCGCGATGCCGATCGCGTCGCTGCCGGCGAACGACTCGATGGCGTACTCCTGCTCGGGCGCGAGCGGCTCGTCCTCGCTGAAGCGCTGGAGCTGGTCCGCGGGCAGGCACGCCGTGACGTCGGGCTGCGGTCGGCGTCGCACCAGACGCAGCGCCTTGCCGGCCCGTCCGCGCGGCACCCAGGTGAGGGAATCGACGGCGTCGCGGATGAGCCGCATCCCTCCGGCCTTGCTGGCGCGCGGGCGCGACACCTCGAGCCCCTCCTCGTCGGCCGCATGTGGATCGACGGGGAGGCCGTTGTCGTGGACCTCGATCACGAGATCGGCGGGCGTGATCTCCGCCACCACCGTGTAGCGGCCGGTCTCATCCGGTGCGAAGGCGTGATCGACGACGTTGGCGCACGCCTCGCCGGCGGCCGCGACCAGCCGCGCGGCGTCGGCGTCGCGAAAGCCGGCGAGCGCCACGACGTCGTCGAGGAAGCGGGTCGCGAGAGGCAGCAGGTCGGCCGACGCGGGAACGGCCAGCTCGACGCGGACGGGATCGATCGTCGGAGAGAGCGCGGGAGAGAGCGCGGAAGGCACTCGCGGCTCCTACTGCCCTCCCTCATGCGTGTAAAGCCGCGAAGCCGCGGTCACCGCGCCGGGCCATGCCCATCGCCCACCGCGGCGTCGGGTGCTAAGCGAGCGCGTGGTGCAGCGCATCCCCGTCACCGTGCTCTCGGGCTTCCTCGGGAGCGGCAAGACCACGCGTCTCAACGAGCTGCTGCGCGATCCGCGCGGCCGGCGCGTCGGCGTCGTCATGAACGAGCTGGGCACGGTCGGCGTCGAAGGCGTCGACGGCGCCGAGGAATTCGTCGAGATCGACGGCGGCTGCGTCTGCTGCGCCCTGAACGACGATCTCGCGGCGACGCTGGCAGGCCTGTCGGAGCGCGGCGGGATCGACCATCTCGTCATCGAGACGACCGGCATCGCCGATCCGCTGGCGGTGACGTGGCTCCTCGAGCGCGGCGATCTCCGCGCGCGCTGGCGCGTCGACGCCGTCGTGACGGTCGTGGACGCCACGCTGCTCGCCCGTCTGCGGGCGGAGGCGGCCGAGGTCGATCTCCAGATCGCGCGGGCCGACGTCGTGCTGCCGAGCAAGCTCGATCTGGTGGACGACGATGGAGCCGCCGTCGCGGCTCTCGTCCGGGACCTGAACCCGCGCGCCCGGATCCTGGTGGCGCCGCGTGGCGCGACGCCGTGGGACGTGCTGCTCGACGTCGGCGCCGGCCCACACGATCCGACGCCGCCGAACGCGCACGTGCACGGGGTGCCGTGGGAGACCTGGACCTTCCGCGTCGCCGCCGCGCTCGACGACGACGCGCTGGAGACGTTCCTCTACGACTTGCCCGCCGGCGTGCTGCGCGCGAAGGGACGCGTCCACACGCGCGACGGCACCTGGCTGTCCGTGCACGCCGTGGGCGGACGCTACGAGATCGAGCCCGACGACGCCCCCGCGAGCGACGGCGCGAGCGTGCTCGTCGCCATCGGCCGCGGGTTCGATACGCGCGAGCTCACCGCGCGTGCGCGTCGCCTCGTCGTTCCTCAGTAACCCTAGCCTGCCGTCAGCACCTTGCCGGCCTTGTCGGCGCACTTTCGCGCCGCGCCGCCGAGCGCCTTGGCGAATTCGTACGTCGCCGTGCCGATGGTCGCCTGACACGTCCGCTCGTCGCCCTCGCTCTCGATCGCCGCCGTCTCGAGGCGGCACGCGCCGCGCCGCAGCACCAGGGTCAGCGTGTCCGTCGTGCGGTCGTATTCGATCGTCATTGGCTGCCTGGTACTCCCTGTCCGCGTCGTGCGTGTCGGCATACGTTGATTCGCCGACGACACACCCTGCCCGGCTCGCTACGGTGCGCCATGCGCCCGCTGCTCGCCGCTCTCCTGCTTCTTGCCGGCACCGCCGGCGCCATCCCGCCGCCCGTCCCCGACCCGTGTCTCATCTGCGCGTTCTCGCCGCCCGTCCCGGTGCTCGTCGAGCCCGGCGAGCGCTTCACGCTGACGGGCGCGGTCGGGATGACGGACTTCGAGCACGCCATCAGCTGCGGCGACGCGGGCTGCATCTACAACGGCGCCACCTTCTTCAACGTCAGCGGCCACTTCAGTGCCGTCCCGGGACAATGCGGCCAGTACGGCGGGCTCTCCGGCGAGCCGACGCGTCCCCTGAGCAGCGGGACGCCGGGCTCCTGCACCATCGACTTCGATCCGCCGCCCGGGCACGGCATCACCTCACCCGGCTTCTACCAGCTCATCCAGTTCGAGCGGTACGTCGGCGGCGCGGTCACCGGCGGCATCAGCTACCTGGTCGGCACCGACGTCGAGCTGTTCTCGCTCCGCGTCGGCTACGTCGATCCCGAGGGCGACGTGCCCTTCAGCATGTTCGCCGTCCGCGACGGCGCCGACCCGGTCGCCGGCGACTGCATCTCCACGAACCAGCTCATCACGACGTGGCTCCCGACGCGCACGGTGCCCGCCTGCGTCGTCATGACGGCGCCGATCGAGGACTTCGTCGCCACGCTGCCGAACGGCACGTGGGACGTGATGCCGCTGCGCACGCAGAGCCCCACGGGCAAGCTCCGCGCGACGGCCACGCCGTGGACCGTGAAACGCGTCGTGATCGAGGACGCCGACGTCACGACGTCGGTCACCCGAACCTACAGTCCGGAGCTGTCCGTCACCGCGGAGGTGCTCGGCGGCGACAATCTGATCTCCGTCGACGAGGAAGAGCTCATCCGCGTCACGGTGACGGCGTCGACCGAGGGCGTCGGTCCCGTCAACGCGATCACGTTCTTCCAGGGCGCGCCGCTTCGCATCCTGCCGCTGGCCAACGCCGGCGACATCGACCTCCTGGAGCCGATCCCCGTCCCCGACGCCGCCGGGTTCGCCATACAGCCGGGCGAGACGCGCGTGTTCGACGTGCCGGTGCGCGGCATCGCCGTCGGCACCGTCCAGCTCCAGTCGGCCGTGAACGGCACGACGCCGTACCAGGAGTCGCGCTTCGACAGCGTGCAGGTTGCCGTCCAGGTCACGTCCGATCCGATCCCGCCGCCACCGACGTCGGTATGCGGGCTCGACGTCTTCACCGTGCTCTCCGCGACGTCGGCCGGCGACACGCTGCAGCTCGAGTCGACGGCGGGCATCGTGCCCGGCGACGGCCTCGTCGTCGACCCGTGCACCGCCGACGCCGAACAGGTCACCGCGGGCGTCGTCACCGCGCAGGCCGTCGCCGTGAGCCCGACCATGCAGAAGGCGCACGTGAAGGGCACGCCCGTCATCAAGCTCGACGCCAACCGCACCATCCTGAATTCGACGGCGGCGGCGGGCGCCACGTCGCTCGACGTCCTGCACTCGGACTTCGTGTCGATCGGCGACACGGTCATCGTCGAGGCGGGCACGCCGCGCGCCGAGCAGGCGACGGTCACCGGCTTCGGCTCGATCTTGATCGACCGTCCGCTCGCCACGGAGCACGCGGCGGGCTCGATCATCGAGCGCCGCGCGCCGACGGGCGGCGGAGGTGGTGGCGGCGGCGGGTGCACGACCGCACCGACGCTCGCTTCGGTGCGCTGCCGTCTCGCCGCGATGGCCGGCACGGTCACCGGGCTGCAGATCGGCAAGCCCGGCAAGCCGCTGCTCGCCCGACTCCGCGCCGCGACGACGCAGACGGACCGCGCCGCCGCCCTCCTCGGTCAGGGCAAGGACGGCCCCGCGAAGGCGGCGGTGCGCAAGGTGCTCAAGGCGGTGAAGGGCTTCGGCAAGAAGCTCGGCGCGAAGAAGACCGCCGCCGCGATCGCGGAGGCGGTCCGCTCCGAGCTCACCGCATCGGCGACGCAGCTCCGCGCCGACCTGGAGACGCTGAAGACGTCGCCGACGCGCTCGTAGGGGCGCTAGTGCCCCACGCCGGTCCGCACGTGCTGCGGATACGTCGTCGTGAACACCGACTGCGGATACGTGGCCGCGAGGCAGGCCCCGTTCGACGCCTGCAGTTGCACCTCGAGGTCGATGTCGTCGTCGCCCGGCTGCAGCAACGCGTCCGGGAAGCCGTTCGGGTTCGCCTGGATCGCCGCGCCCCTGGCCTTGAGGAAGATCTTCTTCCGGCCGACGATCACCTGCTGGATGCCGAAGTTGGTGCCCGCGCGGTCCTTGAACTTGAGGCCCGCCGCGTTGCTGCTCCACCCGATGCCGGCCGGAATCGTCGACTCGTAGATCGGATAGCGCTCGCCCCACCACATGCAGAGCGAGAGGTCGTCCGTCGTCGGATCGAAGATGGGCGCCGCCACGCCCGACCGCCACTTCCACTGGATCTTGGGCTTCACGGGAGCCCCCGCGTAGGCCACCTTCGCGCCACGGAAGTCGGGACGCACGCAGCCGCTTCGCGGCCCGCGCTCGCAGATCCCGCCGGTGCCACAACGCTCGCACGCACCGCAGTCGGCGTGCGCGGTGCACGCGGCGTCGTCGAGCAGGACGCGCGCCAGCGCGAGCTGCCGGCTCTGATCGCTCTCCATCGGGACCGGCGAGAAGAACCCCGCGACGGTGACCGCCGAGCCGTCGGCATCCGCCACCACCGCGAGCGACCCACCGTTGAAGTAGGCGCCGGTCGCCGGATACAGCGACGCTTCTCCCGCGTTGCCGAACGACGTGTCGGGTGCGCCGTTCGGCAGCAGGCGCTCGATCCCGATGGACCCCCAGTGCCCCCAGAGGAACCCGGGGCTCGCCGCCAGCACGCGATCGTCGGGCATCGCGAGCATCGCGAACCGCAGCGCGGTCGGGATGAGGATGCCGTCGCCGCCGCCGAATCCACCGTCGTACGTCCCGTCGCCGTTCATGCGCACGAGCGCGCTGTAGCCGGTGCCATCACCCGGCGAGCCGCCTGCGTGCATGAAGAGATCGCCGTCCGACAAGCGCACGACGTTCGCGACGTGGCTGCGCACGTCGATCGAGAACTCGGTGACGCCCGCCGTCCCGAACGTCGCGTCCGGCGTGCCGTCGTCGAGCAGCGCCGCGACGATGCCGACGGACGGCGACGTGAACGGATTGGGCACATCGGCCGACGTCCCGACGACGATGATCCGCCCGCCCGGCTCGCGCATGAGGTCGCCGAGGTTGTCGTGACGCCCGCCCTGATCGAGAAGCGCGACGCCACCCGTCCCGAACGAGCCGTCGAGCGCGCCGGCGTCGTCGAAGCGCAGCACCATGCCGTCCGCGCCGCCCGGCAGCCCCGTCTGCTGCGTCTGGCCCGCGACCAGGATGCTGCCGTCGGACACGAGCGTCGCCGTGGCGACGCGGTCGGTACCGCCGAGGTCGAGCTCCACGATCCCGCCCGTGCCGAAGGTCGCGTCCAGCGCGCCGTCGGCCTCGTAGCGCGCCAGCACGACGTCGGAGCCGGGATACCGATCGTCCAGCGTGCCGACGACGACGATCTTCCCGTCGGGCTGCAGCATCACCGACTTGATGATGCTCCGCCGGATCCCGACCACCGTGACGACGACGCCGTCGGTGCCGAACGTCGTGTCGGCCGTCCCGTCGGCGTTGAAACGCGCCAGCATCATGTCGCGGTGATACGGGTGCACCCGTTGCCCCGCTTCGCCGCCGACGAGCAGCCGGCCGTCGGGCAGTCGCACGATGCTCTCCGCGTAGGAGTACTCGAGCACCGGCGCGAGCACGATGCCGTTCGTGCCGAACGACGGGTCCGGGCGTCCTGCCACCGCCCAGGCCGTCGTCGCGACCAGAGACATCATTGCAGCCACGGACCAGACGAAGCGTTCTCGCATGTCGCCCCCCTGATTGCGGCATAGCAAGACGGAACGACGGGCGACAAGCAACAGAGCGTGAAATCGTACGGGCCGAGCACTCGATTTCGCGTAACGGGCGACGCCGCCCGTGCGCGCGTCGGATCAGCCGCGCCGCGTCAGCGCGGCGGCCTGTCGCTCGGCCAGCCACGCCTGCGTGCGCGGGGGGTAGAACGCGAGCGTCACGAGATCGTGCACGAGCTTGCCCGTCTCCGTGAGCACGATCGCATCGTGCTCGTCCGCGATCAGCTCACCGGCGCGCAGCCGCGCGAGCACCGCGCCGAACTCCGCGTCGATCGGCGTGTCGAACGCATCCATCCACGCCGCCCGCGACAGCACGCGCCCGTCGCCGAGCGTCTGCCCGAGAAAGCGAATCCGGCGGTCGTCCGCGTCGAGGGCGAACGTCTCCGCAACCGGGCTCGTCCCCGACGTCACGCGCGTGAGCCAGACGTCGAGATCGGGCGCGTTCCGGTAGACGATTCCGTCGAGCCGCGAGCGGGCGCTCGGCCCGGCGCCGAGCTGGTCCCCCGTGCTACCCGTGTCGTCGGGCGCGTTCGGCCCCGGCGCCTGGCCGCCGTCCGGTCGCACGAACGTGTGCCAGCGCGTCTGCACCAGGCCGAGGGCGTCCGCCGTGCGCTTCACGTGGCCGCGCCAGTGGAGCTTCCGCGGCAGGTCGAGCCGCTCGGCCGGGTCGAGCGCGCGCGCCACCGGCGTACGCTCGTTGACGCGCAAGCCGTAGGTCGTGACCGCGTCGACGCCCGTCGCGGTCACCGCCGCGAACGCGGCGGCGAACGTCGCCTCGGTCTGCCCGGGAAGCCCGTACATCAGGTCGACGTTCACGACGAAGCCCGACGCGACCAGCATGCGCAGCACGTCGAGCGCCCGTTCTGGCGCGTGCCGGCGATGGACGGTGTCGAGCTCGCCGGCGTCGAGCGTCTGCACGCCGACGCTCACCCGGCCGACGCCGCGCGCGCGCAGCACCGCGACGTGCTCCTCCGTCAGCGACTCCGGGCTGCCCTCGACGCTCCAGCGCGCCCCGGGCACCGGCACGGTCCGCGCCAGCGCCGCGCCGAGCACGCGGTCGAGCAGCGCCGGCGGCAGCGACGTCGGCGTTCCGCCGCCGAGGTAGAGATGGCGCAACGGCGTGCCCGGCGGAATCCACGCGAGCTCGCGCTCGACGGCGTCGACGTAGCGCGCCTTCACGCCGACGTCGTCCTCGACGCGCTTCGCGTAGAAGCAGAAGGTGCAGGCGTAGTTGCAGAACGGGACGTGGACGTAGACGGCGAGCGGCCCGTCGCCCGACCGCGTGCGCTCGGCGCCCGGGGCCGCCGCGAACACCGGCGCCGCCATCGGATAGATGTGCGGCGGCGCGTAGGGAACGTGCAGCGCGCCTTCCAGCGCCGCGGCGATGCGCGCCACGTCGAACGTCACGCCGCGCTCCCCACCGCGCACCGGGCCGCGATCGCGCCGGCGATCGCCGGCACGCCGCTCTCGCCGAGCCGCGCGACGAATCGCCGCTGCCGTGCCGCCAGCGCGTCGTGGTCGAGCGCCAGCATCGCGGACAGCCCGTCCACGAACGCCGGCGTCATGCCCCGCACCTGTGCGCGCATGGCCGCACGCACGACGTCGCCGCGGCCGACCTCCGACATGCCGCGCGTCACCATCCCGCGCCGCGTCCGGTCGGCCCAGTGATACGCATGCGGCGCGACCCGGCGCGCACGCAGGACCTTCAGGATCCACCACTGGCTGTACGAGAACGGCGGCAGGAACACCGTCGGCACGCCGAGCTGGAAGCATTCGAGCGTCGTCGTGAGCCCGGGCGCCGCCAGCACCAGCGACGCGGACGCCAGCAGCGACGCCGCATCGGCGGGCGCCGCCGACGCGAACGCGATGCCGCGGCCACCGTGGCGCGCGTCGAGCCGCGCCGCGGTCCGCTCGCTCGAGAGACACACGACGTCGGCGAACCGCCCGGCCATCGCGCGCACGCCGGCGACGAGCACGTCGCCCCACGCATCGTCGTCCGCCGCGTCCGCGAACGGCGACGGCGCGCCGCCGAGCGCCACGACCAGCCGGTTGACGGGCGCACGCACCACCGGACCCGGCGGCAGCAGCGGCCCCACCACCTCGGCCACGCCCTGCGCGCGCTCTCGCACGCCGACGAAGTCCTGCGCCCAGTACCGCGTCGCCTCGCGGAACGGCGTCGGGACACGGTCGCGCATCCAGAGCAGGCTGTCGACGACGAACGTCGGCCGCCCGAACGCCTGCGCGGTGCGCAGGTGCTCGCGCTCCATCGACGACAGCACGCCGGCGCTGCCGGCGATCAGCTTGCGCGCCGCCGGCGTGTCGGGGGCGGCGGCGACGACGGCGTCGAACGCCGGGCTCCGCCGCGCCGCTTCGAGCGCGCTGCCTTCGCCGAGGAACACCGGCCGCAGGCCCTGGGCGCGCAACGCCTCGGCGATCAGCGCGAGCTTCGTGGCGGGCCCGTAACCGATCGCGGCGGCGCAGCAGACCAGCGTGGCGGACCCCGGCACGCGGGCTATCTATCGGCCGCGCCGGAAGGCGGTCAAGGAACCGTTGACTCCGACGTCCGTTCGCTCCTATGCGCTCGGCGATGATCGTTCGGCAGCCGCGCCTGACCCTCGACGCCGGACACGCACGGCTGCGCGTCCGCGTGGAGAGCGAGTCCGGGGCGTTCGCGCCCTGCGAGCTCGGGCTCGGCGTGCCGCGCGCGTACGCCGACTGGCTCGATACGTCCGGCACCCCCTGGCTGCCGCCGCTGCTCCTGCTCGCCGCCACGCTGAACGAACCGGTCCGCTTCGAGGCGCCCGTCTCGCCCCGGCTGCTCGCCGGCGCCGCCCGGGCCGCCGACCTGTTCGCGCGCTGGTGGAACCTTCCGCCGCCCCGCATCGACGCCGAGCCCGCCGAGCCGGAACCCGCCGGGAGCGAGACGCTCTGCTGCTTCACCCGCGGCGTCGACTCCTGGTTCTCCGTCTTGACGGCGCTCGACGACGGCGAGCGGCCGCATCTCCTCTACGCGCCGGACCTCGATCGCCAGTACTCCCCGCCGCGACGCCGCGAGGCCGTGCGCCGCACGCGCGCCGCGGCCGCGCGCCTGGGTCTTCCCCTGCTCGTCGTCGAGCTCGACGTGCGGCATCTCCTCGATCCCTTCGTCGCCTGGGACGACGCGTTCGGCGGCGCGCTGGCCGGCGGCGCGCTGGGCGTGGGGGCCGGCGTCGCGCGGTTCCTCTTTCCCGCCGGCTACGACCCCGACCACATCGGGCCGAACGGCAACCATCCCGAGCTCGATCCGCTCTGGTCGACCGAGCGCACCGCGGTCGTCTATCACGGCGGCGACGTGGCCCGCACCGCCAAGGTGCGGCGTCTGGCGACGGCGCCCGACGCGCTCGCGACCCTCAAGGTGTGCTGGGAGCAGGACGTCGACGACAACTGCGGCCGCTGCCGCAAGTGCCTCCGCACGATGCTGCAGCTCGCGATGGCCGGCGCGCTCGACCGCACGCGTGCGTTCGCGGCGCCGCTGAGCGTCGATACCTTCCTCGCGCTTTCGCCGCCGCGCCGTCACCGGCCCCGCCTGCTGTTCGCAGAGCACTACGACGCGATGCCCGACGACGCCGCGTGGGCCGAGTGGAAGGAGGCGCTGCGCTCGCGCTTGTCGTGGTGGCATCCCGACGCGCCGACCCGTCCCCCCGTGCCCGACGGCATGCGCATCGTCGTCGAAGCGCCGCCGGGCACCGCCGTGGAGCTCGCCACGCCGTTCGCGTGCGGCGTGCTCGCCACCACGATCGTTCCCCGCGACGAGCAGCCGCAGGATCCACCCGACGATCCGCCCGACGTCCGTCGCCTCGAGATCTCGTGGACGACGCCGGCTGCCGGCCGCGCCGCGCTGCCGTGGCGGCCGCCGGCCCGCCATCGCGACGCGCTGCTCGCGGCCTGCCGCGACCGGGGCGAACGACCCGTGCGGTGGTGTCTCCTCGACCTGCCGACACCGGGCGCCGCCGAGGTGACACGCGTGCTGACCGACGCATGGGGTCCCGGCGCCGTGTGCACGCCGCACCGCCATCGCCCCGACGCCGATCACGGCACGCCGCGCGCCGTCGCCGCGGCGATCCAGCGCGCGTCCGCCGTGCGCGTCTGGCGCGGCGACGCGAGCGGACTCGACCCGTTCCGCGTGCTCGAGGCGTTGCGTCACGGCTGCCTGCCGCTGCAGTGCGTGTCGGCCGACGAGCACGAGGTGCTCGCCGCCCAGCTGCCACGCGGCCTCGACGCGTTCCTGCTGGCGCTCGATCCGCCGCCCGCGCCGGTCGACGTGGCCGCGCGGCTCGACCGCGGCCTCGCGGTCGTCCTCGCCGGCTCGCTCGAGCGCGACCTCCATCACGTCCTCGGAGCCCTGGCCGCCGCATGATCGACTGGATCGACACGCTCTTCGCCGAGCCGTCGCTGCTGCGCATGGGACATCTGCAGCGCGCCGCCGACCGCAACCTGGGGCTCGGCTGGCTCTACTACGCGCTCGGCCGCGCGCTGCGCCCACGTCACGCGCTCGTCATCGGCTCGTGGCGCGGCTTCGTGCCGCTCGTCCTCGGGAAGGCGCTGCAGGACAACGTCGAGGACGGTGAGGTGTGGTTCGTCGACCCGTCGCTCGCCGACGACTTCTGGGCCGACGACGCCACCGTGCGCGCGCACTTCGGCCGCTTCGACGTCGGGACCATCCGTCACCTGCGCATGACCACGCAGGCGCTGGTGGCGTCGGAGGCCTACCGCGCGCTGCCGTCCCTCGGGCTCGCCTTCATCGACGGGATGCATACGGCCGAGCAGGCGCGGGTCGATTGGGAGGCGGTCGAGCCCAAGCTCGCGCCCGACGCGGTCGTCTGCTTCCACGACAGCTTCAACGAGAAGCAGTCGCCGATGTACGGCCCGGACCGCGCGTATCGGTGCAGCGTCGGCCGGTTCCTCGACACGCTGCGCGCGCGGAACGACCTGCAGGTGTTCGACCTGCCGCTCGGCCCGGGCCTCACCCTGGTGCGGCGCACGCGATGAACCGGCTCCGCGACTGGCTCTACCTGCTGCGACGCGCGCGCCGCCTGCCCGCCGCGGTGAGCCGCGAGCTCGGCACGCTTCACGGCCTCGCCGCGCAGGTCCCCGCGCTGCGCGATCGCGTCGACCGGCTCGAGCAGCAGGTGCACGACGTGGGCGCCGGCGTCGCGCGTGTGATCCACACGCTCGACCACGTCGCGGCGCGGCAGCCGCCGCGGGAGGAGCTGCGCGACGTCCAGGACGCCCTTGCCCGCGAGCTGGCCGCCCGCGTCGCCGCGCTGCGGGTGGAGCTCGCCGACACGGCGGACGCGCTCCGCGAGGAGGCGCGCGAGCACGTGCTCGTCCTCGACGACGAGCTGCGCGCGCCGGCGCGTGCCGCCGCCGAGGCGACGGTGCTCGCATCGCTGCCGGCGGTGGGGGCACGGGACGAGGGCGTCAGCATCCTGATCCCGTGCTGGCACCACGCGCCGCTGCTGCCGCACGCCGTCGCGAGCGCGCGGCGCACGCTCGACGCGCTCTCCGTTCCGGGCGAGATCGTCGTGTCGGACGATGCGTCGCGCGACGACAGCCGCGCCGTCGCGCGGGCGCTGGCGGCCGAGGACACGCGCATCCGGCTCGTCGAGCATCCGGCCAACCTCGGCCTGGCGCGCGCGCGCAACGTCCAGCTCGCCCGGGCGCGCTTCCGGCACGCCGTGCTGCTCGACGCCGACAACACGCTCGAACCGGCCGGCGTGTGCGCGCTGTACGCCTCGGCGATCGCCACGGGCGCCGCGCTGACGTGGGGGCCGAGCGCGGTGGTCGACGAGCACGGCCGGCCGCGCGGTGTCCACTGCGGCGAGCCCGCGTCGTCCGACCTCCTGTGGGCGAGCTGGGCCGACGCGCTCTCGCTGGTCGACGTCGAGGCGATCCTCGCCCTCGGCGGCCTCGACGTCGGCGCCGCCGGACTCCAGGACTGGGAGCTCGCGCTGCGGCTCGTCACCCTGCGCCGGCCGATCACGTTCGTCCCGACCGTCGTCGGGACGTATCGGACGTCGCCGCTGTCGATGATCGCCGACGCCACCGGCACGCGGCGGCTGCGGCGCCTGCAGCGCCTCTACGGGATCGACGGGCCGCTGCCGTCCGCACGGCTCAGCGCGGCGACGCATCATCCCGCGCTCGGCTGGTTGTCGGCGTCGGCGGGTTGGAACGGCGCGCCGGCGCCCGCGCCGGCGCCGCCGGCCGCACGCCCGGCGCCGGCGCGGCCGCGCGTCCTCGTCGTCGCGTCGGCGGGCGTACGCAATCACGGCGACGACGTCATCCTGCATGCGACGCTCGATCGGCTGGCGCGCCTGCGTCCCGGGTGCATGCCCGTCGTCGTCAGCGACGGCGACGCGCTGCCGCCGCTCGGCCGTCGCGCCGTCTGGGCCGGCACGACGCCGGAGCTGTGCCGTGCGCTGCCGCCCGACGCGATCGAGCGCGGGGCGCCGGCGGCCGTCGCGCGCACGCTGATCGATCGGGTGGGCGCCGCCGGCGCGGCGATCGATCCCGCGCTCGCCGACCTGCGCGCCTTCGACCTCGTGCTGCTCGCCGGCGGCGGCAACCTCGCCGCGCCGTGGACGTACCTCGTCGCGTGGCGCGCGGCGATCGCGACCGCCGCGCATGGGCTCGGCGTGCCGGTGCTGGTCAGCGGCCAGGGCATCGGCCCGCTCGACGAGACGATGCTGCCGATGCTCTCGGCGCTCGTGTCGGCGAGCCGCGCGTTCGCGGTGCGCGACCCCGGCTCGGCGGCGCTGCTGGCCGCGCACGCACTGCGCGCCGACGTCGCCGGCGACGACGGGCTCGGCATCGCGATCGACGCGGACGCGGCGGGCGGTCGCCTGCGCGCCGAGGCGCCGCTGATCGGCTTCCAGGCACGCCTCGCGGAGTACGTCGGTGCGCCCGTCGAGCGGCTGCGCGGGCTCGCCGCCGCGGTGGACGCGCTGGCGGCGTCGCGGGGTGCCAGCGTCCTCGGCATCCCGATGAACGCGCAGGCGCCGCAGCCGGAGGCCGCGCTGCTGCTCGGGTTGCGCGACGCGGTGCCGCGCCGTCGCGCGACGTGGTCGCTGGCCGACGTCGACGACGATGCGCTCGCGGCGGCAGCCACCATCCGCGCGTGTCGTGCGGTCGTGACGTGCAGCTTCCACACCGCGCAGCTCGCGCTCGAGGCGGGCGTCCCGGCCGTGCTGGTCGCCGCCACCGAGTACTACGCGCGCAAGGCGCAGGCGCTGCGCGACGCCTTCGGGCTGCCCGCCCCGATCGACGTGCCGCTCGACGCCGGCGCCGACGCGCTGGCCGCCCGGCTCGACGCGCTCGCGAGCGCACCCTGGTCGCCGGCCCTGTCGGGCACGACGGTCGACGCCTGGCTCGACGGCGCGCTCCGCACCGCGGGGAACTGAGCGCGGGTAGCGGCCGCTACTCCCGAAGTAGCGCGTCCGTCGCGTAACACGCTCCACCCGAGCCGCGGCGCGGAGGCGGCGGTCGCTTCCCAGGATCGTCGCCCCCGCGCCGCACCCCCCAAGGATGGACCCACGGCAATGGCGCGACGAATTTCGACGTCTTCTCCCGGCATGACGAGCACCGTCAGCATCCCCGCCCGCTTCTGCGGCCCGCCGTCCAGCGGCAACGGCGGCTACGTCGCCGGTCTCATGGCCACGGCGCTCGACGGCCCCGTCGAGGTCACGCTGCGGAAGCCCCCGCCGCTCGATCGCTCCCTCCAGCTCGAGTACGGCCCGCCCACCCGCCTCCACGCGGGCGCGGACGTCGTCGCCGAGGCGCGCAATGCGCCGCTCGAGGTCGACGTCCCGCCCGTACCCGCCTTCGAATCCGCCGAGACCATCGCGTGCGCCTTCGCCGGGTTCACGCGACATGCCTTCCCCGGGTGCTTCGTCTGTGGTCCGCACCGTCATGCCGGCGACGGCCTGCGCATCTTCCCGGGCCGTCTGCCCGGCAGCGGCGTCGTCGCCGCGCCGTGGGTACCCGACGCGTCGCTCGCCGACGACGAGGGCTACATCCCGTCCGAGATCCTCTGGGCCGCGCTCGACTGCCCCGGCTACTTCGCGGCGGCCGACGACGGCGAGACCGCGGTGCTCGGCCGCATGACCGCCGAGGTCGACGCCTGCATCACCGCCGGCGAGCGGTGCGTCGTCATCGGCTGGCCGCTCGGTCGCGCGGGCCGCAAGCTCCATGCGGGCACGGCCGTCGTCGACGAGTCGGGCACGCTCCGCGGCCGCTCGCTGCAGACGTGGATCGTGGTGTGAGCGAGACCGACCCGAGACGTCGTCTCGGGTCGGTCTCCCATTCCGCGAGCCACGGATGCTCGCGCCGGACCGTCCGGCATCCGCCGAGGCGCACGGCGCCGTCCTCCGGCTCTGGGACATCCGCCACCGGCGTCGTCGGTCAACCCGATGAGCATGTCTCGGCAAACGGGGCATGCCGACCGCCGGCTCGCGCGCTCCGCGAGTACGCCGCAATGGCGGCGGCGGTCGGCCGCATCTCATGGGGCATGACCACCCGGCGCCCCCTGCTCGCGGCCCTCCTTCTGTGCATCCTGCCCGCCGTCGCCGGCGCGCAGCAGACCTGGGTCTTCCCCGACGACTGCCCGACGCTGCAGGAGTGCATCAGCGAGGCGGCGGCGGGCGACGTCGTCCGCATCGCGACCACGACGCCCGTCGACGAGTCGCCGATCCTGAACCGCAGCGTGACGCTCGAGGCCGCGCCGGGCGTCGCCGCCGCGCTCGCGACCGGGCGCTACGTCCAGATCAGCCACGGTGAGCTCGACGGCGTCTACACCGTCCGCGGTCTGACGCTCACGCGCGCCAGCATCACCATATTCCAGAGCAGCACCGGCCCCCTGCGCGTGACCGTGGAGCGCAATACGGTGAACGAGGTCCCGGGCGGCGACGCGGGTATCGGCGTTTCCGCGTTCCGCCTGATCGGCACGGCCGGTCCCGTCGAGTTCGCGATCCGCGACAACACCGTGACCACCTGGGACGTGGTCTCGGGAAGCCAGCCCGTCGGCATCCACGTGGCGACCGGTCCGTTCGCGGACGCTACCGGCACGATCACGGGCAACCGCGTCACCAGCACCGTCAACGCGAACGCGCGCGGCGCCATCGTCGCGGTGACGTTCGACCGCGCGCTGACGGTCGACATCGTCGGCAATCGCTGCGACGGCACTCGCTACGAGACCGGCATCGGCCTCTTCAAAGGCGAGGCCGGCACGCTCACGGCGCGCGTGGCCAACAACGTGATCACCGGCGCCGCCGGCGAGCCCCTGCTCGAAGGCATCACCGCCAACGTCGACGGCGGCCGCCTGGTCCTCGACGCGCACAACAACACGATCGCCCGCGTCGCCAACGGCATCGCACTCCGTCGCGTCGACGAGGGCGTCCTGGATGCGCGGGTCGGCAACAACATCGTAACGCACACGATCGAGTCGGCGCTGCTCGTCCACGACGAGGGCGACGCCGCCAGCATCGTGTACGGACCGAACCTGTTGTTCGACTTCGCGAAGAGCCGGCTGCCGGCGCGCAGCCTCTTCGGCGACCCGCGCTTCGCCGGCGACGACGACTTCCACCTCCTGCCGGGCTCGCCCGCGCGCGATGCCGGCGACCCCGTCGGCTACGTCGGCACCGATGCCGACGGTAACCCGCGCGCGGTCGGCACCGGCGTCGACCTCGGCGCCTTCGAGGCGGCGTGCGGCGACGCGTGCAATCCCGAGCCCGTCGATCCCACGCCCACCTGCACCACGGCCGCGTGCGACGACGGCGATCCGTGCACGGTGGACGCCTGCGAAGCCGATGTCTGCACGCATACGCCGCGCGTCGGTCTGGACGGTGCGCGCTGCGCCTGCGAGCGCCCCTTGCCGTCGACCTGCATCGAGACGCCGCGTCCGCTCGGCCGCGCCATCGATCGCGCCTGCCGGCTCCTCGCCGGCGACGGCGTCAAGAAGACGCTGCGCCGCGCCGCACGCGCCTGGCAGCAGGCGATCAAGCAGACGACGGGCCGCAAGCTGCCCGCGGAATGCGCCACGCCGCTCGCCGCCGCGCTGCGCGACGCGCGCAGCCGCACGCTCGGCGCCGGCCGCTGACCTCACGCCCCGAAGGAGCCCACCATGATCCGCCCCATCCTCGCCGTCCTCGCACTGTTCGCCGGCACCACGCACGCCGACCTGCTCGTCTACCCCGGCTGCGGCGCGACGCTGCAGAGCTGCCTCGACGCCGCGAAGGCCGGCGACACGGTACAGATCGCGGCCGACGTGACGCCGAAGGAGCAGCTGCTCGTCACGCGCAGCGTGACGATCGAACCGGCGCCGGGCACGGCGCCCGTCCTGGCGCTCGACACGTCGATCACCGTGCGGCCCACCGGCACGGCGGCGACCGACGTCACCGTGCGCGACCTCACCTTCCGCGGCGGCTGGATCGACGTCGTGCACGAGGAAGCGACCGCGCTCACCGCGACGATCACCGGGAACCGCTTCCTCCACGGCGGGCCGGTGCCCATCGTTACCGTGGGCGAGCCGGTGAAGGAGTCGCAGACGCCCTACGGCGCCCTGCGTGCGACCATCACCGACAACGTGCTGGTCGCCGACCTCGCCGACACCTCGAACGGCATCGTCGTCGTGGCCCGGTACGCCTCGTCCCTCACCGCCGTCGTCGCGCGCAACACGCTCGAGGTCGTCGGACCGCAGCAAGGGGGCGTCTTGATCGGCACGGGCGTTTCCTCGGCCTACATCGACGCCATCGGCAACCGTGTTTCCGGCGACACCTACGGCGCCGGCGTCGCCGTGACCCAGGTCGGCGGCGTGATGCGCGCGCGGATCGTGAACAACGAGATCACCGAGCAGGGGGCCGACGGGGGCAGCATCGACGCCCTCTACGTGAACACCGAGGGCGGCAGCGCCGACGCCCTCGTGCTGAACAACAGCGTCGTCGGCAACGGGGACGGCATGCTCGTCTACGGCTCGGCGCCCGAGCACATCCGCGCCACCGTCGCGAACAACGTCGTCGTCGGCAACACCCGGCGCGGGCTCACGCTGGCCCCGTGGATCGACAACAGCAACAACGTGATCTTCGGCAACGGCGTCGACGCGTTCGTCCCGGGGCCGAATACGAAGATCGTCGACCCGCTGTTCGTCCCGGGCACGCTGTGGCTGCGCGACGACTCGCCCGCGCGCGACGCGGGCGCCACGGACCTCGTGCCCGCCGACATCACGACCGACATCGGCGGCACGCGCCGCGTGGCCGGCGGGGTCGTCGACGTCGGCGCCCACGAGCATCCCTGCCCCGGCTGCGACCCCGACCCGACGCCCGTCGTCTGCGACGACGCCGATCCGTGCACGGACGACGCGGTCGACGCCGGCGTGTGCCGGCACGTCCCGGTGACGGGCATCGCCGCGCTGGTCTGCACCTGCACGCGCGGGCCGGCCGCCGCCTGTGCCGGCCAGCAGCCACCCGACGCCGTCCGCCGGAAGACCGACCGCGCCTGCGCGCTCGTCGGCGGGACGACGTCGCGGAAGATCATCAAGAAGGCGACGAAGCAGTGGTCGGCCGCGCTCCGTCAGGCGCGATCCCGCGCCACGCGGCGACGAGTGGGCGAGGCGTGCGCGGGCGCGCTCGCGAGCGGCCTCGGCGACACCGTCGCACGGGCGCGGACGCTGCTCGCCGCGCCCTGACATTTTTCTTGACGTCTACCGGGGTCCACGCTACCGCCGACGCCATGCGTCGCGCGGTCGTCGCCCTCGTCGCTTGCCTCACCCTTCACGCTTACGCCGCCCCGGGCGACCTCGACCCGACGTTCGGCGGCGGCTACGTCCAGCGCGACATCGCCGGCGAGGAGGACCTGCCGCAGGGCATGACGGCGCTTGCGAACGGCGGCGTCGCCATCGCGGGCCGCACCCTCGGCACGACGGGCCTCGAATTCGCCGTCATGCGCTACACCGACGCGGGCGCGCTCGACACGGCATTCGGCGGCGACGGCATCGTCACCACCGCGTTCGGCGACAACGCGACCGCCTTCGCGGTCGCCGAGCAGACCGACGGCAAGCTCGTCGCCGTCGGCATGGGCGTCACGGGCCTCGAGAAGGACTTCGTGATCGTACGCTACGAGACCGACGGCGATCCCGACCCGACGTTCGGCGGCGGCGACGGCATCGTCACGTTCGACCTCGCCGGCAATGACGACGAGGCGCACGCGGTCATCGCCGAGCCGGGCGGCACGCTGCTCGTCGTCGGCTGGTCGGTCGACGCCGGCTTCGAGGACGTCTTCACGTTGATCCGCCTCGACGCCGAGGGCGATCTCGCGGCGTCATGGGGCGGCGGCGACGGCATCGTCACCGCGGACTTCACCAACGGCGCGCGCGCCTTCGCCGCGGTCCGCCGCGCCAGCGACGGCGCGATCGTCGCCGCCGGCCGCACGACGTTCCTCGACGACGACTTCGCAGTCGCCCGCTTCGAGAGCGACGGCGATCCCGACATGACCTTCTCGACCGACGGCTTCGCGACCGCCGACTTCGGCAGCGAGGACGGCGCCGTGGCGGTCATGCTCGACGGCGACGCGATCATCGCGGTCGGCGAGCAGTTCACGACGGGCCCGGGCAGCGACCGCGACATCGCGGTCGCGAAGTTCGAGGGCGACGGCGATCCCGATCCGGCCTTCGGCGGCGGCGACGGCATGGTCGCCACCGACATCGGCCCGAGCACCGAGGCCCGCGGCGGCACGCGCCTCGCCGACGGGCGCATCGTCGCGCTGGCGCAGAGCGCCACGGCGCTGTCGTTGGTGCTCGTCCGCTACGAAGCCGACGGCGACCTCGACCCGACGTTCATCGGCGACGGCGTCTCGGTCGAGCTCCGCCTGACGCAGCCGGCGGGCGTGATCCCGAGCGGCACGGATCAGCTGCTCGTGGCCACGGGCTTCGTTGCCGGCGGCGGCACCGGCGATTTCGGGCTGGCGCGCTACGACGGCACGGGCCGGGTCGACCGCACCTTCGGCGACCACGGCCGCTTCTTCTACCCGGTCTCGAGCAGCGGCTTCGACGAGGCCAACGCGGTCGTCGTGCAGCCCGACGGCAAGATCCTGATCGCCGGGTCGATCGCCGGCCTCGAAAGCGTCGTCGCGCGCTTCGAGGCGAACGGCGCGATCGACACCAGCTTCGGCGGCAGCGGCAACGGGATGCGGTCGTTCGACTTCGGCACGCTCGAGACCCTGCGCGCGCTCCTGCTCCTCCCCGACGGCCGCATCGTCGCGGCGGGCTTCTCCGATCAGTCGATCCGCCTGGTGCAGCTCGAGAGCACCGGCAACCCCGATCCGACGTTCGGCGGCGGCACGGGCACGGTGACGACCGACCTCGGTGGCGCGGGCGGCCAGGGCAGCGCGATCGCGCGGCAGAGCGACGGCAAGCTCGTCGTCGCGGGCGAGCGCGGTACGCTCGACGCGGCCGACATGGTCGTCGCGCGGTTCGAGGCGAACGGCGATCCCGACCTCGGCTTCGGCACCGGCGGCTTCCGCGCCGTCGACGTCGGCGGCGAGGGCGACGCGGCCACGGCCGTGCTCGTCGATCCCGACGGCAGGATCGTCGTCGCCGGCGCCACCAACACCACCGTCGGTTTCGACATCGATCAGGACTGGGCCGTCGCCCGGCTCGACGCGGGCGGCACGCCGGACGGAAGCTTCGGTACCGGCGGCGTCACGACCGTCGGGTTCGACGGCCTCCAGGACCGCGCGCTCAGCGTCGTGCGCCAGGCCAGCGGACGGATCGTCGTCGGCGGCCGCGCCGGCACGCTGCCGCTCTTCACGTTCGCGCTCGCCGGCTTCACGTCGGCCGGCGTGCTCGACGACGGCTTCGGCGCCGGCGGCAAGGTCGTCACCGACTTCCCGGAGGGCGAGGACCTCGGCGTCACCGTGCTGGAGCAGCCGGACGGCCGGCTGCTGCTCGCCGGCTTCGGCGACGATGCCGAGGACGTCCCCGGCTTCGCCGTCGCGCGCTACACGGCCGACGGCCTCCTCGACGACAGCTTCGGCACCGCCGGCCGCGCCGCCACGGCCTTCTACCGTGTCGACATGCTCCTCGCCGGCGCCGCGCTCGCCCCCGACGGCACCGTCGTCGCGGTCGGCCAGGGCCGCTGGTCGAACTCGGCGGGCTCGTTCGCGCTGGCGCGCTACCTCGTCGAAGGCGGCGTGCCCGGCACGACGACCACCACGCTGCCCGGCGGCGGCGACGACGAGATCTGCGGCAACTGCATCGACGACGACGACGACGGCCTCACCGACTTCGAGGATCCGTCGTGCTGCACGGCGCCGCGGTCGCTGGCGCTGAAGCGCGCCGTGATGAAGCCGTCGAGCACGACGACGAAGCTCACGCTCCGCGGCACGATCGGCGCCGGCATCGCGGCGTCCACCACCGGCCTGTCGGTCCAGCTGCTCCCGGAAGGCGACGACGAGCTCTTCTGCACGCGCGTGCCGGCCGAGAATTTCCGCGTGAAGAAGAAGACGACGCGCTTCGTCGACAAGAGCGGCACGATCGCGGGCGGGCTCGGCAAGATCACGCTGAAGGCGCGCAAGGACGGCTCGCTGAAGGCGACGATCGTCGGCAAGCGGTCGGCCCTCGAGACGCCGGACGCGGGTGCCATCGCGATCACGCTCGGCTTCGGCGAAGGCGAATGCGCGACGGTCATGCCGACGTTCCGCGCGAAGAAGAAGGGCACGATCACCGCACCGTAGCCCACGCTCCTCCAACGCCGGGCCGTCGCCTCCCCTGCTGACGTGATGTGGAGGTGACGACGAGTACGTAGGCTCCGCCGCCATGCGGATCCTCGTACTGGCGGTGCTCATCTCGACGGCGACGGCGCAGGCCGCGGACGTCCTCATTCCCGGCCGCAAGCTCGTCATGAGCGACCAGGCGGGGCGGCAAACGCTGGCGTTCACGGCGAAGTCGCCCGCGATCGTCGCCACTGACGATCCGCGCGTCGGCGGCGCGACGCTGACCGTCGTCGCGGCCGACTCCGGCGAGTCGGTCACGATCGACCTGCCGGCGAGCCTCTGGACCGCCAACGCGAGCGGGACCGTCTTCACCTTCGAGCATCCGGGCGCCCCGAACCCGCCGTCCGCGGTGAAGGTCGCGAAGCTCAAGAACGGCAGCCTCACCGTGAAAGCGCGCTCGACCGGCATCAGCCTGAACGAGCCGAGCCAGAGCGGCGTGGGTCTGGTCCTCGCCACGGCGACGACGCGACACTGCGCGCTCTTCGGCGGCGACGTGCGGCGCAACGCGCCGGGCCGCTTCCAGGCGAAGAACGCGCCGGCGCCCGCGGCGTGCCCGGGCGGCGCCCCGACGCCGCGCGACGGCGTCTCGACCGACGTCGTGATCGCGTCGGACGTCGACGGCGCGGCCATCGCCTTCACGGTGCACGAGCCGACCCAGGTGTTCGAGGGCCGGAAGGTGCCGCTGATCCTCGAAGGCCACGGCTACGGCGGCAGCCGCGTCACGGCGGCGAGCCGCCCGGCCACGGGCGGCGCCGACACCTTCGCGCGGCTCCTCGACGCCGGCTACGGCGTCATCTCGATCGATCAGCGCGGCCACGGCGACAGCGGCGGTCGCATCCGCATCCTCGATCCGAGCTTCGAGGGCAAGGACCTCGTGCAGATCGTCGACTGGGCCGAGGCGAACCTGCCGTGGCTCGCCTATCGCGGCGGCAACCTGCTGCTCGGCGCGACCGGCGGCAGCTACGGCGGCGGCTTCCAGCACATCCTCTACGCGCACGACCCGCAGCGCCGCCTCGACGCCATCGCACCCGAGATCACGTGGCACGACCTGCGCGACGCGCTCTTCTCGAACGAGGTCTTCAAGTCGTTCTGGGCGGTGGCGCTGTCGGCGGCGGGCAGCGCCACGCCGGGCGGGCAGGATCCCGAAATCAACGCCGGTCTGATCGAAGGCATCACGATGAACAGCCTGACGCAGCAGCGGCAGGACCTGCTGAAGGCGTCGAGCCTGATCGCGCAGTGCGAGGCCGGCACCCTGGCGCCGATCGACGCGCTCTACTGGCAGTCGACGAGCGACACGCTCTTCAACCTGAACGAGGCCGTGCACAACACCGCGTGCGTTCGGGCGCTCGGCGGCGACGTCCGCCTCCTCACCAAGAACGGCGGCCACGACAGCCTCTTCCCGGGCATCGGCGGGCTCAACACCGGCGAGCAGTGCGGCGTCCTGCAGAAGACGCAGTCGATCGTCGACTGGTACGACGAGAAGCTGCGCGGCATGGCCGGCAAGGCGACGTACATCCCGCGCCAGTGTTTCCACATGGACACGACGGCCGACGACGGCGTCGTCACCGACACGGTGCCCGTCGGCGGCCAGCCGTTCGTCGTGCCGTCGACGCCCATCCTGGCACAGGACGCGAGCCCGCAGGTGCAGAGCATCCTGCTGGCGACCGCGGGCGCGGGCGGCGCGATCGTCGCGGGCATCCCGACGATCCAGCTCACGATCGCCGACCCGACGATGCTCTCGCTCGGCGACCCCATCGTGTTCATCGGCCTCGCGCGCCGGCCGGCGGGCGGCCTGCTCGACACGCTGCTGCAGGCGAATCAGGTGCAGCCGTTCCGCGGCTACGGGTCGTTCGACGGCGAGCTGGTCGGCGCGACCGCGCGGCTCGCACCGGGCGAGCAGCTGCGGCTCCTGATCCACGCGTCGTTCGTGCCGCGCTACGTCGGCTCGGGGACGAACGTGGCGGCGCTGGTGAACGTCGCGGCGACGGTGCACGTGCCGGTGCTGCCGGGCGACCTGCCGGCACCACCGGCGAACTGAGCCGTCGGGGCTACTTCCGGAGCCCCGTGAACGCATCCGCCTCCTGCTTCTTGATCTCATCCATCGTGACGGCGAAGCACTGCGCGTCGCTGGTCACGACCTGCAGGGTCGCGCTGGTCGATGCCTGCAACGCGGCGGCAATGCCCGTCGGCAGTGACAGCTGCCCCTTCTTCGCGTTGTTCGCGGCCTGCAGCTGGATCTGCGACTTGCCCGCGGCGCCGCCCGACACCTTCATCTTGGTCACGCCGTCCGACGCGGCGCCCTTGTCCTGATACTGCCAGCCCGTGTCCTTGCTCGCCTTCCAGCACGGCTTCCCGGCGCAGTCGGCACCGGCGCGGTCGACGGAGAGCGCGGCGACGAGATGGTCCGCGTCGTCGAAGAGGCAGACGTCGTAGGCCGTGGTGCCGGTCGCCGGATTGCCGAACTCGCTCTGCGTCAGCGCCGGACCGCCGCTGATCTTGGCGATGAGCTTCTCCTTCCCGGCCTTGTTCTCCTTGATCACCAGGCTGGCCTTGGCCCACGACGCGACGCAGGTCGTCGCCGCGCCCCCCGGCTGGCACGCGCCGGCGCCGTCGCACGAATCGACCGCGGTGCAGACGACGCCGTCGTCGCACGCGCTGCCCGCGACCTCGTACTGGCACGTCGACGAGCAGCAGTCGCCGTCGTCGGTGTTGCCGTCATCGCACGCTTCGCCCGCCTGCACGGTGCCGTCTCCACAGGGTGGAGCGATCGCGACCACCAGACGGTGGAACGTATACGAGGTCGTCGTCTGGTAGACGTCGACCTGGACGTCGACGTCGCCGATGGCGACCCACGTCAGATAGTCGTCGGGATCACCGATCACGATGGTCGGGTCGTCGATCGGGTTGTGGCTCGCGTCGACGATCTCCACGAAGGTCTCGTCGGTGCCGATCGACGACGTGCTCTGCACGGTCGCGGTGGTCCCGGGCGGGTATCCGAGCCCGGCCAGCGCCGTGGCGATCGCCAGCTCGGGCTCCGCCAGGACCGGTGCGGTGAAGGGATCCGGAAACTGGTAGAGCCCGCCACCGTCCACCTGCACCTCGGTGATGTGGTCGACGAACACCTGGTCGGTCTCGACGTTGATGTTCACGTTGGCAGGCTGCGCGAATGCCGCACCCGCCGTCAGGATCACCGCCATCGCGGCCCTCACGATGCTCGTCATCTCTCTGGCTCCTCTGCGTGGAATTCGGGTGACTCTCGAAACGGCGACGGAGCCAGGCGTCGAGCAGACGCGTCCCGCCGGCGAATCTCCCGCAGGCGATCGTTTGGGGTCAAGGTCTTTCTTGCCGTCCGCACCGCATGCGCCATGCGCGAGGAACATCGTCGTCATCCGAGCACACGCTCGAAGCACCAGAACGCGGCGAGGATGCCCATCACGTAGACCGGCACGCGCATGACCCACCGGGGCGCGCGTGCCGTCAGCGGCCGGGCGACGATGCGCACCACGAGCAGCGCCCCGACGACGCCCACCTGCCCCGCTTCGATCCCGAGGTTGAACGACAGCAGCGCCATCGGGATCTCGCCCGCCGGCAGGCCCGCCTCGCGCAACGCGCCCGCGAAGCCGAGTCCGTGGAGCAGGCCGAAGGTGCCGGCGAGCAGCCACGGACGGCGGCCGAGCGCCGTCGGCACCGGGCGCGCCAGCTCGATCGCCAGCCAGAGCACGCTGAGCGCGATCGCCACCTCGACGGGCCGCACCGGCACCGTCACGAGGCCGAGCGCCGCGAGGCTCAGGGTAACGCTGTGCCCAAGGGTGAATGCCGTTACCGTCAGCAACACGTTGCCCCCGAGCAACACGAGTCCCAGAACGAACAGCAGATGATCGGCGCCCGACAGGACGTGCTCGAAGCCGAGCACGCCGTAGCTGCGCACGACGTCCCACCGCTCCGGCCGCGCGGGCACGACGAGCGAGGGCGCGTCCGCGTCGAGCACCTCCTGGACGACGCGCCCGTCGGCCAGGACGACCCGCACGACCGCCGTCAGCGGCGCGACCAGCCCGGTGACGCCCACGCGGCGGCCGACGAGGCTCCCGTCGCACGCGGCGGTCCACGTCTCGCGACGCGCGCCCTCGAGCATCGTCACGACGGGCTCGTCGGCGCCGCGGCACGGCACGTCGGGCGCGAGGCGCACGTCGAGCGGCACGGCCAGCGGCGTCTTCCACGCCACCGTCACCCGGCCGTCCCCGGTCTCGCGCAGCTCGAGCAGCCCGGGCGCGAGCGGATGCGCGCCCGCGCCCGCCGGCAGCAGCACGCAGAGCAGGACGACGACGCGCCACGGCACGACCGCGGTATGCCCGCTCACGCGAACCCTCGACAAGCGGACGCGCTCTCGCGTAGCACGTACGTCGTGCGAGTCGCGCTGGCGCTCATCCTCGCTCTCACGACGGCCGCCGGGGCCACCCCGCCGTGGCAGCGGACCGAGGCGCGCGAGCCGTGCACCGCATCCGATCCGCTGCGCCGCCCGTTCTTCGGCGACCTGCACGTGCACACGTCCTTCTCGGCCGACGCGTACATCTTCGGCAGCCGCATGGCCCCGCGCGACGCGTACGAGTTCATGCGCGGGCGCGGCACCATCCTGCTCGCCGACGAGAACGAGGCGCCGGTGCGCGAGAGCCGCCTCATCGACCGCCCGCTCGACTTCGGCGCCGTCACCGATCACGCCGAGTTCTTCGGCGAGTCCGACCTGTGCACGACGCCGGGCTCGCTCGTGTACGACGAGTCGCTCTGCCAGCAGCTGCGCGTCGTGGACGCCGGCAGCCAATCCGGGTTCAACGCCGCCACCATCAACTGGCTCTTTCCGCTCGGCATCCCGAACCCACCCACCGAGCACGCCTTCTGCGCCCTCCCCGGCGTCGACTGCGACGCGGCCGCGGTGTCGGTATGGCAGGAGGTGCAGATGGCCGCGGAGGAGGCCTACGACCGCACGGCGGCCTGCGCGTTCACGAGCTTCGTCGGCTACGAGCACACGCCGAGCCCGATCGGCAAGCACCTCCATCGCAACGTCCTGTTCCGCAACGCGACGGTGCCGCGCATCGCGCTCTCCCACCTCGACACGCCGGGTCCGGTGCCGCAGGGGCTGTGGGACGCGCTCGAGGCGCAGTGCATCGACGCCGCCAGCGGCTGCGACGCGATCATCATCCCCCACAATCCCAACCTGAGCGGCGGCGAGCAGTTCGTCGACCCGACCGACGGCGCCGACGCGCTCCGCCGCCAGCTGCGCGAGCCGCTCGCCGAGCTGCACCAGCAGAAGGGCAACTCGGAATGCCGTTTCGACCGGCTGGCCGGCCGTGGCGCCGACGGCGCCGACGAGCTGTGCACGTTCGAGCAGCTGCTGACGCCGCACCAGGGGCCCGGCGCCACCGCGGATCCCGTCGAGCTGTGGCCGCGCCGCAACCTGCTGCGCAGCGTGTTGAAGGACGGTCTGTCGTTCGAGACCACGCTCGGCGCGAACCCGTTCCGCTTCGGCTTCACCGGCAGCACCGACAACCACAACGGCACCGGCGGCCACGTCGTCGAGGGCGATTGGGAAGGCTCGGGCGGCGGCAACGACGCGACGCCGGAGCGGCAGATGGCCGAGAACGCGCGCGAGAACCCCGGCGGTCTCACCGGCGTGTGGGCCGAGGAGAACTCGCGCGACGCGCTCTTCACCGCGCTCGAGCGACGCGAGACCTACGCCACGAGCGGCACGCGCCCGGTGCTGCGCGTCTTCGCCGGCCCGCTCGACGGCGTCGCGTGCGGCGACCCCGGCTTCGTCGCGAACGCCTACGCGACGGGCGTGCCGATGGGCGGCGAGCTCGGCCCGACGAAGGACGCCCCGCGCCTCGCGATCTGGGCCGCCAAGGATCCGGGGACCGCCGAGCGTCCCGGCACCGATCTGCAACGGCTGCAGGTCGTGAAGGGCTGGGTCGACGCCGACGGCGCGCAGCACGAGCGTGTCGTCGACGTGGCCGGCGATCCGTCGGCCGGCGGAGTCGATCCCGCCACGTGCGCGCCGCAGGGGGCCGGATTCGCCGAGCTGTGCAGCGTGTGGACGGACGACGACTTCGACCCGGCCGAGCGCGCCGTCTACTACGTCCGGCTCCTCGAGACGCCGGTCTGCCGCTGGACGACGACGCTCTGCCGCTCCGTCGGCGTCGACCCGCTGTCGCCCGACTGCGCGACGCAGGCCGCCGGCGTCGGCGACGCCTGGGCCGCGTGCTGCCGCGATACGACGAACGACGCGTTCTTCGAGCCGCTGATCCAGGAGCGCGCGTGGAGCTCGCCGATCTGGTACCGCCCCGACGGCATCGGCAAGGTCGCCGCGCAGGTGCGCTTCGGCGCGACGCCCGGCCGCGACGTCCTTCGCCTCAACGTCCGCATCGGCACGACCGGCCTCTTCGACCTCGCCGCCGGCACGCTGCGGGTGCGCATCAGCGACGACGACGACATCCTGAGCCTGTCGCTGTCGAACGGCACCATGCGCCGCACCGGGCGCGGGCGCTGGCGGCTCAACCGCCGCCGCGGCCGCGCGGAGCGGCTCGCCACCGTCTCGCTCGTCGAGCGCGGCGGCAACACCACGCTCCGCATCCGCACGCTGCCGCGCGATCTGTCCGCCGCCGACCGCGGCGACCACACGGTGAGCGTCCACCTCGCGTACGAGAATTTCCAGGCGAGCCACACCCGCCGCTGGCGCGAGGAGCGCAACGGCATCGGCGTCGGCGGCAAGCGATGAAGCGGCTCCTGCGCCAACCGGCGCTCCACTTCGTCGTGCTCGGCGGGCTGCTCTACGCGGCGCAGGCGGGCCGCGCGCCGGCGGCGCCGCTGTCCGACGGCGAGCTCCTCTACCGCGAAGCACTCGCCCTCGGCATCGACGAGCACGACCCGATCGTCCGCGACCGGCTGGCCAAGCTCGGCGCGTTCCTCGCCGCCGACGGCGTCGTCGGCGAGCCGGAGGACGACGCGCGCGCGCTCGGGCTCGTCGGGCACGACGCCGTGATCCGGCGGCACCTGGTGCAGGTGATGCGCCTCGCCCTCTCGACGCCCACGCGCGAGGATCGCCCGACGGACGCCGACGTCGACGCCTGGCTCGTGGCCAACGCCGATCGCGTCGCCGTACCGGCGACGACGTCGTTGACGCATGTCTACCTCGCCCGCGGCCGTCACGCGGGCGGCGCCGCCGAGCGCGCGCTCGACAGGCTCCAGGCGGGCGACGCCGTCGCGGGCGACGCGTTCGTCCACGGCACGCGGATCGACGCCGCCACAGACGACGCGCTCGACCGCCTCTTCGGTCCGGGCTTCGCGGCCGCGATCGCGGACGCGCCGCTCGGCGCGTGGCGCGGGCCCATCCCGTCGACCTACGGCGCGCACCTCGTGCGCGTCGACGCGCGGCGCGCCGGCGGTCCGCCGGCGTCGCCGGATGCGCGGCGTCAGGCCATGATGGCGCTCGTCGCCGAGCGGCGGGCGGCCCGTCTCGAGACGCGGCTCGCGGCGCTACGCGCGCGCTGACGACTCGACGACCTCGCGCAGCCCGACGCCGAGCCGCATCACCACCGATACCATCGACGTCACCGGCACGTGCTCGAGGATGCGCACGCGCTCCGGCCCGAGCATGTACACGGTCCCCGCCGCCGGCGTCGGCACGCTCGGCACGAACACGGTCATGATGCCGTTCGCGTGGTGCTCCATGACGAAGGCCGGTACCCAGGCGTCCTCGACCATCGCGAGCGCGCTCTGCACGTCGGTGCCGGTCTGCAGCCCCATCAGCCCCTGCGCGGCGCTCTTGACCAGCGTGAAGCCCGGGATGCGGCCGAGGACGACGCGCTCCAGCCGTTGGTTCAGGTCCTGTCCCATCGCCGTGCGCGCGACGAGCCCGGCGACGAAGCAGGCGGCGACGATCGCGAGCAGCACGGCCACGTCGATCAGCGCGACCCCGAGGAGGTCGCCGGTGAACAGGTGCGCGACCGGGGTCAGCGCCCGCTGCGTCAGCGCGACCGCCTGCTTCCCAAGCCAGAGCACGACGAGCAGGGGCATCAGGAACAGCACCCCGCCGATGACGGTCGTCGACACGATGCGAGCCAGTGGACGCATGCGCACCTCCCGGCTCCTTCTACACGGTGTCACCCGGGCTCGTCGCGGGTCGCCGTCGCGAGACGCTCGCGCAGCACGCGGCGCATGAAGCCCACCATGTCGTCCAACGACACGAAGCGGGCGCCGCGTCCCGAGGCGACGTGCTCGATGCGTCCATGGGTGGGACTGCCGGTCCCCGCCCGGAAGCGGATCACGAACGCGTGATCCGCGGGATGCGTGTGGTCGTTGGCCATGCCCCCGACGTAGCACCCGGGCGGGCGACCGGTCCGGCGGGTTTCGGGTGACTTTCGTGACTATTCCTGGATCGCCGCCAGCCATTCGACGACGGGTGCGACCCGCTTCACGTGCTTCACCAGCCACGCCACGAGGCCGCGCTCGACCAGCAGCGACGGCGGCAGCTCGGGGAAGCTCACGATGAGCCCCTTCTGGCGCAGGAGATCGGCGCGCGGATGCGACGGGTCCACGCCGCGCGGCACCTTCGCCATGGTCTCGTGCGCCCCGATGCCGTACCCCGCGCGCCCGAGCCCCTTCAGGAGCTTCGCCAGCGCCGCGCCCCGGTCGTCGGCGACGGCCTCCCGGAAGCGCGCCAGCTGCGGCGGCGTCATCATGTAGTGCCCGGCGCAGGCGAACGCTTCGCCGTCGCCGAGATGGAGGTAGAGCGGCGACGGCGCCGACGGCCCGGCCTCGCCGCCCTCGAGCCCGATGTAGCCGCCGACGTGCGTCTTGTAGGGCGACTTGTCCTTCGAGAAACGCACGTCGCGGTAGATGCGGAACACCTTTCCGCCCGCGAGCGGCTGCTGCGGGAACGCGTCGTCGATGCGCTCGCGCACCTCCGCGAGGAGCGCCTGCATCGGATGCAGCCAGCCGTCCTCGTAGTCGCGCTTGTGCGCCTGGAACCATGCGCGGTCCTGGTTGCGGGCAAGCGCCCGGAAGAAGCGCCGATCGGTGTCGGCGAAGCCGGTGAAGCGCGCGACGTCGGGGGTGCGAACGGCGGGTCTGGCCATGCCGTGCGTTACACTCCGCCTCGGACGGCCACGCAACATCGATCGTACTTGCGCGAGCAGCGTCGCGAGGCCACAACCCGCTCGACGCATGATCGGCACCGAACGACCGCCGGGCGACGTCGGCGCCGCGCGCGTCGCTCCCGAGACCCCGGGCTGCGCGTCGCACGCGCGCCGCTGGGTGCTCTGGTCGACGATCCTCGGCTCGAGCCTCGCGTTCATGGTCGCGTCGGTGATCAACGTCGCGCTGCCGGCCATCCAGGCGTCGCTCGGCGCGACCGTCGCCGAGATGCAGTGGGTCGCGAGCGCCTACACGATCCTCCTCGCGGCACTGACGCTCGCCGGCGGCGCGGCGGGCGATCGCTTCGGCCGCCGCCGCATGTTCGCGCTCGGCATCGTGGCGCTGGCCGTGGCGTCGGCGGCGGCCAGCCTGGCGCCCGACGTCGGGACGCTGATCGCCGCGCGCGCGGCGCAGGGGCTCGCCGCGGCGCTGCTCACGCCGAACAGCCTGGCCTTGCTCAGCGGGGCGTTCCCGCGCGCCGAGCGCGGCCGCGCGATCGGCACGTGGTCGGCCGTGACGGCGCTGATCGGCGCGCTGAGCCCGCTCCTCGGCGGCTGGTTCGTCGACGCCGGCTCGTGGCGCGTCGCGTTCGCCGCCGTGCTGCCGCCGGCGGCGCTGGCGCTCCTCGTGACGCACCTGCGCGTTCCCGACCCGCCCGTCATGCGCCGTACGCCCGACGTCGACTGGATCGGCGCCGCGCTCGCGACGCTCGGGCTGCTCGGCATCGTGAGCGGCATCATCGCGGTCGGCGCCGGCGTGCCCGCCTGGGTGGCGCTCGCCGCCGGCCTCGGCGCCGTCGGCGCGTTCGTCGTGCACGAGCGACGGGCGGCGAGCCCGATGGTGCCCCCCGCCCTGTTCGCGTCGCCGGCGTTCCGCGGCGTCAACCTGCTCACCGTCCTGGTCTATGCCGGCCTGACCGGCGCGTTCTTCCTCCTGCCGTTCAACCTCGTGCAGGTGCAGGGCTACTCGGGCACCGCGACCGGCGCGGCCTTCCTGCCCTTCGCCGCGCTGATCGCGCTGCTCTCGCGCCGCGCCGGCGTGCTCGCCGACCGCGTCGGCACGAAGCCCCTCCTCGTCGCCGGACCGGTCATCACGGCGGTCGGCCTGGCGGCCATGGCGCTGCCGGGCGTGGGCGGCTCCTACTGGACGACGTTTCTGCTGCCGATGACGGTCGCCGGACTGGGCACGGGGCTCACGCTGGCGCCGCTCACGACGGCGGTGCTCGGCGCGGTCGAGCCGGCGGCCGCGGGCATCGCGTCGGGCGTGAACGGCACCGCGGCGCGCGTCGGCACGCTGCTCGCGGTCGCGGTGGTCGGCGTCGTCGCGCTGGGCCTCTACGGCCGCGCGCTCGAGCGGCGGCTCGCCGCCGCCGCGGTCCCGATCGAGGAGGCGCGGCTGCTCGTCCGCGAGCGGCGCAGCCTCGCCGACACGACGCTGCCGGCCTGGGTCGCGCCGGCCGAGCGCGCGCGGCTCGACGCCATCGTCGGCGCGGCCTTCCTCGACGGCTTCCGTGGATCGATGCTGCTCTGCGCCGGCCTCGTGCTCGGCGGCGGGATGGTGGCCGCGGTCTCGCTGCGCTCGGCGACCGGCGCGCCGGCCGTCATGGAGCCCGCGACGGCGTCCTGCGGCCACCTCGACGCGATCGCCCGTCCCGAGCCCGCCGCCGCGGGCTGCATCGACTGCCTGCGCACCGGCGACCGGTGGGTGCACCTCCGCATGTGTCTCACCTGCGGCCACGTCGGCTGCTGCGACTCGTCGAAGAACCAGCACGCGACGCGCCACTTCTGGTCGACGCACCACCCGATCGTGCGGTCGATGGAGCCGGGCGAGGACTGGCGCTGGTGCTACGTCGACGAGGTCGCCGTCTGACGGCTCACTCGTCGCCCGGGGGGCCGAGGGACGCGAGCTGGCGGCGGAGGAACGCGAGCAGCTCCTCGTAGGAGTCGAAGCGGACGCCGCGGCCCGACGACACGTGCTCGACGAGGCCGGCGACGTCCTCGCGGGTCGGGTCGGTCCCGGCACGGAACCGCACGACGAACGCCCGATCGGGCGGCAGGGGTCGATGGCGATGGTCCACGGCGATCGTGCTGTACCGCACCCCCGCGGGCCGTGTCCGGACGGTTTCGGGTAGATTTCGTGACGCGACCGTCAGAGCAGGTGGAACCAGGCCGGTCCGGTCAGCAAGCCGAGCAGCACGACGACCAGGATGCCGAGCAGCACGTCGTTCCGGCGCATGATCGGCGCGCGGCGTTGGATGACCGCGCGGGCCGGGTCGGCCGGGTCGTAGTGGACCTGCACGGCCGCGGCGTCGGCCAGCTCCGTGAGGCGGCGATCGGCATTGCGTCGGAAACTGAACCCCACGTCGCCGCCGAGATACGGCTGCTGACTGCGATGGGCCCGGCCGCCGACCGTGTACTCGTACACGACGCGCGGGAAATAGGTCGTGCCGCCCTTCGTGGCGACGATCTCGTCCATACGCGTCTCGACCACCCGGCTCGCCGTGGCGGGCCACGACCGCGCCGCGACCACCTCGCGGCGCAGCCGCTGCTGCCGCCAGACGATCGCCACGATCACCACGACGTAGAGGAGGACGATCGCGTCGTAGATCAGCCACGGGTCCACGGCGCCGCCCGTTATCATGCGATCCGCGCGATTGACCACCGCTCCGAGCGCGTCGTATCGCTGGCGCGTGTCGCGCATCACGATCCGCTGTCCGACCGCGACGTTTCCCGCCGACGCCGGCGCCCCGGCGTTCACCGTCGACCGCGCGCTGCGCGGGCTGCGCGTCGGCGTGCGCCAGGACGCCACGTGGCGCTCGTGGCAGGTCATCGCGGCGGACTGGGTCGGCCGCCTCCGCGACGACGGCGCCGCCCCCGTCCTGCTGCAGACCGGCGAACGCACCGGCCCGGAGGGCGAGCGGACGCGCGGCGACCTGGCGACCTGGCTCGACGACGTCGACTGCGCGGTCGTCGGGCTCGGCACGTGCGGCTCGTGCACGATGTGGTCCGTGCGCGACGCGATCCTCGTCGAGCAGCGGCGGAAGCCCGTCGTCGCCGCCATCTGCGAGGAATTCGTCACGCACGCGCGCACGACGGCGACGTTCCTCGGTCACCCGAGCCTCAAGATCCTGGTCCTGCCCTACCCGCTCGAGACGCGCGCCGAGGCGGACCTGCTGCGCATCGCCGACGCGTTCTATCCCCAGTTCCTTCGCGCGCTGGGCGCGACGCGATGACGGCCGTCCTCACCAGCCGCACGCTCGAGATCGACGACGACGTCGAGGCGTTCCATGCGCTCTCGCTCGCGGAGCGCTGGGGCGACGGCGCGCCGCTCATCCCGCCGACCGACGCGCGCATCCACGCGCTGCTCGACGCGACGCCGCTCCGGGCCGATCACGTGGTGGGCCGGCTCCCGCCGCGGCACGGCGAAGCGACCGTCGAGCTCGCCGCGATCAACGCCGTGATGGCGGGCTGCGAGCCGCGGGCCTTCCCGCTGGTGCTGGCCGCGCTCGAGGCGATCATGCGTCCCGAGTTCAACGCCGTCGCCGTGACGACGACCACGTCGAGCGTCTTCCCGATGAGCATCGTCAACGGGCCCCGGCGCGACGACGTGCAGGTCGACTACAAGGCGGGCTGCTTCGGGGGCGCCGCCGGGCGCGGCTCGATGACGATCGGCCGCGCGGTCGCGCTCTGCCTGCGGAACATCGGCGGCCAGCGCGTCGGCGAGACGTCGCGCAGCGTCTTCGGGCAGGCGGCGCGCTTCGGGCAGTGTTTCGCGGAGTGGGAGGAGCGCTCGCCGTGGCCGTCGCTCGCGGTCCGACGCGGCTTCGCGCCCGACGCCGAGGTCGTGACCGTCCATGGCGGCAAGGGCAATTTTCCCGTGGCCGACACCAACAACGACGACCCGCGCGACCTCGCCTACATGATCGCGAAGAGCATCGCGTACCCGATGAGCAACTGGTACCTCGAGGTCACCGGCGACTGTGGCCAGGTGGTCGTCGCGCTGAACCCGATGTGGGCGGAGCGTCTCGGGAAGACGTTTCCGGCCGTCGAGTCGCTGCAGGCGTACCTCTGGGAGCACGCGTGGCAACCGATCGACGTGTGGCGCCCGGCCAATCAGGAGGTCTTGCGGCGCAAGCAGCGGGTCGACGCGCAGGAACGCGTCTTCCTGACGAACCGGCCCGATCAGTTCGTGCCGGTCGTCTGCGGCGGGCTCGGCAGCCTGCACGCGATGATCCTGCCGAGCTGGTGCCAGAGCGAAATGCAGAGCGCGGCCGTGCTGCGGCCGGAGGCCCGCTGATGTGGACGGCGGAGGACGTCGCCGTGGCGCTCGAGTCGGCACGCGGGCTCGTGACGAGCGACGGCGCCGACCTGATCCTCGTCGCGGCCGATCCGCGGACGGCGCGCATCGAGCTGCGGCTCGACGTCGACGGAGCGCACTGCGAGACCGGCGCGTGCGTGCTGCCCGGCGAGATGCTGCAGCCGCTGATCGCCGCGGCCCTCGCTTCGACGCTCGACGGCGAGTTCGAGCTGCGCCTGCACGACCCGCGCAGCTAGGAAAGCCTGGCGGCCGCGCGCGCGTCGCGCACGTCGGGCCACGACGCGTCGGCGGTGACGTCCTCGAGCAGCACCATGAGCCGCGCCCGTCCCTCGCCGCCGCGGGATCCGTCGAGCCGCGCGCGGCTGGTCGCGGCCCGCAGCGCGAGCCAGCGTGCGCCCTGCGCCGTCGCGACGCCGTGCGCCTGGTCGAAGCACGCGCGCGCCTCGGCGCGTCCCTGCCGGCCGCGCAGGCCGAGCAGGACCTCGCCGCGCCAGCGGTGGACCTCCGCCTCTTCCATGCGCTCGCCCGTCTCCTCGACGAGGCGCGCGGCGTCGATGACGAGATGGAGCGCGTCGTCGAGGCGATTCGCCGCCACCGCCGCCTCGACGACCGCGAGATGCGCGGTCGTGATCGCGACCATGCCGGCGCGCTGGCCGTAGCTCGCGAGGAGCGGCAGCAGGTCGTCGACGACGTCGGCGCGGTCGGGGCCGACCGCCCGGGCCCATCCGCGGATGATCGACGCCCGGAGCGCGATGTCCGGGTAGCCGTGCTCCGCACAGAGCGCCAGCGCCTCGTCGGCGGACGTCGCGGCGCGGAGCGGATCGCGCAGCACGAGCCACATGCGCGCGATCGTGCTGGTGGCGACGGCCCGCGAGAAAGGATGGCCGAGGCTCGCGGCGTGCGCGATCGTCCGCTCGGCCATGGTGACCGCCGCGTCGGGCTCGCCCAGATAGACGAGACAGCGGTCCGCGAGGTGGCTCAGCGCGACCAGCGTCGGGTCGAAGCTCACGGGGAACGCGTCCGGGCGCGCGGCGGCGGCCGCCGCCTCCAGGTAGGACCGCCCCGCGACGGCGGCGCCGCCGTAGCAGCGCGCGATGCCGGCGGCCATGTCCGCGATCGCGACGAACGGCGGCGCGACGTGCGGCGCGAGCGCATGCGCGCGATCGGCCAGCGCCGTCGCCGCCGCCAGCCGCCCGCGCATCAGCTCGAACGAGAAGAGCGACAGCACGGCGAAGAGATGGCCCGGCGTGTCGCCGAGGTCCTGGAGCAGCTCGCCGACGCGCGCGTTCGAGTGCGCCAGCTCGGGACAGCGATGGCCGAGGGCGACGCTCAGCGACGGACCGAGCAGCAAGCGCAGCATCAGCTCCTGCTGCGTGCGCTCGGGCGACGCCGGCATGTCGTCGAGCAGCCCCAGCGCCCGCTCGAGGCACGCGATCGCCTCGCGGTCGGCGAACCGCTTCTGCGCCACCTCGGCCGCCTGCCCGAGGTACTGGACGGCCCGCACGCGGTCGCGGCTGCGCGCGAAGTGGCCGCCGAGCTCCGCGGCGACCGTCGCCGTGTCGGACGCATGGCCGCGCTCGAGCCGCTCGCCGATCAGCTGGTGCAGCCGGGCGCGCCGCGACGGCGTCAGCCGCGCGTAGAGGACGTCGCGGTAGAGCGCGTGGCGGAAGGCGTAGCGGGCGGTGACGGTCCCGTCGGGCCACTCCTGCTCGCCCGCGAAGCGCAGGAGGCGTCCCTGCCGCACGAGCCGATCGCACACGTCCTCGAGCGCCTCGTCGTCGCCGCCGTCGAGCGCCGCCGTCATGGCGGCGACGGTGAACTCGATGCCGGCGACGCTCGCGGCCTCGAGGACGGCGAGCGTGCGCGGATGGAGGGCGTCGAGCTGCCGCTCGATCATCTCCCGCAGCGTCTCCGGGATCCCGATCTCGGCCAGCGGGACGGCCGGGTCGACGCGCCAGGCGTCGTCCCCCCGCGCGAGGCACCCCGCCACGACGAGCTGGTCGGCGACCGCGGTCATGAAGAACGGGTTGCCATCGGACCGCTCGTGGACGAACGCGCCGACCGCCGCGTCGTCGACATCGAAGCGCGCCGCCAGGTACGCGTGCACGGCGGCCGCCGAAAGCGTGCCGAGCGTCAGCGTGCGGCAGAGACGCCGCCGCACGAGCTCCTGGCGCACGCCGCGGAGCGGATGATCCGCGACGATCGCGTCCACGGGCCGATAGGTCGCCAGCACCAGGAGGTGGACGGGGGCGCGGCCGTGCGCCAGGGCCACGAGCGCGTCGAGCGTGGCGCCGTCGCTCCAGTGCAGGTCCTCGACGATCAGGACGAGCGGCCGCGCACCGGCGACCGCGTCGACCCAGGTGGCCACCTCGCGCAGCATGCGCTCGCCCGTCGAGCCGGCCAGCTGGTTGCGAAGCGCGCCCGCCTCCTCGGGCGTCATCAGGGACGGCATCTGCGCGAGCCAGCTCGGCGCGTGCGTGCGGAGGGACGCGATGACCGCGTCGCCGAACGGACCGCGGGCGACGCCCGACACGGCTTCGAGCAGCGGCTGGTACGGCTCGCCGGCGCCGAGCATCTCGCGGCACTCCGCGCGCGCGACGACGGCGTCGCGACGGGTCGCGGCCCGCGCGACGAAGCGGTCCACCAGCGTCGTCTTGCCGGCGCCGGCGTCGCCGGCCAGGAGCGCGACCACGCGCTCGCCGCCGGCGGCGGCCTCGAGCCACCCGTCCATCGTGGCGAGCTCGGTCTCGCGGCCCACGACGATGCCGTCGACCGCGGCCGTGGCCGGCGGCGACCGCGTGCCGCCGAGGAAGCGCCAGCCGCGGCCGTGCACCGTCTCGATCAGGGTCGGCGCGGCGGGATCGTCGCCGAGCGCGCGGCGCAGCTCGCGGACGGCGACACGCGGCGCATCGTCGGTGACGGCGGTGCCGGGCCAGACGGCGGCGAGGAGCTCGTCCTTCGCCACCAGCTCGCCCGGCCGCGCCGCCAGGTGGCACAGCATCGTCCACGTCTTCGGCCGCAACGGCACGGCCAGGTCGCCGCGATAGAGTTGCCCTGCGACGAGGTCCAGACGGAAAGGCGGGAAATGGATGACGGCCGGTGGCTTCATGGACGCCGCGCCGTCGATTCATCTCGCGCCCGGCCGTGGTTCGCAAGCCGCGCCGTCCGGCGCGACGGACACGCCGTCCGGTCGGAAGAGCACGCGCGTCGGCGGACGCTGGCTTTCGGCAGGGCACGTCGTTTGCTCGGCTCGAGGCTCCATGCCGGACGCCTCGACGCCGCCGACCGACGCGCAGCGCGTGGTATCACACGTGGTGCATGGGTGAGACCCGACGGCCGGAGGTGTCGACACCCGTCGTGCCGATGTCGGCGTTCTTCGACCCCGCCTCCGTTCCGCGGCCCGATCCCGCGCGGCACGCCGGCACGCCCTGGAGCGGCGAGGCGACGTTCGCAGGCCGGCTGTGCATCGTCGGACAGCCGCGCGACGTCGTGGCCGCGATGCTGCCGCCCGCGCTGGTGCTCATGCCCGACGCGTGCGCCGATCCCACGCAGCATCCGCTCCTGTTCGCGTTCGGCGAGCAGTCCGACGGGACGCTCATCGTGGGCGGCCGCCCGCTGTCGCTGGGGATCCGCTACGGCGAGTTCGCGCTGCTGATCCCCTTCGTCCGCCACCGCCAGGCCGTCGCGCCGCACGTCTTCGTCGCGCGGATGTGCTCCGCCTACTTCCCCGCGACCTGGCACGGCAACGCGCACTACGGCTTCGCGAAGACGACCGCCCGCATGCGGACCGACGGCCCGCTCTTCGTGATGTCGGACGACGACGACCGCCTGCTGCTCCACGCCACGACCGAGGCGCGCGGACCGTGGGAGCCGGCGACGGCGGCCGCGCATCCCAACCTGGATGCGATCCGCCGCCTCTTCGCACAGCTGCCGGTGCTCGGCCGGCGCGCCGACGGCAGCGTGCCGTGCTCCCGGTTCGGATGGGATTTCGACGACGCGGAGGTCCGCCTCGCGTCGGGCTGGGTGTCCGTCGACGGGCCGCTGGTGGAGCCGCTGGCGCCGCGGCTCTGCCCGGCGGTCCCGGGCGGCGCGTTCGAGGTCCGCGGGATGCGCTGGCGTCTCAGCTGGCCCGGACGCTGCGTCTAGCCCTTCCGCTCGAGCCCGAACGCGCGGATCAGCGTGTAGAGATGCGAGCGCGCGATGTCGAGGCGTCGCGACGCCTCGATGACGTTCCAGCCGCTGTCCTCGAGCGCCTGGCGGACGAGGTTGGCCTGGAACCGCCGCGTCGCGTCCTGGAACGTCTCGGCCTGCTCGATCCGCGCGCCGGCCGGCGCGTCGGGGAACACGTGGGTGCGCTCGATCTGCTGCGCGGCCAGCCCCGTCGCGCGGATCAGCGCCGCCTGCATGACGTGCTCGAGCTGCCGCACGTTGCCCGGCCACTCGGCCACCTGCAGCGCGCGCACGGCGGCCGGCGACAGCGGGAGCACCGGGAGGCGATAGCGCTCGGCCGCGGCCTGGACGAAGCGCTCGGCCAGCAGCGGAATGTCGTCGCGCCGCTCGGCGAGGGCCGGCACACGGATCGGCAGCACCAGGAGCCGATAGTAGAGATCCTCGCGGAACCGCCGCGCGGCCACCGCCGCCTGCAGGTCGATGTTCGTCGCCGCGATGACGCGCACGTCGGCGGCGAGCGGTTTCGTCGCGCCGAGCGGGAAATACTGCCGGGACTGGATCAGCTGCAGCAGCTTCGCCTGCGCCTTGTCGGGCAGCTCGGCGACCTCGTCGAGGACCAGCGTCCCGCCCTGCGCGCTCGCCACCTTGCCGTCGATCTTGTGCGTCGCCGTGGAGTGCGACCCCTGCAGCGCGCCGAACAGCTCGCTCTCGACGAGGTTCTCGGGCAGCGTCGAGCAGTTCACCTCGACGAACGGGCCGGCCGCGCGCGGGCTGTTGTCGTGGATGACGCGCGCGAGCTGCGTCTTGCCCGTGCCCGTGTCGCCGAGGAGGAGGACGTCGACGTTGAGCGGCGCGACCAGTGCCACCTGCTGCAGCGTGTTGCCGAGCGCGGCGCTGCGGCCCACGACCAGCTCGACCCGCATCTTGGCGCGCAGCGGCCGCGTGGTGTCGGCCTCGTCCCGGCGGCGGCGGTGCTGCAGGAGGCGGTCGGCGAACGGCGCCAGGTGGTGCGCGAACTCCTCGACCGTCGCGCGGTCCTCCTCGACGAACGTGCCGCCCTGGGTGCGCCCCTGCAGGTACACGACGCCGAGCGGCGGATCGTTGCCGATGGGCGCGCACAGAACGGCCTCGATCGACAGGCCACGGACGCTGTCGAAGTCGCGGAAGCGCGGGTCCTGCGTCGCGGCGCCCGTCAGGATGGTCTGGCGCGACGCGAGCGCCTCGCCGATGATCCCGCGCGAGAGCAGCGCGCGCACGCCGGCGATCTCGGCCGTCGAGAAGCCGTGGCCGAGCCACCAGCGTCGCTCGTCGCCGCCGTCGTCCACCAGCTCGATGTAGCCCTGCTTCGCGCCCGTGATCTCGACGACCAGCGCGAGCGCCTCCTCGAGGAACGGCTCCAGGTCGTTCGCCTCGCCGAGCCGGATGAGCCGCAGGTAGAGGTCTCGTTCGCGTCGGATGCGGATGAGCTCGTCCTGCAGCGAAGTCGTCGGCACGGGCGCGACCATACCACCGTCGGATAGCACTGTAGAAGCGCCACCGCGGCCTGAATCGGGCGTGATCATGTCGAAGACTCCAGCTGATAAAAACGAATAAGCGAATCTAAGTGTGAATGTCTCAGGTCGAGCAGCTTCGCGGCGGCCGCGACGTCGCCCCGGGTGCTTTCGAGCACTCGGGCGACCAGTCCCGCCTGGAAACGGCGCGTCGCCTCCTGGAGGGTCCGCTCCGGCGTCGTGCCGTCGGCGGGGGGCGGGAACAGATGCGCGCGCTCGACCTGACGAACGCCGTCCGCGGCCGAGCGCCGTGCGCCCTGCCCGACGACGTCGCCCAGCTCGCGCAGGTTGCCGCGCCACTCGGCCGCCTCGAGCGCGTCGACCGCGCCCGGCGAGAGCGCCAGCGGCTGCCCGCCCAGCTCGCCGCAGGCCTGCTGCAGGAAGCGGGCGGCCAGTGGTGCGACGTCGCCACGGCGCTCGGCGAGCGACGGGACGCGCAGCGGCATGACCGCCAGCACGAGGTACAGGTCCTCGCGAAAGCGCCCGGCGTCGACCGCGGCGCGCAGGTCGACGGTCGTCGACACGAGGACGCGCACGTCCGGATCGCCGGCCGCGTGCAGGCCGGCCAGGCGATGGCGGACCAGCGTCAGCAGGCGGGCGACGTCGGCCTGATCGTCCGGACCGAGCGCGTCCACGTCCTCCAGGAGGAGCGTGCCGCCCGCCGCCGACTCGACGACCCCGCCCGGGGCGAAGAGGCCGAGCGCGCCGGCGCCCGCACACGCCACGCCGAGGAACGGGCCAGCGGCACGCGGGCTCGCCTCGTGGATCGCCCGCGCGACGCGGCGCTTGCCGACGCCCGGCTCGCCCGTCAGGCACACCGGGACGTCGAGCGGCGCGACGAGCGCCAGCTGCTCGAGCAGCCGTCGGAACACGACGCTCCGGCCGACCAGACCGCGGCCCACGCCCAGCATGTCCGGCGGCGAGACGGACCGGCGCCGGTCGAGCAGGCGATCCGCGAGCGCCGCCAGGTGGCCGACGACCCGCTCGGCCGTCGCGGCATCGGTGGCGGTGAACTGGGTGCGGTGCTGGGGGCTCTGCAGGTAGAGGACCCCGAGCGGCGGATCGACGCCGATCGGCGTGCACAGCGAGGCGCCGACCCGGATGGGCCGCACCCCGGACACGGCCGCGCCCGGCGCGGCGGGCGCGATCATCGTGGCCCCGGTCGCGACGGCCTCGGCGAACGATCCCCGGGCGAGCGCGGCACGCACGCGCGCGACCTCCGCCTCCGACAGGCCGCAGGCGATCGCGTGGCTCGGGGAGCCGTCGCCGGCGCCGGCGAGCTCGAGGTACCCCTGGCGCGCGCCGATCGCGTCGATCGCGAGCCAGAGCGCCTCGCGCAGCAGCCGTTCGACGGTCCGCTCGTCGCCGAGGCGCAGCAGCCTCACGTACAGATCGCGTTCTCGTCGTACCTGCGCCAGCTCGTCAGCGATGACTTCCTCCGATGACGCGGTCGACGCCATCCCGCCTCCTCCCCGCCGCTCCGCGCTCATCCCCCGAGGGGCCACACGACCTCACCGCTGCGCCGTCCGCCCGGACACAGCTGGGCATGGACGGTCAGCAGGTATCGGACGTCGGCACGGTGCTCCAGGTGCGCGGCGAATCGAACGTGGCACGCCACGCACTGCCCGACGACCAGCCCGACCTGCGTGCGGCGCGTGCGAACGGTCGAGGCCGCAACCTTGGGCCGGGATCGCATCATACGGGACGGGGAAGCAAGGTGCGGGCCCACCCCGTCCGCACGAGCGCACGGGACGACCGACCCCTCGCGCCTGTCCGCCGTGGCGGACCGGTGTCCGCCGGAGCGGACAGTCACGGCCGGCGCCCGACGCTGCCTTCTGCCACTAATCTGGTTGAGAAGTTGCATAGTGACTGGGTACCCATGGTAATCGGCGCAGCAACGATCTCCGTGGATCATATGCGCCGGCAGCAAGATCTCCCCGGCGAAACACCGGCCGGATACGAGGTGCTGGCGCCCATCGGCGACGGTGCCTTCGGCGTCGTGTATCGCGCCCGGCAGCGGTCGACGGGGCGCGAGGTGGCGCTCAAGTGGGTCCGCGCCGAGGCCACGCCGCGGGAGCGCGAGGACTTCCTCCGCGAGCGGGAACGCTGCGCGCGCCTCGTCCACCCGAACATCGTCCCGCTGATCGACGCGGGCGAGACGCGTGACGGCCTGTGGGCGGCGTTCGCCTTCGTGCCCGGCGAGACGTTGCGCGCGCTGCTCGCCCGCGACGGCGCCCTCGACGCGCGCGAGGCGTTGCACCTCTGCGGCCAGATCCTCGACGCGCTCGGATACGCCCACGGCCAGGGCGTCGTGCATCGCGACCTGAAGCCCGAGAACGTGATGATCACGAGCGACGGGCCGCGCCGCCACGCCCTCGTGCTCGACTTCGGGCTGGCGGGCGCCGTCGACGGCGAGCCCGGCGAGATGCTCGGCACGCCGAGCTACGCCGCGCCCGAGCAGCTGCGCGGCGAGCGGCCGACGTTCCAGTCCGATCTCTACTCCTGGGGGCTGCTGCTCCTCGAGTGTCTGACCGGCCGACGCGCGGTTCGCACCGCGTCGGGCGCGGATACGGTGAGCTGGCAGCTCGGCCCGGACGTCGTCGAGCTGCCGGCGGGGCTGGCGAGCCATCGCCTCGGCGCCCTGCTCCGCCGTGCGACGGCCAAGTCGCTCGAGCGCCGCGCGAAGACCGCGGCCGAGGTGCTCGACGAGCTCGCGGCGCTGTCGCCGTCGACGCGCGCCCCCGACCGGGGCGGCGAGGTCGATCGCACGGGCACCCTGCGCCGGCAGGTCACGATGATCTCGTGCCGCCTCGAGCCGCTGCGCGCGGCGGCCGCCGGCGACGCGGAAGACGTGGACCTCGCGCTGCAGGAGCAGCATGCCGGGCTCGCGGAGACCGCCGCGCGCTACGGCGGCGTGCGCATCGCCACGCTGGCCGGGCGCGCCCTGTTCGTCTTCGGCTATCCGCACACGCGCGAGAACGAGGCCCGCGTCGCCGTGCGCGCCGCGCTCGAGATGATCGCGGACGTCGAGCGCACGGGGCCGCGGCTCGCGGCCCGCGTCGGGGTCCACACGGGGCTCGCGCTCGTGCGCGAGAACGAGCGGGGCGACGGCGCCTGCGAACCCATCGGCCTGGGGCCCGAGGCCGCCGTCCGCCTCGACGAGCTCGCCGCCCCCGGCGAGGTGCTCGTCAGCCTGCACACGCAGCGGCTGCTGCGCGGCATCGTCGGCAGCGAGCCGCTCGGCGAGCACGACCTCGGCGCCGGGCTCGGCCGCATGCCGGTGTTCCGTCTCGTGCCCGCCATCACGGGCGCCGGTGCCGAGACGATCCGCGTGACGCGCGAGACGCCGCTCGTCGCGCGCACCGCGCAGCTGGACGCCCTCCTCGACGGCTGGACCGCGGCGCAGCGCGGCCGCTCCGGCTTCGCGTTCGTCACCGGCGAGCCCGGAATCGGCAAGACCCGCCTCGTCCGCGAGCTGCACCGGCGTGTGCCGGTGGTCTCGTGGATGGAGACGCACTGCATCCCGGAGAACCAGGACAGCCCGCTGCGACCGATCGCGGACCTGCTCGGCACCGTCGTCGGCGACGCGTCGCTCGACGTGCTCGCCGCGCGTCACGGCCTGGATCCGGCGGACGCGGTGCCGCTGCTGGCGGAGCTCCTCGGACACCCGCCCGATGCGAGCCGTCCCGTCCCGCCGGTGTCGCCCGATCGCCGCCGCGAGCTCGTGCTGCAGACGCTCACGACGCTGCTGCTCGGCCTCGCCACGGAGCGCGTGATCGTCCTCGTCGTCGAGGACCTGCACTGGGCCGACCCGACGACGCTGGCGCTGCTCGAGCAGCTGCTCCAGGGTGTCGGCAGCGCCGCCGCGGCCACGCCGGATTCCACGCCGCGCCTCTTCCTGGTGTGCACGGCCCGGCCGACGTTCGACGTCCCGCCGGGGTTCGCGCCCACGATCGCGATCCCGCTGTCGCGCCTGCAGCCGGCCGACGTCGCCACGATGGTCGGCACGATCGCCGACGCGACGGAGCTCCCGCCCGGCGTCCTCGACGACGTCGTCGCGCGGGCCGACGGCATCCCGCTCTTCGTCGAGGAGATCGCGCGGGTCCTCGTCGAGCACGACGAGGGCGTCGAGCCGGACCAGCGGGCGGCGCCCGTCGTCCCGGCGACGCTGCGCGATCTGTTGATGGCGCGTCTCGAGGGCCTGTCGCGCGGCGCGCGCGAGACCGCGCAGCTCGCGGCGACGCTCGGCCGCGAGTTCCGCTGGGAGCACCTGCGGGCGCTGGCGTCGGCGAGCGACGGCGTGCTGCGCGAGGATCTGCGCGAGCTCACCGATGCGGGCCTCGTCCACCAGCGCGCCCGCATCCGCTCGGAGCGCTACGTCTTCAAGCACGCCCTCGTGCGCGACGCCGCGTACGAGGCGATGTCGCGCGCCGCCCGCATCGACGCCCATGACCGGGTGGCCACCACCCTGGAGCAGCTCTTCCCGGACGTCGCGCTCGACCGCCCCGAGCTGCTCGCACATCACTGCGAGCTGGCGGGCCGCACGGTCCAGGCGGCCGAGCAGTGGAAGCGCAGCGGCGACCGCACGATGGCGCGCGGCGCGTATGTCGAGTCGCTGCGGCATTTCCAGCGTGGGCTCGGCCTCGTCGAGCAGGCGCCCGCGCGCGCGACGCTCGGCGCGCTCGAGCTCGGGCTCGTCGAATCGTTGGGCACGGCGCTGCTGTCGACGCAGGGGTACGCGTCGCCCGAGGTGGAATCCACGTTCGCGCGCGCGCAGGCGGTGTGCGACCGGCTCGGCGAAGAGGTTCCCGTCCGCGCGCTGCACGGCATCTGGGGCGTGCACATCTCCCGCGGCAACCGCGACGCCGTGCGCGAGATCCTGCCGCGCTTCCACCGCATGGCCGAACGCTCGGGCGACCCGGTGAGCCAGCTGACCGCGCACGCGCACACGGGCCTCGCCGCGTTCCTCGCCGGCGACTTCCCCGCCGCGCGCACGGCGCTCGCCGCCGCCGTCCCGTACTACGACTCCGACGGCTACCGCGCGTTCCTGGCCGAGTACGGCTACGACGGCGGGCTGTACTCGTACGCCTACCTCGCCTGGACCGCGTGGATCACCGGCGACGCGGCAGAGGCGCGCCAGGTGCGCTCCGAGATGCTCGCGCTGGCCGCGCGCTCGCGCAATCCGTACGGCCTCGCGATCGCGCTCGGCTTCGCGGCGAACGTCGCCCATGGGCTCGGCGACGTGACCGGCGCGCGTGATTTCTCCGCGCGAGCGATCGCGCACGCGACCGAGCAGAAGCTCTATCTGTGGCTCGGTCCGGCCACCTGCATGCACGGCTGGGCGCTGGTGGCCGACGGCGAGCCCGACGCGGGCCACATGATGATCCAACAGGGCCTCGGGCTGTTCCACATGGTCGGCCTGCGCACGACCTATCCCTTCCACCTCGCGCTGCAGGCCGAAGCGCACCTCGCGTGCGGGGCGATCGACGCCGGTCTCGCCGCCGTCGACGAGGGGCTCGGGATGATCGCGGAGTACGTCGACCGCTTCTACGAGGCCGAGCTGCGCCGCCTGCGCGGCGCGCTGCTGCTGGCGCGCGGCGATCGCGACGCCGGACGCGCCGACCTCGTGGCCGCGCACGCGCTCGCCGAGCGCCAGGGCGCGCCCGCCTTCGCGTTGCGCGCCGCGCTCGCGCTGGCGACGTTGCATCACGCCGACGGCGACCGCGCCGCGGCCTGCGCGCTGTTGGCGGCGGCCTGCGCGCCGCAGGCGCCGGGTGGACTCTCTGCGGACGAGGTCGCGGCGCGGGCCCGCCTCGCGGAATGGAGCGCATGAGGAACGAGCGGACCCTCCGACGACTCACCGCCATGCTGAGCGTGCACGCGCACGCTCGCTATCCCCACGGGCGGTTTCCTCCCGGGTTCACGCCGCCGCCGCTCGAGTACGCAGCCAAGGTCCTCGCCGAGGACCGGCCGGCGCCCGACGAGAAGCACGACGTGCCCGCGTCGCGCCGGCGGCGCGCGGTCAGCAAGCTCGCAGCCTACGGTCTCGGGCGGCCCGGCGTGCCGGATGCGTCGCGGGAGCGCATCACCGACGCGATCCGCACGATCGTCGCGGGAGCGCCAGCCGACACGACACCCGGCGTGCGCGTCGCCCCGCCGCCCAGCGTGGAGGAGCGGGTCCAGCGCATCGTCGACCGCGTCACCCCGACGCCGCGCGCCCGCGGCGTCGGCCTGCGTGCGGCGCCGGCGCCCGTCGAGGCCCCGCCCCATCTGGAGCGCAGCCTCAGCGACGAGTACGCGATGCTCACCGGCGACACGTCGGAGTGCTGGACGCGGCTCGAGGTCTCCGTGCCGGCGGTCGGCGACACGGCGTCGGCCTGGGTGCGCGTCGAGATCGCGCGGCCGCTCGAAGACGTGCGCGCGTCCATCGACCCGCAGAGCTGGGACGAGTGTAGCGCGTTCTTTCCGGCCAACGGGACGTACCTCGCCGATCCGGGCAGCGGCGGGGACTACCCGACGAGCGGCTGCGTGGCCGCGGAGGGAACGCCGGAGACCCCCGGCAGCGTGTACGGCTGGCCCGACGCCGCCGTCCTGTTCGAGCACTTCGAGATGGGCATCCCGGGGTTCGCCTCGTGGTTCACGAACCTCCTCGACATCCGCACCTCGTTCTGGCCCGCGGGTACCCAGGGGCCGGAGGACCGCTTCGCGGTGAGCTACTCCCTGAAGCGGCCGGTCTGCGGCTCGGTCCTCGGCGTGCCGCAGCGGATCCTCATCGACGGCGGCTCCGCGGTGGCGACGCGCAACGGCGACGGGACGATCGTCGAGGGCTCGAAAATGATCCGCTTCCGCAGCGCGCTGGTCACGGCGTCGACGAAGGCGATGTTCGAGGTCCTGTTCGACGAGCTCGCCGCCCAGATGGGCGAGCTGGCTTGTTGTCCGGTTACCTTACCGAGCTAGGCTATGGACACGGCCATGTCGCGCAGGCTATCAGAGACGCCGGAGGTGCCATGACGGGGTTCAGCGCGTTCACCGAGTACGCCAGTAGCGTCGCAGCCTTCTTCCTGTCCGCCGACCAGCGCTTGATCGCGCTGCGCGAGACGGTGCAGGCCACCGCGGAAGACGAGGAAGCCAGCGCGTCCGACAAGATGATCGCGAACGGCGTCGGCCTGTGGCTCGACACGGTCGACTTCTGGATGGGGCTCGTTCCGTTCGTCGGCGGCGCGGCCTTGCCGACGATGGTGATCGTCTCGCCGCTCGCGTCCGCGGGCGACAAGACCGGCACCGTCACCGTCACGCCGCCCGGCATGGGCGCGATCCTCGCGGTGACGGCGATCACGCGGGTGGGCGGCACCGAGACGCTCGCGTCGTCCGACCTCACGCTGTCGGCCGATCGGCGCACGCTCAGCCTGACGGTCGCGGTGCCGGAAGCGCCGACGCCGCCGGACCCGCCGTCGGCCGTGGCCGGACTCTATCAGGGGCTGGTATACGCGCTGCCCGACACGCCGGTGGCGAACGTCCAGGTGGTGCTCACCGCCTGAGCCGGGCCGTTCATCGGCGCTCGAGCACCCAGGTGACGAGAGCGCCGATGAACTCCTTGTCGCGCGACGGCGGCAACGCCTCGAACGACGCCGCGAACTCGTGGCGCGCCGCGCCCGCCAGGGCGTGGGCCACGGCGTTCGCGTACGTCAGGCAGCCGTAGGCGTCCATCCGCTCACGCAACCAGCGGACGTCGTCGGCCTGCCGGGCCGCACGCGGCGTCGCGAGCACGTCGTGGAGCCGCGTCCGCTCGGCAACCGTCGACTGCTCGCACAGCCGGATCAGCATGAGCGTCCGCTTCCCTTCGAGCAGGTCGCCGTGCAGCTCCTTGCCGTACCGCACTTCGTCGCCCCACAGGTTCAGCAGATCGTCGGTGATCTGGAACGCGGCGCCGAGGAGGAAGCCGAAACGCAACAGCGGCTCGAGCGGCGCGCGGCCGCGGGAGCCGATCAGCGCGCCCACGCGGAGCGGGAAGATCGTCGTGTACCAGCACGTCTTCTTGAGGATCATGGCGAGGTAGTCGGCCTCGCCCAGGTGGACGGCGTTGTCGCGGCGCCAGCCGAGCTCCATGGCCTGCCCCTCGACCGACTCGCGCGCCATCCGTTCCGCCTCTTCGAGGATGCGCATCGACAACACCGGGCCGAGCCGCCGCCCGTTGTCGAGCAGCGCGCGCAAGCCGAGCAGCAGCAGCGCGTCGCCGGCGTTGACGGCGACGTCGACGCCGTGGAGCGCGTGCAGCGTCGGCCGGCCACGACGCACGTCGCTCTCGTCCTCGACGTCGTCGTGGACGAGGAAGGCGTTGTGCAGCAGCTCGAGCGCGACGGCCGTCCGCACCGCGTCCTCGGCCGGCGCGCCGAAGGCGCGCGCGGTCGCGACGCAGAGGCTCGGCCGCAGCATCCGTCCGCCGCGCCGCGGATAGTCGGCCACGATGGCGTAGAGGTGCCGCTGCGGCTCGCGCGGCGCCAGGTACTCGGCGAGGGCGACGCGGGTCATCGCGCCGTACTCGTCGAGCACCTCACCCACGAGATCGACGTCCGCGGGCGCGGCCTCAGCCATCGCCGAGCCGCACGCTGACGCTGCCGACGGGCCGATTCGTCGCCTCGTCGACGATGAGACCGTGGTACGTCCCCGCCGGCTGTCCGGGCGGCACGCGCACCCGGACGCGCGACGGCCCGCCGTTCGTCGCCGGCTCGACGGCCACGTCGCGCAGCGGCGGCTTCTCGACCTCGGCGTCGCGCAACGCATGAACGATGAGCCGCCCGGCCCCGGCCGCGGGACGGAGGTCAAGCGTGACGGCCGCGGGCTGCGTCGCGAGCACCTCGATGACGAGCCACGGCGGCCCGCCGGGCTCGGTCGGCGTCGTGCCGTTCGTCGATGATGCGGCCGCGGGCGGCGGCACGGGCATGCCCGTGCGGACACCGTCGAACGCGTCGAGCCAGAGCCCCATGACGTCCGATGCGTACCGCGCGACGCGCGCGGACACGTCCTGCGCGTCGGTCACCCAGGCATCCGGGCCGTAGGCGCGGCCGGCGATGCGCTCGGCGGCGCGCTGCCCCTGCTGCACGTAGTCGTCCATCACGCGGTAGGCGAGCTCGACGGAACGCGCGATGACCGTCCCCAGATCGGCGGGCGCATCGGGGGGCGCGTCGGCGCCGTGGGCCGCGGCCGGCGGCGGCCCGCCGAAGAGCGAGGCCCAGGTGCGGATGGGGTTGGTGCGCGGCAGCGGCGGACGTTTCTGGCGTTCCATGGCGTGACTCCGTGTCAGGGGTGGTCGAATCCGACGATGTCCTCGAGCGCCGGAAGGCGGGAAATCGCGTGGGACGCGAGCCGTCCCGACATGACGGCCGCCTCGACACAGCCGGCGTTGAACCCGCAGTCGGTCCAGTCGCCGCAGATCGTCAGGTTGTCCCACGTCGCGTCGAGCGGCGAGATGCGGTACGCGCTGCTGCCCGGCAGCGTCAGCGTGTAGCGGTCGGACGGGTTGACGTTCGCGGTCCAGAACTGTGTGGCGAACCGCTCGGGGCCCGGCGGCGCGCTCGCCCCGGGCGGCACCGCCAGCAGCTCCCAGCGGAAGTCGCCGTCGGCGGTGACCGCGGCGGGCCACAGGCGGCCGACGTCCCGTCGCAGGAACGCGATCGCGTTCCGGCGGACGGCCTCGCGTTGCGACGCGGGATCGGCGCCGTGCGCGTCCCGCAGAACACTGCAGAAGTACGCGATGCTGCCCGGCGCGATCGGCCAGGCCTCGACCGGCACGAGATGCGTCATGTCGGCCCACGTGTCGAACGGCTCGACGAAGCCGGACAGGGTGACACCCGGATGCGGCCAGCCGAGCGCGTGCACGTCGGGCGTCAGCCAGAGCTGGAACGCCTGCGTGGCCACCGTCCCGACGTGGTCGACCATGGCCCGCCAGCGGGCGTCGCGGGCGATCAGCTCGTGCGCGACGCGCGGGATCTCGCCGAGGCCGGTCCCGAGCACGACGAAGTCGAAGTCCTGGCCCACGCGCAGCGTCGTCGTACCGACGCGCCGCCGGTCCGCGTGCGACTCGAATGCGCGGCCCTCGGCCGCGAGGCGGTCGCCGTCGACCAGCTGCGTCCAGTCCGGCGCGGCCGGCCAGCACGGAAGGCCGCCGACGTCGACGAGCGGCTCGTAGGCGTCGCACGCCACCTGCGCCTGCACGTCGAGCTCCAGCGCGGCGACGTGCGGCCCGTCCGCGGCGCCCGGCTCCGACAGCCGCACGCGCTCCAGCCGATGGAAGAACCGGAACCGGACGCCGCGCGCGCGCAGCACCTCGTAGAGGGGCGCGAACACGACGTCGCCCATGCCCGCCTGCATCTTCCAGAAGAACGCGCCGCGGTAGGTGAACATCATGCGCAGCAGACCGCGCAGCGCCTGGCCCGCCGCGATGCGGGGCCGTGCCGGGTCGCCGTCCTCGTACGAGAAGCCGAGGTCGTAGAGGCCGCGCATGTACGCCGAGTCGACCGCGGTGCGCGAGGCGCCGTTCAGCAGGAGCCATTCGCGACAGTCGTATTGATCGATGGCGTCGAGACCGCGCACGTCGGTCAGCAGGCCGAACCGCACGATGCCGCGCAGCGTGGCGAGGGTGAGGTCGACGATGGTCCAGAGGCGGCGCAGCTCGGGGTCGCGCTCGGCACGCGCCTCGAGCTGCGCGCGCGCGTTGGCCGCGAGCGCGTCGACGAACGTCGCCACGACCGTCTCCGACAGGCGCGCCGCGCCGAGCATGCCGTCGAGGACGCCCGCGGCCTGCGACAGGCCGGCCAGCGTCGCGAGCTCGCCGAAGCGCAGCCAGCGCGTGAGCTGGGCCAGCATGTCGTCGGGCGCGGGCGGGTCCGTCGTCGCGCTCGGCGGACGCCCGGAGTCGAGCGAGGCGAACACCGTCTGCAACAGCCCGGCCATCCGGCGGACGTAGCCGTTCATGCTCCAGGGCCGGCCGCCGGCGGGCAGCGGATCGCCGGGCAATCCCTCGGCCGGCGGCAACGCCGCCATCCACGGAAGCCAGCGGTCGTCGCCCTCGTGCTCCGTGACCGCGATCAGCGGCGCGGGCTCGAAGGCGTCGCGCCAGCCGGCGAGCGGCGCCGCGGGGTCGCGGCCGAGGGCGTCGTAGCAGGCGCGCATCAGCCGGAAGGCGTTCTCGTAGAATCCCATCCAGACGTGCAGGCCGTGCTCCTCGATGCGTCCGGCGGGGCCACGCCCGGACGCGCCCTTGCCGCCGAGACGCCAGCCGACCTGATAGACCGTCACCTCGTAGCGGCCCTGCTGCTCGGGCTGCGTCAGCTCGAACGCCGCCGACAGCGCCGCACACCCGCCGCCGATGACGGTCACCCGCAACGGCGCGGTCACGCGAGGTCCTCGCGCGTCACGCCCGCGAACCGCAGCACGAAGTCCGGGCCGTAGACGCGGCCGGGCGTCTGGTAGCCGGGCTCGAGGTCGCCGGCGAGCGCGCGCTCGGCGACCGCGACGCCGGTGACACCGCTGAACGCGTAGGCCTCCGGGGTGCGCAGCCGGGCACGCACGCGGCGACCGTCGCCGTCCGCCGCCTCCGCGACGATCGTCATCCCACTCGACGGCGCGCCGGCCGGCATCGGGCCGTCGGGCAGCAGGCTCGCCCAGCTCTGCGCCAGCGTCTGCCACGACGGCGACCGCCACACCGGCGCCAGCAGCCGGTTCGCGCCGAGCAGCAGCCGGAACGCGGGCGTCGCCTCGACGTAGGTGGCCACGTTCGGAATGCCGGTCGTGTACCAGGACGAGAACACGTCGCCCCAGCCGACGTTGATGCTGGCACGCGGCCCCGCGCCGTAGTCGAACGCGTGCTCGAGCGTGCCGGGGGGCACGCGCACGAGCGCGCCGTCGCGGCGGATGCCCACGTCGCGTCCCGCGTGCTCGATCAGCGTCTGCGTCGAGCCGCGCGTCGCACTGCCGAAGCCGCGCAGACCGAGCGCCAGGTGCGTCGCGCCGGGCAGCCGGCGTGCGACGTGGGCGGCCAGGCAGTCGGAGGGCACCACGTCGAAGCCGACGCCGGGCATGACCATCACGCCGCGCCGGCGGGCGTCGCGGTCCAGCCGGCTGAGCGTCTCGAACACGGCCACCTCCCCCGTCAGGTCGAGGTAGTGGACGTCGCGGGCCAGACACGCGGCCGCCATCGGCTCCGCCGTCCGGGAGAACGGCCCGGCCGCGTGGAGCACCACCCCGACGCCGTCGAGCGCGGCCGCGAGGGCGGCCGGGCTCGTCAGGCTGGCCGTCCGCGCCTCGCAGCCGAGGGTCGCCGCGACCGACGCCACCTTCGCCGCGTCGCGCCCGGCGAGGATGGGACGCAGGCCGCGGCGGACGGCTTCGCGCGCGAGCAGGCGACCGGTGTACCCGGTGGCGCCGTAGATCAGCAGGGACGGGGACATGCGGAAGGCACCGACGGCGTACCATCCGCCAGCGAGCACGTCCACGTCAAGGGAGAGCTAGTGCGTCATCTCCCTTGCTTTTTGGTCGCATACCCGGCGCGGGCACGCCGCCGTGGACGGCGTGCCCGCGCTCTCGGGTCAGCGAATGATCGGATCGGGCAAGAAGAAGGGCAGCTTGTCGCGATGGCTGATCTTCGAGCGCTCGATGATCAGGGCATCGGGAGCGTAGCGCAGCGTGCGCTGGTCGGCCGCGGCGATGATGCGGAAGTCGCCGTTGCCGTAGGTCTGGTTGAGGGTCGAGTCGGCGATGCGAACCCGCTTCGCCTCGGGATGCCGGGGCGTCGAGTAGGTCTCGATGCGGATGTAGCCGGACTTGAGGTTCGCCTTCTGGAGCGTCAGGTCACACGAGCAGAGGATGTCGAGATACCCGTGGCCGGGGATGCTCGAGGTGAGCCCCGGGGCGATGGTGAGCGAATCGCGCGCGTTCACGTTGATGGCGTTGTAGTTGTTGCCCGAGAGCTTGAACGCGACCTTCGGGCCGATGGTCATGGCGCCGTCCGCGTCGAACCCCACGGTGCTGAACGAGCCACGCGTGGAGTAGACGGAGCCTTCACCGAGCGTGATGTCGCCGCCGTTGAACGCCTGCAGGTCGAAGTCGCCATTGCCGGCGATGACGACCTTCGGCGCGACGGTGATGTCGCCACCCATCGTGGTGAACGAGACGAAGGTGTCGGGCTGCGCCACCTTGATGTTCGCCAGGATGCGGATGTTGCCCGTCAGGATGAACTGCTGAACGAAGTCGGCGTCCAGCGTGATCGGGGCTCGCACCACCAGTCCGACCGGACGGCTCACCGGCTTCCAGCCGGGTTGCGCCTGGTAGACGTTGAAGCCGATCGAACCCGCACCGAGGAAGTTCGACAACGGGAGGTCGCCTCCCGTCCAGCTGCCGTCGTTGTCGACGTCGATGAATGCGGCGGGGGCCGTTTGGGCCGACGCCTCCTGCAGCGAACCGAACAGACACAGGGTCGCCGTCATCGCGACGGCAAGCGCATACTTCACTCAGACACCTCCACCAGTAATGTTTTCCCTGCCCGGGACAACCCTCTGCGTATAGCGCGTATTGAGAGTGCAGACAGCCCCTTCAGGTTTCAATCCGCGCACAATCCTTGGAGGAAGCGACGTACATAGTTTAGGGGTGTCCCGAATGACGACGGGTGAATTCAAGGCGAAATACGGCCCGTGGGGACTCGTGGCGGGCGCGGCGGTTGGCCTGGGCGCGGAGTACGCCCGCCAGCTGGCGGCGCACGGAATCGATCTGGTGCTGCTCGACCGCGATCCCGGCCCCCTCGGGCAGACGGCGGGCGAGATCGCGGCGACCTACGGCGTCACGGTCGATCCGGTCACCGTCGACCTCGGCCGCGACGACCTCCTCGCGGCCCTGGCACCGGCACTGGAGGGACGCGAGATCGGCCTCGTCGTGTACAACGCCGCGCTCGGGACCGTCGCGCCGTTCCTCGAGCTGACGCCGGAGCACCTGCAGGCGATGGTCGCCGTCAACTGCCGCGGCCCCCTCCTGCTCGCACGGGCTTTGGCGCCGGCGATGGTGGCGCGCGGCCGCGGCGGGCTCGTCTTCATGTCGTCGCTCTCGGGGAACTTCGGCTCGGCGCAGCTCGCGACCTACGCCGCCACGAAGGCTTTCGACCTCGTGCTGGCCGACGCGCTCTGGGCGGAGCTGCGCCCGCATGGAGTGGACGTCCTCTCCGTGCAGCCCGGCTCGACCCGCACGCCGGGGTGGCTTTCGTCGCAGCCGGCCGGCGGCGGGGGCGCCGACCTGCTACCCGTCATGGAGCCGCCGGACGTCGTCCGCGAGGTGCTGGCGACCCTCGGGGTCGAGCCCCACGTCGTTCCCGGCGAGGGCAACCGCATGGGCGCGGAGATGCTCGCCCGCATGACCCGTCGGCAGGCCGTCGAGCTGATGAGCGAGATCACCGCGAAGCTGATCCCGAACCATCGCCCGCGCGGCTAGGAGCGCTGGCGCCGCTCGCCGCCGCGTTCGCGGCCGCCTCCACCCTGCCCGCCGCGGCGACCGCCGTCGCCGCCACCGCCGCCGCGCGGAGCCTGCTGGCGAAACTCGGGCCGGACGCTCGATGCGCGCGGCGGCTCGGCACGGCGCGCACTGCCGCCCGACGGCGCCATCCGCTGCCGGCGCGGCTCCGGATTCGGCCGGCGCTCGGCGCGCTGGCTCGGGGCCTCGCGCCGCGGTTGGACCATCCGCTCCTGCTGCCGGCGCTCCATGCGCGGCTGGCGCGCCTCCTGGCGGTCCATTCGAGGTTGCCGCGGCACCGGCCGCTCCGGGCGAGGCTGCCGCTGCGCCTGCCGGTCCTGGCGAGGCTGGCGGACCTCGCGCTGCGCGCGGGGCTGCTGGATGTCGCGGTTCCGCTCCTGTCGCTGCTGGCGCTCTGCACGCGGGGGCTCCGCCTGGCGACGCTCCGCCCGCGGGGCACGCTCGGCGCGCGGCCGCTCCGGGGCATCGCCGCGGCGATCCCGCGCGCGATCCTGTCCGCGGCTCGCGCGCCGCTCCGCATCGCGCCGATCGATGTTCGGCGGCGGCGTCGTGGTCAGTCCGCCCTCGCGGCGGTCGCGGCGTTGCCGACGCGGGTCGGGTGCGGTCGCGTCACCGCGCTCGTTGCGACCGTTGCGCAGGTCTCCACCGCGATCGCGATCGCGCGTGGCCTGACGGTTCGCGTCGACGTCGTCGCGCCGATCGCGTCGCATCGCGCGCCCCCCGCCGTCCTGGCCGAAGCGAGCGTCCGGGCCCTGGGCGCGTTCGCGCCGGTCGGCCCGCGGCGGCGGCGGCGCGTTGCCGCGCAGCGCCTGGCGCTCCCGTCGCTCGTCGGCACGACCTCGCAGCTGGTCGTCGGCCCGACCCTGGCGACCGTCGCCACGCTGAACGTCGCGCCGGCCCAGCCGCTGGTCCTGATCGCGGACGCGCGAGCGACCCGTGAGACGCGTCTGCGGACCGCGCTGCTCCGGCGCGGGGGCGCGGAGACCGGCGCGCTGCAGCCGCCGTGACGGGTCCTGCGGTGTGCGCGTGCCGACGACCGTGCGATTGCGCATCCGCTCGGGAGGCCGGCGCCCCCGCCCCTCGCGGGCGACGAGGCTCGACGATGCGGGACGCACACCGAGGGTGCCACGGATCGGCTGCAGGTTGCGCACGTCGTTGCGCCCGAGCCGCACGAAATCGTTACGCCCGCGGCCGAAGCGGTCGCGGCCGATGCCGACGACGCCGTTGCGCGCGTCGAAGTTGCGATAGCGCCTGATGTCGTTGACGTTCACGATACGCCGGTTGTCGACGTAGACGTTGTTGACGTAGCGCCGCCCGCCCCAGCCGCCCCAGTACGGACGGCCGCGGAATCCGCGCGGCCCCCACCACGGCAGGCAGGGCTCGCCCCAGCCGAGCGCCGTCCAGCCGAAGAACGGTGCGCCGATGTTCACCGAGATGTTGATGCCGGGCGCGCCGACGAAGCCGACCAGCGCGGGCGCGTAGACCGGCCGCGCGATCACCGGGCCCGGGGCCCAGCCCCAGTAGGAGTCGTAGTTGACCCAGCGCCCGTAGTGATACGGCGCCCAGCCCCAGGGCGCGTCGTCGACCCACGTCCACTCGTAGTACGGATCGTACGTCCAGCGGCCCGTGGTGTACGGCGCCCAGTCGGGGCCGACGTCGCGCGGCACCCAGACCTGGCCGTATTCCTGGGTCGAGCGCCACTCGCCGTGACGATCGAGATCGTCGGCGCCCGCGACGTCGGGGGGGATGTACTGCGCGCTCTGCGCGCGCGCCGGCCGCGACGCGTACTGTTGCTCGATCGAGGCGTCCCACTCGTCCGGCGCCGGCGCGCGATTCGTGACGATGGACGCGGACTCCGTGCCGCGCAGGACGACCTGCTCGCCCTCGCGCACCGTCGTCTCCTCACCGTCGGCAGGTATCGCGGCGGCTTCGCCGCCGCGGCGCACCGTGAACACGGTGTCGTCGGCCACGTCGACGCGATAGTAGCCCGCCCGATCGATCATGAATGCGCCGTTCGGCGTGTCGACCTCGATGCGTTGCCCGTCGGGCAGCCGCTGGAGATCGAGCGCCGCACGTCCCGACGGAATTTCGAGCTGGAGATACCCGGTCTCGAGCGACGCGACACCGAGCTCGGTGTCGCCGGCCACCCGCACCTCCGCGCGCGAGACGATCTCGACGAGCGCCTCGCCACCCGATGCGACGAACAACCGGTCGCCCGCGGCGAAGGCGGTGTTGATCTGAGCCGGCGCCCAGTCGTCGGCGCCCGGACGCCAGAACGAGACTTCGCCGTTCATGCGGGCCAGCCGGGGCGGCGTCGGGCCTTCCGCCCGCTCGTCCTGTGCGAACGACGGCGCGGAAGCACCGAGCGCAGCCGACAGCATGAGCATGGCGGAGAGCAGTCTGGTCGAGGGCATGAGGGACATCCTCCAATCCGCACGAAGTGCGCGTCGTCGGTCGCAACAGACGGCGGCGGGATGGGTTACGTCCCACGATACATGGCGAGCGCTGGTCGTCTGCCCGGAGGCGCGGCCGTCGCGATTTGGTCGTTGACAGCGCGAGCCACCTCGTTACGGTCGTCGTCGTGAGCCTCGGATCGCGCGGCATCTGTCGTCGATCGCGGTGGTCGGGCCGTCGCCTGCACGCGATCCGCTGAGCACGCGGTTCGCTCTGCGCACACGGCCCACCACCCGCGAGGTTGGTGGGCTTCGTCGTTCCTGGCCCGGCGCGCACCCCTCGCCAACCGACACGAGGGCGCCGACCTGTTGACATCGCGCGCGTCACGCCGGTCGCGTCGACCGCTGCCACGACGTCGCGCGGGCTCCACGAGATCGAGGAGGTGACGGGGTACGTCAGGCGATCATCCTGATCTGCACCGAGGGCTACGCGTGCAGCCTGGCCGCCGCCGCCCTTGCAGGACCTCGGGCTGGCCCGCGCCACCGACCTGGAGGGCGGCTTCCGGGCACGGGTCGCGAGCGGACGCCCCATCCTCCCGGCGGCGCATCGAAAAACGCCCTAGCATCTGCGCGATCGAATCATAATTGCATTCAAGGAGGGCGCCCGATCACCCGAAGTCTGACATCGGATGGCGGCGATGCAGGCTGCGGGCACACCCGTGCGCGGGCAACGGTCCCGGTGGGTATGGTTGTACCTGCTCCAGGCGTCCGTCTGCCTCCTGGCGGTCGTCACCAGCCTCATCCTGAGCCGCACGCTCGTGCGCGACTACGCCGATGCCGTCCATACGAACCAGGACTGGTCGGCGCGGCTGATCCGCTACGGCCAGCTCTCCGAGCTCGGCAGCGCGGTGCACCAGCCGAGCATCGATCTGTTCCAGTCGCGGGAGGTGGACGGGGCGATCGAGCGCCTCGGCGCCGCCCTCGACAAGTTCGAGACCGCGCTCGACGGCGCCCGTCAGGAGGCGTCCACCGCCATCGACGAGAGCTCGCGCCCGGCCATCCTCGCCGCGCTCGACCGGGTCTCGGTCGCCATGGACGAGACGGTCAACGGCTCGCACTACATCTTCTCGTACTTCCGCTCCGGTCTCACCGACCGCGCGGCCGAGCGCATGGCCAGCATGGTCGAGCGCTACGCCTCGGTGACGAAGGCGTTCGACGAGCTCCGCGCCGCCGCCTTGCAGGCGCAGAACGACGGGCTCGCCGCGCAGTCGGCGCGCGCGAACGACATGCGTCGCGTCGAGTACGCGATGGGTGGGCTCGTGATCCTCGTGATCGTCGTCTGCACGCTCTACGGGAACCGGCTCTCGCGCCAGGCGCAGGAATCGGTGACAGCGGCGATGGCGGCGAGCCAGGCGAAGAGCGAGTTCCTCGCCAACATGAGCCACGAGATCCGCACGCCGATGAACGGCGTGATCGGCATGACGGAGCTCGCGCTCGACACGGACCTCACGCCCGAGCAGCGCGAGTACCTCGAGGTCGCGCGCGCCTCGGCCGACTCGCTGCTCGCGATTCTGAACGACATCCTCGACTTCTCGAAGATCGAGGCCGGCAAGCTGGACCTGGAGCACGTGCCGTTCGCGCTGCGCAATCATCTCGGCGACACGCTGAAGACGCTCGCGATCCGCGCCCACGCGAAGGGCCTCGAGATCGCGGGCGAGGTCGCGCCCGACGTGCCGGACGGCATCGTCGGCGATCCCGTCCGGCTTCGTCAGGTGCTCGTCAACCTGATCGGCAACGCGATCAAGTTCACCGAGCATGGCGAGGTGACCGTCGCCGTCCGGCTGGACGGCTCGACCTCCGACCAGGTCGAGCTGCACTTCGCCGTCCGCGACACGGGCATCGGCATCCCGCCCGAGCGCCAGTCGAAGGTCTTCGAGTCGTTCACGCAGGCCGACGGGTCGACCACGCGCCGCTACGGCGGCACCGGTCTCGGCCTCACGATTTCGCAGCAGCTCGTCGAGCTGATGGGCGGCCGCATCTGGGTGGAGAGCACGGTCGGGTCCGGGAGCACGTTCCACTTCACGTGCCGTCTCGGCATCGACCAGGAGTCGATCGCCCCGCCTCCGCCGCGGCCGCCGGCCGCGCTCGACGGGCTGCCCGTCCTCATCGTCGACGACAACGCGACGAACCGCCGCATCCTCGAAGCCATGTGCCGCGGCTGGCAGGCGCGTCCCCTCACCGTCGACGGCGGTGCCGCCGCGCTCGCCGCGCTCCGCGGGGCCCACCACGCGGGCATGCCCTTCGGCCTCATCGTGCTCGACGTGCACATGCCCGACATGGACGGCATCGAGGTGGCCGAGGCCATCGCCGCCGACTCGCTGCTGCGCGGCGTGCCGATCGTGATCCTGACGTCGGCCGGCCGCTCTGGCGACGCCGAGCGCTGTCGCGCCGCCGGCGTCGCCGGCTATCTCACCAAGCCGGTGAAGAGCGCCGAGCTGCTGCGCGCGATCCAGGAGGTGCTCGGCGGCGGGCCGGCCGAGCGGCAAGCGCCGCCGACGCGCTCCGCCATGCAGCGCGGGCCGTCGCGCCACGTCCTCCTCGCCGAGGACAACCCGGTGAACCGACTGCTCGGGCTGCGCGTCCTCGAGAAGCTCGGTCACACCGTGGTCGCGGTGGAGAACGGCCTCGAGGCGCTCGAAGCGATCGCACGCGAGCAGTTCGACGTCGTCCTGATGGACGTGCAGATGCCGGTCATGGACGGCCTCGAAGCGACGGCGGCGATCCGCACGCGCGAGCGCGAGACCGGCGGTCACCTGCCGATCATTGCCGTCACCGCGCACGCGATGAAGGGCGACGCGGAGCGCTGCCTCGCGAGCGGCATGGACGGCTACGTGTCGAAGCCGCTCAAGCCCGTCGACCTCGCCGCATGCATCGAGCGGCTGACGGCCGAGCCCCTCGACGGCACCGACGACGTCTCGATCGCCGAGGCGTAGCCGTCCCAGCGACGCGCCGTTCGTCTGGAGGCGCCACCGCCGCGATGGGTGCGCGACCGAGGGGACGACGACCAGCGCTATCGCCGGCGCTGGCGCGACGACTGGGACGATTGACGACGATCGGCCTCGTCGGCGAGCGCGGTGAAGGCGTCGAACGCGATCGCGTGGCTCATCGTCGGCTCCTCGATCGCGCCCAGGCCTCGGTAGAAGTCCTGCGCGGCGGTGTTCCACCGTCGCGACACCCACCCCACGAAGATGGCGCCGCGTCGTCGCGCCTCGGCCGCCACGGCGGCGAGGAGGGCGCGTCCCGCGCCCGACCGCCGCGCCGTCTCGGCGACGTAGAGATCGCTTAGGTAGACCCCTCGCGCGGCGTACACGGGCTCGTAGGCGTCGTGGTACAGCGCGTATCCGATCGACGCGCCGTCGAGCTCCGCGAGAAACACGGCGAACGCCGGCCGTTCGCCGAAGCCGTCACGAACGATCGTCTCCGCCGTGCAGTGCTCGAGCGGATCACCGTGGAACTGGTTCAGCTGACGGACGAGCCCGGCGAGTACCGGCGCGTCGGCGGCGACTGCAGGACGGATATGGAGCGTCATGGACGCCGAGGATCGTCGTCCGCCAGCGGTCCGTCAACGCAGGGACGGGGATGGTCACGCGCAGCGGCGCCGATGTAAGGACGCGGGAAGGAGGGACGTCGAATGGCTGCCAGTGAGGCCGACATCGGAAAATTCGTGGAAAAGGCGCTCGGCGATCTCGGCGGGGCGCTGACGGCGTCCATGGTCGTCATCGGCGATCGCCTCGGGCTCTACCGTGCGATGGCCGAGGCCGGACCGGTGGACTCGACCGAGCTCGCGAAGCGCACCGGCACGGCGGAGCGCTACGTGCGCGAGTGGCTGAGCGCGCAGGCCGCGTCCGGCTACGTCACGTACGACCCGGCGACGAAGCGCTACACGCTGCCGGAGGCGCACGCCGCCTGTCTGACGGACGACGCGAGCCCCGCCTGCGTCCTCGGCGGGTTCCAGGGCATGACGGCGGCGATGCGCGCGACGCCGAAGATCGTCGAGCGCTTCCGCACCGGCGACGGGCTCGGCTGGCACGAGCACGATCCCGACCTCTTCATCGGCACCGAGCGCTTCTTCCGTCCGGGCTACAACGCGCATCTCGTGTCGTCGTGGATCCCGGCGCTCGATGGCGTGCAGGAGCGGCTCGAGCGCGGCGGGCGCGTCGCCGACGTGGGCTGCGGCCATGGCGCATCGACGGTGATCCTGGGCCAGGCGTATCCCCGCACGACGGTCACCGGGTTCGACTACCACCCGCCGTCGATCGAAAAGGCGCGCGAGCGGGCCGCCGCGGCGGGCATCGGCGAGCGCGTCCGCTTCGAGGTCGCGTCGGCGACGGCGTTCCCCGGCACGGGCTACGACCTCGTGACGTTCTTCGACTGCCTGCACGACATGGGCGATCCGGTCGGTGCGGCACGTCACGTCCGCGAGGCGCTCGCGCCGGACGGCACGTGGATGCTGGTCGAGCCGTTCGCCCACGACACCGTCGAGGAGAATCTGAACCCGATCGGGCGGGTCTTTTACTCGGTGTCGACGCTGGTGTGCACGCCGGCGTCGCTCTCGCAGGAGGTCGGCGCCGCGCTCGGCGCGCAAGCCGGCGAGGCGCGCCTGCGTGCGGTGCTGCAGGAAGCGGGCTTCACCCGCGTGCGCCGCGCGACCGCGACGCCGTTCAACCTGGTCCTCGAAGCGCGTCCCTGACGGGACGGCGGGCGGGGCGGCCCCCGCCGCCCGCCGTCACGCGCCTACTGCCACGCGATGACTTCGTAGCCGTGGTCCTGGAGGCACCGCGTGACGCCCGCCCGGTACGCCGGGCTGGGCTCGCGCGGCGAGATGGCGCTGTAGAGGAGCGCGCTCACCGCGCCGCCGGCCGCCCCCGACGCGGCGCCGATGGCGGGATTCCCCCAGATCGCCCCGCCGACCGCCCCACCCGCAGCGCCGACGACGCTCCCGATCAGCGTGTCGCGCGCGAAGCCGGGAACCGGGCTCGCCTCGCCGTAGACCTGCGCGTCCTGCATGCAACGACCGACGGTCTCGTCGGCGACCTCCGGGCCCTGCGTGTACGCAGCGTTGCGGTAGAGAACGGGCTGGCGCGCGGCGCAGCCGGCGACCAGAGCGACGGCGGCCATGACGGCCGCGGCACGGGGGAGCATCATCATGGGCGCGGGCAACACCGGCCCGCGCGTCTGGTTACGCCCGCTCCCGGCGTCTATGCTCACCCGACCATGGATCTTCCCGCGATCGTCTCCGCGATCCTGGCCAGCTACCGCGAGCGCGGCGAGCTCGCCCACGTGGCCCGCGATCATCTGCCGAGCCGCGAGATCATCTGGGCGGTCGTCGAGGATCTGCTCCGGCTGCTCTTCCCGGGTTTCCTCGAGACCACGGCGCTCACCGCCGAGGAGCTCGCCGAGCGCACCGAGGCCCGTGTCCGCTCCATCGAGCAGCGCCTGCACCGCGAGATCGAGAAGGGCTGCCGGTTCCGGGCCCCGAGCGCCACGCCGTTCGAGGAGTGCCGCGACCGCGCGGCGACGTCGACCCTGAAGCTCCTCGGCAGCATCCCCGCCATCCGCGAGCTCCTGGCCTCGGACATCGAGGCCGCGTACGACGGCGACCCGGCGGCCCATTCGTTCGAGGAGATCATCCTCGCCTACCCCGGCCTGCAGGCCATCGCCGTGCATCGTCTCGCGCACGTGCTCCACGCCGACGACGTCCCGATCGTCCCGCGCGTCATGAGCGAATACGCGCACTCGCGAACCGGCATCGACATCCATCCCGGCGCCACCATCGGCCGCCGCTTCTTCATCGACCACGGCACGGGCGTCGTCGTCGGCGCGACGTGCGTCATCGGCGACAACGTGAAGCTCTACCAGGGCGTGACGCTCGGCGCGCGCAGCTTCCCGCACGACGATCGCGGTCGCATCATCAAGGGCACCAAGCGCCACCCCGACATCGAGGACGACGTGACGATCTACTCCGGCGCGACGATCCTCGGCCCGGTGCGTATCGGGCGCGGCTCGGTCGTCGGCGGCAACGTCTGGATCACGCAGAACGTGCCGCCCGAGACCCGCATCGTCGTCCGCACCCCACAGCAGGTGTCCCTCGACGTCCCCGTCCCCGACTTCCAGATCTGAAAGGCAGGCGCATGGCACGCATCTTCGAAGACAACTCCCGTTCGATCGGCGGTACGCCGCTGGTCCACCTGAAGCACATCGGCAAGGGCGCGAAGGCGCGCATCCTGGCCAAGATCGAAGGCCGCAATCCCGCCTACTCCGTGAAGTGCCGCATCGGCGCCGCGATGATCTGGGACGCCGAGGAACGCGGCGTGCTGAAGCCGGGCATCAAGGTCGTCGAGCCGACGAGCGGCAACACGGGCATCGCCCTCGCCTTCGTCTGCGCCTCACGCGGCTACGAGCTCACGCTGACGATGCCCGAGACGATGAGCCTCGAGCGCCGCAAGGTGCTGGCGGCGTTCGGCGCGCGGCTCGAGCTGACGCCGGGCCCCGAGGGCATGACCGGGGCGATCCGCCGGGCCGAGGCCATCGTCGCGTCCGATCCCGACGGCTGGTTCATGCCGCAGCAGTTCGCGAACCCGGCCAACCCGGCGATCCACGAGCGCACGACCGGCCCCGAGATCTGGGACGACACCGACGGCACCGTCGACGTCTTCGTCTCGGGCGTCGGCACGGGCGGCACGATCACGGGCGTCTCGCGCTACATCAAGCAGCAGAAGAAGCGCCCGCTCGTCACGGTCGCCGTCGAGCCGGTGAAGAGCCCGGTCATCACGCAGACCCTGGCCGGCCAGGCGCCCACGCCGTCCCCGCACAAGATCCAGGGCATCGGCGCGGGCTTCATCCCCGGCAATCTCGATCTCTCGCTCGTCGACCGGGTCGAGACCGTCAGCGACGAGGAGTCGATGGCGATGGCGCACCGGCTCGCGCGCGAGGAGGGCATCCTGAGCGGCATCTCGTGCGGCGCGGCGGTGGCGGCGGCGCTGCGGCTCGCCAACGAGGACGCGTTCGCCGGCAAGACGATCGTCACCGTCCTGCCCGACTCGGCCGAGCGCTACCTGTCGACCGCGCTGTTCGCTCAGGACGGCTGAGGCGGCAGCAAGCGCCACTGGCACGCGAGCTCGCGGACGGCTGTCGCGAACTGGACGAAGTCGACGGGCTTCACGATGAACGTGGCCACGCCGAGCCGGTAGCACTCCTGCAGCTCCGGCTCGTGACGCGACTTCGTCAGCACGACGAGCGGCACGGCGTGCAGCCGCTCGTCGCCGCGCACGCGCCGGACGACCTCGATGCCAGGAGTGCCCGGCAGGTCGAGGTCGAGCAGGACGAGCCGCAGGCGCGACGGGTCGTCGCGCAGGATGGCCAGCGCCGCGTCGGCATCGTGCGCGACCCGGAGCGGATTCACGAGATGATGGCGCAGCAGCGCATGCGTCGTCGTGGCGAGCTCGTGTCGATCGTCTTCGACCAGCAGGAGCTCGAGCGTCGCGTCGGCCGTCATAGCTCGGTGTACTTCCGATTGCTGCCGCGCGCCTTGGCGACGGGATAGCGCGCTTCGTTGAGCGCGAGCTTGCGCGCGCACGCCGACGCGACGTCGATGCCGTGTCGCGCGGCGAGGCGCAGCACGAAGAACAGGACGTCCGCCATCTCGTGCTCGAGATCCCGCCGCATCTCGCCGTCGGCGAGGGCCGCCGTGATCTCCTCGTCGGTGCGGAACCGGAACAGCTCGAGCAGCTCCGACGCTTCGGTCACGACGCCGATGGCGAGGTCGCGGGGGCCGTGGAACTGGTCCCAGTCGCGTGCGGTGCAGAAGTCCGTCACCTGCGCCTTCAGCGTGGCGAGCGTAGTGTCGGCGTCGGTCATGCCTGCCGGCTACCGCATCGCCGCCCGGCGCTCAACGCGCGGGCGGCGAGCCGAGCGGCAGCAGGCGGAGCCGCGCCGGCAGATCCCGCAGTGTCGGAACGGCATCGGTGCTCCACGCGGGCGTCCCCACCGCGACGAAGTGCACGCCCGCCGCGCGCGCCGCCTGGAGATCCGTCTCGGCGTCACCCACGTACACCGCCGACGCCGGCGGGACGTCGAGGCGCGCGAGGCACGCCTCGATGACGTCGGGCGCAGGCTTGGCCCGCTCGACGTCGAGCAGCCCGACGGCCGCATCGATCCACTGCGACAGTCCGAAGCGTTGCATCACGCCGGCGACCGTCGTGCTGCGATTCGTCGCCATCCCGAGCCGATGCGACGTCTTCAGCTCCGCGAGCAGCGCGAACAGCTCCTGCGCCGGCTCCATCAGCTCGTAGAACGGCCCGTAGTCGAGGCTCTTGGCGGCATCCCGCGCGAGCGCCAGTTGCTCCGGCGCATCCGCGAACATCGCATCGAGCAGCTGCGACGCCGACAAGAAGTGCCCGCGCCGCTCCCACGCCTCGTCCATCGCGCCCAACCCGATCCGCGCCCGGATCGCATTGTAGTAGGCGACGTTCGCCCGCCACGAATCGAACAGGACGCCGTCACAATCGAAGATCACCGCCGTCGGCATTCGACGGGTCAGTTCAGCAGACAACCGACGCCGAGGAAACTCGCGGCGGTGAACCGCCCCGAGTCCGCGGTGGGTGGGTGCGGCGGACCTGGGGCCGCGCTGAGCGAGCGTGTCGAGAGTGAGCGGGTGGGGAAAGGGGCTGGGTGGTGCCGAGCGAACGCCACGCGCAGCCAGCGCGGTCCCAGGTCCGCCGCACCCACCCACCGCGGACGAGCGAAGCGGGCGCTCACCGCCCCGCGAGATGCGCGAGCAATCCCCCGAGGTTCCAACTGTCCCACCCCTCGACGATCCGCCCATCCTCGAACCGCAGCCACGTGACGCCGCGCACGTCGATCGGCCGCCCCGAGGCGACCAGGTCGAGACCGAGCCCGGTGTGCGTCCCGCGGCAGCGCCAGCGGACGACGACCTGCTCGCCGTCACCGAGGACCTCCTCGAGCTCGATGCGGGCGTCGGGAATGGCGTCGAGGAAGCGCTGCTGCATCTGCAGCCACTCGCCGGGGCTGCGGGTGGTCTCGCCGCCCTCGTGGTGGCCGACGCACTCGGGTGCGGCCAGCTCGCCGACGATCGCGTGGTTACGGGCGTTCCACACCTCTTCGAACCAACGCCGGGCCAGCCGCACATTCGTCGTGCTCATGGCGATCTTCTAGCGCAACTCGGCGCTGCATGGCCACCTACCTTGCTTCCGACGCCGCACCCGGGGCATGGACCGCCTGACCAGCCAACCATCCGGAGGAAACATGCCGAACGACGCGTCCGTCTTCCTGACCACCGTCATCAGCGTCCTCACCCTCGTCGGATTGCGGCTGCTCGGCGCAGCCGCGCTCTGGATCGTCGGGCGCCTACTGATCGGCTGGGCGATGCGGCTCCTGTCCGCCAGCATGCTGCGGCGTCACGTCGAGCCGACGCTGGTCACCTACGCGTCGAACACGATCGGCGTGCTGCTGAACATCGCGCTGATCATCGCGATTCTCGGCTTCTTCGGGGTCGAGACGACGACGTTCGCGGCGCTGGTCGCGGCCGGCGGCGTGGCCATCGGCGTCGCCTGGGGCGGGCTGCTGACGCACTTCGCCGCGGGCGCCTTCCTGATCGTCCTGCGCCCGTTCGCGGTGGGCGACTTCGTGAGCGCGGGCGGCGTGACGGGGACGGTGGAGGAGATCGGCCTCTTCGTCACCACCATCAATACGCCGGACAACATCCGCACCTTCGTCGGCAACGGGAAGATCTTCGCCGACACCATCCAGAACTTCTCGGCCAACGCCTTCCGCCGCGTCGACCTGACGGCGCAGCTGGCGCACGGCGTGGACCCGCACGACGCCATCCGGCTGCTGAAGGCGCGCATCGCGACGATCCCGAACGTGCTCGCCAATCCGGCCCCCGACGTCGAGGTCCTGGCCTTCACCATGGCCGGGCCGGTCCTCGCGGTACGGCCCTATACCGCCCAGGACAGCTACTGGCAGGTGTACTTCGACACGAACCAGGCGATCCGCGACACGTTCGGCGAGGCGGGCTACCCCGTCCCGACGCAGCACTTCCTGACGCGCGCCCTGCCCGCCTAGACGCTCAGTCGTCCGCGCCGCGGTGGCGGAGGTCGAGGTCCTTGCCGGTGCGATCGGCCTCCTCGATCTCGTCGAGCGTGATGACGTCGTCCCCGTCGGCGCCGAACACGTCGCCGACCGTGATGCCCTGCGCGTCGGGACGCTTCTGGATCGAGAAGAACTCGATGTACTTGGCCAGCTGCGCGTTGACCTCCTCGGTCGAGCGCCGCGGCTCGCCGGTCGGCCGGTCGCGCTCGAGGTCGCGCTGATACGTCGTGTAGATGTACGCGGCCCAGTTGAGCGAAATCTCGCCGGTCGCCACCCTCGACGAGAGGGCGGTGACGAGGTCGTAGAGCTCCGGCACGAACGCGTCGTTCGGCGGCGGCATGAGGAGCAGCGAGTTGAACTGCACCAGGGTCGCGCGCCGCTTCTCGATGCTGTGGCTCGCCTCCTCCGAGCGCGCCTGGCGCGCGAGATACCATCGGGCCGTGTAGCCGATGATCTGACTCTGCCAGTACCAGGCGGCCACTCCGACCACGACCAGCACTCCGAGGACGATGAGGAGACGACGGCGCATGGCCTCGCTCGTGGCTCGCCGGGGGGCCGGAAGTCAACCACGTGCGGGGCGGACGGACGGCGATCGGGCCGAACCGCCACGGCGCCTCGCCGATCGGCCCGATCACGATGCTCGACGGCCCGGATCGGCACGCGTTAGAAGCGCGGCATGAGCCTCGACGGTCGGGTGGCGCTGGTGACGGGCGGCGGATCGGGCATCGGACGCGCGATCGCGCTCCGCCTGGCGCGCGACGGCGCGGACGTCGCGCTCCTCGACCGCGATGCGGCGGGGGCAGCCACGGTGGCCGAGGAGGTCCGTGCGCTCGGCCGGCGCGCGACCGCGGTGGCGGCCGACGTGGCCGACGCCGGCTCGGTGGCGAGCGCCGTGGACGGCGCCCGGCGCGCACTCGGCCCGCTCCGCATCCTCGTGAACGCCGCCGGCATCTCCGGATTCGCGCCGCTGGTCGACATGACCGACGCGCAGTGGGACGGCATGATCGCCGTCCACCTGCGCGGGACGTTCCTCTGCACGCGCGCCGCGCTGCCCGACATGCTGGCGGCCGGCGGCGGGCGCGTCGTCAACATCTCGTCCGTCGGCGGCCTGCGTGGCGGACCGATGCTCACCCACTACGCCGCGGCGAAAGCCGGCGTCATCGGGTTCACGAAGGCGCTCGCCATCGAGGTCGGCGGGCGGGGGGTCACCGTCAACGCCATCGCGCCGGGGCTGGTCGACACGCCGATGCTGCGCGCCTCCGGCCTGTCCGAGGCCGTGAAGGAGCAGTCGATGCGGCAGACCCCGGTGGGACGTCTGGGGACGCCCGACGACATCGCCGCCGCATGCGCCTACCTCGTGTCCGACGAGGCGAGCTGGTTCACCGGCCAGGTGCTGAGCCCAAACGGCGGCGCCCACCTCTGACGGTCAGCGGCCCTGGAAGCGCGGGCGCCGCTTCTCGAGGAACGCGCGCACGCCCTCGGCGTAATCGGCGCTCTCGAAGCAGCGCGCGATGAGCGCCGCCACGGCCGCAGGATCGCGCTCCTCCGACGGGCGCTGGCTTTCGACGATCGCGCGCTTGGCCGCACGCAGCGTGAGCGGCGCGTTCGCCGCGATCGACCCCACGTAGCCCGCGGTGAAGGTCTCCAGCTCGGCGACGGGGACGACGCGGTTCACCAGGCCGATCGCGTACGCCTCGGCCGCCGTGTACTGCCGCGCCGTGAAGAACACCTCCGACGCCGCCGACGGGCCCACGAGACGCACGACGCGCTCGACACCGCTCTGATGATAGCCGAGCCCCAACCGCGCAGGGGGCAGCGCGATCCGGGCGTCGTCGGCCGCCACCCGGACGTCGGCGCAGGCGGCGATCGCCAGGCCGCCGCCGATGCACACCCCGCGGATCATGGCGACGACGGGCATCTCGAGCGCCATCAGCGCCGCGAAGGCACGCGCCGTCACCGCCTCGTAGGCGGCGGCCGAGGCCGGGTCGCGCCGGTGCGTCTCGAACTCCGAGATGTCCGCCCCGGAAGCGAAGGCCTGGTCTCCCGCACCCCGGAGGACCACCACGCGGACGTCCGGATCGGCCCCGAGGCTCGCCGCCACCCCCGGAATCGCCTCCCACATCTCCAGCCGGACGGCGTTCAGGCGGGCCGGATTGCGCAGGACGACCCAGACGACGCCGTCGGCGCCGCGCTCCACGTCGATACCGAAGTCGCTCATCGCGGCGACGGGGCATAGCACACGCGATACCGGGGCGGCACCGGCGCGGTCGGCATCCAACCTCCGCTGCACGCGACCGCCCGCATGCACCACTGACCGTCGGGATGCGAATCACGCGAAAGGTGCGTAGGCCGCCAGGAATCGATGCGACACTGCATGCCATCGTCATGCATCGAATGATAGGACCGACTCAGTTCAGGCAGCGATGTGACTGCAGTGCGGAGTGGATACCTAAATTGTTCGTCGCACTCTTGGCCTATGGTACTGGGGTGTGAGAAGACGTCCGCACGATGAACACAACGCACACCGCACGCCGTTCCGCACACGAGACGGACGGCACCACCCGTTCTCTCACCACGCGCGGACGATTTTCATTGACGCGGCGTGTGGCGTTTCTTTATACCCCCCACCCCATGAAGCGGTCTCCCGTCCATCTTCTCCTCGCTCTCACCTGTCTCCTGGGGAGCAGCTCTGCAGCGTTTGCGCACCACATCGACGGCAAAGTGTGGTGCGACAAAGACTACGACGGAAACTTCGATTCGACCGACACGCTGCTGTCGGGCATCACGGCGCGGGCGCGCTCGCTCGACGTCGCGCCCGGCACGGACTGGACCGACAACACCGACTCGAACGGCTTCTACTCGATCGGCCTGCCGGCTCGCACCGACCGCTACTCCGTCCGCCTGATCAACCTGCCGTCCGGCTACACGGTCGTGAACCCGGCGGCCGGCAACCACATCGTCGAGATCATCACGGGCACCAACCAGGACAGCAAGAGCAACGTGAACTTCCTGGTGCAGGGCTGCTCGCCGCGGCCGACCACCACGACGACGTCGAGCACCACGACCACCACGAAGAAGACGACCACCACGACGACCACGACGACGTCGAGCACCACCACGACGACGAAGCCCACGACGACGACGACCTCGTCGACGACCACGACGTCCACGTCGTCGACCACCACGACCACGAAGCCCACCACGACGACCACGACGTCGTCGACCACGACGACCACGCTCCCCGACTTCTCCTGCACCTGCGACGGCACGTCGTTCCTCGTGCGAACCGAAGGTCGCTTCAACAACGACGCCGATCTCCGCGGCAACCTCGGGGCCAACGCCGTCGACGGACGCATTCAGCTGGGCAAGGGCGTGCTGATGGCCGACGACACGAAGATCACCGCGCACTCGGTCACGGTGGGTAACGGCTCGAGCGTCTACCGCGTCGTCGCCAACGACATTCAGACCGGCCAGGGCGCGATCATCCGCAACGGCACGTCCCTGCCGTCACTGCCGATCGTCCAGAACTTCTGCGACCTGCCGCAGTTCACCTGCGGTGACGAGGTCGTCTCGGTGGCTCCCGGTCAGTCCTCGGCGCCGCTGCCGCCCGGAACGTACGGGCGGGTGCGCGTGCTGAACGGCGGCCATCTGCGGCTCATGCCGGGTGAATTCCAGTTCTGCGACGTCAAGACGGGTCGTGGCGCGACGATCGAGGCCATGGGCCCGACGACCATCAACGTCGTCGGCAGCGTGGCGATCGGCACGGGCTCGCAGCTGGTCCCGTCGCCCGGCCAGCCGCCGATCGTGCTCAACGTCCGCGGCCACAAGGTCCGCCTGGCGCAGAACGCCGTCGCCGAAGCGGTCATCACGGCGCCGTTCGCCAAGATCACGCTCGGACGCGATTCGCTGGTCCGCGGCTGCTTCTGCGTCGACACGGCGCGCACCGACAAGCACATCACGCTCATCTGCGAGGAGTGACGTCGTCGCCGGCCCCCGGCGCCCGCGCCGCTCAGGCGTCGGGTGCCGGGTGCTGCCGGTAGGTCAGCTCGACGACCGCAGCCGGCTTCGATCCCGGCGGATCATCGGCCTTCACGAAGGCGCCGGCCAGCACCAACGGCGCCTCGCCCCGGAACCAGGCCACCCGGCGATAGCCTTCGCCGCGGAAGCACGGCTTCCGGTAGACGATTCGGGCACGCGCCGCCCACAGCCGGCGCAGGTCGTGGCCCGCCGCGAAGAGCGCGTCGGCCAGCCACGACTCCATCGCGCGCAGGTACTCGTTGCCGTTGACGTGGCGGTTCGCGTCGGTCTGGTTGAAGTGCCAGACGTGCGGCGCCGCATCGACGAGATCCGGCGGACGATCGAGCGGCAGCACCGTCTCGAGCGACGGCACGTCGATCACGCGCGACGGCATCGGCCCGAGCCCCCATTCCACCGGCAGCTCCGTCACGCGACGGCGCGCCGGATCGGGATCGTAGCGCGTGAACGCGTTCACCAGGCGCGCGACGGCGAGCCGCGGCCCGTCCGGCACCGACACCTCGTGGCGCCCCTCGCGCACGAGGTGTCGCAGCGCACCGGCGCCGTCGACGGTCCGCGCGAGATGGGTTTCGCCGCGCACGAGCAGACGGGCATTGAACAGCGTCGGCGCCGCCTGATCGACCTCGACGTCGACGTGCACCAGCGGCGAGAAGACGCCGGTGAGGTTCGTGAAGTCGGGCGAGCCCAGCACGCGATGCCACGCCGCGAAGTGCGACTTGCCGAGGTAGCGCTGCACGGCGTCGAGGCGCAGCGTGAGGCGCTCCGTCAGATCCGGGAAGACCAGCGGCTCGTGGACGCGACTGCGAAGCACCCGGTCGGCGGGGTTGCGCGGCATGCGACGCGGGACGCTAGCCGAGCGATCGGGGTGGTGCCAGCGACGGCGAGGCGCTACACCCGGCACCATGCACGTAGGCATGGGCGCGATCTTCCAGAACCCTCACGATGCCCGACCCGACGGCGACGTCTGGGCCGACGAGCTGGCCCTCGTCGATCGGGCCGAGCCCCTCGGCTTCGATTCGGTGTGGGGCGTCGAACATCACTTCACCGACTACACGATGTGCCCCGACGTCCTGCAGTACCTGACGTGGGTCGCGGCGCGGACCACGCGTGTGAAGGTCGGGTCGATGGTCGTCGTGCTGCCCTGGCACGACCCACTCCGCGTCGCCGAGCAGGTATCGATCCTCGACCACATGAGCGGCGGCCGCCTGATCCTGGGCATCGGCCGCGGGCTCGGCCGTGTCGAGTTCGACGGCTTCCGGGTGCCGATGGAGGAGTCGCGCGACCGCTTCATCGAGAGCGCGGAGATGCTGCTCCAGGGTCTCGAGACGGGCTCCGTCGAGTACGACGGCAAGTGGATCCGCCAGCCGCGCGCGGCGATCCGCCCCGCCCCGTCACGCACGTTCCGCGGCCGCACCTACGCCGCGGCCGTATCACCCGAGTCGATGCCGATCATGGCGAAGCTCGGCACCGGCATCCTGGTCATCCCGCAGAAGCCGTGGGACGTGGTCACCGCCGAGCTCGCCGACTACCGCAAATGCTACCGCGAGCTGAACGGCACCGAGGCGCCGCCGACCATCGTCGCCGGCTGGACGTTCGTCGATCCCGACGCCGACCGCGCCCGCGCGATGGCCGTCGAGTACATCGGCGGCTACTGGCAGACGGTCCTCCGCCACTACGAGCTGACGAGCGATCATCTGGCCAAGACGAAAGGCTACGAGCACTACGGCCGCATGTCCGAAATCGCCCGCGCCACCGGCGGCGCCGACGCCCTGACGGAGTTCTTCCTCTCCCTTCAGATCTGGGGAACGCCGGCCCAGTGCATCGAAAAGATCCACGACGTCCGCTCCCGCCTGGGCGCCGACACCTTCATCGGCGTCTTCAGCTACGCCGGCATGCCTCCGGCGGAAGCCAAACGAAACATGGAATGCTTCGCCAACGACGTGATGCCCGGCATTCGCTGAACGGGCGTACCCGTCATGCCGCGCTGGCTTCGCCAGCCGCGGCACGCGGGTCGCGCGTAAACGAACGCTCCACCAACGGCCCGCCCGAGACATGGTCTCGGGCGGCATTTCTCAGAGCTGGCTGCGAACCGTGCCCTGGAGGCTGATCGCGGCGGGACCGGGCAGTCCCGCCGGAGAATCGAGCAGCGCGTTGCCGGTCGCCGGCACGCAGAACGTCGAGACGAGCGTCGCCGGCTGCGGCGCGAGCGAGCTGGTGATCGCGACGCCGGGCGACACGCCCGTCTCCGTGATCGAGCGGCACGCGCTGCTGCCGAAGCACCCCGGCTGGGTCTGACCGGGACAGAAGAGCCCGTTCGGATTCGACAGGCTCGCCGTGCCGGTCGTGACCGGCGACAGCGACGCGTTGATGGTGCCGACGTCGATGCTGCCGTCGCTGCCGCCCGGCAGGCAGTCCTTGCTGAGCCCCTGCGAGTTGGTCGACGTGCAGGCGAGCCCGGCGCGCGCGCCGCGGTCGCACGTGCCCGTCCCGGGCGCGCCGGGGGCGCCGGCGGCCGAGCAACGCGGGCACGGCTGCGCGGCGTTACCGGTGACGAACACGTGCAGGCCGAGCGACACGTTGGTCGTCGTGGCGCCGGTGAGGAGGTTCACCGAGCCCGTGACCGGGGCGGTGAAGTTGTTGACGCTGCACGCCGAGAGGCCGCCGTTCGGGATCGGCACCGGCGGCCCGAAGAAGCAGCCCGTCGTCGAGCAGTCGAAGCCGGGCCCGGCGGTGGGCGTCGCCGTGAGCGAGCAGGTGAGCAGCGGCAGCACCGAGCAACCGCCGAGGTTGAAGTGGACGACGGCGCCGTCCGGCAACGCCGACGGCGGCAGCGACCCGTTGCCGCTACCGATCGCGAGATCGCCGCAGTCGAGGTTCTGGATCACGTTGCCGTTGCCGTCACGGGTGTTGCCGCACGTGCCCGAGCCCGTGCCGCTGGCGAACTCGACCGTCAGCGGCAGCAGCGGCGGGAGCAGCGTCGTCGTGGTGGTGGTCGTGGTCGGCGACGTGGTGGTCGTCGACGGCCCGGTGGTCGAGGTCGTCGACGTGGTCGGCGTCGTGGTGGACGTCGTCGTCGTGCCGACGATCTCGCGCAGCGTGACCGTGCCGGGCAGGCTCGCCGCGCCGGGACCCGGCAGGCTCGCCGCGCCGTCGATGACGAGGTTGCCGACCGCCGGGATGCAGAACGACGACGCGAGCGTCACCGCCTGCGTCGAGTTCAACGAGAGCGGGCCGGCGGGCAGGCCGTTCACGGAGATCGACCGGCACGTGGGCTCGCCGAAGCAGCCCTGGTTGTCGTTCGTCGTCGTCTGGCCGGGGCAGAAGAGCCCGGCCGGATCGCTGTCGCTCGCCGTCGACGTGACGAGCGGCGAGAGGTCGACGCCGATTGCGCCGAGATCGGCGCTGCCGTCGCTGCCGCCCGGGGCGCAGTCCGCCGAGAGCCCCTGCGAATTGGTGGTGCTGCAGCTCTGACCCTGGCGAGCGCCGCGATCGCAGGTGCCGAGACCGGGGCTGCCGGGCGATCCCGTCGCCGAGCAGCGCGGGCACGGCTGCGTGGGCTCGCCGGTGAGGAAGACCCGCGACGACAGCGGCGCGTTCAGCGTGAGCGCCCCCGTGCTCTTGTCGACGGAGCCGCCGCCGTTGCTGCCGAACGTGTTGACGACGCAGACCGTGAGGCCGGCGTTCGGGATCGGCAGCGGCGGACCGAAGAAGCAGCCCGCGCTCGTGCAGTCGATGCCGTCGCCGCGGCCGGTGGTCGGCGTCAGCTGGCAGACGTCGCCGGCGCAGCTGCCGATCGCGAACCGGCTCGTGGCGCCGTCGGGGATGAGGCCTTCCGGCACCGACGATGCGCCGCCGCCGAGATCGAGACCGCTGCAGCGGATGTTCTGCAGCAGCGTGGAGCTGCCGTCACGCGTGGCGCCGCAATTGCCGCTGCCGAGCGTGGTCGTGAAGTCGAGGAGCTGCGTGCCGGCGGGCAGCGTCGTGCTGGTCGTGCTGCTGGTCGGCGTGGTCGTCGACGAGCTGGTCGACGTCGTCGCCACGGTCGTGCTGGTGCTCGTCGTGGTGGCGACGATGGTGGTCGTCGTCGGTCCGACGATCTCGCGCAGCGTCAGGTTGCCGACGAGGCTGAAGGCGCCCGGGCCCGGCAGGTTCGCCGCGAAGTTCACGAGCGCGCTCGGCGTCGACGGGATGCAGAAGATCGCGCCCAACGCGACCGGCGCGGACGGGCCGTTCGGCGTGAGCGGGCCCGACGGCGTGCCCGTCTCTTCGATCGAGCGGCAGGCGCCACCGCCCTGGAAGCAACCGCGCTGGTTCGCACCTTGGCCCGGACAGAAGAGGCCGTCGGCCGCGGCCTCGAGACGCTGGCCCGTCGACAGCGGGGTCAGATCGATGGGCAGGTTGCCAAGGTCGATGCTGCCGTCGTCGCCACCCGGCGTGCAGTCCTTCGACAAGCCCACCGAATTGGTCGAGGTGCACGCCAGGCCGGCGCGCGCACCGCGATCGCACGTGCCCGTCCCGGGCGCCGACGGCGTCCCGGTGGCCGAGCATTTCGGACACGGCTGCGCCGCATTGCCGGTGATGTAGAGCCGCGAGGCCAGCTGAAGCGAGAGGTTCGTCGTGGTACCGGTCGCGATGTCGAACGTGCCGCCCACCGGCGCGGCGATCGAGTTGACGACGCACGTGGTCTGGCCCGCGTTCGGGATCGGCAGCGGCGGGCCGAAATTGCAGCCCGTGGTCGTGCAGTCGATCGTACCGAGCGCCGTGGGCGTCGGCAGCACGGGGCAGACGCTGCCCGTGCACGTGCCGAGCGCGAAGCGGTTGGTCGCGCCGTCGGGGACGATGCTCTCGGCCACCGACGCGTTGCCGCCGCCGATGTCGAGGCCGCCGCACGAGAGGTTGCGCAGGATCGCGTTGGTCCCGTCGCGCGTCACGCCGCACACGCCGCTGCCCGCGGTGGTCGTCAGGTCCAGGAACGTGCCGGCGACCGGGGGCGGTGTGGTGGTCGTGGTGGTCGAGCCAGGGACCGACGTCGTCGTGGTGCTGGTGCCGCCGAGGCTCGCGTTCGAGCAGTCGGGGACCGCCGGCGCCGGCGCACGGACGGCCAGGAAGTTGCCGGCGAGGTCACGCTTGATGGTGCCCGCACCGAACACGGCGCAGCTCCGCTGCGAGCCGGCCGTGATGCGGATGGCGACGCGCGCCTGCGGGCCGACGATCGCCAGCCCGGTCTCCGCGGCGATCACTTTGATCATCTTGCCCTGCTTCAGGATGGCGACCTTGACGGGTGACGGACCCGCCGGCGCCGACTTGTTCGTGTACTTGTACGAGTCGACGCTGCCGTCGACGACCTTCCAGCCGGGCGTGCCGAGGCCGGGGGGAATCGCGAGCGACGGCGTCGCGGGATCGTTCTGCGAGAACAGCTCGATCGTCAGGCCGCCGGGCGTGCCGCTGGCGGGATCGTCCGCGCTCGCGATGGCCGGAAAGAGGAACCCGGGGTCCTTGGTCAGGAAGACCAGCTTCTCCTTCCCGGACGACGACTTCCGGAGCTGCAGCTTCTGGCCGCTGATCGGCTTGTCGGCGGCGGTCGCGACCGCGACGTCGACGACGAGCGCGGCGAGCAGCACCGCGAGCCCCAGGGTCCGGTTCCGACGTGACGACGTACGCATGGTGCGCGAGCCCCCCTTCGCGCCGCGTCCGACCACACGGACACCGGCGCGAATCGGGGTGGTACGCCGCGCGTACCTGTTCCCGCATCACGCCATTCGGTGGTTTCCCTTGCCGGAACCCACGAGGGGGTCCACCGGCGTCAAGCGAGCCTGCGATCTCGCTTGCTGTCGTGCGCTCAGCGCGACGACTTCTTCGAGGCCTTGCCGCCCATCGCGCCGCCGCCGGCCCAGCCGCTGCCGCTGCTCTTGGCGCTCACCGAGGCCCAGCCGCTCTTGCCGCCGCCCTTCGTCGCACCGGCACCGACCCAGCTGCCCTTGCCGCCGGTCTTGGCGCCGCCGAGCTCGCCGCCGGCGACCCAGCTGCCCTTGCCGCCCTTGCCACCCTTGCCGCCGCCGAAGCCGCCGGGCGATTTCGCACCGCCGCCTGCGGCCTTCCGGTCGGCCTTCGACCGCGCCGCGGTCGCCTTCTTGAGCCCGTCTGCCACCGACTTGCGGGCCGCCGCGGGATTGCTGGCGCCACTGGCGTTGAGCGTTCCCTGGGTCGCGAGCGCGGCGTTGGTCTCACCCATGGTGAACGCCCGCGCCGATCCCGCCGCGAGCAGCGCCACGGCGCCCGCGATCCCTGCCATCACCGCTCGTCGCTTCATCGTGTGTGTCTCCTCGTCGATCGGCGCAGCGGCCGACGTCTCGATGGTAGCGGCGCCCCCCACGGGTCGAAAGGCGGCCCTCGCCATGCTGGATGCGCATCGACGGGCCGCCCGTCCGGGCAATGCCGTGGCAGTAACGCCGCGCCATGCAGCCCTGCACGACCGCCATGACGCTAGTACCAGCGCTGGGCGGCGGCATGCCGTTCGCAAGGCGCCTTGACACCTTGGGGGGAAGTGCGGTTCGTTCCGGCCGCGGTCCCGCTCTGCGCGCCCACCGGAAGGAGACGAATCGCCCGATGCGACCTGCCCGCCCCACCGCCTGGCTCCTCCTCGCGACGCTCGCCGTCGCGGCTCCGGCTGCGGCCCATCACCGCCAGACGCCCCCCGTCCTGGCGCTGACGACGTCCGGCGACACGCCGCTGCCCCGGGTGCCCGCCCAGGGGAAGAAGTCCCTGACCCTCGCCGTACAGTCGGGTCCCCATCGTCAGATCCTGGGGATCAGCGCCTTCAAGAACCCGGACGTGCCGACCATCGTGGCGGCCCAGGGCGACAATCAGAACCCCGCGATCTCGTTCACCGGGACCTCGTTCGCCTGGGACACGACGGCCGATCCGCTCGACCTCGATCTTCCGGGGCGGCAGGTGGTCCTCAGCCTGAACGGCGCCGTGCTGCCGGTGTCGCACGATCCGACCGGCACCAGCCAGAATCCGTCGCTCGACACCGTCGGGCTTCGGGTCGCGTTCGACTCCGAGGGCGACCTGGCGAACACCGGCAACCCGGTCGGCACGCGTCAGGTGTTCCTCCGCAACTCCGACGGCAGCATCGTCCAGGTGAGCCGCGGCGTCGGAACCGCGCGGAACGCGGTGGTGAGCGCCAAGCGCCGCCTGATCGCGTTCGAATCGACCACCAACCCCGACGACGACACCGACAGCGGCATCTCGCAGATCTGGCTCGGATCGATCATGGGCTCGGCCGGCCCCGAGCCGATCACCAACGGCCTCGGCGACAGCCGGAACGCGTCGATCGGTGACGACGGCCGCCTCGTGGTCTTCGAGAGCACGGCCGACCTCGTCAGCTCCGGCGTCGACACCGGCATCCCGCAGATCTTCTCCTACGACACGAAGACGGCGACATACGCGCGCATCACGAACGACGCCGGCGGCTGCACGCTGCCCGCCGTCAGCAAGGTGAAGCGCGACTGGCGCATCACGTTCGTGTGCGGCGGCCAGCCGTTCTTCTACATGCTGCGCGAGGACCAGCGGTATCGCGTGCAGACCGACGCCGGCACGACGCAGCGGGTGATCGGCGAGCTCGGCATCCACTTCGTCGCGCTCAGCACGACGGCGAACATGCTCGGAGCCGGCACGACCCCGGGCAACCAGGTTTACCTGGTGAACTTCTTCAAGCGCCCGCCGCAGGCGGTCGCGACGGTTCCCGCGGTGTGGTTCCCCCACCGCGGCATCAACCCGCTGTAGGACGCCGACCGAGACCCTGTCTCGGTCGGGCGTGTCATTGGACCGTTAGCGGCACGCGCCACCCGCATGCCGCGGCCGGCAAAGCCCAATGCCACTCACTTAACGGCTCGCCGGCGGCGGGAGGGCCGTTTCCGCA
>CAYSOF010000012.1:0-179703 GCA_964432595.1 uncultured Binatia bacterium (SeqCode) | reverse complement strand
TCCCGCCGCCGGCGAGCCGTTAAGTGAGTGGCATTGCGGCGAAGCCGGCGCGGCAATCTGCTTCGATCGCCGTCCCGGGGTAGGGGGCCGCGTGCGTGGCGCGGAGGCCGCGCCGGGGTTGCCGGGCGCGGCATGTTGGTCGGAAACGCTCTTGGGTCGAGTCCGTCTAGTCCTTCCGACTGAGCCACGCCGCGAGCTCGTTGCGGCTGTGCTCGTCGTGGTGGCACTCGGCGCAGAGGTTCTCCCAGTTGCTGCCGTCGGGCGGATTGTTGTGGTGGTTGCCGTCGCGGTGATGGACGGTCAGCAGGTGCAGGTTCGACTGGTCGAACTCGCGCGCGCACTTCGCGCAGATCCAGCCGTGCAGGGCGAGCGACTTCTCGCGATAGCCCTGCTGGCGCTTGCGCGCGGCTTCGGTGGCCTCGCGCATCAGCGCGTCGACGTCGGGCGGCGGTCCCTTGCGCGGCCGTTTCGACGGCCGGAAGCTCCGCGTCGGCATCGTCAGATCCTCGCGAGCAGCCGCCGGCGGACGCCCGGGATGACGAGCGGCACGACGATGATGCCGATCAGCACCGCCGACGCGAGGGCGAACGAGTCGGAGTCGGTGTCGGTCAGCGTCGAGCCGAACACCGCGTAGGCGAACGCGCGGACCGGCGCCCCGAGCACGATCGCCAGCGTGAACGACGCGAACGACAGCGACGACAGGCCGGCCGCCCAATGGAACGGCGAGAGGATGCCGAACGGATGCGCGGTCGACAGGCCGATCACGATCGGACCCAGCCGCTCGATGCGCGTCTCGAACCATTCGAGCTGCGCGCCGAACTTCCGTCGTACGAGGTCGCGCCCCAGCGAGCGCGCGATCGCGAACTTTCCCATGCCCGACAGGATGAGTCCGACGGAGCCGAGCACCGTGCCGCCGATCGCGCCGAAACACAGGCCGCCGACCGGCAGGATGAGACCGGCGGGGACCGCGAGCACCTGCCGGAAGATCACGAGCGCCAGGAACAGCACCGGGCCGAACCATCCCAGGCCGTCGACCGCCGCTTGTACCTCCGCGAGCGAGCCCAGGCCGAGCGACGTCCGGAACAGATGACCGACGGTGCCGATCGTGACGATGACCGCGAGGATGATGAGGCTCTGGCGCAGGCTGATGTACGGCTGTGCCGGCTGGTCCGCGTCGTCCGTCGCCACGGCGCGAAGCTACCAGCGACACTGCGCGGCCGCCACTACGGACCGTCTGCCGGGACTGTCGCACAGGGTAGGGCGACCCAGAACGCGCTGCCCGCGCCGGGCGCGCTGCGAAGCCCGATGGTGCCCTGCATCAGCGTCGCCAGCCGCCGGCAGATCGCCAGGCCGAGCCCGGCGCCGCCGTGCCGCCGCGTGGCCGACCCGTCCGCCTGGACGAACGCGTCGAAGATGCGCTCGTGGTCGTCGGGGTGGATGCCGATGCCCGTGTCGCTGACGATCATCCGCACGGACGCGGCGTCGAGCTCCGTCCAGACGCGCACGTGGCCGGTGTCGGTGAACTTGATGGCGTTGTCGAGCAGATGGCGCAGGACGTGCCGGAGGCGGCCCGGGTCGGCGGACACCGGGGGAAGGGCCGACGGGAGCGCCAACTCGAGGCGCAGACCCTTCTCCTCGGCACGCGGCGTGGCCGTCGCGGCAACGTCCGCGATCGCGTCGCGGACGTCCACGGCGCCCACCCGCACGGCGAGGCTCCCGGTATCCACCGCCCAGACGTCGAGCAGGTCGTTCACGAGGTCGAGGATGCGATGGGCATTGCGGTTGGCGGCATGCACGAGCTCCATCGCGTGCGCGGGAACGTCCGGCGTCTCGGCGAGCAGATCGAGCATGCCGAGCACCGCCGCGAGCGGCGTCCGCAGCTCGTGACTCATCACGCCGACGAACGCCGCCTTGCTGCTGAGTCTGGAATCCATATTACGCTCTAACTCGAACACGACTACACAATAATGAGTAGAAGAGCCATCGCCGGTAGCGGTGTCGAGGTCGGGGTGGACGCCACGGCCCGGGCGGGGTAGCGCAAGGGATGTCCATGATCCCCGTCCTGACGACGGCCAACCTGGGGACCATCGCGCTCGCCCGATCGATCCTCGCCGCGGCCGACGTCACCTTCGTGCTGGAGAACGAGCACGCGAATCTCGTCCCGCGCGTCGACGAGGGCGTGCGGGTGCTCGTGCCCGCCGACGAGCTCGATACCGCGCGGGTCCTGCTTCGGCGGGCCAATCTGCTGGGGTGATGGCCGATCCGGTCGTTCGCGCGGATCCGGTGCTGCGGCGGCACGCGGGCGTCGTCGTCGCGGTGGTGGCCGCCGCCATCCTGGGCGGGTTCATCGGGGTCGGCGTGTGGCGCGACTCGCTCGAGGCGCTCGGCCGCGAGTCGCCGTCGGCCGCGGCGGAGCAGGCCGAACGCGGGTTGCGCGTCGCGACCATCGGGATCGGCGCGCTGGCGTTGATGGGCGCGCTGCACGTCTATCGGCTGGCGCGACGGGTGCGCGACGAAGGCCGCTGGCCGCCGCAGGGCATGCGCGTCGTGCGCGACACTCGCGTGATCGCCGGGCAGGCCGCCCGGCGCCTGGGGGTCCTCGGCATGGTGATGGCCGGACTGCTCCTCGCCCTGGGGCTGCTCATCCCGCTCCTGATGCGCGTCGCCCTCTCGCCGGTGTTTGCGGCTTGACAATTGGTTGGACCACTGGGTAACTGGTCCGCGTGACGACGCGGCCGACGACGCCCTCCACGCTGGTTCCGTTCCGCCCGCCCGCGCGACGCCGGCTGCACGAGGACGTCGCCGACCAGCTCCGAGACGCGATCCTCGACGGCCGCTTCCCCGCCGGCCGCAAGCTGCCGCCCGAGCGCGAGCTGGCGCTCGAGTTCCGCGTGAACCGCACGTCGGTGCGCGAGGCCATCAAGGTGCTCGAGGGCCTCGGGCTCGTCACCGTCCGCCAGGGCGACGGAGCGCGCGTCCAGCCGCTGGCCGAGGCGTCGTTCTCGGTGCTCGGCCCGATGATCTTCCACGGCGGGCGGGTCGACGCCGCGCTGCTCGGCGAGCTCGGCGAGGTCACGCTGCCGCTGCTGCTGGAGATGGTGCGGCTCGCGATCGTCCGTCACCAGCCCGCCGACGTCGCGCCGATTCGTGAGCTGCGCGACCGTATGGCCGACGACTCCGCCGACCTGGAGGAGCGCTTCGCCGCGGGACGCGCGCTCCTCGTCCACCTCGCCGACATGACCCGCAACCGCATCTGGCCGATGGTCGCGCGCCGGTTCGTCGAGTTCCTCGCTCAGCCGCCGCTCGCCGAGGCGCGCCGCCGGTTGAAGCGCGACCCCGGCCGCGCCGTGCCCGTCATCGACGTCTGTCTCGCCGCCATCGACGCCGGCCGCGACGACGCCGCGATCGCCGCGCTCCAGCAGCTCGTGTGGCTGCTGGGCAACCCCGAGACGAAATCCACGCCCGCCACGACGAAGGGAGCCGTACGATGAGCCGCGACTTCAGCCTCGAGACCCCCACGCAGGAGCCCGGTCTCGGGACGGCCATGGAGGTCGTCTACCAGTGGAACTACGATTCCGAGGTCGACGAGCTGCGCCGGCTCTACGTGAAGGGCGCCGAGTCGCAGTGGGTGGCCGAGCGCGACATCGACTGGGATCGCGACATCGACCTCCGCAAGTTCGCGACGACGCCGCTCGGCGCCGCGATCCCGATCCACGAGTGCAGCTACTGGAAGTCGCTCGACGAGGAGAAGGTGCTCGAGCTGCACAAGCGCACCGCGGCGTTCCGTCTGAGCAACTTCCTCCACGGCGAGCAGGGCGCGCTCATGGTGGCGGCGCAGCTCGTCAACGCGGTCCCGCACACCGACGCGAAGTTCTACGCCGCGACGCAGACGATGGACGAGGCGCGCCACGTCGAAGTGTTCGCCAAGTACATCGAAAAGCTCGACGCCGTGCGCCCCATCGCGCCGCCGCTGAAGCACATCCTCGACAGCACGCTGGAGACGGGCGACTGGCTCAAGAAGCTCGTCGGCATGCAGATCGTCGTCGAGGGCCTCGCGCTCTACAGCTTCCGCGAGATGCGCAACCTCACCGAGGAGCCGCTGCTGAAGGACCTGCTCACGTACGTGGCGCGCGACGAGTCGCGCCATCACGCGTACGGCGTGCAGTACGTCGAGCGCTGCGTGCCGCTGCTCGGCAAGGAGCAGCGTGAGGAGCTCGAGGACTTCGCGCTCGAAGCCGCGCGCACCATCGTCGACAACCGCAACCAGCAGGGCCTCTTCGCCGCGCTGCTCGAGAGCTGGGCCGAGGTCGGCATCGACGTCGCCGCGCTCTTCATGTCGCTGCAGTCCGAGCGCGAGGAGCTGACGCGCGGCATGTCGAAGGGCCGTCGCCTGGGCCCCGTGCAGGGCTTCGTGATCCCGACCCTCCGTCGCTGCGGCCTCCTCAGCGAGCGCGTCGCCGCGCACTACCACGAATTCCTCGCCGGCAACCTCGGCGGCACGCTGGTGGGCGCCAACGTCCACGAGTTCATGCAGCACATCCCCGACCTGCCGGAAGACACGGCCGCGTGGGTGTTGGGCGAGGTGGCCTAGAGCGGCCCCACCGCACCCCGCCGCTACGCCGACAACGCCGCCCCGCCGTCCGACGACGCCGCGGACGCATCCAGCGGCAGCGAGAAGCGGAACGTGGCGCCGGTCCCGGGCCGCGACGTCGCCCACAGATGCCCGCCGTGGCACTCGATGATGGAGCGGCTGATGGCGAGCCCGAGACCGAGGCCCTGTGTCTTGGTCGTGAAGAACGGCGTGAAGATGCGCTCGCCGACGTCGGGGTCGAAGCCGCGGCCGGTGTCGGCGACGGCGACCTCGATGGCGTCGTGACGCACCGTCGTCGTGATGACGACCGCGCGCCGGCCGTCGTCGCGGCCCGCGGCGGCCTGCATGCCGTTCAGCATCAGGTTGAGCATGACCTGCTCGATCTGGGTGCCGTCCGCGCGGATCGACGGCAGCGACGTCGCCGGCTCGAACCGCACCGTGACGCCGTGCGTGCGCGCCTGCGGCTCGAGCAGCCGTGTCGCGTCGGCGGCGAGCGCGTTGACGTCGACCGCGTCCGTCACGGCGGTCTCGCGCTGCACGAGGTTGCGCAGCCCGCGGATGATGTCGCCCGCGCGCAGGCCCTCGCGCGCGATCTCCTCGAACGCCGTGCGGAGCGCGGCGGGATCGACGGAGCCCGCGCGGAGCCGCTGCACGCTGCCCTGCGCGTAGTTCGTGATCGCGCAGAGGGGCTGATTGATCTCGTGCGCGAGCGCCGCCGCCATCTCGCCCACCGTGTGCAGCCGCAGCGCGTGCGCCAGCTCCGCCTGATGCTGGTTGAGCGCGGCGTGCGCCTGCTCGAGCGCCACCGTGCGCTCCGCCACGCGCTGCTCGAGGCGCGCCGCGAGCCGGCCGACGGCCACCTGCGCGCGCCGGCGCTCCAGCAGCTCGCGGCGGAGCTGGACGCGATAGCGCGTCACCTCGTTGGCGGCGACGAGCGACAGCATCAGCGCGATCCCGACCGCGGTGGCCGGATCGCGATTCACGGCCGCCAGCGAGCCGTCGTGCAGCAGCACCGCGACGGTCAGCGTCGTCGCGGCGATGGCCACGGTGATGAGCTGCGCGACCACGCCCCACGGCATGATCGCGCCCGTCGTGAGCGCGGCGCCGACGAAGAGCAGCGTCGTCGTCTGATACTCGCCGCCGTGACAGAGGATGCGGTCGGCGCCGGTCAGCAGGTAGCCGATCGAGATCACGAGGACGGAGAGCCCCCACGCGCGGCGGAACGCCCACGGCCGGCCGATCAGGACGAACGCGACGATCGCCGACGAGATGCCGAAGAGCTTGAAGAGGAAGGTGTTCAGGAGCTCCGGACGCCAGGCGAGCAGGTCGAGGGCCGAGAACGTGGACGCCCCGGCGATGCACATCAGGAGGACGAGGCGGGTACGACGGACCAGCAGTCCCCGGCTGAGCAGGCTGCGTTCGGGGCGTTCGCGACGCATGACGCTCGCCGTGCGTACCACGGCCACGCGCCGGCCGTGAAGCGCGCCGACCCCATGCGGCGCTCGAGGCGCGGCTCTTGAAGCGCGGCCGGCTTCGTGACAGCAGGCGCTCGAATGGCCACGCGCGCCCGGTCCGACACCTCGCACTGACCCGTGTCGACCATCCGCCGATTCCTCCGCGCGCTCCTCGGGGAGTTCCACTGGACCCCGCCGCCCTGGGCTCGGGCCACGGCACGACCCTTCGTCAGCGCAGATGCGTACCGCCGGCGCGAGCCCCGTCGATTCTGGACCGGTACCCTCGTGCTGCTGGTCCTGGTCGGCGGCGGCCTGGCCCTCCGGCACTGGCTGGCCAACCGCCCGCAGCCCGACTACCTGACGGTCACCGTCCTCGATCCGGCGCCCACGCCGCTCGTGAAGGACGCGACGCCGAACCCGCTCCGCGTCGTGTTCTCCGGGGCGGCCGCGCCGCTCGACCGGATCGGCAAGGACGTCACCGACGGCTTCACCGTGACGCCGCCGATCGCCGGCGTGTGGCGGTGGGAGACCGACTCGACCCTGGTCTTCGCGCCGGCGGCCGAGTGGCCCGTCGGCCAGCGCTACCGGCTCGACATGCAGGCGTCGTTCCTGGCGCCGCAGGCGCTGGTGGCGAGCCGGGAGATCGCGTTCCGCGCGCCGCCGGTGACGGGGACCGTCGCCGGGTCGGCCTTCTGGGAGGACCCGACCGACCCCAAGAACAAGCGCGCCGTCGTCACGCTCGCCTTCACCCACCCGGTCGACAAGGCGTCGCTGGAGCAGCGGCTCGCGCTGCGCATGCGCGTCGACCCCGAGCAGCGCTTCGACGGCCGCGACACGCGCGCGCTCGGCTTCAAGGTGACGTACGACGAGATCGGCGCGAAGGCCTGGGTGCAGTCGGAGCCGATCGCGCTGCCCGAGCGCATGGGCGCCGTCCAGCTGACGCTCGACGAGGGCGTGCTCGCGGCCCGCGGCGGCGAGGGGACCGCCGATCCGATGGACGCCGTCGTCGCGATCCCGAGCATCGGGACGTACTTCCGTGTCGACGACGCGTCGACCGCGGTCGCCACCGACGACCGGCATCGCATGGAGCGCGTCGCACAGCTGCGCTTCACCGCGCCGGTGCGCGTCGAGGACCTGCGCGGCCACGTGACCGTGTGGGAGCTGCCGCGCGATCGGCCGGCGATCGGCGACGAGCCGGAGCGCCCCGAGTGGGCATGGAGCGACCCGGCGGAGATCGTGCCGGAGGTGCTCGCGAAGTCGCGGCGGCTCGAGCCGGGCTGGCTGCCGAGCGATCCCGAGTACGCGCGCGAGCAGACGTTCCGCTTCGACGCGGCCGGCGGGCGATGGATCTACCTGCGCATCGAGAAGGGCGTGCGCGCGTTCGGCGACTTCCCGCTCGCCGAGCCGTACATGGCCGTCCTCGCCGTCGAGGAGTTCCCGCGCACCGTCGCGATCATGCACGAGGGCGCCATCCTGGCGCTGTCCGGAAACCGCAAGCTCTCCGTCATGGCGCGCAACCTCGGCGCGATGGAGATCCAGCTCGCGCGCCTGCTGCCCGGCAGCATCGCGCATCTCGCGTCGCAGACGCGCGGCGAGTTCCAGAAGCCGTACTTCGCGGGCAGCCTGGGCATCCTCGATCTGGCCGAGGTGTTCCGCGAGGTACGCGGACTCGGCGCCCCGGCGTCGGGGGAGCCGCAGTACGAAGCGATCGATTTCGGCACGGTGCTCTCCGGCGGGGCGCCGCCGCGCGGGCTCTTCCAGCTGACGGTGACGGGATGGGACCCGGAGAAGAAGGAGACCATCGACGAGGCCGAGGATCGCCGCATCGTCCTCGTCACCGACCTGGGCTTCCTCGTGAAGGACGCGCAGGACGGCACGCACGACGTCTTCGTCATGTCGCTCGCGAGCGGCCAGCCCGTCGCCGGCGCCGAGGTGCAGATCCTCGGGCGCAACGGCGTGCCGGTGGTGTCGCGCACGACCGATGCGGGTGGCCGCGCGACGCTGCCGCGCACCGACGGCCTCGAGCGCGAGAAGGAGCCGACCGCGTACGTGGTGCAGAAGGACGGCGACCTGTCGTTTCTGCCCTTCGACCGCCACGATCGCGACATCGATCTCTCGCGCTACGACGTCGGCGGGCTCACCGACGACCGGCAGCAGGAGTCGCTGCAGGCGTTCCTGTTCTCCGACCGCGGCGTCTATCGTCCGGGCGAGCAGGTGACGCTCGGCGTGATCGTCAAGTCGCTCGACTGGACGCCGCTGCCGGACGGCCTGCCGCTCGAGATCGTCGTCACCGATCCGCGCGACCGCGAGATTCGCAGCGAGACGGTGACGATGCCGTCCGACGGCTTCCGCGACTATCGCTTCACGACCTTCGACACGTCGCCGACCGGCACGTATCGCGTGCAGCTCGTCCTCGTGCGCGACGTCGACAAGCGCGTGGTGCTCGGCCAGGCGAACGTCCGCGTCGAGGAGTTCCTGCCCGATCGCATGACGATCGACGCGCGCCTCTCCGCGCCGGCGAGCGCGGGGTGGATCTCGCCGAACGACCTGCGCGCGCGCGTCAGCCTGCGAAATCTGATCGGCACGCCGGCGGTCGGCAACCGCGTGAAGGGGACGCTCCGCCTCTCGCCCGCCGCCGTCTCGTTCCCGCGCTGGCGCGACTGGAGCTTCTTCGATCCGCTGTCGGCGAAGCAGGGCGTCGAGGAGACGCTGGCCGAGCTCGTGACCGGCGACGACGGCACGGCCGAGTTCGAGCTGCACCTCGAGCGCTTCGAGCGGGCGACGTATCAGCTGCGCTTCCTCGCCGAGGGCTTCGAGGCGGAAGGCAACCGCAGCGTCGCGAACGACGCGGGCGCCATCGTGTCGCCCCTGCCGTATCTGGTGGCGTGGAAGGCCGACGGCGACCTCGACTACGTGAAGAAGGATTCGTCCCGTCGCGTCGAGATCGTCGCCGTGGGGCCGGGCCTGGAGCCGTTTCCGACCAACGACGTCACCGCCGAGCTCGTCGAGATCACGTACGTGAACACGCTCGTGCGCCAGGAGAGCGGGCTCCTCGCGTACCAGTCGGTCAAGAAGGAGATCTCGCGCGGCACGCAGCCGCTGGCGCTCGGTGCGACGCCGCTCGCGCTCGGCCTGCCGACCGCGGCGCCCGGCCGCTTCGTCTACGTGCTGCGCGACGGCGCGGGCACGGAGGTGAACCGCATCGGCTTCGAGGTCGTGGGCGAGGGCAACGTCGCGGGCAAGGCGGAGCGCGACGCCGAGCTCAAGGTGAAGCTCGCCAAGACCGACTACGAGCCGGGCGAGGACGTCGAGGTGTCGATCGTCGCGCCGTACGCGGGCGCGGGGCTCATCACGATCGAGCGCGACAAAGTCTACGCGGCGGCGTGGTTCCAGAGCGACGGCAACGCGACGGTGCAGCACATCCGCGTGCCGGAGACGCTCGAGGGCAACGGCTACGTCGTCGTGAGCTTCGTCCGCGATCTCGCGTCGCGCGACGTCTTCATGTCCCCGCTCTCGAACGGCGCGGCGTCGTTCCGCGTGAGCCGCACGCGTCGCACGCAGCAGGTGACGCTCGACGTCCCGGACACGGTGCAGCCGGGCGAGCCGCTGCGTCTCGGCTGGACCGTCCCCGAGCCGACCAAGCTCGTGGTGTTCGCGGTCGACGAGGGCATCCTGCAGGTGGCGCGCTGGAAGACGCCCGATCCGCTCTCGTACCTCTTCCGCAAGCGCGCGCTCGGCGTCGAAACCATGCAGATCCTCGATCTCCTGCTGCCCGAGTACGACGTCGTGCGCTCGCTGGCGGCGCCGGGCGGCGATCAGGACGCGCTCCTCGCCGGCAACCTGAACCCGTTCAAGCGCAAGGGCCAGCCGCCGACGGCGTACTGGTCGGGGATCATGGACGTGCCGGCGGGCGCGGGGAGCGTCGAGTACCGCGTGCCCGACGTGTTCAACGGCACGCTACGCGTCGTCGCCGTCGCCGTGAATGCGCGCGCGATCGGTGTCGCCGAGAAGAAGGTGCTGGCGCGCGGTCCCTTCGTCGTGCAGCCGACCTTCCCGTACTTCGTCGCGCCGGGCGACGAGTTCGAGGCGACGGCGCTCGTCACGAACACGATGGAGACCGGCGGCCCGGCGGCGCCCGTCGACGTGTCGCTCGACACGAGCGCGGGCCTCGAGGTCGTCGCGCCGGCGACGCAGCAGGTGCAGATCGCCGAGGGCCGCGACACGGTCGTCCGCTGGCGCGTCCGCGTCACCGGGCATCCGGGCACGGCGCGCGGAACGTTCCGTGCCGTCGCCGGCACGCACGCCGCCGGCGCGACGCTCGAGCTGAGCGTGCGCCCGGCGTCGCCGTTCCAGACGACGGTCGCCACCGGCGTCACGACGGACCGGTCCGTCGAGGTGCCCGTCGACCGCGTGCTCTTCTCCGAGCTGCGCACGGTCACCGCGGCGGCGGCGACGAGTCCGCTCGGCCTCGTGCCCGGCCTGGTGCGCTATCTCGACGAGTATCCGCACGGCTGCACCGAGCAGGTCGTGAGCCGCGCGCTGCCCGGCGTCGTGCTGGCCGGCCGCGCCGACCTCGGCGTCGATCCGTCGCGCACCGGCCCGGGCCTCGCGCGCGCGGTGGCCACGCTGCAGGCGCGACAGAACGCCTACGGCGGCTTCGGCATCTGGGACGCCGACGGCAACACCGATCCCTTCCTGAGCGCGTACGCCACGCACTTCCTGCTCGAGGCACGCGCGCGCGGGCACGCGATCCCGGACGGCATGCTGCGCCGGGCGATCGAGGGCCTCGTGGCGAAGCTCGGCGACACGTCCGACCTGCCGGCGCTGCGCGCGACGGCGTACGGCCTGTACCTCGTTACGCGCAGCGGCCAGGTGAAGACGAAGGAGGCGCGCGCCGTCCGCGACGCGCTGATCGCCCTGCCGCGCGACCAGTGGCGCGGCGATCTCGCGGCGGCGTTCCTCGCGGCGACGTTCCAGCAGCTGAACCTCGCGCAGGACGCGCAGCGGCTCCTCGACGGCGTGTCGCTGGACCGCCCCGTCCAGCCCGATCTCACGCACTACTACGACGAGCTCACCGAGCGCGGCTTCGTCCTCTACCTCCTGTCGAAGCATTTCCCCGACCGGGCACGCGCGGTGGACCCGTCGGCCCTCGCCGCGCTCGCGGGCGAGCTGGCGAAGTTCAACACGCTGTCGGCGGCGACGATCGTCCTCGGCCTCGACGCCTTCACGCAGGTCGTGCCGCCGGCAGACGCCGCGGGCGTCACGATCGTCGGGATGCAGGGGGCGGGGCAGCAGCCGCTGCCGACCGAGGGCGCCACCGTGCTCCGCGCCGCGGTTCCCGAGGGCACGACGACGATCCGCTTCGCGCACGGCGGCGATACCGCGCTGTATCATCAGCTCGTGCAGGCCGGCTTCGACCGCGAGCCGCCCGCCGACAAGGCGGCGCACGGCATCGAGGTGTGGCGCGAATTGCGGGCGCCGGGCGGCGACGCCGTCACCCAGACGTCGATCGCGTCGAAGCTCGAAGTGGTGGTCTGGGTGCGCGGTACCGACGATCAGACGCGCTCCGTCGCACTCGTCGACCTGCTGCCCGGCGGCTTCGAGGTGGACCTCGCGTCCGACGCGCTCGCGACGCGGCGCTCGCTCGGCGGCGGCGCCGACGTCTGGGGTCCCGAGTACGTCGACGTCCGGGAGGACCGCGTCGTCTTCTACGGCACGGTCGGGCCGCAGGCGCGACGCTTCGTCTACCGCATCAAGCCGACGAACCGCGGCCGCTACCGCGTGCCGCCGGTGTTCGTCGAGGGCTTCTACGACCGCACGGCGTGGGGGCGAGGGCTCGGCGGTGAGATCGTGGTCGGAGATTAGACGCGGCGCCGCCGTCCTCGGCGCGTGCGCGCTCGCGGCGTGGGTGGCGCTGCGCCTCGCGCCGGCGCCGCTGCTCGTGAACCGTGCCGGCATGTCGCAGCTGGTCGTCGCGAACGACGGCTCGCCGCTGCGTCTGTCGCTGGCGAACGACGATCACTACCGGCTGTGGACGCCGCTCGACGACGTCCCGCGCGCGCTGATCGAGGCGACGCTGCTGCAGGAGGATCGCCACTTCCGTCGCCACCCCGGCATGAACCCGTGGTCCCTCGTGCGGGCGGCGCTGCAGACGTACGTGCTCGGCGACCGGCGCGTCGGCGGCTCGACGCTGACGATGCAGCTGGCGCGGCTGCGCTGGGGGCTCGACACGCGCACGTGGCACGGAAAGCTGCGCCAGATCGCACACGCGATGCGCATCGAGCTGCGCCACTCGAAGCACGAGATCCTCGAGGCGTACCTGAACCTCGCGCCGTACGGCGGCAACGTCGCGGGCGTCGGCGCCGCGAGCTGGGTGCTGTTCGGGAAGCCGGTCGAGCGCCTCACGACGGCCGAGGCGCTCACGCTGGCGGTCATTCCGAAGAGCCCGCGCGCGCGCTCGCCGTTCACCCCGACGGGACGCGAGGCCATCGCGGTCGCGCGCGACCGGCTCGCGGCGACGTGGCCCGAGCCCGTCGCGCTCGACGCGGTCCAGTTCCACCCACGCGCGGACCTGCCGTTCGGCGCGCCGCACCTGGCCGATCGCATGCTGGCCGAGCATCCGTTCGTGCCGCGCATCCAGACCACGATCGATCCGCGCCTGCAGGCGCTCGTCGAGACCGAGGTGCGGCGCTGGCTCGGGCCGGCGTCGCGCGTCGGCGTGCGCAACGCCGCCGTGCTCCTCGTCGACCACGCGTCGATGGCGGTGCGCGCCTACGTCGGCTCGGCCGACCATGCCGGCGTCGCGATCGAGGGCGCCGTCGACGGCGTGCGCGCGCGCCGCTCGCCGGGCTCGGCGCTGAAGCCGTTCCTCTACGGCCTCGCGCTCGACGGCGGCCTCATCGGGCCCGAGACGATGCTCGAGGACACGTCGCTCACCATCTCGAGCTGGAATCCGGAGAACTTCGATCGGTCGTTCGTGGGCCCGGTGAGCGCGACGGACGCGCTCGTGCGCAGCCGCAATCTGCCCGCCGTGCAGCTCGCGAACCGCCTGCCCGGCGACGGGCTGTACGGGCTCCTGCGCGACGCGCGCATCGGCGGCCTGCGCAGCCCCGACTTCTACGGGCTGGCGCTGGCGCTCGGCGGCGTCGAGGTACGCCTCGACGAGCTGGTGCGCCTCTACGCGATGCTGGCCGGCGGCGGCGTCGACCGGCCGCTCGTCCTGGCGCCCGCGCTCGACCCGGCGCCGCATCCCGGCCGCGCGCTGCTCTCGCGCGACGCGGCCTTCCTCGTGCTCGACATGCTGCGACGGAACCCGCGGCCAGGCGAGGAGCTCGGCGCGATGCACGCGCGCCGCCGGACGAGCGTCGCCTGGAAGACGGGCACGTCGTTCGGCTTCCGCGACGCGTGGGCGGTGGGTGTCGTCGGACGGTTCACGCTCGGCGTGTGGGCGGGTAACTTCGACGCGACGCCCAACCCCGCGCTCGTGGGGCGCGACGCCGCGGGCCCGCTCTTCTTCCGCGTCGCCGACGCGCTCGGCCGCGCGGGCGAGCGTGCCGAGGCGCCGATCGCGCCGCCCGGCCTGGTGCGGACGTCGGTGTGCGCGCTGTCCGGCGCCCCGCCCGGTCCGCACTGCCCCGGCCGCAAGGAGACCTGGGCGATCGCCGGACGCTCGCCGATCGCACCGTGCAGCGTCCACCGTGAGGTGACGATCGACGTGGCGACGGGATTGCGCGCCTGCCCGGGCGCGACGGAGCACGTGCGGCGCGAGGTCTACGAGTTCTGGCCGTCGCACCTGCAGGCGCTCTTCCGCCGCGTCGGCATCGCACGCCGGACGCCGCCGCCGTTCGCGCCCGGCTGCGGCGGCCTGCCGGCCGGCGGCCGTCCGCTGCGCATCGACTCGCCGCAGGCGCGCGTCACGTACGCGCTCCGCGACGGCGCGGACGACGACATCCCGTTCTCCGCCGTCGCGGACGCCGACGGCCGCCGCGTCTCGTGGTTCGTCGACGACGCCTACGTGGGCCAGTCGGATCCGGGCGGCACCTTCTTCTGGCGCGCCCGGCCGGGACGGTTCGTCCTGCGTGCCGTCGACGGCATGGGCCGCTCCGTCGCGCAGCCGCTCACGGTCGAGCTCGTGAGCGACGGCCGGCTGCCCGCGCGCTGACCGATCAGGTGGACCCGATCAGGTGGACCCGATCAGGTGGGCGCGTCGGCCGCGGCGATGAGGTCGAGAACCTCGCGGCACATGCGCGCACCATACGCGCGCAGCTCCGGCGACGCCTCGGCGATCAGCTCGCGCGCCGACGCCTGCCATTGCTGGTGCACGCCCGGCTGGAAGAGGAACGGCAGCATGTGGACGAACCGCTCGATGCCGAAGCGGATGATGTCGACGTCGCGCCGCAGCGGTTCGTCGGGCGGCTCCGTCTGCGGCGCGACGATGTGCACGTACAGGCTGGCCTGCGGGTTCGGCCGCACCGTGATGCCGGTCGTGTCGGCCGTCTGCTCGACGATGCGGCACCAGGTGGCGTCGCGCTCGATGACCCCGACGACGCACTCGCGGTCGGTGGGCGGCAGGCGCGCGAACGCCCCGAGGAGACGCTCGACCAGGGGGTCGTCGACCACCTTCGCGGCGAACTCGCGCGCGCTGGTGAGGAGCGACAGCAGGGTTTCCAGCGGCGCCTTCTCGCGATCGTCTGGGGCCGACATCGCGCGCAGATTCCTGCCGCCGGCCCCTCGATGTCAATCGAATTCGACTGACCTTGCTAGCTTCCCGCGTCCTCGCTACAGGCATGCGACCAATGCGCGCCATCCGTCTGGCCCTCTTGCGCGGCGTCTGCCAGCTGCCCGCCTACGTCGCGCACGAGCGCGGATTCCTCGCGGAGCGCGACGTCGACTCGCGCGTCGAGATCACGCCGACCGCGTGGCTCATCCCGGATCAGCTCGCGAGCGGCGTCGCGGACTTCGCCGTCATGCCGTGGACGCGCGTGGCCGCCGCCGAGGACGGCGACGCGCCGCTCAAGGTGCTCTGCGGCTCCGGACACGAGGAAGCGGCGATCGTCGTGCGCCACGGCGTCGAGATCGACGACGTGCGCAGCGTCGCCGTCCCGCGCGAAGGCGGCATCAAGGACCTCACCGCGATGCGCCTCCTCGACAGCCTCGGGTGGTCGCGCGACCGCGTCGAGCACCGGCGCTTCCCGTCGGGCGACGGCGCGATCATCTGTCTCGTGGGGCAGGGGGCCGACGCCGCGTCGATGGTCGAGCCGTACGCGGCGATGATGGAGCACCTCGGCATCGGCCGCGTGGTGCGGCGGACGGGCGACGTGTGGCCCGGCGCGCCCGGCTGCTCGCTGGCCGCCGGCGCCGCGCTCGTCGAGCGCGCGCCCGGGCTCGTCGAGCGCGTCGTCGACGCCTACGTCGCGGCCACGGCGTTCGTCGACGAGCATCCCGACGAGGCCGCCGCCATCGGCGCGTCCTACATCGGCGTGCACGCGGCGATCGTGCGGCGCGCGCTCGACGCGAATCGCCCGCGGGTCGACGCCGTGCGCAGCGCGACGACGATGCGCCACGTCCTCGAGTTCATGCGGGAGCTGGGCTACGTGCGCGACCTGCCGCGCGACTTCTTGGATCTGCGGTTCCTGGACCGCGCGCAGGACGCCCGGTCGCGCGCGTGACCGACGGCGCGCGGCCTGCGCTCGTGGCCGGCGACGTCGTCTGGACGCGTCGCGCGCTCGACGCGCGCGTCCGCTCCTGGGCCGCGGCGGTCCGGGCCCTCCACGACGGGGGCGCGCACGTGGCCGTCGACCTGCCGCACGGCGCCGAGGGCGTAGCCGCCTGGCTCGGCGTCCTCGCGGCCGGCCGCGCCTGCCTGGCGCTCGACGGCGCGCAGCCGGCGTCCGCGCGGGCCGCGCAGCTCGCCTTCGCCGATGCCCGCGTGCTGCTCGCCGAGCCCGCCCCGGCCCGCGCGCTGCGGGACGCCGGCTGGTCCGGCGTCGTGCTCGATCCCGCGCGGCTCGCGCCGTCGGACGACGGGATGCCGCCGGCCGATCCCGATGCGCCCGCCTGCCTGCACTACACGTCCGGATCGAGCGGCGATCCGAAGGCCGTCGTCTGGACGCATCGCACCCTCGCACGCGCCGCCCGCAACCTCGACGCGATGTTCGGCTTCGGCGTCGAGGACCGGCACGCGCTGCTCGCGCCGCTCGCCGTCGCCGCGACGGCGGCGCAAGTGGTCGCGTGCCGTGCCGCCGGCGCCTGTCTCCACCTCCACGAGGCGCGCCGGTCCGCGCCGCCGGCGACCGCCGCCTGGCTGCGCGATCACCGGATCACCACGCTGCAGACGGTGCCCGCGCTGTTCCGGACGCTCGTCGGCGACGCGTCGGCGTGGCGCACCGTCCGTGCGCTCAAGCTCGGCGGCGAGACGGTCACGACGGCGGACGCGGAACGGTTCGCGGCATGCGCGGCCTCTGGCGCGGTGCTGATCAACGGGCTCGGCCTCACGGAAGCGGGCTTCAACGTCTGCTGGCATCGCTGGACGCCGGGCGAGCGGCTCGACGGCGCCACGGTGCCGATCGGCCGCGCGGCGCCCGACCTCGAGCTGCTGCTCGACGACGGCGAGCTGGTGGTGCGCTCGCCCGACCTCGCCGCCGGCTTCTGGCGCGACGACGCGCGGACCGCGGCACGCTACCGCGACGTGCGCGGCCGCCCGGGCTGGCGCGAGCTGCGGACCGGCGACGCCGCGCGGGTCCGTGCCGACGGGCTCTTCGAGCACGCGGGCCGGCGCGACGCGCTGATCAAGGTCCGCGGGCATCGCGTCGATCCGGCGGAGGTCGAGGCGGCGCTCGCCGCGCTCGACGGCGTGCGGGAGGTCGCCCTGCTCACGACCGGCGGCGAGCCGCCGCGGCTCGTCGCGTTCGTCGTCGCCGCCGGGCTGACGCCCGCTGCGGTCCGCCGCGCGCTCGCCGCGACCGTGCCGTCGTTCCTGGTGCCGGCGACGATCCGCGTCGTCGGCGCGCTGCCGCGGCTCACGACGGGGAAGGTCGACCGCCGGGCGCTGGCCGGGCTCGCGACGCCGGCGACGGAGGTCGTCGCGCCCCGCGACGCGCTCGAGCGCACCTTGCACGCCTCGTTCCGCCGCGTCCTGCCCGAGCAGGAGTTCGGCGTCACCGAGTCGTTCTTCGAGCTGGGCGGCGACTCCCTCGCGGCGGCGGAGCTCGTCACCGCGATCGCGACGGTGTTGCACGTCGAGCTGCCGCTCGCGGAGCTCAGCCTGCATCCGAGCGTCGAGCAGCTGGCGACGCGCATCCGGGCGGGCGGCTGGAACCTGACCGACGAGCCGGTGGCGCTGCTGTCGCCGGCGCCGGCGCGCGACGCCACGCCGCTCTTCGTCTGGCCGGGCGCGGGCTCGGACGTCATGGCGCTCGCCGACCTCGCCTGCCATCTCGGGCCGTCCGTCGCCTTCCATGCGATCCAGCACCGCGGGGCCGACGGCCGGCGCGTGTGGGACACGCGGCTCGCCGACATGGCCGAGCGCGGGGTCTCCCTCGTGCGGCGCGTCCAGCCGCGCGGTCCCTACGCGCTCTGCGGGACGTCGTTCGGGGGGCTCGTGGCGCTCGAGGTCGCGCGACGCCTGCGTGCGCTCGGCGAATCGGTGCCGGTGCTGGCGTTGCTCGATACCTACGCGCCCGGCTATCCGCCCGTGCGGCGCGGCCTCGGGATCGCCGATCGCCTGCGCCTCGTGCGGCGCGCGCTCCGCCCGCTCGGGCACAAGGACGAGCCCGGCTGGGCGACGCTGCGCCGCGGGTTGCGCGAGCAGGCGCTCCGGCTGCGCGCCCGGCTCGCGTTGCGGCGCCCGCGTCCCGACGCGCCGCCGTTGCCGGTGGCGATCCGCTTCGTCTACCTGCAGGAGGCGTGCTTCCGCGCGACGCGGTCGCTGCGCCTGGCGCGGTACGACGGCCCCGTCGATCTCTATCGTGTGGACTCGCCGCCGCCGCCGGCGCTGTTCGCGCTGGACGACGCGCTCGGTTGGCGGCCCTTCGTGACGGGACCGCTGCGCATCGCGGTGATTCCGGGTCGTCACAGCTGGCACCTGCGCGAGCCGCACGTGCGGACGCTCGCCGACAAGCTGCGCGCCTCGCTCGCGCACGTCGGTACGCCGCAGCCGGCCGCCTGGGACGCCGGCCGGCTGTGGGACGGTCTGGCGGCGTGGTGGGACGAGCACGCCGGCGACGGTGGCAGCGCGTCGTTCCGCGAGACCGCCCTGGCGGCGCTCGAACGCCTGCTCGACGTGCGGCCCGGCGACCGGGTGCTCGACGTCGCGTGCGGCACGGGGTGGCTGGCGCGCCGGCTGAGCGAGCGCGGCGGCGTCGTCACGGGCGTCGACCTGAGCGACGGCATGCTGCGCCACGCGCGCGCGCGCGCCGGCGATCGCGCCATCGACTTCCGCCGCATGGACGTGACGCGCGCCGCCGACTGGGACCGACTCGACGCCGCCGCGTACGACGTCGCCGTGTGCAACCTGGCGCTGCACGACCTGTCCGACGTGGCGCCGCTCTTCGCGGGACTGCCCCGCACGCTGCGCCCGTCGGGCCGCCTGGTCCTCGGCCTCGTGCATCCGGCGCCGCTGCTGCGGGGCGGCGTCGTCCCGGACGTGCCGACGCCGCGTCTCGCGGCGCCGGGGCAGCCGCACCCGCACGTCGAGGTGACGCGCCCGCTGCCCGACCTGTGGCGGCTCGCCGGCGCGGCGGGCTGGCGCGTCGACGACGTCGTCGAGCTGCCGGCCGGGGAGGCGCCGACGTTCGCCGTCGCCGTACTGCGCTTCGGTCCGCGCTGACGCTTGCGCCGATCGCGGCGGGTTGGCTACGGACGCGCGATGCGGGTGCACTTCGGTCTGCAGACCCCCCAGGAGGGCGCGTCGTACGAGGCGCTGGCGGCGCACTGGCGCGAAGCCGATCGCCTCGGCTTCGACTCGGTCTGGCTCGACGACCACTTCTACTCCGTCGTGCGGCCGCGCTCCGAGCCGCAGATGGAGGCCTGGACCCTGCTCGCCGCGCTCGTGCGCGAGACCCAGCGGATCGGCGTCGGCATCCTGGTCACCTGCAACGGCTACCGGAACCCGGCCCTGCTCGCGAAGATGGCGGCGACCGTCGACGTCCTCTCGAACGGCCGCCTGATCCACGGCATCGGCGCCGGCTGGTTCGCCGACGAGTACGAGGGCTACGGCTACGAGTTCCCGCACACGCCGACGCGGCTCGCGCAGCTCGAGGAGTCGCTCGCCGTGCAGAGGCTGCTCTGGACGGAGGAGCGTCCGTCGTTCGAGGGCCGCTTCTACCAGCTGCGTGATGCGTGGTGCGAGCCGCGCCCGGTGCAGCGGCCGTATCCGCCGATCCTGATCGGCGGCAGCGGGGAGAAGGTGCTGCTGCGGCTCGTCGCGCGCCACGCGGCCATGTGGAACTGCCCCGGCGAGCCGGTGGAGCTCGGACGCAAGGTCCGCATCCTGCGCGAGCATTGCGCCGTCGAGGGCCGCGAGATCGACGACATCGCGCGCACGTGGTTCGGCACGGTCATCGTCGACCTCGACCCGGCGCGCGTGCGCGCGCGGCTCGAGCGCGTGAGCGCGGCGTGGGGCATGTCGCCCGAGGCGTTCGCGGCGCGGTCGCTCGTCGGCACGCCGACGGAGGTGATCGACCGCATCCACGCGTACCAGGCGGTCGGCATGACCGGCTTCATCGGCATGTACGGCCGCGTCGACGACCTCCGCACCACGCGACTCGTCGCGGAGCGCATCCTGCCGGCATTCCGCTAAACGAGCGTCGCGCCCTCGTGCGCCAGCAGCCAGCGCTTGCGGTCGAGGCCGCCGCCGTAGCCGGTGAGGCTGCCGTTCGCCCCGATCACGCGATGGCAGGGCACGACGACGCCGATCGGGTTCTGCCCGTTCGCCAGGCCGACCGCGCGGACGGCGTGCGGTACGCCGAGCCGCGCCGCGAGGGCGCCGTAGCTGACGGTGTGGCCGACGGGGATCTCGCGCAGGCCGGCCCAGACGCGGCGCTGGAACGGCGTGCCGGCCGTGCGGCAGGCGATGTCGTCGATGCGATGGACGTCGCCGCCGAAGTACCCGTCGAGCGCGGCGCGCAGGGGCGCCGGCGCCGCGCCTTCCTCGACGTGCTCGGTACCGTAGTGACGTCGCAGAAGCCGGTGCATGCGGTCCGCGAAGTCGGCCCAGTCGAAGGCGCGCAGCGCGCCCTCGTCGTCGGTCACGAGGAGCGCGGTGCCGATCGGCGTCTCGAGGCGATCGAGGCGAAGCATCGGGGCGACCATGGACGACGGCGCGGCGGACTGCCGGCGATTTCCGGACGTCACGTGCGCGGGCCGCGCCAGGTCGTCCCCCACAGCCAATCGCCGAGCGGCAGGACGAAGTTGAAGTTCCACCGGCGCATCAGCGCCGGGTCGTGGTGCACGCGGTGATGCCGCGTGATCGCGGCGATCAGGCGGCTGCCGCGGCCCGTGCCGAGCCGTACGTGCGCGAGCGCGTGCGTGACCTCGTAGACGCCGTAGTAGGCGATGACGGCGAGCAGAAAGAGCCAGGCGAGCCTCGGCGTCGCCAGCAGCCAGAGGGCGGCGAACAGCGGGAGCACCGTCGCCACCAGGAGCGGCAGCGCCCAGGGCGGGAACAGGACCCACCGGAGATCGGTCCATCCGTCCATGGCCATGTCGTCGGCGGTGAAGAACGCATGGTGCTCGACGACGTGCCGACGATGGACGGCGCGCGGAAAGCGCGGGCGGTGCATCGTCCAGCGGTGCGAGGCGTACTCGCCGAGCACGATCGCCAGGACGATCACCGCGAGCGCGACGCCGTCGAGCGGTCGCAGCGGGCCGAGCATCGCGAGCGGGAGGGCGAGCCCCGCGGCGGTGAAGGCGGCGACGAGTGCCACGTGCCGATACCAGCGATAGCCGGGCGGCGTATCGCCGCGGAGGCGGGAGCGGACGTCGCGTGTGGGCTCGTCGCGCATGCGGTCGGACCCGTCGTCAGCGGCCGTGGAGCGCGCGATGCTGGACCGCGGCGCCGGCGAGCTCGGTCGCGACGAAGAGCAGCAGGACGGGCGTCACGCGCATCACCGCGACGTAGAAGAGGATCACGGCCGCGACGACGCACCGTGCCGGCACGTCCATCGTGGCCAGGTCGGTCGTCTTGGTGCGCACGCGCGCCCAGTTCCACAGGACGGCGAGCACGCCCATCAGGTTCATGAAGAGCAGCGCCAGCGGATCGAGCCGCGGCGCGGGCGTCGCGAACCCGAGGAACTGGTCGAGGTCGAGCAGCACGAGCACGACGCGCTCGGCGACGAGTGGAATCGCGAAGGGCAGGGTGAGCACGACGTCCAGCATGGCGACCCGGCGAAGGGTCGCCTGGCGCGCCGCGCGCGACCGGGTCGGCACGATCCGTCAGCGTCCTTCGCGCCGGAGCGAGGCCGCGAGCCACAACGCCAAGGCCGGCACGCCGAGGGCGACGAGTCCGTAGACCGCGTACATGGGCATGGTCGCGTACGGCGGGAGCCCGGTGGCGATCGGGAAGCGGACGATGTTCACCGCGATGAAGGCGAGGTACGGCAGGCCGAGCCACAGCGCCGCGGGACGCACGTGCCACAGCGTCCATGCCCAGACGATCATGTAGACCGCGAGCAGCGGCGCCAGGATCAGCATGGGCGTCCCGGTGAGCAGGCTGCCGAGGAAGACGAGCCCCGTCCCGGTGCCGAACGGCTTGCCGAGGTTCATGCAGGCGCGGAGCGCGATCAGCACCGCGATGACGCGCAGCAGGCCGAGTCGGCTCATGCGGTGCTCCGGCCGGCGAAGCCGAATGCGACCGCGGCATGCAGCGCGATGCCGATCGCGAACGCCGACTCGTCGAGCACCATGCGGTCGGAGTGGAGCGGCTCGGACGGCCCACCGGGAGGGCCGGCGCCGAGGAACACGAGCGCGCCGGGAACCCGCTGGAGAACGTACGAGAAGTCCTCGGCGCCCATGACCGGCGCGGGCATCGCCAGCACCTGCCGCTCGCCGAGGAGCGCCCGGGCGGTGTCGCCCGCGAAGGCGGCGACGCCGGCGTCGTTGACCGTCACGGGATAGCCCGGAATCACCTGCGCCTCGGCGTCGACGCCGTGCGCGGCCGCGATGCCGGACACCACGCGACGGATGCCGTCGTGCATGGCCTGGCGCGTCCGCTCCGAGAAGGTGCGCAGCGTGCCCAGCATGGACGCCGTCGGCCCGATGACGTTGCCGGTCGAGCCGGCGCGGATGCGGGCGATCGTCAGCACGGCGGGATCGAAGACGTCGATCCGGCGCGTGACCAGCGACTGCAGCGCCAGCACCATCTCGCATGCGATCGGCACCGGATCGCCTGCGAGGTGCGGCATCGACGCGTGGCCGCCTTTGCCCCGGATCTCGATCATGACGGCGTCGGCCGCGGCGAGGATCGGCCCCGGACGGCCGGCCACGAGTCCGGTCGGCGTCGCGCTGTCCATGTGGATCGCGAACGCCGCCTCGACGCGCGGCTCGTGCTCGAGCAGCCCCTCGTCGATCAGGATCTTCGCGCCGCCGTAGCCTTCTTCGCCCGGCTGGAAGAGGCATTTCACCGTGCCGGGCAGCTCGGCGCGCCGCGCCGCGATCAGGCGCGTAGCCATGGCGAGCATGGCGACGTGCGCATCGTGGCCGCACGCATGCATCGCGCCGTCGCGGGTCGACGCGAAGGGCAGGCCGGTGGCCTCGCGCATCGGCAGGGCGTCCATGTCGGCGCGCAGCAGCAGCGTCGGACCGGGACGCGCGCCGCGGATCGTCGCGACGACCGCGCTGGTCGCGCCGCCCGTCGCCACCTCGACGTCGCAGCCGTCGAGCGCGTCGAGGATCGCCTGCCGGGTCTCGGGCAGGTCGATCCCGAGCTCGGGCCGGCTGTGGATGCGACGACGGAGCGCGATGCAGTCGGGCAGGAGGGCGTCGGCGTCGCGACGCAGCTCGACGAGCTGCTCCGGTGTCGGCATGCGCCACCCGTATGCCTGGCCACCCGGGCCGACGACAAGCGATCGTCAGACGAAGGCGGCGCGCAGCTCCTGGACGGTGGCGATGCGGCGGACGAACTCGAAGCGTCCGGCGCGCATCTCGCGCGCGCCGTCGAGGAACGCGCGCAGGGCGAGGCGCGAGAGCGCGCCGCCGATGCTGACGCGCCGGACGCCGGCGGCGGCGAGCTGCTCGATCGTGATCGACGGGTCCGCGAAGCCCATCACGACGTTCACGGGCCGGTGCACCGAGCGGACCACCGCCCGCATCTCGTCGAGCGTCCGCAGGCCGGGGGCGTAGAGGACGTCCGCGCCCACCCGCTCGAACGCCTGCAGCCGGCGGATGACGTCGTCGATCGTGCCGACGCCGTAGAGCAGGCCCTCCGCGCGGGCGGTCAGGACGAAGGGCGTCGGCAGCGCCCGGGCGATCTCGACCGCGGCATGCACGCGCTCGACCGCCAGATCGAAGTCGTAGATGCGCGGCGCGCCGTCGACGACGACCACGTCCTCGATGGACCCGCCGGCCGCGCCGCAGGCATGCGCCTCGGCGATGGCCCGCGCCGCGGTCGCCGGGTCGTCCGCGAAGCCGTTCTCGAGGTCGGCGTTCACGGGCAGGGACGTCGCCGCGCAGATCGCGCGCAGGTTGTCGTAGATGTCCCGCGGCGCGACGTGCGTTCGCCCGAGCACGTGCTCGACGCCGAGGCTGGTCGTGGCCAGCGCCTCGAATCCGAGGTGGGCCAGGAGCCGGGCGCTGCCGGGGTCCCACGGATTCGGCAGGAGCAGCGGCTCGGGACGCTGGTGGAGCTCGACGAAGCGGGCGGCCTTGCGCGCGTGATCGTCCATGCGGCCGATCCTGCCGGCCGATCACCTATGCGTCCAATGCATACTTTCGATCGCAACGATCAGTATAGTGGATGCATGACGGTCGACGAGCTCGAGTCCTTCGTGTGCATCGCCAGGGGCAGCGGCTTCACGCGCGCGTCGAGCGAGCTGCATCGCTCGCAGCCCGCGATCAGCCGGCGGATACGCCAGCTCGAGGCCAGCCTCGACGCCGTGCTGTTCGAGCGGGTCGGCCGCCGCTCGGTGCTGACCGAGGCGGGCCGCGCGCTCCTGCCGCATGCGGAGGCGGTCCTGGCCGCCATCCGCGACGGGGAGCGCGCGGTGCGCGGCGTCGGCGGTCGGCCGCGCTCGCTGGAGCTCGCGATGGTCGGCACCCTGGCCGACGCGCACATGGTCGCCGCGCTTCGGGCGTTCCAGGCGCGATTCGGCGACGTGGCGGTCCAGCTCCGCACCGCGACGAGCCGCGAGGTCAGCGGCCTGGTGCGACGGGGCGAGGCGGATGTCGGCATCCGATACTTCGTCGACCATGACCCGAAGCTCGAATGCATCCCGCTCGGCGCGGAGGAGCTCGTCGTCGTCGTGGCGTCCGCCCACCGCCGACGGGCGCGTCGTGTGTCCGGGCTGGCCGCGCTCGCGGGCGAGACGTGGCTCGGCTTTCCGCCCGATCCCCGGCACCCCGAGTCGTCGGGCCAGCAGCTGGTGGGACGGCTCGTCGCGGCGGGCATCGCCGACGCGAAGATCACACCCGTCGACAGCCTGACCGCGCAGAAGCGGCTCGTCGAGGCGGGGCTCGGCATCGCACTGCTGCCGAAGAGCAGCGTGCGCGAGGAGCTGCGCGCCCGCACGCTGCGGACGATCGCGGTCGACGGCCTCGACGCCGAGCAACCGGTCGTGGCCGTGCGCCGTCGGGGCGGCCATCGCAGCCCGGTCGCCGACGCGTTCCTCGAGCTGCTGCAGCGTCACACGCCCGGCCTGCTCGGTGGCGGGCGGCGGCGCTGAGACGCTCAGGCGTCGATCTCCGCCGTCACCTCGATCTCGAGCGCGATGTTCCACGGCAGCGACGACACGCCGACGGCGAGCCGCGCGTGCGCGCCCGCGTCGCCGAAGACCGCGCCGAAGAGATCGGACGCCCCGTTCACGACCTGCGTGTGCTCGACGAAGTCGGGTGTCGCGTTGACGACGCCGTAGACGCGCAGGATGCGGCGGACACGGTCGAGCGTGCCGAGCGTCTGGATCATCGTGACGAGCGAGCCGAGCGCCGCGGCGCGTGCCGCCTCGTAGCCCTCCGCCGTCGTGAGGTCCTGCCCGAGCTTGCCGAGCGCGACGCTGCCGTCGGCGCGGATCGGGACGTGGCCCGCGAGGAACAGGAGCGTGCCGCTCTGGACGGCGTTCACGTACGTGCCCGCGGTCGGCGGCGGCCCGGGAAGCGGCAGATCGAGGGCGGCGAGGCGTGCAGTGGGTGTGTCCATGCGCGCGGCGTCGCACGGGCGATATCCGGCCGGCAACTACCTCCCAGGTAGGCGCCGCGCGTTGACGGCGCCGGCGCCCGCCTGGGATACCCGCCGCGTGGCCGTCGGACCGCTGCTCGCCCGCTGGCGCCGCGTGCGTGGCCTGAGCCAGATGGCGCTCGCCCTCGACGCGGAGGTCTCCGCGCGGCATCTGGGCTTCCTCGAGACGGGACGCGCGCAGCCGAGCCGCGAGACGCTGCTCCGGCTGGCCGCCGTGCTCGACGTCCCGCTGCGCGATCGCAACACGCTGCTCGCCGCCGCGGGATTCGCCGCCGCCTTCCCCGAGCGCGCGCTGTCCGATCCCGAGCTGCACCAGCTGCGCGACGTCCTCGCCTTCGTGCTCGCGCAGCACGAGCCGTTCCCCGCCATCGTGATCGATCGGTGCTACGACGTCGTCATGCGCAACGAGGGCGCCGTACGGCTCTTCGGAACGATCCTCGACCCGTTCCCGCCGGCGCTGGCCGAGCGGCCGAACTCGCTGCGGCTCGTGCTGCATCCCGACGGCCTCCGCCGCGTGACCGTCAACTGGATCGAGGTCGCGACGTCGCTGCTGCGGCAGCTCCACCGCGCCGCGCACGCGGGCGATCCGGCGCTGGTCGCGCTCTACGACGAGGTGTCGGCGTATCCCGGCGTGCCGAGCCCGTTCGCCGACGCGCCGGACGCGGGCGACGACCCCGTCGTCGTGCCGCTGCACGTGCGGACCGACACGCTCGACGTCCGCCTGCTGAGCATGCTGACGACGCTCGCGCGGGCGCACGACGTCACGGTGCAGGAGCTGCGCATCGAGAGCCTCGTGCCGGCCGACCCGACGTCGGCCGCGGCGTTGCGCGCGCTCGCCTGACGGCGACGCTACGGACCGCGGATCCCGCGCGTAACGTTCGCGGACCGCGACTCCCGCACCCGCGCCCGGTCTTCTAGCGCGTCGCGTCCAGAGTCTCGTCGACGATCACGTCGACGCGGACCGTCGTCACGCCCACCATCCGCAGCAACGCTTCGACGACGTCCGGATCGAACTGCGTCCCCGCGCAGCGCCGGAGCTCCGTCGCGGCCGCCCGCTTCGGCATGGCCGCGCGGTACGGGCGGTTCGACGTCATGGCGTGCCACGCGTCGACGACCGCGATGATGCGCGCCGGCAGCGGGATCGCGTCGCGCGCGAGGCCCTCCGGATAGCCGCTGCCGTCGTAGTGCTCCTGCGCGGCGTGGACGACGTGCGCCAGGTGGCGCGTCTCCGACAACGCCGTGACGAGCCGCGTGCCGAGCGGGACGTGGCGCTCCATCACGACGCGCTCGTCGGCGTCGAGCGGCCCGGGCTTCAGCAACACCTCGTCGGGGATGTGCAGCTTGCCGATGTCGTGCAGCACGCCCGCCTGTCCCGTCAGGCGCACGCCGGGCACCGTCACGCCCATGAACCGGGCGAGCCGCGCCGCCAGGCCGCCGACGACGGCCGAATGCCGCGCGCTGCCCGCGTCCTTCACGTGCAGCGCGTGGAGCAGCGCGCGCACCACGGCGGGCGTGGCGCGCGACGCCGGCGCGTCGACGGCCACGTCCATGCCGACGCCGAACCGCTCGATCCGATCGCGCCCGGCGCGTTTGCCGCGCAGCATCGCGGCGTCGGCGCACGCCAGCAGGTAGGCGGCCTCCGTCCCGTCCGCGGGCGCGGTCGCGAAGCCGATCGTCACCGTGAGGGGCTCGCCGCCGGGGACGCATCCGGCCGTGCGCAGCGCGACGAGGTCGCGGATGCGCTCTGCGACGCGCTGCGCGCCGTCGGCGTCCGTCTCCGGCAGCACCAGCACGAACTCCTCGCCGCCGTAGCGCGCCAGCACGTCCACCGCGCGGACGGCCTCGCGCAGCGACTCCGACACCGCGCGCAGCGCGGCGTCGCCGCGCTCGTGCCCGTAGACGTCGTTGATGCGCTTGAAATGGTCGATGTCGACGAAGAGCACGGCGACGGGATGCCCGAGCGCCTGCGCGCGGCGCAGCTCCTGCGCCAGCCGGCGGTCGAGGTGGCGGCGATTCGGCAGGCCCGTCAGCGCGTCGGTGATCGCCGCGCTCGCGGCCGCGGCGAGCCGCTCCGCGGCGTCGAGCGCCAACGCGGCTTCCGCGCAGAAGAAGCCCGCGAGACTCGCCGACGGCCGCACGTCGGCGGGCACCGTCACGGTGAGGATGCCCACCGGCTTGGCCGCGACGGTGAGCGGGATGTGCTGCGCGCCGTCGCTCTCGACGACGTGGCGGCTCCGCCAGGCGCGCGCGGGCCCCGTCTCGGCGTCGCGCTCGACGGGCGCCGGGAGCGCCGGCGTGCTCGCGGCGATCGGCAGCAGCGTCGCGCCCGCCGACGTCCATACGGTCGTGCGCTCGGCGCCCAGCACGGTCGCCGCCAGCTGCACGATCGTCTGCGCGACGACGGACGAGCCGCTGTCCACCGCCTGATGCAGGCGCACGAGCGCCGAGAGCAGGCGGGCGTGGCTGGCCACCTGCCGCCGCATCCGCTGCCGCTCGGCGAGCAGCGAGCGCACGAGATCGCCGGCCGGCAGCTCGGGGTCGTCGAGCGGCTCGTCGCCGAGCACGCTCGCCAGCGGATCGTTCTCGAACACGGTGTCGTCGCCGCCGTCGAGCACGGCGCGCACGACGTCGACCAGACCGCTCGCGCGGAACGGCTTCGCGACGAACGCCCGTGCGCCCATCGCGAGGCACTGGATGCGCGTGGCGGCGTCCGCGCGGCCGGAGACGAAGATCACGGGGATCTTCGCGAGCGTCGGGTCGACCTGCATGCGGCGCAGGATGTCGGGGCCGCTCTCGCCCGGCAGCATCACGTCGAGCAGCACGAGCCCGATGGCGGGCGTCAACTGTCGCCAGGCGTCGTCGCTGTCCTGTGCCACGAGGCACCGGTACCCGGCGCGCTGGAGCGCGGCCTGGCTGACGAGCCGGGCGGGCGGCGAGTCGTCGACGACGAGGATGGTGGTCATGTGGAGGGGAATCCTTCCGACACGGCGAGCCCGAACCAGATCCAGTTGAGATCGTAGTAGCGGTCGGGCGCGCGCAGGATGGGACGCAACGACGCCTGCGACAGGCGGCCGTCGAGGAGACGGCGCGCCGCTTCGGGCGCGTGGCGCTGGAACGCCGGCAGCAGGCAGCCGTAGAACGACAGCGATTCGGCGTCGCTCTCGGGCCGGCCCTGCACCGAGTACTTCGTGACGATGCGGCCGTCGCGCTCGAGGCGCTGCGCGACGGCGGCGGCGTGCAGCGTGTCGGCGCAGGCGGCCGCGCGGCCGCTCACCCGGCAGTCCATGGCGACGCGGGCGTACAGCCGGACCGCGTCGAAGGAGAACGCCGCGCTCAGCGTCGAGCCCGGCGGCAGCGGACCGGGCGCACCCTGCGCGTCGACGGTCATGAAGTCGGGCGGGAACTCGATGCCCGGCGGCGCCATGACGGCGGCGAGCAGCGCGTAGCCCGTCGCCAGCGCCTGGTCCCACCGGCTCTCGGGGTCGGCGGTGGCGAACGCGTCGTACGCGTACGGCAGGAAGTAGGAGAGGTTGACGATGCGCTCGCCGACCGCCCAGTTCCCCGCGGCGGGGAACCACCCGTCGCCGACGGCGATCGACTCGTGCGCCTTCACCGCGCGCAGGAGCTCCGCCGCGCGCGCGACCAGCCACGGCCGCTGGAAGACCTCGGCCCCCATCAGCAGGGCGAGCGCGATCTCCTGGTCGGCGTCGGTGGCGGTGTTCCAGTCGAGCATCGAGCCGCCGCCGGCCGGCGTCCAGCGCCACGCGTAGAGCCCGTCGGGCCGCCGCAGCGTGCGCTCGGTCCACGACAGCACGCGATCGAACGTCTCGGCGTCGCGCTCCCACGCCGCGCGCAGCAGCGCATAGCCCTGCGCCTCCGACACGACCTCGCCGTCGGGACCGCGGGTGCGATCGAGGACGTAGCCCTCCGGCGCGACGTACACGCCGACGTAGTCGCGCCACGCCGTCGCGAGGAAGACCTTCGGCGGCTCCGTCGCCTCGCGCGAACAGGCGGCGAGCAGCACCAGCAGGACGAACGCCGCGGCACGTCGCATGGCGTCGTCAGTCGAGCGGGACGACCACCCGCGCCATCGCGCGCGCGAGCCAGTAGTCCGAGTTGCCGTCGTAGAAGGCGAAGCCCGCGACGCCGACGCGCGCGCGGCCCACCTCGACGCTGACGTCGAGGAGCGCGTGTGCCCCGGGAGCGACGTCGCCGTTGCTGACGATCATCTGCGGGTTGGCTTCGGCCTCGATGCGCCAGCGGCCGTGCTCCTGGATCGTGTGGAGCATGGTGCCGACGCTCGCGTGCGTCTCGGGGCTGAAGTACGCCGGCCGGCCCGGGTGCTTGAAGCCCTCGAAGTAGGCGTTCGGCCGCAGCACCGTCCACGAGCCGGGGCGCTCGTCGAGCGGCAGCTGGTAGTGCGCGTAGAACGTGCCGCGCAGGTTGCCGTCCTGGTAGTTCTGCGCCCCGAGCTCGACGAAGAGGCGATCGCCCGCGCGCTCGCGCAGGAACTTGTCGAGCGCGACGCGGCCGCCGTTCACCGCGAAGCTCGGTCCGAGCCGCTCGAGGTCGATGATGCGGTTCCAGGCGCGCGGCTCGCCCGCGTCGTGGGGCGTCAGCAGCGACTCGCGCGTGCCGACGAGCGACAGTGCCGACGTGTCGTCGAAGTGCTTCCGCGCCATCACGCTGCCCGTGACGACGTTGCCGCCGCCGCCGGCGTAGTTCTCGAAGCCCGCCCGCGCCGCGAGCTCGAGGTCGGGCCGGGGGAACCAGTTGTCGGCGCCGATCATCGCGCCGGTGCGCGTGTACTGGACGTCGCGCTGCTCGACGACACCGGCGAGGCCTTGCGCGACGATCCGCACGGCCGGGACGGGCCAGAACGCGGCGCCGAGCACGCCCTCGCTCAGGCGGATGCGGTTCGCGTCCTCGAAGAAGACCGGCCGCATCGTCGCGGAGGGGCGCAGCCGCTCGCCGAGCTTCGACTCCGCGACGCCGCCCTGGAGCATCGCGCCGCGCGCGATGGCGTCGGTGTAGGCGTCGTACGCGCGGGCGTAGTCGCCGCGCCGTGCCGCCGCGTCGCCCTGGACCAGCGCCAGATCGGCCGCCGCCGGGGCCGCTCGGGTGGCGCCGTCGTGCTCCGCGGCCATGGCGAGCCGCTCGGCGTCCAGGTGACGGTTCTCGGCGAGCGCGACGCGCGCGAGCCACGCGGGGTCGTGCGGCGCCGCGCCGGCGGCGGCGCGGAACACCGGAACGGCGTCCGCACGCCGTCCCTGCAGCAGCAGGCTCTGCGCCAGCGCGAGCTGCGCCTCCCGCGGGTCGTCGCCGTCGGCGATCGCGAGCCGCGCCCACAGCTCGGCGTCGTCGTAGCGATGCGCAGCGAGGAGCGTGCGCGACATCTCGAGTGCCAGGTCCTGTGCGCCGCGCACGTTCATGACCGTCTGGTACGCGGCGACGGCGCGATCGGCTTCGCCGGCGTTGACGAAGGTGCGCGCGGCTTCGAGCCGGACGTCGACGTCGTCGGGATGGGCGTCCAGGTAGGCCGTGTAGGCCGCCGTGGTCGCCGCGGCCTCGCCGAGCGCGGCCGATGCCCGGGCCACGACGAGCGTGTCGTGCGCGGCCGTCGCGTCCGCGAGCACCGAGCGGTACAGCGCACGCGCGCGCGGCTCGTCGCCCGTCCGTCGCGCCGCGGCGGCGAGCCGGAGGCGCTCGCCGAACGTCAACGGACGCAGCGTCGCGAGCCGCGTCAGCGCGCGATCGACCGCCGCGTCGTCGCCGCGCCACTGCGCGATGCGCGCGACCGCCTCGAGCGCCGTGCGGTCGTTCGGCCGAGCCGCGAGGACGGCCTGCTGGCTCGCCTGCGCGCCGGCGAGATCACCGGCCCATTCCTGCAGCGCGCCCAGGCGCGCGCGTTCGTCGACGGCGAGCGGCCGGCGCGCAACGGTGTCGAGGATCGCGCGGCCTTCGGTCACGCGTCCGGCCGACAGCGCGGCGTTCGCGCGCTCGAGATCGCTCGGCGTGCGGACGCGGGCCGCGACGGCGGGCCGTCGTGCCACGGGGGCCGGGACGGTCCCCACGGGGGCGGGCGGTGTGGCCGGCGCGGGCGCGGCGACGGGCACCGGTGGGGCCGTCTCCGGCGCCTCGGCGATCGCGACCGGCGGCGGCGGCGGCTCGGCGGGACGCGCGCGGCGCGCCACGTGCGGGATGGTCGACTCGACGACCTGCGGCGCGCGGAAGATCTGCCGCTGGTAGAGGAGGACGACGACGGCGAGCCACCAGATTCCGAGGAGGAGGACGCGTCTAGGTAGCGTTCGGGATCCCATACACCTGCATCGGATGACGGTCCGGCGACCAGCGGTGCTCGACCACCGCCGCTTCGAGCGCCGTCCACAGCGTCCACACGGCGACGGCGGAGACGAGCGCGTTCACGACGAGCACGCCGGCGGGCGCCGTCTCGGCGAAGGCCGCGTAGAGCGGAAGGAAGAGATTCGCGCTGATGATCGCGAGCTGCGGCAGGATGGCGACGACGGGCGAGCGCGTCCGGCCCTTCTTCTCGCGGTTGTTCGCCTTGTACCCCGGCTTCGAGCGCGGGTAGCGCAGCGCCCGCAGCGTGCCCATCGTGTAGATCGGGAAGTAGCCGACGAGCATCTGGAACTGCCGTCCGGGCCGCTCGCCGAATGCGAGGTAGCGAAGCGCCCACGCCATCGCGGCGAAGTAGACGCCGCGTGCGAGGAGGAACTCGAGCGGCGGCCGTTCGAGTACCACCTGGCCCGTCACGTACGTCCACGGCGGGATCAGGAAGAGGTACGGGATCGCGAAGCCGACCGTCAGGTACGTGAAGCCGATCAGGAAGTAGTTGAGCCGCTTCCGCCACGAGAGCCCGCGCTTCAGGAGCGGCGGGTCCCAGAAGAACAGCCGCATCGTGTCGAGCGCCCACTGGCCGCGCTGGCGGTACACGCCCCACACGTCCTCGGGCGCGAGGCCCTCGGTGAGCGGGAAGGGGTAGTAGAACGACTTCCAGCCGCGCGCGTGCAGATGGTACGACGTCGTCAGGTCCTCGACGAGGTTCCAGGTCGCGAAGCCGCCGATGTCGTCGAGCGCGGCGCGGCGGTAGAGCACGCCCGAGCCGCACGAGATCGGCGTGTCGTGGTGGTCGAGCGCGAGCTGCACGGCGCCGTAGAAGACGCGGTCCTCGTTGAAGAACGGATCGCCGTCGGGCACGAGGTACGCCTGACGGGATTGCACGAAGGCGACGCGGGGGAAGCGGAAGTACCCGGCGAGCGACTCGACGATCTCGGGACGGGGGATCTGGTCCGCGTCGAGCACGAGGAGCAGCTCGCCCGTCGCCTGCGAGAGCCCGAAGTTCAGGTTGCCGGCCTTCGCGTCGGCGTTGGGCACGCCGGCGAGGCGGCGCGACGCATAGCTGACGCCGAGCTCGCGGCAGACGGCCTCGACCGCCGGGTTGGCGCCGTCGTCGAGCACCCAGATCCGCAGCGGACCGTTCCAGCGGATGGCCGTCGCCGCGCGCAGGGTCTTCGTCACCACGGCGAGCGGCTCGCCGCACACGGGGACGAACACGTCCACGGAATAGGCGCGATCGGCCGCGGGCGACTCGGCCGGCTTGAAGCGCAGGCGCCAGAGGCTCGAGGCCGCCAGGGCGAACAGCAGCAGGCACGCCGCCTCGCTCGCGAGGAAGCCGGCGCCGATCCACGGATGCGCGCGATTGATCGCGCCGGCGACCCAGACGAGGTAGCCGCCCCCGGTCAGGATCGTCAGCAGCGAGAGGATCTGGGCCCGGAGCCGGCGCGGCCGATCCTCCCGTTCGCCGTAGCGGCGGTAGGGGATGTCCTCGGGGTGGAGGGCTTCGAGCAGCAGCCCGCCCACGACCGGAAGGCGCGCATACCAGCGCCGGGGCGGGAGATCCGACATCGCCTGCATCATCGGCCGGCGGATGGCCGACCTTTAGCCGGAAAAACGGGGGTTCTCGGGGTCTCCTTTTGGGGATACGGCAGGAGGGCATGAAATCCAGAAACGCCCTCGCGCTATTCGCCCTGATGCTCCTCCCCACGCTGCCCCTGGTCGGCTGCAAGTCCGACGACGGCCCGCTCGAGAAGGCCGGCGAGAAGCTGGACGACGCCATGGACGGCGACGGGCCGGCCGAGAAGGCCGGTGAGAAGGTCGACAAGGCGATCAACTAGCCCGCGGTCTTGCCGTGGCGGGGCAGTCGGCTATGGCTGCGACGGTGCCGCCGCTGCCGAACCATCTCCCGATCCTCGACCGCCCCGGTGCACGGCGCACGCGGGAGCCGGTCTACGTCGAACGCGAGCTCACCGCGCCCGTCGATCTGTGCGACGGGCGCGGACGGCTCGCGCCCGCGGCGGTCGGGTTCGCGCGCCATCCGGTGATCCGCGCCAACCTCTCCGGCCACTGGCCGCGGAAGAAACGGTGGAACTTCTGGAACTGGATCGGTCCGGAGGGCGTCTTCTCGGTGACGCTCGCCGACATCGATCTCGCGTCGCTCTGCATGTTCACGTTCACCGACTTCCGCGACGGGCGGCACGTGGCGGGCGCGTCCTACGGGCTGCCCGGACGTTTCCGGTTGCCCGAGGAGGTCGACGCGACCGTGGCGTTCGCGGGCGGCGGCATCGACTATGCCAACCGCGTCGAGGGCCGCGATCTGTCCGTGCTGTTCCGCGGGCGCGCGAGCGACGGGACCGGCATCGCCGCCGACTTCGTCGTGCGCCGGCCGCCCGGCGGCGAGAGCCTGAACGTCGTCGTTCCGTGGACGGCATCGCGCTTCCAGTGCAACTCGAAGCACGCCGCGCTCCCGTGCGACGGCGAGCTGCGCGTCGGCGGCCGTCGCCTGACGCTGGACCCGCGCCGGTGGTTCGCGGTGCAGGACTGGGGCCGCGGGATGTGGCCGTACCGGTCGTTCTGGAACTGGGGCGTCGCGACCGGCTGGGCGGGCGACGATCTCCTCGGCGTGAACGTCGGCGGCAAGTGGACGACCGGCACCGGCTCGAACGAGAACGGCATCCTGTGCAACGGGCGGCTCCACAAGGTCATGGAAGACCTGCGCTGGGAGTACGACCCGGTCCACTGGCGGAAGCCGTGGCGCGTCGTGGCCGAGCACTCGGGCGCGATCGACCTGACGCTCGAGCCCGTCGTCGCACACACCCCGCGGCTCGACCTCGGCGTGCTGGCCACGGGCGGCGTGTGCGCGTTCGGACGTTGGCGCGGCACCGTGCGTGTCGAGGAACGCCCGATCGCCGTCGACGGCCTGTGGGGCTGGGCCGAGGAGTTCTCGCACCGCTGGTGAGATCCGACTGGTGACACCCGCGCGTTGACTCCACCGGACGGCGTCGGGCAGATTCGCCGCCTTGTCGCGCGAAGCCCCGCTCATCGTCGTCGTCGTCACCGCGGCGCTCTTCCTCCTGTTCGGCGAACGGTGGTTCGCCACGTTCGACCACCTGCCGTTCGTCGCGCTGCTCTCCGCGTGGCTCTTCGGCAGCGTGATGTGGGCGGCGTTCGCGGTCGTCCGCCATGCCGACGCGCTGGCGGAGGCGCTCGGCGAGCCGCTCGGCACGCTGGTCCTCACGCTGTCGGTCACGTCGATCGAGGTGCTCATGATCTCGGCGGTGATGCTGAAGGGCGCCGACAACCCGGATCTCGCGCGTGACTCCATGTACTCGGTCGTGATGATCGTGCTGAACGGCGTCGTCGGGCTGAGCCTGCTGCTCGGCGGCATCCGGCACCGCGAGCAGCACTACAACCTGCAGGGCGCGAACGCGTTCCTCGCCGTCATCATCTCGCTCGCGGTGCTGGGGCTCGTCCTCCCGACCTACACGCGATCGGTGGACGGGCCGCGCCTGTCGCCTGGACAGGAGATGTTCCTCGCGGCGTCCGCCCTCGGGCTCTATGCGATCTTCCTCGGCGCGCAGACGGTCCGGCACCGCTCGTACTTCATGAGCGACGACGAGCCGCACCCCGTCGAGCATCACGACGGAACGCGGCCGATCGTGCATGCCCTGCTGCTGGTCGCGTACCTCGGGCCGGTCGTGTACCTGGCCGAGCAGCTGGCCATTCCGCTCGACCATTCGATCGACGAGCTCGGACTGCCGACCGGCCTCGCCGGTCTCCTGATCGCGCTCCTCGTCGTGTCGCCCGAGGCGCTGAGCGCGCTCCGCGGCGCGCTCGCGAACCAGCTCCAGCGCTCCGTCAACATCGCGCTCGGGTCCGCGGCGGCGACCATCGGCATCACGGTGCCAGCCATCCTGCTGGTGAGCCTCTTCACCGGCGAGCCGCTGCTCCTCGGGCTGGAGGGCGCACCCGCCGTGCTGCTCCAGCTGACGTTGCTGGTGTCGGTCGTCACGCTGGGCAGCGGACGCACCAGCGTCCTCCAGGGCGCGGTGCACCTCGTGCTGTTCTTCGCCTACGTCGTGCTGATCTTCGACTGACCACGGCCGAGCGTCGTCAGTTCTGACGAGGTCGACGGGCTTGGAAGATTCGCGACGGGCCGGTGACCGCCGTCCTGCGCGTCGGTGCGAAGACGGCGCGCTACTGCGCGGAATGCGGCGGGAGCCCGAAGGGCGATCCGGCCAAGGTGCTCAAGCGGACGACGTGCGTGGCGCCGCTCGCCTGCGAGTGAGTCAGACGACGCGCGCCAGGTAGTTGTCGGTGTTCGCGCGGATCATGCGCGCGCGGTCCGCCGGATCTTCCTGTTCGATCCACTCGTCGGGCGTGACCTTGAAGAGCGGCTGGCCCTTGCGGACGACGACGCCGCTGTCGACCAGGATCGCGTCGATCGTGCCCGAGAACGACGCGTACACCTTGTTGAACATCTTCATGACCTCGATCAGGTAGAGCGGCGTCCCCTTCTCGAAGTGCATGCCGACCTCGACGAAGTGCGGCAGATCGGGCGCTTCCTGCGCGTAGTACGTGCCACCCATCGCGGCGACGATCTCGTCGGCCTTCGTGGCCGGTGGCGGCACGAGCACCTTCCGCATGGCGTCCTGGTGCGCGGGGTCGCGCAGGCGATCCGGGATGGTGATCGTCAGGTCGTCGTTCAGCTTCAGATCGTAGAAGCCGGTCTTCTCGGCGACGAGCGGCAGCAGCGACAGCAACTCGAGCCCGAGCTGATGGCCGGCATGCGCGGCGCGCACCGCCTCCCAGCGCGCGGCGTCGATGCCCCACTGCGGCTCCGCGGTCTCGCGCAGCGCGCGGTCGAGGTCGACCCACGCGACGTTCTGCGTCCGCTCGGCGAGCGCCCGGTAGAACCCGAGCCCGCGATCGAGCAGCTCCTGGTCGTGGTCCCAGATGCGGTTCGCCGCCGGCTCGCCGGGACGGTCGTCGAGGTGGAGCAGATGATAGGTCTCGGCGAGCACCTGGAGCGGGTTGCGCAGCCACTGCACGCGGTCGTCGACCAGGGTGAAGCTCCGGTGCTGCTCGCTGAGCCAGGCCGAGAGAAAGTGCGGCTCCTCGATCAGCATCGCGAGCGGCCGCGCGACCAGCGTCTCCTTGAGCGCCAGGGCGTTCCGCGTGGCGTTCGTGACGGCGTCGCCGAGCGACGACACCGCGGCGCTGCGCTTCCGCGCGATCTGCTGGAACGCGTACTCGAAGTCGAGCGTGCGCGCCTCGCGCGCCAGCTCGCCGACGAGCGTCAGGTACGGCACGACGAACGCCGTCGTGGGCTTGGCCCAGACGTCGCGGGCGAAGAACCACGTGACGATGCCGAGGTGGAACTCGAGGTTCGTGGCGAGATCGAGGCCGCGCAGCGTCGTCTTGCGCAGGATCTCCCGGATGCGCGCGAAGCTCTCCTCGCGGTCGTCGCCGGTCGCCAGGAGCAACGCGACGTTGGAGTCGTACGCGCCGGCGAGCCGGTAGCGCATGTAGAGGCGCGTGTCCGGGTTCTTGATCGAGATGCCCTGATCGTCGCGGATCTCGCCGGGAATCGGATCGGACCACGAGACGATGACGCCGCCGGCGGCGGGCGTGAGCGCGCGGTCGGTGGCGTTCAGGCGGATCTCGATCGCCGCGCCCTCGCGGTCGACGCGCGTCGGCCGGGGCAGGCGGGTCTTGTGCTTGGCGATGATCGCCATCGCCTCGACGAGCGAGTGGACGTCGAAGTAGTCGTCGGCCTTGGCGGGGTTGGTGAAGCGGAGCGCGTAGCAGAGCTCCGACACGCGGTGCTCCACCTGGATCCGCGTGTTCACCTCCATGAAGTAGTGCCGGTCGCCGTCGACGATGCACTCGAACGTCGACGCCGAGTCGAGCTTGACCGCGCGCCCGAAGCGCTCGGCCTCCTCCTCCATGCGCTTCAGGACCTCGAGCTGCGTGCCGAGGATCCCCGCTTTTTTGCCTTTCGCCGCGGCCTTCGCTTTCGCGAAGCCCTCCTGCGTGATCGAGATCTCGACGAGCTTCTGCTCGTGCATCTGCAGCGAGCAGTCGCGGCCGCCGAGCGCGATGCACCAGTCGCCGTTGCCGAGGAGCTGGATCTCGTTGTGGCGCGTGGTCTCGACGTTGAGCTCGATCAGCAGGTTCTTGTTGTCGCCGACGCCGGTGGCCTTCACCTCGCCGAGCACCTCGCGCACGAGCCCGGGCACGACGGACGCGTCCGAGAAGATGCGCTGGCCCTTGCCGCCGCCGCCGCCGATCGCCTTCAGGCGGAAGCGCCGGCCCGGGTTCTCGGTGAGCAGCCGATCGGCTTCCTTGCGGACCTGCTCGGACAGCTCGTCGATCGTGTAGAGGTCGATCCGCTTCGCGTATGCGGCCTGGAGGACGCGCTCGGCGAAGTCGGGCAGGGCCTCGCCGTCCTTCGCCCGGACGTCGAGGGCGTGCTGCTTCGCCACCTTCTCCAGCGCGGCGCGGTCCGGGGCCTTCGCGAGCAGGGTCCGCGCCGCGGCGTCGTTGACGCCCGGCGTGACCGACACGTCGTTCGCGATGGCCGTCCGCTTCGCCTCGTCCTTCGCGCCGGCCGCGCGCTGCGTGTACGAGCCGGGGCCGATGAAGACGATGCCGGCCTCCTCGAGGGTGCGGACGAACTCGGCGTCCTCGGCCATGAAGCCGTAGCCCGCGAACACGTACCGGTAGCCGTGCTCGCGGCAGATGCCGATCATCTGCTGGATGCGCTCGAGGCGCTCGTCCTTCGTGGCGCCGGTGTAGTCGCGCACCGCGTGGACGTGCTTCGGGTCCATCACGCGCAGCTCGGGCGAGAGCGCGCGCGGGTAGCCGATGCTGTCCTTCTCGGAGAGCAGGATGCCGACCTTCGTCATCCCCATCTCGCGGAAGACGTCGATCGCCTCCTTCCGGATGGGGCCGCGGCAGACGATGAGCACGCTCATGTCGTCGCAGGCGAACGACGTGGCCCACGTCGACGTCGCCTGTCCGAGGCGGCGGTCGCGGTGGATCAGCGGGTTGTTCGTGTAGGCGTCGGTCGGGGTCGTGGTGTGCAGCGTCGTGTGCATCAATGGAATTCTCGCTGAACCGATTCCCAGGGGCAGGGCTGGTAACGGTCGATCAGGAACTGGAGGTGCCGGCCGAGCTCGGCGCGCAGATCGGTCGGCAGGACGATCTCGGAGATGGAGCCGAGGCTCAGCGCCTCGCGCGGGTTCATGAGCTCGCGCTCGTAGCGCTGATTGAACTCGGCCTCGCGCGCGCGCAGCCAGGCGTCGGCTTCCTTCGCGTCCATGCCCGACTTGAGCTTGGCCGCGTGCTCGGCGCGCGTCTGCTGCAGCTCCTTCTTGTACGTGTACTCCTTGCCGGCGGTGCCCATCACGGCGACGCGCGTGGTCGGCAGGGCGAGGACGACGTCGGCGCCGGTGGCCGTCGAGTTGAACGCGGCGTAGGCGCCGCCGAACGCGTTGCGGACGATCAGCAGGATGCGCGGCGTGCGCAGGTCGATGATCGCGTCGAGCATCGCGCGGCCGGCCTGCACGATGCCGCGGCTCTCCTGGTCGCGGCCGGGGAGGAAGCCCGTCGTGTCCTCCATGAAGATGACGGGGATGTTGTAGATCGAGCAGAAGCGGACGAAGCGCGCGATCTTGTAGGCGGCGTCGATGTCGATCTGGCCGCTCGCGACGGCGCTGTTGTTCGCGACGAAGCCGACGACGTGGCCGCCGAGCCGGCCGAACGCGGTGACGGCGTTGCGGGCGCGATCGGGCTGGAGCTCGAAGTAGTCGCCGTGGTCGCAGATCTGCTGGATCAGGATCGTGACGTCGAGCGGCGTGTTGAAGCCGCTCGGCGAGTTGAAGGCCGTGCGGAGCAGCGTCTCGATCTCGACGGTGCGGCGCTCGAGCGGGTCGGACGTCGACTCGAACGGCGCCATGACCTTGTTCGAATCGGGCAGGTAGCTCAGCAGCCGCTGCGCCGTGCGCAGCGCCGCGACCTCGTCGGGGACGGTGAGGTCCGAGACGCCGCTGGCGCCGTGGACCTTCGGGCCGCCGAGGTCGTCGGGCGTGACGTCCTCGCCGAGCGCGCTCTTGACGACGCCGGGGCCCGTCAGGCCGAAGAACGTGTCGTTCGGCTGGATCATGAAGCTGCCCTGACGCGGCAGGTACGAGCCGCCGCCGGCGTTGAACCCGAACATGCACATGATGCTCGGCGCCACGCCGCTGATCTTCCGCAGCGCCGTGAACGCCTCGGCGTAGCCGTCGAGCCCGCCCACGCCGGCGGGGACGAAGGCGCCCGCGCTGTCGTTCATGCCGATCAGCGGGATGCCGCGGTTCCCGGCCAGGTAGATGATGTTCGCGAGCTTGCGGCCGTTGGTCGCGTCCATCGAGCCCGCGCGGACGGTGAAGTCGTGGCCGTAGAGGGCGACATCGCGGCCGCGGATCTTGACCACCGCCGTGACGATCGACGCGCCGTCGAGGTTCCGACCCCAGTTCTGGTAGAGGACGACGGGCTTCGTCCCCTTGTCCTGCAGTACCTCGATGCGCTCCCAGACCGTCATCCGGCCCTTGGCATGCTGGCGCATGACCTGGAGCGTCGACGACGCGGCGTAGGGCTTCTCGCGCAGCTCGTGCGCGTCCGCGAGGACGCGATCGTAGAGGCTGACGTCCGCGCCGGTGGAGTGCCCCGGGGTCTCGTCGAGGGGGTTGTCGAGCGTGGGTGCGACGCCCGCCGGGGGGGCGGCTTCCTGCTTGGCCTTGGCTTTCACGACGGCGTTGGGTTGCCACGATCCACGCCCCGCCACAAGCCTGGGGCGGGAGACGGCCTACGGCGCGAGCCGTTCGAGGCGCCAGCCGTCGCCGTCACGCGTGTAGAGGAAGCGGTCGTGCAGGCGGCCGACCTGTCCCTGCCACATCTCCACCGTCGACGGCGTGAGCAGGTAGCCGCCCCACCAAGCTGGCCGCGGCACGTCACCGCCCGCGAAGCGCGCCTCGACGTGGCGCACCCGCTCGTCGAGCTCGGCGCGGTCGCGCAGCGGCCGGCTCTGTGGCGACGCCCACGCGCCGACGCGGCGGTCGGTCGGGCGGGTCGCGAAGTAGCGGTCCGACTCCTCGGAAGGCAGCCGTTCGACGGCGCCACGCACCCGCACTTGCCGGTCGAGCTCGCGCCAGTACACCACGAGCGCGGCGTGCGGGTTTGCGGCGAGCTGATCCGCCTTGGCCGACTCGTAGTTGGTGTGGAAGCGGAAGCCCGCGGCGTCGACGCCCTTCAGGAGCACCATGCGCGCGTCGGGCCGGCCGCCGGCGTCGACGGTCGCCAGGGTGGCGGCGTCGGCCAGCGGCACCCGGGTCTCCGCATGGGCCAGCCACGCCGCGAACTGCTCGATCGGGTCGGCGACGAGGTCGCGACGGCGCAACGGCGGCATCTCGGGACGCTCCGGCATGGTCCGACGTGTAGCCCAGGCGATCGTCGCAGATAATCCATGGCGCACGGTCCGGGCGGTATGGTACCGCTCGACGGTGCGCCACTTTCTGCTGTCCGCGATCCTTCTCGCCCTCTCCGCCGACCTCGCCTCCGCCGCCTGCACCAGCCGCAAGTGCTCGGACCAGCTGCAGATAGACGATCTGCGCGCCCGGATCACCGCACGCTGCGACTGCGAGGGTGTCGGCAGCCGCAAAGAATGGATGCGCTGCGTCCGCACGGTCACCGGGGAGGCCGTCAAAGACGGCGTGCCGCGGGCGTGCGCCAAGGCGGCCCGCCGCTGCGATGCGCAGAGCACCTGCGGTCGGGCGGGCGCCGTCGTCTGCTGCGCCGGCTCGGGTGGGCGCATCGTCAAGGACGCCGGCCGCTGCAAGACCACCGCATGCACCGCGAACCCGAGCGCCGCCGACGCCTGTCGGCCCGACGCCACCTGCGCGCCGCCGCCGCGACGCGATCCCGGCACCGACGCGTGGACGCTCGTCGGAGCGGACCGCGTCGCGGACGAGTGCGGGCTCGATCCGGCGATGCTCGCAGCGGCCGACACCGCGATCGGCAAGCCGTACGCCGTCGTCCGCTACGGCAAGCTCTGCCACGAGTACTATCCGCCGGGCACGTTCCCCGAGAACGTCGACGAGGTCTGGTCGACCACGAAGACGCTGAGCGCGCTCGTCACCGGCATCGCCGCCTACCAGACGCGCGACCTGCCGCGGACGGGACGCAAGACCGGGCCCATCAACGACACCGACCGCGTCGATCACTGGCTCGATGCGTTCACCTTCAACCCCGAGGCACAGATCGCGCACGTGCTCGCGATGGTGGCGCACAACGCCGACCTGTCCGACGGCAAGAAGCGGTACGCGTACGACATCGTCGGCGACGTCCAGATCAATCGCCTGAGCGACGTCATCAACACGGCGATCGCGCAGGACCCGGACCGGCTCGGCGCGAACCTCGAGGAGTTCACGCACCGCTTCCTCTACGAGCCGCTCGGCATGCCCGACTCGCTCTGGACGAGCGGCGAGCCCGACAAGGTCTTCGCGTTCACGTGGCGCACGACCGTGCGGGAGATGGTGCGCGTGGGCCTGCTGATGCTGAACGGCGGCATCTGGAACGGCGAGCGGCTCGTCTCGCAGGACTGGGTCTACCGAATGACGCACGCCGCGTTCGAGGACTCGAACACGACGTACGGCTACCTGACGTGGCTCTCCAACGACGGCGACGACGGGCTGGCGCACTGCGCGCCGCCGGCGATCCACGCGGCGTATCCGCACGGGCTCTCGACGTCGCCGGACTGCGGCTTCACGAGCCGTAGCTGCGCGCAGCAGTACGACGTCGGCGTGTGGTACGCGCTCGGGCTGGGCGGCCAGGTGATCACCGGCCATCGCGGCCTCGACCTCGTCATCGCGGCCAAGGACTTGAACGCGGCCGGCATCGACGCCCCGCAGCTGTGGGACGCCGTCCGGCCGGCCGTCGTGGCGCAGGATCCACGGTTCCAGGGGGACGAGGACGCGTTCTGCGCGGCCTACGACGCGAGCGACTACGCACCCGATTTGCGGTGAGAAACATTCCTTGACGGCGCGCCGCGGCCGCCAGTACAGCTCCGCTGCGAGAATCGAAGCGTAGAGGGGGTTCAATGAGCATGCTTGGTGAGCGCGGTCGCTGGCTCCTCGCCCTGGCGTTCGGGGGCATCCTGTTCGCCGGTCCGGCGGCGGCGCAGGTGCACGAGCCCTACTGCCTCGAAAACCGCACGTTCCAGGACGGTCACTGCTTCCCGAACCGCTACGTCCCGCGCTGCGACGCGACCAGCTTCACGCGGCCGCGCGTGCTGCAGACCTCGCATGCGCCCTTCACGGTGATCATGGCGTCGGACAGCCAGCTGCCGTGGGGCACCGAGCCGTGTCCGGGCACGCCCGAGGAATGCGAGATCGCCTACGCCGTCAAGACGAACCAGTGGTTCACGCGCTCGATGAACGGCATCCAGAGCCTGGGCAACTGGCCCGCCGCGTTGCCGAACACCGGCGGCACGGCGGTCGCCGAGCCCGAATGGGTCATCATGAACGGCGACCTGACGGCGTTCTTCCACCCGTACCAGCTCGACCTGTTCCGCCAGCACTACGATCCGCAGTTCCCGACCGCCGATCCCGACGTGCTGCAGCTGCCGATGTTCCCGGGTCTCGGCAACCACGACTACGCGAACAACGTGAACGACTGCTGGGGCCTCGAGCTGATCGACTGGCCCGTCTACCTGGCGAACGGCTGCGCCGCGCAGGCGGTCCGCTGGATGAAGGGCATCGTCGGCTGCGGCATCATGCCGAGCGTGCCCTACGCGCAGGTCGTCAACTTCGACGTCGGCAGCCTGTCGTACTCGTGGGATTACCGCGGCTACCACTTCGTCCAGCTGCACAACTACCCGACGTACACGGTGCCGGCGCCGGTCAACGTCTCGTCGTCGATTACCTGGCTGGCGAACGACCTCGCCGCCGCGGCGGCTGCCGAGAAGCGGATCGTGCTCAACATGCACGACTACGGCGATCACTGGTCGCCGTTCAACGCGAGCTTCCTCGCGGCCATCGCGGGCAAGCCGGTCGTGGCGCTCTTCGCGGGGCACTTCCACGGCACGCACGGCCGCTTCTCGACCGTGCCGGGCACGTCCATTCCCGTGTTCATCAGCGGCTCGGCCGACACGCGGCACTTCCTGATCGCCGAGTTCGCCGACACCTACTTCTCGGTCGCCACCGTCAACACGAACGGCGGCGTGCCGCAGTGGTGGACCTCCGTCGTCGGCAACGACCTCAATTCGTATCCGGTCGCGACGCCGCCCGTGGTGGACGCCGACGGCGACGGCGTCAGCGGCGGCAACGACAACTGTCCGACGATCGCGAACGCCGACCAGCTGGACACGGACGGCGAGAACATCGGCGATCTCTGCGACAACTGCGCGTCGGCGGCGAACGCCGACCAGCAGGACTCGGACGGCGACGGCCCGGGCGACGCCTGCGACAACTGCGTCGGCTCGCCGAACGGCGCGCAGCTGAACCTCGACGGCGACGCCCGCGGCGACATCTGCGACAACTGCCCCGCGGTCGCGAACTCGGATCAGCAGGATCTGGACGGCGACGGCACGGGCGACGCGTGTGACGCCACGCCGTATCCGACGGCGTGCGCGCCGGCGCCGCGGTCGTGCGATGCGGGCAAGGCCAGGCTGGCGCTCAAGCACAAGAGCGACGACACCAAGGACCGCCTGACCTTCGTCTACAAGGGGACGGTGCCGCGGGAGGCCACCGTGTTCGGCGATCCCGGCACCGTCGCGACGACGACGGCGTGCATCTACTACGACTCGACCTTGGTCGGCTCGCTGGTGGTGCCGCCGAGCAGCACGCGCTGGCTGTCGTCGAAGGGCCGCGGCTGGAAGTACGGCGACAAGGCCGGGACGTCGGCAGGCCTCGGCACGATCAAGCTCGACGCCGGCGCGGTCGGCGATCCGCGCGAGCCGAAGATCCTGCTGAAGGGCAAGGGCGCGAACCTGCCGGACCCGACGGTCCCCGTACCGGGCGGCATCGGCTCGGTGACGGTCCAGGTCGCGAACGACACGACGACGACCTGCTTCGGCGCGACGTTCCCCAGCCCGTTCTCGACCAACAAGGCGAACGCGTCGGGCACGACGGCCGTCTTCAAGGCGAAGAACTGAGCGCGTAGCTACTGCACCGGCCGGTACCACGGCGGTACCGTGTCGTTGGCGGCGTCCGCCGGATCGAGGGGCGGCACGCCGTAGGCGGCGCGGACCGCCGCGAGCGGCTCGCGCGCGACGCCCCAGAAGTCCCAGCCCGGTGCGAACACGTCGGTCCGCACCGCGGCGCCGCGTTCCCACGCCACCCAGAACTTGCGCGGGTCGAGCTTGCCGGTCGTCGCGCCGGCGAGCTGCACCAGCTCGATTCCGCAGTGCCACGACAGGATCACCGGCAGGATGTGCCCGGCCATCGGCTCGTTCGGGTGCATGCCCGCGGTGAACGTCGACACCAGCAGCTCGCCGCGCGGCGTGGTGTCGTAGCCGCTCAGCACGTGCGTCGAGTCGTGCGGCCGCGCGAACTCCGCGTTGACGCTGCGCGGGTCGCCGGGGAACGGAAAGCCGTACGACGCGTAGAAGTCGAAGAAGGCACGGCCGAACGTCCCGACGGCGAGCGATCCGAGGCCCTCGTAGCGGCGGACGAGCGCGGCGTCGGCGCCGGCGTCGCGGTAGGGCAGGAGCCACGCGTCCTCGTCGAGCGTCACGTCGTGCCCAGTGATGCTGCGCAGGTTGCGGCGCGTGATGTCGGCGCGGACCCAATCGAGGTGCTGCTTCCCGAGCTCGACGAGCTCGCGCACGTACCCGGCGCGCACGCCGAGCGCGTCGGCGTAGCCGGCGACGCGGGCGATGCGGGTCGCGTCGATCGTGCCGTCGACGAGCGCCATCACGGTGAGGAACTGCGCGGTGTGGTCGCGCTGATCCGGGTCGGGCAGGACCGCGGCCAGCGCGGCGGGCGCGATGCCGTCGAGCGCATCGACGTCGAGCGGCGTGGTGGCACGGAAGACGTACTCGTGGGCGCCGAGCAGGGCGGCGCGATCGGCGTCCGTCAACGGCCCGGCCGCCACGGCGCGCATCGCGCGCAGGATGGCGACCGCCTGTGCCGGCGTCGCGCGGATCAGCATGCGTCCGCCTACGTGCGCCGCGTCCGTGCGTCAACCGACGCTTGCGCTCGCGACGTCCGTCCTGAGAAGGTCGCGGCGTGCCGCGCCGGATCCGCCTGGACGTCGCCTGCGTCGTGGGCGCCGTCGTGGCGTTGCTCGCCTACTGGTTCCTGCGGGTCCTACCGAACGCGCACGGGCAGGAGCTCGGCGGCGTCGACCTCCTGATCCAGTTCCTGCCCGACCAGACGTACGTCGCGGAGCGGCTGCGTGCCGGCTCGCTGCCGCTCTGGAACCCGTACCAGGGGCAGCCGTTCCTGGCGACGCTGCTCCCGGGCACGTTCTATCCGGCGCGACTGCTGCTGCTGGCGATGGACGCGCCGGCGGCGATGCACGTCTCGACGCTGCTGCATCTCGCGCTGGGCATCGCCGCGACGTACGCCCTCGGCCGCGCGCTCGGCGCGGCGCCGCTCGGCGCCGTCGCCGGCGCGATCACGTACACGGGCATCCACGCGCTGCCGAACGTCTACACGCCGGCCTTCCTCGAAGGCGGCGTCTGGCTGCCCGTCGCGGCGCTGGCGCTGGTGCGGCTCGGCGCCACGGGCGCCTGGCGCTGGGCGCTGGCGCTCGGCACGGCCGTGGGGCTCACCGTGCTCGCCGGCTGCTACCAGCACGCGCTCTACGCCGCCTACGGGCTCGCCGTCCTGTACGTCGCGTTGCTCGTCGATCCCGCGCGCCGCGGCCGCCTCGCGTCCGCCGGCGGCGTGCTGCAGCTCGCCGTCGCCGCGGCGCTCGCGGTGGCGACGGCGGCGCCGCAGCTCCTGCCGACGCTCGCGTGGCTCGGCGAGACGGTGCGCAACGGCGCGCCGCTCACGACCGCGCAGCTCGACCCGTATCCGTTCCCGGACCGCGCGCTCCGCAACATGTTCCTCACGCCGGCGGCGTACAGCAACGTCTTCGTCTCGATCCCGGTGGCGGCGCTGGCGCTGCTCGGCTGTGTCGTCGCGCGACGGTCCGGGGCGGTCCTCTTCGTCGCGACCGCGGTCGTCACGCTGCTGCTCGTCGGCGCCGGGACGCCCGTGTTCGTGCTGTTCGAGATCCTGCCGGGCTTCGCGTCCTTCCGTGGCCCCGAGCGGATCGCGTTCCTCCTCGCCTTTCTCATGGCCATCGACGTGGCGCTCGCGGTCGGCTGGGTCGCGCGCCGCCGGCGGATCGGCGGCGCGATCGCGTCCGTCGCGGTGGCGGCGCTGGCGTGGACCCTCTTCGCGCCGCCGCGCGCGCCGCTCGCGTTCCCGTGGACGACGCCGCCGGAGCTGCTGGCGGGTCCCCCGGCGCTCATGGAGGCGGTGGCGGCGCACACGGGCGACGGCCGCACGCTCCTCCCGGGCGAGGCCGGCCCGCTCGGCATTTCCACCAAGGACGCGACGATGCGGCGGCTGCGGTCGCTCACCGACTACAACCCGCTGTCGTCGCGCCGCTTGAACGCGTACCTGAACGCCATCGTCGGCAAGCCGCCGCCAGCGGCCGTGCAGCCGGAGATCTTTCTCGGCTGGATTCCGATGGGGCCGCGGATCGCCCGGCCGCAATTGCTCGACGCGATGGCCGTACGCACGCTCCTCGTGAAGAGCTTCGTCGGCACGGCGGGTACGCCGCTGACGCCGATCACGACGCACGACCGCTGGACGCTCTACGGCAACCCGCAGGCGTTCCCCCGTGCGTTCACCGTCGGGCGCGCACAGGCGGTCGCGGACGGCGACGCCGCGCTCGCGCTGCTGGCGCGCCGTGACTTCGACGCGCGGACCACCGTCGCGCTGGCCGGCGAACCGGATGGGCTGCCGGCGGGCGATCCCGAGCCGCTCCGTCCGGCGACGATCGTCGTCGACGAGCCGGAGCGCGTCGCCGTGGACGTCGACGTCGACCGCCCGTCGGTCCTGGTCCTGACGGATCCCATCGCCGGCGGGTGGACCGCGACGGTCGGCGGCGTCGCGGCGCGAGTGATCGAGGCGAACGGGCTCGCACGCGGCGTCGTCGTGCCGGCGGGGCGGTCGCGCGTCGACTTTCGTTACCGCGCGCCCGGCCTCGTCGCGGGGCTCGGCGTCGCGGCCGTCGCGTGGGCGCTCGTCGGCATCGGGTCCGTGCGCCGCCGACGCGGAGCGCGTTGACACCATGCGACCGCCTGGCCTAGCCGTGCGGCATGCGATTGCGGCTCGTGGCGATGGTCCTCGCCTGCGCCACGCCGGTGCTCGCGCAGCACGTCTCACCGCCCGAGCTGCTCGGCATCATCGCCGGACCGGGCAGCGACGTCGCACCCGCCGGCGTGCGCTTCTACGGCACCGACCTCGGCTGGACGTTCGAGCATCGCGGCGAGCACGTCATGCTCTTCGGCGACACCTGGCCGCACCCGCGCTCGCCCTGCGATCCGTTGCCGCACAATGACGACGCGCAGGCGACGTTCCCGCTCGACCTGCCGGCGAGCGGGCTGCCGCAGCTCACCATCGCCACCGACCCCGACGCGCCGAGCGAGTTCGCGCGCATCCGCCTCTTCACCGACGGCGCGTCGCAGGTGATGGGCTACAACAAGACGCCGCTGACGGCGTTCAGCGACGGGACCGACGCGGTGACGCTGTTCGGCCTGATCGACGTCGTGCGCTGCACGCGGCGGCGCGGGAAGCCGTCGTGCCGGCCGGACGGCCATCTGACCTGCAGCCAGGACGTCGGCATCTGCACGCCGCCGGTGCTCGGCTGGGATGCGCCGTGCGATCTCGCGACCGGCGCCGGCTGCACGGTCGGTCAGACGTGCGAGCCCACGACCACCGGCATCTGCATCGACCCGAACAGCTCGCAGAACGACGGCACGTCGGCGAGCCTGCCGGCCACGGCGGCGTACCACACCCACGTCGGCATCCAGAGCGCCGACCGGCCGACGGACTGGGTGGACGCCGGCACGTACGCGTCGAACAAGTTCCTCAATCCGACGGCGCGCACGGTGCGCTGCTTCTCGGGGCGGTCGTGCGGCAACGACTATGGGCCGGGCACGGGCGCCGTGTTCGTCTGGGGACGGCCCGGGTGGGACCGGCAGCCGGGCGGCCAGGCGCACATGTACCTGATGGTCCACCGGCTCCCCCTCCGTCGAAACGATCGCGGCCAGCTCCAGCTCCGGCCGCGCTACTTCGCCGGCCTGCGCGACGGCGGCGAGCCGCTGTGGACGCGCGACGAGGCGCGCGCGGTGCCGCTCGCGATGGACGGCGTCCCCGGGGGCAACCCCGACGACGCGCTGGCGTTCCCGAATCACATGGCGATCAGCTGGCTCGGGGCGCCGGTGCACAAGTGGATGATGCTGTACGGCGGCGGCGGGTCCGGTGTGAGCGGCTCGGTGGGTGACGACGCCGAGGGCCCGATCCTCGCGCGCTTCGCCGATCATCCCTGGGGACCGTGGACGCCGCCGGTCGTGCACCTCGATCCCGGCGGTCCGGCCGAGGTCGGCACGGCGTTCGGGCCCGGCGGGTGGATGTTCCACCCGCAGTGCGTGGACCAGCCGCCGGCGCTGTGCGCCAAGAGCGACCCGACGCGTCCGCTCGACTTCTTCCTCCCCGGGTGTCCGGAGATCGGCAGGACGCTCGACACGGGCATCCTGTACGCGCCGAACATCATCGACCGCTACACGCGCCCGGACGGCGCGGGCGGGCTCGACGTGCACTGGATCGTGTCGACGTGGAACCCGTACCTGGTCGCGATGCTCAGGACGAACGTGAAGCCGCCGGCCGCGCCGGCCGAGTGTACGGCGTCCGGCCGCGGCGCGCGCTTTCGCTGGTGCGACGACGGGTAGGGCCGCTACCGTCTCATTTGCACTTCACGCCCTTGCCGTTCGTCGTGCAGCCCTGCTTCGGGCCGGTGAACGTCGCCACGCCGCACTGGCCGCTGCCCGCCGTCGGCGGGTCGAGGATCAGCGCGCCCGTCAGCGGCAGGCTCGTCGTCACCACCGGATAGCTGCCGCGCTTGCCGGTGACCTTCACCTGCACGAGGCCGGGCTGCTTCTTCGACAGGTCTTTGACGGTCACCGTGGTGATGCCGTTCGCGGGCGACGCGCTCTTGTTCACGTACTTCCAGCTCGTGCCGCTGCGCGCCGCCTGCCAGCCCACCTTCGTGACCGGATCGTAGGCGCCGCCCGGCACGGTGGCGTCGAGCGCCCGCAGGCCCGCGATGTCCTCGATGACGACGGCGATGCCCGACGTCACCGGATCGAGCGCCGGCACGAACGGGTGCGCTACGACGAACTCGCCCTTGAACGTCAGCGTGTCGTCGCCCGGCGGCGTGTCGAGCTTGTTGACGACGATGTTCGGCTTCGCGATCGGTCCGCCGGTGTCGCACGCGTTGGGACACGCAGGCAGCTCGTCGGGCAAGGGCAGCTCGCGAATCTCGTTCGGCGGGTTCTCGGGATCCTCGAGAATGATGAACGCGACCGTCATCACGAACGGACCGACGGCCGGCTGCACGCCTTCGCAGAGCCCGACCTCGCGCCCGAGGCTCGTGTTGTCGTCGAACGTGGTGTTCGTGTGCCCCCAGATCCAGCGGTACGGATTCGGGCTGCCGGCGATGTTCGCGACGTTGCCGGTGACGACCGTGCCGTCGACGGGCTGCGCCAGCGTCGTCGTGCGGTAGCGCGTGCCGATCACGATGGCCTCGTCGATGGCGTCGGCGCTGGTGAACTCGTTGTCGGTGATCTCGGCGTCGTCGTCCTCGACGCGCACGCCGAACGTGACGTTCTGGAACGTGTTGCTCCGGACGATGTTGTCGTCGGCGTAGTCGAGCGCGTAGCCCGGCTGGTACTGCGGATCGCTGCATTCCATGGGGAAGATGTTCTCGCCCATGCGCGAGCCGATCCAGACGCCGTTGTCCTCGTCGATGAACGTGTTGTTCTCGATGACGTTGCCGTCGGCGCCGTAGCGGCGGTGGTACCAGCGCTCGGGCCGCTGCGTCACGAACTCGCCGCAATTCTTGTAGAGGAAGATGCCGCCGGCGGTGTTCGACTGGAAGGTGTTGTTGCGGACGACGTTGAAGCGCGAGCCGTCGATGGAGAGTCCCTCGCGGCCGGTGCCCCAGTACCAGAAGTCGATCCCGGCGACGACGCGCGGGCCGCCGGCCGGGCCGTTCTCGCCGAAGCCGTTGCTGACGATGGTGCTGTCCTCGACGACGCCGTTCTTCGAGCCCGCCTCGAGGTAGATGCCGGAGCTGCCGGCGCCCTCGACGTGCAGGTTCCGCAGCGTGACGCCCTCGACGTAGCCGTTCACGAAGATGCCGACGCCGCGCGAGTTCAAGCTCGTGCTGTCCTCGATGGTGATGTTCGAGAACCCGTTCTCGTACTCGACGCCCTCGGCGAGCTGCCGGAAGCCCTCGCGCTCGATGTGGTAATTGTTGAGGAAGCCCTCGACGTGGCAGTTCCGCACCGTGATGTTCGTGAGCGGCGTGTCGACGGGCGCGTGGATGTAGACGCCGTAGCGCCGATCGGGCGCGGCGATGTGCGCGCCCTGGCAGTCGAGCGTCACGTTCGACGCGAGGATCTCGACACCGCGGGTCCAGGTGCACGACGGGTCGAGATGCGACGTCACGGTGATGTCGATCCGCTCGTCGGCGCGGTCGCAGGTGATGAGCTCCGAGCCGGGATCGACGGCGCGGGCAGGGGACGGCATGAGGGCCGCGACCGCGGCGAGCAAGGCGAGAACGGGAGTCGTCAGGCGCATCGCATGTCTCCGTGACCATCGGGCCGCGGGGGGCCGCCGCGCCGTGGCGACGCGAGCGATGGTCGTATCCTCCGACCGTTACCCGTGGGCGGCGAGACGTCAAGGAAATTCTGCCGAACGGCGCAGTCCAGCCAGATTCCGTTGGGCTGAACGATCGGAAATCAGCGTACGGGTCGTCAGGCGGGCTTGACCAGGTCGGGGCTGGCGACGGCGAGATCCCCCGGCTTTCTGAGCATCTTGTCGACTTCGGCGGCGTGCAGCTCTTCCTGGTTGATCATCTGCCGCGCGAACTCCTCGAGCGCGATCGAGCGGCCTTCGACGACCTGGAGCAGCTCGCGGTAGAGGAGCAGCGCCTTGGCCTCGACCTCGAGCGATTCGCGCAGCATCGCGCCGATGTCGGTCTTGTGCGAATCGAGCAGCGGGCCGATGCCGAGGGAGGGATAGGCGCCGAGCGTCGTGATCCATTCGCCGAGCTGCTGCGCGTGCATCAGCGACTCGTTCGCCTGCTCGCGCATCCACGAGACGATCGGGATGCGGCCGTAGCCGAAGACGAGCAGCGAGTAGTGCGTGTAGCGGACGACGCCCGCGAGCTCGGCCTCGAGCAGGCGGTTCAGGACGTCGACGGTGCGTTTGGTGTCGAGGCTCATGGCGTCAGCCTAGCGCGATCGCCGAAGGCGTGAAGGTCCCCATCGGGCACGTGCCGTCGATTGAGCCCGGCGCTCCTTTGGGGTAGCGGGTCGCACCCATGCGACGGCTCCTCGCGACGGTGATCCTCTGCCTCCTGGCCGCGTGCACGAAAGGCGCTCCCGACGACGCGCTCCTCGTCCTCCCGGGCGATTTCTCGGAGGACACGAGCGTCGCCGACCTCGAAGCACGCTTCGGGAAGGAGAACGTGACGGTCGGCGAAGTGCCGAACTCGTACAAGGAGCCGCCCCTCGGCATCATCCTGTTCCCGAACGACCCCACCCGTCGGGCGTACGTGGCATTCTGGGACGCCGAGCCGTTGGGGCACCTCGCCGGCATCACGGTGGTCGACGCCGGCTCGCGCTGGCGCGGCAAGCATGGCGTCCGCATCGGGATGACGCTCGCCGAGGTGCGGAAGATCAACGCCAAGCCGTTCTACCTCATGTTCGACGGCCAGGGACGCGGCGTCGCGCACGATCAGTGGAGCCCCGCGCTGGACGGCGACGACGGCGCGCTGGGCGCCCTCGACGTCGGCGAGGGCGACCGCCTGTACTTCGAGGTGTCGTTCGGCCTGCGCGACCCGAAGACGCCCCAGGACGCGTATCCGCGCGAGGAAGGATCCTACTCGAGCGACGAGCCGCAGTTCCCGCGCCTCGGCGACCTGTTCGTGGTGACGGGATTCGCCGCCACGTCGAGCCTCGACGACGAGTGGAGCTGACCCGGCGTCACGGTCCGGCCGCGGGCGGGGCGAACGTGCCGATCGCGCCGTTGATGCCGCCGGGCAGCGCGCCGCGCATCCGCTCGAACGCCGCGTAGGTCTCGGCGCCGGCGGGCGTCAGCCTCGCCGGGTCCATCGGCTTCCCGACCACCTTGCCGATGGCGGGGCCGATGATCTGCTCGAAGCCCTGGTTGCCGAACATGCCGACGAACTCCTCGGGCGCCGCGTGGAACATCGACGCGATCCGCTCGGGGCTGCTCGTCATGCGCAGCGCGATGCGGTCGATGTTGCGCGTCGACGCCTGCGCGATCTCCGACAGCTGCGTCGCGAACCGATCGAGGTAGTGGCCGGGGTTGGTGACCCAGTCGGGACGTCCGAGCTGCTGCACGATGCCGGGGTCGAAGAGGGGCTGGAACTCGGCCCACGTGAGGTTCGCCAGCTTCGACATCAGCACGCAGAGGTCGTAGGGCGTCCGGCACGCGTCCGGAAAGTCGTCGCCCGGCATCCACTGGTCGTTCTCCCAGTACGGGATGAGGCACTCGATCAGATCGGCGCGGCAGCCGTCCTGCTCGCACGCCGGCACGTAGTACTCGGGGTTGCCCTCGGCCATGTAGAAGCCCTTGCCGCAGACGAGGTTGCTGACGGTCCACGCGCCGCTGCACTGGTCGTCGCCGCAGATGTAGTCGATGCAGCCGTAGGGATCCTCGTCCTGGGGCCACGGGTCGGATTCGAACTTGCGGCGGCAGAACTCCTGCGCGCAGGCCATCGCGTCGATCTCGGCGCCGTTCACCGTCTCCATCCAGCCGCATGGGTCGAGCTGCGAGACGTGCGTCGCGGTGTCGAGCCGGGCCACGCAGTACGCGCCCGCCGCCGCGGGTGTCGGCGGCTTGCACGCGGCGGAGTTGAGGAGCTTCTGGTGCTGTGCGTCGGCGATCGTGTCGGGACCCGCGCCCGGGTCGTCGAGCAGGTCGTTGTAGAGCTGGCAGGCGGCGCGGTTCTGCGCGTTCACGCCGACGTTCTGCGGATTCATCGTCTCGTTGCAGGCGTACGCGGGCTGCGAGCAGCTGTTCGGGTTGAACGTGTACTGCGCGTTCGAGCAGGCGGGGCAGGTCCACTCGCCCTCGGCCCGCCGCACGGCGACCTCGTCGCGCAATGCCTGCTTCCATCCCGACCACGCCGACTGGGCGAAGCGGTTCATGCACGAGTTCGCGCGGCTGTTGATCTGATCGCGCTCCTCGTCGCTGAACGTCGAGATCCAGCGGCACGTGTCGCCGCTGCGCGAGACCTTGCGCAGCTTGGTGCCGTTCACCGTCTGCGTCTCGAACGTCACCAGCGCGTCGTGCAGGAAATTGATCTGCATCGTGTTCGAGTTGTAGACGCCGTACACCTCGTCGCAGGAGACGTTGTCCGGGCTGCAGTCCTCCTCGTCGACGTGGCCTTCGTCCTGGTGGACGGTCTCGTGGACGAGCGTGCTGCCGCGGTTCACGACCGTCGAGTTGTACCCGCCCATGTGGAGCACGTTGTACTCGTCGGTGCTGACGACGTGCTCGCCGTTGCCGCTCTCGCAGCCGGGCGTCCACTCGTCCTCGCCGTAGTCGGAGACGAACTCCCACCAGCGGCCCTGGTTGTAGTAGACGATGCCGTTCACGTTGCGCCACAGCCCGAAGCCGGGCTCCTTCGTGTAGCTCTGGACGCGACGGACCGCCCACGCCGCGTTCAGGATGCGCGTCAGCATGAAGTCGGTGTCGCCGACGCTGTAGAAGCCCCAGCCCTCGTCCCAGTCGCACTGCTCGGCGTCGAGCCCGTTCCAGAGCATGGAGACCAGGCTCTGCGACGAGGCCCAGTTGCCGACGTAGACGTCGTCGTAGGTGCCGTTCGCGACGGCGCCGGACGGGTTCGCGTTGAACGGTGGCTGGGAGCACTCGGGCGCGTCGGTGCACGCGAACGCCGGCGCGGCGGCGAGCAGCAGCAGGATCGTGGCGAGACGGATCGTCATGGCTGGTCTCCGCTCACTCGAGGTAGAGGAGGTACTGGTTCTCGGGCTTCACGTGCTTGCGCAGCTCGCGCTGCAGCAGCCGGCGGCTGCGGCCCGTGCGGTAGAGGCTGCGGATCGCGTGCTGCACGGTCGACGTGTCGGGGCTCCCGGCGGCGCGGAACAGCGTGGCGATGGCGCCGGCGCTGCCGCCGTTCGCCTCCTTCGCGAGCTTGTCGACCAGCAGCAGTCGCGTCAGCTCGTCGGGCGGCGTCACGTGCGGATGGAGCTCCGGCCCGTGCGGCGGCGACAGCAGGACGGTCTCGACGTGTGCATGGATCGCGTCGCCGTCGCCGGCGGCGTCGAGCAGGCCGCCGAGCGATGCGTGGCCGCCGATGTCGTCGCTGGCGAGGGTCTGCAGCGCCTTCAGGAGCTCGTCCTGCACGGCGGGCAGGTTGGCGGCGATGACGAGCTTCGCCGCGTCCATCTCGGCGTCGTGCTTCGACGCGGCCTCGCTGGTGTGCGGCGCCGCGAAGCCGCCCTTCCAGACCATCTGCATCGCCTCGTTCACCGGCCCGGAGCCGTTCAGGAACGGGAACGACGGCTGCGAGGCCGTGGCGTCGGGCGGTGGCACGACGGCGGGCAGGCAGACGGTGCGTGGCCGCTTCGCTTTCATGGTGCCGCCGCCGAGGGCGCTCGCGACGGCGAGGCTGACGCTGCCGACGCGCGATCGCGCCTTGGCGCGATGACAGACTAGGTAGCCGGGGCGACCCGTCGGGCCGGTGTCACCGGATCGATCGGAGGTGCAGAGCGCGGTCGGCTGGCCGAGCACGTAGTCGAGCGGACCGCCGCGGAGGTCGGACAGCGTGATCGTCGTGCCGGACGCGAACGCGCCCGGGGGCGGCGTCGATCCCTTGCGACGCTTCGGCGCCTTCACGCCGTAGCACGCGAGCCGGCGGCTCGTCGGCCCGGGCGCCGCGGCGCCGTCGCCGACGCCGGCGGGGACGAGCAGCTGCGTCGGGCGTTTCAGCGTGAGCTGCACGGAGCCGAACGCGTGGCGGACAGTGAGGCCGCGGTTCAGCGGCTTGGCCCGCGGCTTCGTGCGCGACGCCCGTGCGCGATGCGCGACGAACTGGACGCGCGCCCCGGGTGCCATGCCGCGTCCCGCGTCGTCGGGGACCGCGGCGCCGCAGAGCGACGACGGCGCGCCCACGTCGAGCCCGACGGCGCCGTCGGCGCGAAACGCGTCGGGCACGGGCTCGCCCTTGCGGCCGGCGAAGCCTTTGCCGCGCGCGTCCCAGCACACGAGCCGCTCGAGCTCGAGCGGGCAGAGCGCGTCCGACGGAATGCCCGTGCACGCGCCCGCGAGGCACGCATCGTCGGCGGTGCAGCCGCGCCCGTCGTCGCAGACGACGCCGTCGTCGGCCGGGGCGCATGCGCTCGAGCAGCAGTCGCCGTCGGCCAGGTTGCCGTCGTCGCATGCCTCGCCGGCGTCGCGCACGCCGTCGCCGCAGATGGCGGCTGCGTTGCCAGCCAGCGCCACGGACAGCGCGACGGCAACGCCGAGGCCTCGCAATCGTTCCCGCATCTCCACGTCTCCCCGATCGCGCTTGACCTCGGCGATCAGTGGAGCACATGCCACCGATCGTGGACCTCGTCCATCGCGCACGCGGCATGGCGCCGTTCTTGACAGACGCGGGGGCGCTTGAGCGGATGAGGCGCATGAATCCCGATCTGAGCCGCGCGGGCGACGCCGGCATCTTCGTCGACCGTCATGCCTATGCCGATCTCGACGCCTGGCACGCGGCCGCGGAGCGCTTGCGGTGCAACGATCCGCTGCCGCTCGTCCAGGTCGACGGCTACGTACCGTTCCGTCCCGTCACGCGCCACGCCGACGTCGCGGAGGTCGAGCGCAACCACACGCTCTTCTGGAACACGCGCGACTCCGTCCTGCTGCCGCGCGCCGAGGTCGAGAAGGGGCGGGCGCTCGGGATGGACATCAAGACGCTGATCCACATGGACGGCGTCGAGCACCGCAACTACCGGCAGATCACGAACGACTGGTTCAAGCCGTCGAACCTGCGGAAGGAGATCGGCGCGCGCCTGCCGGTGCTCGCGCGCCGCTTCGTCGACCGCATGCTCGATCACGACGGCCAGTGCGACTTCGTGCGCGACATCGCGCTCTACTATCCGCTGCACGTGATCCTGAGCATCCTCGGCGTGCCCGAGACCGACGAGCCGCGGATGCTCGAGCTGACGCAGAAGGTCTTCGGCGGCGAGGACCCGGACGTCGGTGGCAAGGAGGGCGAGGAGGCGGTCGCGATCTTCATGGCGGCGCTCGCCGACATGGCGATGTACTTCCAGGGCATCACCAACGACCGGCGCGCGCACCCGACGTCCGACCTGGCGTCGACGGTGGCGAACGGGCGCATCGCCGGCGAGCCGCTCGGCGACCTCGAGACGGCGGGCTACTACTCGATCATCGCGACCGCCGGCCACGACACGACGTCGAGCACCTTGGCCGGCGGGCTGGAGGCGCTGATCCGCGATCCGGCGCAGATGCAGGCGCTGAAGGACGACCCGTCGAAGATCTCGAACGCCGTGAACGAGATGATCCGGTGGGTGACGCCGGTCCGCCACTTCATGCGGCAGGCGCAGGAGGACTACGTGCTCTCCGGCGTCCCGCTGAAGCGGGGCGACTGGCTGCTGATGTCGTACCTGTCGGCGAATCGCGACGAGACCGTGTTCGCCGACCCGATGCGCTTCGACATCGCACGGCGGAACGCCGACGAGCATCTCGCCTTCGGCATCGGCGTGCACTTCTGCCTCGGCGCGCATCTCGCGCGGATGGAGCTCGAAGCGTTCTTCCGCGAGCTGCTGCCGCGTCTCGAGTCGATCGAGCTGGCCGGCACGCCCGAGTCGATGGCGACGACGTTCGTCGGCGGGCTCAAGCGGATGCCGATCCGCTACCGGGTGCGGCGGGCGGCGGACTGAGCGCCGGCTTCGCGTTCAGCATCACGCGCTCGAACCACGTCGGCAGCGCGTGGAGGAGCAGCGGCCCGGCGGTGGTGTCGAGGCGCACCGCGCGCCGCCAGGGTTCGAGTTTCCCCATCCGCACGCGGAACTCGACGCTCGTTTCTCGGACGTCGGGCCACGAGGTCGAAAAGCGACGGCCGCCCATCGTGATGCCCGCGAAGCCGTCGGAGAAGATGGCGCGACCCTGCACGATCGCCGTCGCCGTCTTCCAGACGATGGTGCCGACCAGGACCGCGAGCGAGCCATAGGGGATCGCGCGCGCGAGCCAGTGCGGCACATCCCCGTCGAAGACGTCGTCGGGCGGCGGCGTCACGCCGTCCGCGGGCTCATCGACGCGCCCAGGTCGGTGGTGTGATCCATGCGGCGATCCATGGCGGAGCCGCCGGCCGGCCGTCAACCGGCGCTTGGCCTCGCGCGCGGGCTCAGTCATGACGACGGCCATGCATGCCGTTCAGGTCCGGCTCTCGCCCGCGCTCTGGTCCGCCCTCGACGAGCGACGGCGCGCGACGGGCGACGGCGCGCGACGGGCGACCCGATCGGCCACATCATCCGCACCGCGCTGGCCGAGCACCTCGGCCACGACACGCTCTTCCAGGTGTCGACGTCGACCGCGCTGGTCGAGGGCGTCTACCGCGGCGCGATGACGGTGGACGCGCTCCTCGAGCACGGCGACTTCGGCCTCGGCACGTTCGAGGGGGTCGACGGCGAGATGATCGTGCTCGACGGCCGCTGCTGGCAGGTGCGCGAGGACGGCACGGTGCACGCCGCCGCGGATCGCGCGACGACGCCCTTCGCGGTGGTGACGCGCTTCCGCGCCGAGCGTGCCGTCGACGTGGCGTCCGCGGACGATCTGGCGGCGCTCCTCGCCCGCGTCGACGCGCTCCGGGAGTCCGAGAACGTCTTCTACGCGGTCCGCATCGACGGGACGTTCCCGCACGTCCACACGCGCGCGATGTGTCGCACCGCCGACGGCGTGCCGCTGGCCGAGGCGGCGGCGCATCAGCCGGAGTTCCGTCTGCACGACGTCGTTGGCACGTGCGTGGGATTCTGGTCGCCCGGCTACGCGCGCACGTTCGAGGTGCCGGGCCACCACCTGCACTTCCTCGACGACGCGCGCACGGCGGGCGGCCACGTCCTGGGCCTCGTCGGGCGCGACCTCCGCGTGCGGGTGCAGGCGCTGCACGACTTCCGGGTCGCGCTTCCCGACCACGACGCGTTCCTCGCGGCCGACCTGTCGCACGACCCCGCCGCGGCGCTCGAGCGCGCGGAGAAGTGACCCTGGACGGCGGCGCGTCGCGCCCGGTATGCCCAGGGGAGTGATTCGCGCCTCGTCGCTCGCCGCCGTCCTCACCCTGCTGCTCGCCGACCCCACCTGGGCGCGACCGAAGCCCGACCCGTGCCCCGATCGGCGCTACGTCGTGACGGCCGGCACGAGCCTCCTGACCGACGGCTCGGGAGGCCCGGTCATCCTCGCCCTCGCCGAGAACAGCATCGCCGCGGTCGGCGGCTGCTCGCCGACGCGCCAGCGCATCCGCGTGAAGCGCAACGGCACCCGCATCCAGCTGCGCTGGAAGTCCTGCGACACCCGCTCGGACGTTCGCCTGAAAGCGACGTTGGCGACCAGCTGCGACACGATGACCGGGAAGGTGTGCGCGCGACGGCTGGGCGCGTTCGGCTTCGGCGCCGTGCCGTCCGTCTGCGGCGACGGCGTGCTCGATGCCGCCGGCGGCGAGGCGTGCGACCTCACCGGATGCGATTCCGGGCAGACGTGCACGTCGTGCCGCTGCGTCGGCGGCGACGATCCCAACCATCCGAAGCCGTCGAACTGCGTGATCGAATCGATCGGCATCGACGGCTTCAACCACGTGCCGGTGGGGACCGACGTCACGTACGCGAGCAACCCGCCGTCGTCGGGCAACCACTACCCCGTGTGGGCCGACTACGGGCGCTTCACCGAGACGGTGCCGCGCGGCTACTGGGTGCACAACCTCGAGCACGGCGCGGTCGTGCTGCTGCATCGGCCCGACGCCGGCAGCGAGCTGATCGACACGCTCGCCGATACATTCACGGCGATCCCGCTCGATCCGAAGTGCACCCACCGGCGCGTCGTGATGACGCCGGACCCGCTGATGCCGCAGCCCTTCGCCGTGGTGTCCTGGGGCTGGCGGCTCACCTGCGACGTCGTCGACGAGCAGGCGATCCTCGACTTCGTCGCCGTCCACCGCGACCAGGGGCGCGAGAGCATCTGCGCCTCGGGCGGCTTCCACCCCTGACGGCGTCAGGCGGGGCGGGGTGGCGTGTACTGCGTGCGCAGGAACGCGTCGAACGCGCGATCGGGCAGCCAGCGCCGCAGGAACATCATGCTGCGCGCCGCGGCGGTGATCGGGTAGCGCGTGCGCGGGCGGCTCGACGAGATGCCGCGCTCGATGGCGCGCGCGACGGCGTCGGGCTCGCCGGCGGCGACCGCGAGCCAGCCCTCGAACGCCTCGTGGATCTTGCCCGCGACCTCGGCGTTGAACTTCGCGTAGGGCGAATCGCCCTGCTGCACGCGCGCGACCGCCGCGATCGCGGTGTCGCCGAAGCGCGTCTTGATCGGGCCGGGCTCGATGATGACGACGTCGATGCCGAAGCCGCCCACCTCGAAGCGCAGGCCGTCCGACAGCGCCTCCACCGCGTACTTCGTCGCATGGTAGAAGCTGCCGCCGGGCAGCGTCAGCTTGCCGCCGACCGAGCTCAGGTTGACGATCTTGCCCCAGCGCTGGCGGCGCATGCCGGGCAGTACGAGCTGGCAGAGGCGGATCAGGCCGAACACGTTCGTCTCGAACTGCCGCCGGACCTCCGTCATCGGCGTCTCCTCGAAGGCGCCTTCCTGCCCGTAGCCGGCGTTGTTCACGAGCACGCCGACGGCGCCGTGCTCGCGCTCGATCGTGGCGACGGCGGCGGTCATCGACGCGTCGTCGCAGACGTCGAGCGCCAGGACGCGGCAGCCGTGCTGCGCGAGGTCCTGCACCGCCTCGAGCTTCCGCGCGGTGGCCCAGACGGGCCAGCCGGCCTTGGCGAGACGGATCGCGGTGGCGCGACCGATGCCGGTCGAGCAGCCGGTGATGAGGACGGCCTTCGAGGGGGTGTCAGCCATGGGGCTCTCCATGCGCATAATGACCGTTTGAATGCAACGGGTCAGTGAGGTAGTCGGATGGGCGTGCGCGCGACGGCGACGAGACGAACGGCGGACGACAAGCGGGCCCTGATCCTGGGCGCGGCGCTCAAGCTGTTCGGCCAGTATGGTTTCCGCCGCACGTCCATCGACGACATCGCCCGTGAGGCGGGCATCGCGAAGGGCACCGTCTACCTCTACGTCGAGACCAAGGAGGCGCTCTTCCGCGCGCTCTCGCAGTCGCTGATCGACCAGATGATGGAGGCGGCGCGCGCCGCCGCCGCGGGGCGGGGGACGCTCGCCGAGCGGCTGCTCGCGGTGCTCGACGCGAAGTTCGGGTTCTTCTACGACCTGCTGCGCGGCTCGCCGCACGCCGTCGAGCTGCTCGACTCGAAGGGGCGCGTCTGCGCCGACATCTTCGCGGAGTCGGACGCGGCCTACGCGCGCCTGCTGACGAAGGTCGTCGCCGACGCCGCCCGCCGCGGCGAGATCGCGCCGAAGCGCGTCGATCTATCGGCCGCCGAGGTGGCCGACCTGCTCATGAGCGGGGCCCATGGCATCGCGACGCCCGAGGTGGCCGACGGGACGCTGCTGCGGAAGAAGCTCGCGGCGCTGGTGCGGGTCGTGGTGGCGGGCCTCGCGTCAGGTTCCTGACTCATTGCCGAGCATCGTGGCTTGCGGGTGCCCGTTTTTGCGGCGTCCGCGCTGCCCGGCCGTTGCCGGGGCCGCCCGGCGCGTCGCGAGGCCGGGGAACGGAAGTTGCTGACCTCCACTCTCGTGGACCGCAAGACGACGCCCGATCAGAAAGCGCTCGCGGTGAACCTCGACCCGCGCCGCTATGGGACCTTCGCCGAGATCGGCGCGGGCCAGGAGGTGGTGCGCTGGTTCTTCCAGGTCGGAGGGGCCGCGGGGACCATCTCGAAGAGCATCTCGGCCTACGACATGAAGGTGAGCGACGCGATCTACGGGCGCTGCGAGCGGTACGTCTGCCGCCAGCGGCTCGAGTCGATGCTCAGCTACGAGCACGAGCTCAACCTGAGCCGGCTCAAGGAGAGCCGCGGCAACCGCACGAGCTTCTTCACGTTCGCGGACACCGTCTCGGCCCGCGGCTTCAAGGGGAACTCGGAGTGCCACGGCTGGATGGGCGTGCGCTTCCAGGCGCATCCGCGCGACGAGGACAGTCAGGTCATCCTGCACGTCCGCATGCTCGATCCCGAGAACGCGCTCCAGCAGGAGGCGCTCGGCATCGTCGGCGTGAACCTCGTCTACGGCGCGTGCTTCCTCCACCACGATCCCGACCAGCTGATCGAGTCGCTGCTCGACTCGCTGACCACCCAGCGGATCGAGATCGACATGATCGAGTTCTCGGGCATCGAGTTCCGGCACGTCGACAACCGCGTGATGAGCCTGCGGCTCGTGCAGCTCGGCCTGACCGGCGCCGCGATGTTCTCGGCCGACGGCCAGGTGCTGCAGCCGAGCGAGGTGCTCCGCAAGCGCCCCGTGCTCGTCGAGCGCGGCAGCTTCCGTCCGGTGACGCACGTCAACATGGACATGCTCCAGTGCGCGCGCGCGAAGTTCGAGGAGGAGCCGAACGTCGCCGGCAAGGACGTGGTCTCGCTGATGGAGCTCACGATGCGGAACCTGCTCGCCGAGGGCGAGCTCGACCTGCACGACTTCCTGGCGCGCGCCGACGTCGTCGCGGCGTGCGGCATGACGGTGCTGGTGTCGGACTATTTCCAGTACTACCGGCTCGCCGCCTATCTGCAGCGGTACACGAAGGAGACGATCGGCATTACGCTCGGTGCGGGGAGCCTGCTCGACCTGTTCGACGAGCAGCACTACACGGAGCTCGAGGGCGGCATCCTCGAGTCGTTCGGCCGGCTCTTCAAGAACGAGCTCAAGCTCTACGTCTATCCGCTGCTCGATCAGGCGACGGGGCGGCTCACCACCGTCGACAGCCTCGAGGTGGCGCCGGGCCTACGGAAGCTCTACGGCTATCTCGTCCAGCGCGGCTGCATCACCCCGCTCGACAACTTCCACGCCGAGTACCTGCCGATCTTCTCGCGCGACGTGCTCGCCCGCATCAAGCGCGGCGACCCGAGCTGGGAGACGATGGTGCCGAGCGGCGTCGCCGACGTCATCAAGGCGAAGCACATCTTCGAGTACAAGCCGCCCGACGTCGACGTGGCCACCGGCGCGCTCGACGGCATCGCCGAGCGCCGGCGCGACGTGGACCGCATCACGTCGCGCCGCGTATCCGACTCCTAGTCGGTCTCGAGTCCGGCCAGATCGCCCGCCGCCCGCCACTCCTCGAGCTGGCGGATGAACGCGGGCGAGCCGGCGCCGTACCAGCCGTTGCGCACGCCGCGCGCGGCCGGCTTGCCTTCGTTGTTGTAGTAGCCGGGGGTGCACGACTCGAGGAACTGCACGTTCATCTGCGCGAGGTCGACGATGGTCTGCACCCACGCGTCTTCGGCCGCCTGGCTCGTCTCGATGCGGGTGAGCTTGCGCTCGCGCGCCTGCGCCAGCAGATAGGCCAGGTGGCGCGCCTGCTCGTCGAGCATGTGCGGGAAGTTCACCGAGAAGCCCGACTGCACGACGCTTACGATGAAGCAGTTCGGGAAGCCGCGGCTGTAGAAGCCGTGGAACGTCGCCGCGCCGTCGCGCCAGCGGTCGGTCAGCGTGACGCCGTCGCGGCCGTGGACCTCGTAGCCGGCGCGCCGCGTGTAGTCGGTGCCCACCTCGAAGCCCGTCGCGTAGATCAGGCAGTCGAGCGGGTACTCGCGGCCGGCGACCACCACGCCGCGCTCGGTGATGCGCTCGACGCCCTTGCCCGCGGTGTCGACCAGCGTGACGTTAGGACGGTTGAACGCCTGCAGGTACTCGTCGTGAAAGCAGGGACGCTTGCAGAACTGGCGGTAGTAGGGCTTCAGCGCCTCGGCGGTCGCGGCGTCGCCGATGAGCTCGTCCACGCGCGCGCGGATCTGCTCCATCTTCTCGAAGTCGGCCAGCTCGAGGCTGGCGGCGATGTTCGCGACGCCGCCCTCGGCGCTGGCCTCGCGGAGACGGAGCAGCAGCTTGCCGATGATGTCGGTCCAGCCGTCCTTCACCATGTCCTCGGGCTCGAAGACGCCGGAGACGAGGTTGTTGAAGTTGTCCATCCGCCGCCGCTGCCAGCCCTTCTCGAGGCCGGCGGCCCATTCGGGATCGGTCGGACGGTTGGCGCGGACGTCGATCGACGACGGCGTGCGCTGGAACACGTAGAGGTGCTTGGCCGCCGCCGCGAGGTGCGGCACGCACTGCACGGCGGTGGCGCCGGTGCCGATGATGCCGACGACCTTGTCGTGCAGCTTGTCGAGGTTCCCGTCGCTGTCGCCGCCCGTGTACGCGTAGTCCCATCGGCTCGTGTGGAACGAGTGGCCGCGGAACGATTCGACGCCGGGGATGCCCGGCAGCTTCGGCCGATGGAGCGGGCCGTTCGCCATGATGACGAAGCGGGCGCGCATGCGGTCGCCGCGGTTGGTGGCGATGATCCAGCGCCGCTCGCCCTCGTCCCAGCGAAGGTCCGTCACCTCGGTCTGCAGGCACGCGCGCTCGTACAGCCCGAAGTGGCGCGCGATGTTGCGGCTGTGCTCGAGGATCTCGGGCGCGCGCGAGTACTTCTCCTTCGGGACGTACCCCACCTCTTCGAGCAGCGGGAGGTAGACGTACGATTCGACGTCGCACGCCGCGCCCGGATAGCGGTTCCAGTACCAGGTACCGCCGAAGTCGCCGCCCTTCTCGATGATGCGGAGGTCGTCGATGCCGGCTTCGCGGAGCCGCGCGCCGACCAGCAGTCCGCCGAAGCCGCCGCCGATGATCGCCACCTCGACGTCGTCCGTCAGCGCGGCGCGCTCGACGGGGGCGGTGTACGGATCGTCGAGGTAGTGGGCGAAGCGCCCGGTCATCTCGATGTACTGGTCGTTCGCGTCGTCGCGCAGGCGCTTGTCGCGCTCGGCGCGGTACTTGGCTCGGAGGGCATCCGGATCGAAGGTCGTCGTCATTTTCCGTCCTGGGTCTTGGCGCCGACGAGGATCGACGCACCGGTCTTCTCGAGCTCCTTCGCGCTGGCCGTTCCGATGGGCGCCGGGATCGCGATGCCCGCCTGCACGGCGGGACGGGCGCGGACCGCCTCGATCCAGCGCTGGAGATGGGGCAGGCCCTCCACCTCGACGCCGGCCCAGAAGTGGATCGAGACCCACGGCCACGTCGCGATGTCGGCGATGGAGTAGTCGCCGGCCAGATACTCGTGATCGGCGAGACGTCGGTCGAGCACCTCGTACAGCCGGCGCGTCTCGCTCTGGTAGCGCTCGATCGCGAACGGGATCTTCTCGGGCGCGTAGCGGAAGAAGACGTTCGCCTGGCCCTGCATCGGGCCGACGCCGCCCATCTGGAACATCAGCCACTGCATCACCGTCGAGCGGCCCTTCGGGTCCGACGGCATGAAGCGGCCGGTCTTCTCGGCGAGGTAGACGAGGATCGCGCCCGACTCGAAGACGGCGAAGTCGCCGTCGTCGCGGTCGACGATGGTGGGGATGCGGCCGTTCGGGTTGAGCCGCAGGTACCAGTCCTGCTTCTGCTCCATCGCTTGCAGCTGGATCGGGTGCACCGTGTACGGGATGCCCAGCTCCTCCAGCATGATCGACGCCTTCCAGCCGTTCGGGGTCGCGGACGTGTAGAGGTCGATCATGAGCGTGCTCCGGCCATCCGTCGCGGCTATGCGGGCGGGGCCGGCGAGTCAACCGTCAGGGGATGCGGACACCCGACCGGGTGTTGACCGCTCGTCGACGACTGACGTACCGCCACCGGCATGCCGCTTCGCTCGATGGCGGAACGCTACCGGCGTCCCGACTGGGTGCGACGTGTGAACGCGATGGCCGACTCGATCGGCGGCGAAGCACGCAGCATCGTGCCGCTCGACGCCGACGCGATGCTCGCCGCCGCCGAGCCCACGGCGGGCGGGGACTTCGGCGACCCGCACTGGCGCGACCGCTTCCGCCGCCTCGTCGCTGCGCTCGACGCCTCGTCGATGCACGTCGTCGGCCGGCTGATGACCGGTCAGGAGCTGCTGCGCTCGCTGCGCACGCGCGTGGCGCTCGGCCGCGAAGCCGACGTCGCCGATCGGCCCGTCGTCGCGCCGGTGATCGTCACGGGGCCGGCACGTTCGGGCACGACGATCCTCTTCGAGCTGCTCGCGCTCGATCCCGCGCTGCGGGCGCCGCTCGCCTGCGAGGCGCTGCATCCGCTGCCGCGCCGTCCCGCGGGCGAGCTCGGCGCGCGCCGCGACTGGAGCGAGTGCGAGCAGGAGCTGTGGGCGGACGTGCAGCCCGAGTTCGCCGCCATCCACGAGCTGCGCTCGGACCTGCCCGTCGAGTGCGTGACGCTGACGCTACCGTCGTTCGCCGGGCCGCATTGGCTGATGATCGCGCAGCTGGCCGACTGGGTGCCCGACGTCGAGATCATGTACGACTTCCATCGCCGCCTGCTGCAGGTCCTGCAGCACGGCCAGCCCGAGCGGACGTGGCTCCTCAAGACGCCCGGGCACCTGATGACGATGGAGGCGCTCTTCGCCACGTATCCGGACGCGTGGATCGTGCAGACCCACCGCGATCCCGCGAAGACGATGCCGTCGACCGTGAGCACGACGGCCATGGTGCAGTGGATGCGCACAGACGCCGTCGAGGCCGAGCCGCTCGCGCAGGCGATCGAGGCGGCGTTCACCTACGCGCTCAACCACAGCGTCGCGCTGCGCGCCGACCCGCGCTTCGGGCGGCGGTTCGTCGACGTGCACTTCGACCAGCTGCTGCGCGACCCCGTCGACGCGCTCCGGCGCGCCTACGCCGGCATGGACCGGGAGCTCGACGCCGCGCACGCCGAGCGCATCCACGCGTACCTGCGCGACAAGCCGAAGGGGAAGTTCGGCGTCCATCACTACGCCCCCGAGGACTGGGGCTTCACCGCGGCGTCGTTGCGCGCGGGGCTCGCGCCGTACGTCGAGCACTTCCGCGTGGCGCTGGAGGGGTGACGATGAGCGAGATCGAGACCGAGAGCCGCCGCGCGTTCCGCGAGCTGCTCGACACCCTCGGCGAGGTCGACCGTCGCTGGGCGAGCGCCGAGTGGAATCTGCTGGGCGAGGCGGACGTCGTCGGCGCGCACCGCGCGGTGATGCACATGCTCGAGGGTGGGATCGGCACGTTCTTCGAAGCCGATCCGTCGCGCCCGCGCTTTCAGCGCATCGTCTCGCCGACGCGGAAGTTCACCGGCGACAACGCCGACGCGATCTACTACGACGCCGAGGTCAGCCCCGACTACGTCTACGTCGTGCGGGGACGGATGGACGGCGCCGTCTACGTCTCGATCACGGTCGAGTGCGACACCGCCGACGGCAGCATGGCGACCCGGACCGCGGGCGTCATCAACGACGCGCACTTCGACGTCGATGCCGATGGCCGCTTCGAGATTCGCCTCGGCGGACCCGAGCAGCCCCGCAACTGGCTCGGCCTCGACGCGCACGCCACCCGCATCACGACGCGGCACTACTACGAGAACCCCCTGTCGGCGGCGGCCGATCCGACGCGGAACGCGGCCATGGAGATCGCGTGCGTCCCGGAGAACCCGCCGCCTCCGCCGCCCGACGACGCGTCGGTGTCGCGGGCGATCCGGCGCGTCGCGCGCTTCGTCCGGAGCCGCACCCTCGAGCAGCCGCCGATGGCGAATTCGAATCCGCCGCCGTTCGTGTCGCTGGTCCCGAACCAGTTCCCGGCGCCGGTGACGCCCGACACGTTCGGCCTGGCCGCGTTCGACGCGGCGTACTCGATGGCGCCGTTCGTGATCGGCCCCGACGACGCGCTCGTCATGACGGGCCGCTGGCCGGCGTGCCGCTGCGCCAACGTCTCGCTGTGGAACCGCCACCTGCAGACGCTCGACTACGCGAACCGGCCGGTGTCGCGGAACCGGGCGCAGACGATGCTCGAGCCGGACGGCAGCTTCCGCTTCGTCGTCGCGCATCGCGACCCGGGCCACCCGAACTGGATCGACACCGAGGGCCGCACCTACGGCCTCGTCTTCTGGCGCTTCTTCCTCGCCGAGGGGCCCGTCGAGACGCCGCAGGCGGAGGTCGTCCCGTTTGCCGACGTGGCGCGTCGCTGATCAGTCGCGGTCGGGCGCACCCAGCGGAAAGTAGGGCCGATACGGCCGGGCCTCGTCCACGGCGCGCGCGAACGACGGACGGTGGAGCAGGCGCCGGCGGTAGGCGTGCACGCGCTCGTGCGCCGGCGGGATGGCATGCGCCCAGTCGGCGTAGAACAGCGCGGGGGCGGCGGCGCAGTCGGCGAGGCTGAAGACGCCCGCCGCCGCCCACTCGCGGCCGGCCATCTTCTCGTCGAGCCATCCGTACGCCGTGTCCAGCATCCGACGCGCGCTGTCGACGCCGTGTGCATCCTCGTGTCCTTTCGGACGGAACGCGTCCGAGACGATCTTCTGCATCGGCGTCATGACGTAGTTGTCGAAGAACCGGTCCATCATGCGAACCTCGAGTGCCGCGCCCGGGTCGGCGGGAATCAGCCGCACGGGCCCGGGATGCTCGAGGCCGAGGTGCTCGACGATGATCGACGCCTCGACGATCGTGCGGCCGTCGTCGACCAGCACGGGCATCTTCTTGATGGGCCACAGCGCGGCGTGCTCGGCGTCGGCCTCCGCGTCGCCCGGCGCGAGCATGCGCAGGGTGAACGGCGTGTCGTTCTCGTAGAGCGCGATCAGGACCTTCTGGACGTAGGACGAGAAGGGGTGGCCGTAGAGGGTCAGCGCCATGGGAACCTCCTTGCAGGGCATCATCATCGGTTGGTCGTCTGCGCGGCGGCGAAATCGACATCCGCAGCAGGTTCCTGGCTAGCGGCCGGACGTAAGTCGATCGCGCAGGTCGAGAAGGGGATGGAGTTCGCGAAGGAGAACTGACGCTCACGCCGCGCTGAACGGCACGCTCTCGTAGCCGTGCACGTTGCTCATGTGCACGCGGCGGCAGCGCGGCTCGTCGACGGTGAAGCGCGGGAACCGGCGCGAGAACTCCTCCAGCGCGACGCGTGACTCGAGGCGCGCCAGCGACGCGCCGATGCAGAAGTGGACGCCCTGGCCGAACCCGAGCTGCGTCGGTATCCCGCGCGTCACGTCGAAGCGGTCCGGATCCGGATACTCGCGCTCGTCGCGATTCGCCGCGCCGGCGAGGAGCAGGATGCGATCGCCGGCCGGGACGCGCTGCCCGTACCACTCGACGTCGCGCATCACGTTGCGGACGGCGTACTGCGCGGGCGACGACCAGCGCAGCACCTCCTCGACCGCGTCGGGGATGCGGCGCGGGTCGGCGAGGATCGTCGCGTACTGGTCCGGGTGGCGCGAGAAGAGCAGGGCGGCGAAGCCGAGCAGCCGCGTCGTGGTCTCGCTGCCGGCGGCGCCGAGCAGCGTGCAGAAGCCGACGATTTCGCCGTCGGTGAGCCGCGTCGAGCCGCCGTCGTCGTTCTCGAGCTCGACGTCGAAGAGCCCGGAGATGAGGCCCTCGTTCGGACGCGCGCGCAGCTCCTGGACGAGGCCGAAGAAGTACTGGAGCGAGCGTGCGCCCGCCTCCTTCGCGCGGTTCGGAATCGCGTCGGTGCCTTCGTCGCGCGAGAGGCTGACGTCGATCCACGTGCGTACCTGCCGGCGGTCGGCTTCGGGGACCCCGAGGAGCCCAAAGATGACGTCCATCGGGAAGGGCGTGGAGAAGTCCTCGACGAAGTCGCCGCCGCCGTCGGCGTGGAGCTTGTCGAGCGAGTCGCACGCCAGCTTCCGCACCAGCGGCTCGAGCTCGGCGATGCGCCGCGGCGTGAACGCGCGGCTGACGAGCTTCCGCAGCCGGTCGTGCCGGGGCGGGTCCATCAGGATCATGAGCGGTGCCATGTCCAGATAGACGGGATCGAGCTTCTCCAGCACGAGCGCGCCGACGGAGCTGTACGTCTGCCAGTCGACGAACGCCCCCATGACGTCGCGAAAGCGCGACAGCGCCCAGAAGCGCATCGTGTCGTTGCGATAGAGCGGCGCCTCGTCGCGCAGCCAGCGGTACGTCGGGTACGGGTCGTCGTGGAAGGCCCAGGAGAACGGGTTGAGCTCCATGCGACGCCTTCTCGCACGGGCGGGGAAGGGGCGTCTACGTGTCGGCGAAGCGTCCGACGGCCGACACCTCGAGCTCGCGGCGGACGAGCGAGCGGAGGAAGCCGTGGGTGATCAGCACGTGCAGGCGCGACTGGGTGTGCATGTACACCCGCCGCGTCAGCCAATGGGCCACCGCCGGGTAGAAGTTCGCGACCTCGACGGTGACGAGCGCGCGCTCCCACCCGGGACGATCGGCGGGCCGGCGCTCGGCACGGATCTCCAGGTAGCCTTCGTCGCGGCGATCGACCAGGAGGCCGTCGTGGATGCGCCAGCGGACCGTGCCGCGCTCCTCGGTCGTGTCGTACTCCGGGATGCGGAAGCGGAGCATCACGAACGGGCTGCGCAGGAACACGACCCGGCGCTCGAGCGCCGAGTACTCGACGCGGAAGAGGTGGAGCGTGATGCGCGACAGGTACGCCCAGTACGTGCGCGCGAGGCGCTCGAGGTACATCGGCGTCCAGATCGGCGGCATCTCGTCGGCCGGCATCGACACGAGCGCGCTCTGTACGGAGCGGACGGCGCCCTGCGCGTCCATGGCCGTCGCGTCGCCGACGTCGGTGATCAGCCCGTGGCCGACGGCGATCTCGCGCGGCCGCGTCACGCGAGGGCGGCCCGGACGGCGTCGTCGAAGCCGAGCGGGGCGTCGTTGATGCCGGGCGGCGGCGGGTCGACGACGAGCATCTCGCTGCCGAGCCCCTCGACGAGGGGACGCACGAGGCCCATCTCGACCGGCGTGATCAGCACCACCCACCACGACGACAGCCGCGGCGTCAGCACGGGGACGGGGATGATGAACGGCTTGCGGCGGCCGAGCAGGACGGCGGTGCGTTCCATCATCTCGCGGTAGGTCAGGACGTCGGCACCGCCGAGCTGCACCTCCGGCAGATGCCCGGAGCGCTCGGCGACGGCGACCAACGTCGACACCACGTCGCGGATGGCGACCGGCTGCGTGCGGGTGTCGATCCAACGGGGGCAGATCATCACGGGAAGCCGCTCCGTCAGCGAGCGCAGCATCACGAACGACGCCGACCCCTTGCCGATGACCATCGCGGCGCGGACGTGCGTCAGGGGCGGCCCGTGCCGTTCGAGCAGCTCCGCGACATGCAGCCGGGAACGCAGGTGCTCCGAGTCGCGGTCGCCGAGGCCGCCGAGATAGACGACGCGACGGACGCCGGCGGCGCGTGCTGCCGTGCCGAAGTTGACGGCGGCCTCGCGGTCGCGCGCCGCGAAGTCCTCCGCCGAGCCGCGCCCCATCGAGTGGATCAGGTAGTACGCGGTGTCGCAGCCGGCGAGGGCCTCGGCCAGCCCCTGGTTGGCGACGGCGTCGCCGCGGTGGACGGTGACGTCGGCCGCAAGCCTGGCGCGATCGGGATTGCGGACGAGCGCGCGCACCCGGTGCCCGCGCGCCAGCAGCGCGGGCACGAGCTGGGAGCCGACGTAGCCCGTCGCCCCGGTGACGAGCGCGGTCAGCTCGGGGGACGCCCCTTCCACTGCATCATGCTGGTGTTCACGCCGAGCCATGCGGCCACCCTATAGAACGTCCGGAACGGCGCCAGCGCCTTCAGCGCCGGCGTCACCGGCACGAGCCACGGCGTGCGCACGAACGGCTTGTTGCCGAGGATGGCGCGCACCGTGCGGTCGGCCACCTTGTCGGGCGTGAGGATGCGCGTGAACTTCGGTGCCTTCGCGCCGTCGAAGAGGCCGGTCGAGACGTAGCTCGGACAGACGGCCGTCACGTGGACGTTCGGGTGCCCCTGCAGCTCGAGCTCGAGCGCCAGCGATTCGGTGAAGCCGATGACCGCCCACTTGCTCGACGCGTACGTCGCGCCGAACGGCAGCCCGATGTACCCCGACGCGCTCGCGACGTTGACGACGTGCGCGTCGGGCCGCTGCAGCAGGTCGGGGAGGAAGGCGTGCGTCATCGTGACGAGGCCTTCGGTGTTCACGCGGTACGTCGTGAGATGGCGTTCGACGGGTACGTCGAGGAACGCGCCGCCGAACACCACGCCCGCGTTGTTCACGAGCACGTCGATGGGGCCGCCGTCGGCGTGCACCTGATCGCGCAGGCCGATCACGCGCGACGGATCCGTGAGGTCGACCTCGTAGGTGGAGACCTTCGCGCCGTGCGTGCGAAGCGCCGCCGCCGTCTCGGCGAGGAGCGTGCCGTTCACGTCGACGAGCAGCAGCTCGGCCCCCTGCGCCGCGAAGCGCTCGGCCAGCTTCTTGCCGATGCCCGACGCGCCGCCGGTGACGAGGACGCGTTTTCCGCGCAGCGTCTGCATCAGACGGGCAGGCCGCCGGTGGCCGCCTTCGTGTTGCCGTCCTTCTTGAAGGCGGCGATCGAGCGCTGCGCGATGCGCATCTGATGCACCTCGTCCGCGCCGTCGGCGAGCCGCGCCCAGCGCGCGTGCTGGTACATGTGCGCGAGCGGCGTGTCCGTCGAGTAGCCGAGCGCGCCGTGCACCTGGATGGCGCGGTCGATCACGCGGTTCAGCATGTTCGCGACGAAGTGCTTCGTCATCGACACCTCGGACGTGAAGTCGAGCTTGTTGTCGATCTTGTAGGCCGAGTGCAGGACCATGAGCTTCGCCTGGTACAGCTCGAGCGACGAGTCGGCGATCATCCACTGGATGCCCTGCTTCTCGGACAGCATCGAGCCGTGCGCGAAGCGTTCCGTCGCGCGCTTCGTCATCATGTCGAGCGCCGTCTCGGCCTGCGAGATCCAGCGCATGCAATGCGCGAGACGCGCCGGACCCAGGCGATACTGGCCGAGGCGATGGCCCTGGCCGCGGCCGCCCAGCATGTTCGCGCGCGGCACGCGGAGGTTCTGGATCATGATCTCGGAGTGGCCGGAGCCGCCGTGCATGGTCTCGACCTCGCGGACGCGCGTCCAGCCCTCGGACGGGATGTCGACGATGAAGCCGGTGTTGCCCGCCTGCGGCGGATCGGGATTCTCCTCGGTGCGTGCGATGACGATCGCGAACGCCGCGCGGCGCGCGTTGGAGATGAACCACTTGTGACCGTTCAGCACCCACTGGTCGCCGTCGAGGACGGCGCGTGTCTGGATGAGCGTCGGGTCGGAGCCGGCGACCTCGGGCTCGGTCATCGCGAAGCAGCTCATCACGTAGCCGTCGCAGAGCGGGCGGAGGTACTTCTCCTTCTGCTCGTCCGTCGCCCAGTGCAGCAGCGTGTGCATGTTGCCTTCGTCGGGCGCCTGGCAGTTCATGACCCACGGGCCGTAGTAAGTCTTCGCGGCTTCGGCCTGCACCATCGCCAGCTCGACGTGGCCGAGCCCCATGCCGCCCCACTCCTGCGGCATGTGCGGCAGCCACATGCCCGCCTCCTTCGCCTGCTTCCGCATGTCGAGGAGGACCTTCAGGTACTCGGAGCGCTCGATGTCGTCGCCGTGGCCGATCTTGGCCTCGCCGGGACGGACCACGCGGTCGATGAACTTGCGGACCTCGAGTCGGAGCTGCTCCACTTCGGGGCTGAGCGTGAAGTCGATGGCCATGATCAGGAACCTCCTGCGATGACGGTTTGGGCGCGTTGGAAGAGGCCGAGCGTGATCGCGTGCAGCATGTCGCCGGTGGGCTTCGGCGCCTTGCCGGCGCATGCGCGCGCATGGGTGCCTTCGAGGACGATGCCGAGCTTGAAGCAGGCGAGGACGGTGTACCAGTCGATCGCCGACAGATCGCGCGTCGTGTCCTGGCGATAGCGGGCGACGAGCTCGCCCGTGGACGGCAGACCGTCGATCATCGCGACGGCCGGACCGGGATGCTCCGGGTCGGGCCACGTCGCGACCAGCCAGCCGAGGTCGAGCAGCGGATCGCCGATGGTGCACATCTCCCAGTCGACGATCGCCGCCATCCGCGGGCCGTCGAACGCGTACATGACGTTGGCGAGGTGGTAGTCGCCGTGGAGGATGCCCGGCGTGAACGTCGCCGGCTTGTTGGCGTCGAGCCATTTCGCGGTCTCGTGGAGGCCGGGGATGTCGGGGCCGGGGTAGCCCTCGTAGCGGCCGTACGAATCGAGCTCGCCCATCCAGCGGCTCACCTGGCGGTCGAGGAAGCCCTCGGGCTTGCCGAAGTCGTCGAGCCCGACGGCGCGGTAGTCGACGCGCCCGAGCTTCGCGAGCGCCGCGGCGGCCTCGATGCCCATGGCATGGCGGATCGTCGCATCGCCGGCGTGGAGGGCGGGAAGGCCGGTCGTCGGATTGAAGCCGGCGACGGGGCGCATCAGGTAGAAGACGGCGCCGTGCATGACGGTCTCGTCGGGGCACGCGGCGACGAAGCGTGGATGCGGGACGTCGGTGTCCTTCAGCGCCGAGAGGACGCGGGCTTCGCGACGCATCACGTCGTTGGTCTTGGGACGGAGATGCTTCGGGCCACGCCGCAGGACGTAGGCCTCGCCGCCGCGGTCGAAGCGGAGCAGCACGTTCTGCGTGCCGCCGCCGAGCAGCTCGAGGCGCTCCAGCGGACCGCGCGGCAGGTCCTGGGCGTCCATCCAATCGGCGAGGACCTGCAGGTCCACCACCTCGTCGAGACCGGGGATCGTCATGTGACGGACCGTCTTAGCGCGGTCCGCGGAGACGAGGCCAGAAGGCCTCGGTGCGGGTGGAGGGAGCGATCCCATCCACCCGTCGCGGGCTACCTGCGACCCTTGCCGCCCTTCACGCGTTGCTTGCTGCCCTTGCGTTCCTGCTTTCGGCGCGCCTTGATCTTCCGTTGAGCGCGCACGCGCGCGGTCTTCTTCCGGTTGCGGATCTTCATGGGGTGGCTTCCTATCGCACCGTGCCGGGGCAGTGCCATTCCCCGACGGCCGTTGCGCCGAGCTGCCGCGGCTCGAGAGTCAGCTCGCGACCGCTCGGTCGAGCGCGTCGAGCGCCTTGCCGGCGCGCGTCTTCTTGCGCGCCAGCGCTGCGCCCTTGCCCTTGCGGAGTGCGCGCAGCGTCTTCCGCGCCTTGCGTGCGAGCTTCACGACCTTCGCCTTGGGGTCGTTCTTCACGATCTGCGGCTCGTAGGACACGCAGTACTCGAGCAGCGTGTCGGCCAGCGCGGTCAGTCGGGATTTCGCCGCGATGTCCGCGTCGCTCCGGTCGCCCGTGACGTCCCGTGCCACCGCCGACAGCGTCGCGATCTGCGCCTTCAGCTCCGGGTTGATCAGGCAGTCGATGGCGCCGTTCTCGTTGGCGTCGACGTCGGCGACGTCGCAGCCGCACAGCCCGGGCAGCCGCTTCTTCGGGTCGGACGGGCACTCGTCCACGACCTCGACCGCGCCGACGTCGCATGCGGGCGTGCCGTCGCCGTCGCCGTCCGTCGGTCGCGCGATGCCGCGCTGATCGGTCGTCGGGCACGGTCCGCCCGACGCGTCGATCAGCGGGCTCGCCGACAGCGGCTCGTGCGTCGGCGTCGGACCGCCGTTGTCCGCGAGCGGACCGAGCCGCGGATCGACGCCGACGCGGTCGCGCGGACCCGCGAGCCCGCACGAGCCGTCCTGGTCGACGTTGTCGCCGTCCGAGGCGATCGCCGCGACGCAGCTCGCGACCGGCCCCGCGGCGATCGCGCTCGCGCGCACCGTGACCGTGGCGCCGACCGCCGCGACGGCCGCGCCCGTCGTCGACGACGTGTTGTCGGCGAACGTGCCGTTCGCGACGACCACGGTGTTGCCGGTCGCGAGCAGCCCGGCGCCGGCGTCGCGAGCCCAGTTGCCCGAGAACGTGCAGTTGACGAGGGTTGCGGCGCCGTTCGTCAGGCCGAGGCCGCCGCCGGCGGCGTCGAGCGCGACGTTGTCCGCGAACGTGCTGCGCTGCACGTCGACCGTCTGGTCGGTCACGATCGACGCCCCGGCGAGCGCCGCCGCCTGATTGCCCTGGACGAGCAGGTTCGTTGCCGCGACCGCGTTCCCCGCCTGGACCAGGAGTCCGCCGACGTCGGCCGTCGCCAGATTGCGCAGGAAGCGGCTGCCGTCGACGAGGACGGTGCCGCCCGCGACCACTGCGGCGCCGCCGCTGTCGCGCGCCGCGTTGTCCTCGACGAGCACGTCGCGCAGCGCGACGGCGCCGGCGTTCGCCTGCACGCGGAGCCCGCCGCCGCTGAAGGTCAGTGCCGTGTTGCGCCGCACGGCCGTCCCCTCGACGGTGACGTTCCCGGTCGTGCTCTCGAGACGGAGCCCGCCGTCGCCGTCGGCCGCGACGTTGTCCTCGACCGCACCGCCCGCGACGAGGACGTCGCCCGTCGCGACGAGCGTGCCGCCGCCGCCGGAACCGTCCGAGCCGTTGCGGCGCAGCGTCACGTTCCGCAGCGTCGCGCGCGCGCCGACCACCGCGAACCCGCCCGCGGAGGAGGCGACGTCGGCGGCACGGCACGACTCGATCGTCGTGTCCGCGAGCGTGACGGCCCCCGTCCCGACGACGTGGAGGGCACCGCCGACGTGCGCGAGGTTCCGTCGGAACGTCGTGCCGGAGATGGCGACCGTCCCGGACCCGTCGTAGAACACCGCGCCGCCGTCGCCGTCCGGCGCACGGTTGTCCTCGAAGAGGGCGCCGACGACGTCGAGCGCGCTCGTGGACGCCGCGTGCACGATCGCGCCGCCGGCGACGGTGCCGACGTTGCCGGCGAACTCGCCGCCGCGTACGGTGAGACCCGCGGACTCGGCGAAGACCGCGCCGCCGTTTCCCGAGCGGTTGTTCACGAACGCGACGTTCTCGAGGGCCACCGGCGCCGACTCGGCAGCGAGACCACCGCCGAAGCCGGGCTCGTTGCCGTTGCGCACCGTGAGCTGACGGAGCGTGAGCGTACTGCCGGGCGCCGCATGGAAGACGCGATCGGCCGAGATCCCGTCGACGACGGTGAGGGACGCGCCCGCGCCGCTGATCGTGATCGGTTGCGTGACGTCGAGGTCGCCGGTCGCGGCGGCGTTCTCGCCGGCGCCCGTCACCCCGAGCCGGAACGTGCCGACGGGCAGGGTGACGGCATCGGGCCCGGGGAGCGCGTTCGCCTCCTGGATCGCGGCGCGCAACGTGCACGTGCCCGCCAGGGTCGCGCACGCGCCGTTGCCGGGGGACTGGTCGACGGCGTCGACCGCGGAGTTCACGGCGAAGTTCGCGGCGTCCGTGGGCGGGAACGACGCGAGGCAGAAGACGATGACGAACGTTCCGACGGCGCGCATCGAGGGCCCGAGGATGCGCCATGGCCCTCCGGGACACCAGCGCAAAAGGCACAGCGGGTGGTGGATCCCATCGGGGACCTGCTAGGCTCGCCGGCCGTGAGCCAGGCCCCCGGAACGGAGTCCCCGCCCAGCACCGTCGACGACTTCCTGGACGACGTCGAACGCTGCACCGAGCTGCTGGAGCGCATCGTCGCCGACCGCGGACTGCTCTCCGACGTGGACCTGCCGCTGCGAGAACGCCTTCTGATCGCGGCGGGGCAGGTGTCCCGGCCCGACAAGGCCGCGCAGCGCCGGCTCGGCAAGGTGCGCCGGCAGAAGGAGAAGAACGCGGTCCGTCGCGCCGACGCCGCGGTGCTCGAGCGCACCGGAATCCGCGAGCTGCGGCGCATGATCGTCTACCCGACGCCGAAGCCGGAGATCGAGACCACGAACGCGCCCGAGGAGCAGCCGGAGCTGCGCGAGCCGCGCAAGTGCTACGTCTGCAAGTCGGCGTTCGACCGCGTGCACCACTTCTACGACCACATGTGCGCCGACTGCGCCGAGCTGAACTGGACGAAGCGTCACCAGACGGCCGACCTGTCCGGCCGCACCGCGCTCGTCACCGGCGCGCGCGTCAAGATCGGCTACCAGGCGTCGATCATGCTGCTGCGCGCCGGCGCGCGCGTCGTCGCGACCACGCGGTTTCCGCGCGACGCCGCCCAGCGCTACGCCCGCGAGCCCGACTTCGCCGACTGGAGCGACCGGCTCGCCGTCTACGGCGTCGACTTGCGGCACACGCCGAGCGTCGAGACGTTCTGCCGCGAGATACTCGCCCACTACGACCGGCTCGACGTCATCGTGAACAACGCGTGTCAGACGGTGCGCCGTCCGTCGGGCTTCTACGATCATCTCCTCGAGACGGAGCATCGTCCGGCGTCGGCACTGCCCGCGCCCGAGCGGCACATCCTCGCAGGGCACGAGCGCCTCACCGAAGGCCTCGTCGCGGCGTCGCAACCGCTCCTGATCGACTCGGTGCGCGCGAGCCAGGTGGCCCTGCTCGCCGAGGACCTCGAGCGCAGCCACGATCTCTTCCCGCACGGCCAGCTCGACGCCGATCTGCAGCAGGTCGATCTGCGCGACCGCAACAGCTGGCGGCTCACGCTCGACGAGGTGTCGGCCGTCGAGCTGCTCGAGGTGCACCTCGTCAACGCCGTCGCGCCGTTCGTGCTGAACGCGCGGCTGCGCGCGCTGATGAACCGCCGGCGCACGCGCGACAAGCACATCGTCAACGTGTCGGCGATGGAGGGGCAGTTCTACCGGCAGTACAAGACCGACCGTCATCCGCACACGAACATGGCGAAGGCGGCGCTCAACATGATGACGCGGACGTCGGCCGTGGACTACGTGCGCGACGGCATCCACATGAACAGCGTCGACACCGGTTGGATCACCGACGAGGACGCCGCCGCGCTCGCGCTCCGCAAGCGCGAGGACACCGGCTTCTCGCCGCCGCTCGACGTCGTCGACGGCGCCGCGCGCATCCTCGATCCCATCTTCTCGGGCTTCAACACGGGCACCCACGTCTGGGGCCTGTTCCTCAAGGACTACAAGCCGACCACCTGGTAGGGAGATCGACCATGATGCGAGGACTCTTCGTGATCGCGGCCGCCTGTCTGCTGCTGCAGACCGCGGCTCACGCCCAGCTCCGCGAGTGCGCGCCCGACGTGCAGAAGTTCTGCAAGGGGACGCCGCCGGGCGGCGGCCGCCTGATGCAGTGTCTGCAGGGGCACAAGGACCAGCTCAGCGCCGGCTGCAAGACGGCGATGGGCCTCGGGTCGGGCGCGCCGTCCGCGCAGGAGGCGTGTCGCAGCGACGCGATGAAGTTCTGCGCCAGCGCGCGCGGCGACCAGGCGAAGATGAAGTCGTGCCTCGCCTCGCACGCCGCCGAGCTGTCCGACGGCTGCAAGACCGCGATGATCCAGGCCGGCGCCGCCGGCAAATGAGCGCGCGCGGGTGACGTCGCCGCCGTCGCGCCGCACGCTGACGGTGGGCCTGGTGCTCATCGTCTCCGTGACGGCGTTCGAGGCGCTGGCGGTGGCGACGATCCTGCCCGACACCGTGCGCGAGATCGGCGGCCTCGCGTGGTACGGCTGGGCGTTCAGCGGCTTCATGCTCGCGAACCTCGCCGCGATCCCCGTCGCCGGCCGCGCGACCGATCGGCACGGACCCGCGGCGCCGTTCGTCATCGGCGCCGCGCTCTTCACGGTCGGGCTGGTCGTCGCGGGCTTCGCGTCGAGCATGGCCGTGCTCGTCGCGGGCCGCGTCGTCCAGGGCGCGGGCGCGGCGGTCATCTCGTCGGTCGCCTGGGTGGCCGTCGCGCGCGCCTACGAGCCCGCGGAGCAGCCGCGCATGATGGCGCTGCTCTCGAGCGCGTGGGTGGTGCCCGGACTGTTCGGGCCGGCCATCGCGGCGGGCGTCGCGGTCGCCGCGGGCTGGCGCGCCGTATTCCTCGGGCTCGTGCCGTTCACGATCGTCGCGAGCGCGCTCGCGCTCGGCGGATTGCGGACGCTCGGACCGCCGGCGGGCGAGCGGGCGCCGCCGTCGGCGCGGATCCGTGACGCGGCGATGGTGGCGGTCGGCGTCGCCGCGACGCTCCTGGCCGTGCGCAGCACGCTGCCGGTGCTCACCGTCGGGCTCGCCGTCGCCGGGCTCGTGGCCACCGCGTACGGCCTCCGCCGGCTGCTGCCGCCGGGCACGCTCCGCGCGGCGCCCGGACAGCCGGCGGCGATGGCGGTCCTGTCGGCGTTGGTGTTCGCGTTCTTCGCCGTCGAGGCGTTCCTGCCGCTGGCGATCGTCGAGGTGCGCCATGCCGGCAACGCCGTCGTCGCCACCACGCTCACGGCCGGGACGCTCGCGTGGTCCCTCGGCGCCTGGCTGCAGTCACGGCTCGCGGGATGGGGCCGGCGCGCGTTGCTGCGCACCGGGCTGACGCTGTTGCTCGTCGGCGTCGCGACGTCCGCCGCGCCCCTGTTGCCGGGGCTCTCGCCGTGGAGCGCGGTGGGCGCGTGGGCGATCGGCGGGCTCGGCATCGGCATCGCGTATCCCGTATCGACGCTGGCCATCCTCGCCGACGCGCCGCCCGGCCGCGAAGGCGAGGTGTCGGGCACGATGCAGATCGCGAGCTCGCTGGCGATCGCCGTCGGCACCGGCCTCGGCGGCGATCTCCTGGCCCGCTTCGCCGCCGACGGCGGCGACATCGCGCTCGGTATCGCGTGCGTGAACGTCGCTGCGACACTGGCGGCGCTCGCGGGCCTCGCCGCCGCCCGGGGTGTCGCGGACGCGCATCCGGGTCTAGAACCCTCGGCATGACGATTGCCTTCGACGACTGGATCGCGGGCGGCGCGCGCCGTCCCGTCGACCTGCCGCACGGGCGCCGCGACATCTTCGTGCGCACCGGCGGCGCGGGCGACTGGTGCACGCTGCTGCACGGCTTCCCGACGTCGTCGGCCGACTGGGGCGACGTGTGGGACGACCTGGCCGCACGCCGCCGCGTGCTCGCGTTCGACTTCGTCGGCTTCGGCGACTCCGACAAGCCGCAGGATCACGAGTACTCGATCCACGAGCAGGCCGACCTGACGGAGGCGCTGTGGCGCGAGGAGGGCATCACCGTCACCGCGCTCGTCGCGCACGACTACGGCGTCTCCGTCGCGCAGGAGCTGCTGGCGCGTCAGGCCGAGGACCGTCTCGCCGCGCGCATCACCAACGTCGTCTTCATGAATGGCGGCCTCTTCCCCGAGCTGCATCGCCCGCAACCCGGGCAGCTCGCGCTGCTCGATCCGGACGTCGGGCCGAAGATCGCCGACATGATCACCGAGGAGACGTTCGGGCAGTCGCTGCGTCCGACGTACGGCCGCGAGCCGTCGGCGGCGCTGCTGCACGAGCAGTGGCGCGCGGTGCACCATCGCGACGGCCACCGCATCGGTCACCGGCTGATTCGCTACATCCGCGATCGCGAGCGCTACGCCAGCCGGTGGGTGCAGGCCCTCGAGACGGCGACGGTGCCGCGCGCGTTCGTGTGGGGCATGCTCGATCCGGTGTCGGGCGCGCACATGGCGGAGCGGATCGAGGAGCGGCTGCCCGACGCCCCGCTGCTGAAAATGGTCGACGTCGGCCACTGGCCGCAGCTCGAAGCGCCCGATCTGGTGCGCCTCGAGCTGCGGACCCACGTGCCGTGAGCAGGTCTGACGGCGGTCAGGGCGCGACGGCGGCGTCGAGCACGTCGAGCGCGCGGTTGGCGCGCGTCTGCTTCCTCGCCAGCGCGTTGCCCTTGCCCTTGGGGGTGGCGCGCAGCGCCTTGCGCGCCTTCTTCGCGAGCTTCGTGAGCTTCGCGCGCGGGTCGGCCTTCACGATCACCGGCTCGTTGGCGGTGACGTAGCCGACGAGGTCGTCGGCCTGCTGCGCGAGGTTCTCCCGCGCCAGCTTCTGCTCCTCCGTCTTCTCCGCCGTGAGCGCGAGCATCACGCTGCGCGCGGACGCGATGCGCGCCTTCAGCTCGGGGTTGATCAGGCAGTCGATCGCACCGTTGGCGTTCGCGTCGGCGTCGGGCACGCCGCAGCCGCAGACGCCGGGAACGCGCTTCTCGGGATCCGTCGGACACTCGTCGACGAACTCGACCGCGCCGACGTCGCAGGCGGGCGCACCGTCGCCGTTGCCGTCGGTCGGCCGCGCCACGCCGCGCTGGTCGGACGCGGGACATGCCGCGCCGGTGAACGCGTCGACGAGGGGGCTCGTCTGCAGCGGCTCGTGCGTGAACGTCGGGCCGCCGTTGTCCCGCAGCGGACCCAGCTCCGGCTCGAGCCCGCCGCGGTCGCCCTCGCCAGCCAGCATGCAGCTGCCGTCCTGGTCGAGGTTGTTGCCTTCGGAGGCCATCGCGCCGGCGCAGCTCGGAAAGCCGGGGAACGGTCCGACGCCGAGCACCGTCGCGCGCAGCGTGGCCGTGCCGCCGCCGGCCGTCGCGAGCGCCGTACCCGCCGCGCCGCCCGCGTTGGCGAAGAACGTCGAGCTCGCCACGAGGACCGGATTGCCGGCGGTGAGGAGGCCCGCGCCCGACGTCTGTGCCCAGTTGGCGGAAAACGTCGAGTTCGTGATCGTGACGGGAGCGGTACCGAGCGTGACGAGGCCGCCGCCGGTGCCCGCGGCGCCGAAGACGACGTTCTCGGCGAAGGTGCTGTTCTCGACGGCGATCCCGCCGCCGTTCGAGCCGAGAAGGATCCCGCCGACGCTGTCGATGCCCTGGTTCGCGCGGACCGTCGAGTCGCGCAGCGTGATGGTGCCGCTCGCCGTGACGTGCATGCCGCCGGTGTTCTGGAGCGCGGCGTTGCCGGCGACGCTCGTCCGTTCGATCACGACGTTGCCGGCGCTCGAGACCTGTGCGCCCGCGATGCTGGCGAACGCCGTGTTGTCGTCGATCGCGACGTCGCGGACCGTCACCGAGCCGCCCGTGGACTCGAGGCGCATGCCGGCAACGACGTCCACGAGCGCGCGGTTCCCGCGCACCGTGGTGTTCTCGACGACGACGTCGGCGCCGCCGACGACGTAGAGGCCGCCCACGCTGCCCGCCCCGTTCTCGTCGACGCTCGAGTTGGCGATCGTGACGGGCCCGCTGACGCCGAGCACGACGCCGCCCCCGAGGCCGTCCGTCGTGTTGCGCCGTACCGTCACGCCGTCCAGCGACGCGGACGCGAGGCCGCTCGCGACGATGCCGCCGAACGTGCTCATGGGACCGAACGTCGAGCAGTCCTCCACGACGCTGTCGGTCATCCCCAGCACGCCCCCGCCGCCGACGAACATCGCGCCGCCTCGTGCTGCGCGGTTGCGCTGGAACGTGCTGCCGCCGATCGTGACGAGGCCTGCGCCGCCGTACGCGATGGCCCCGCCCGCGCCGTCGTTCGCGAGGGCGCGGTTGTCCACGAACACGGTGTCACGGATGTCGAGCGCGGACACGCCGGCGGAATGGGCGAGCGCACCGGCGGTCTGCGCGGCGATGTTGCTCTCGAAGCGCGCGCCCGTCATCACGATCGGCGCCGTGACGGCGATCAGCGCACCGCCGGTGGTCGCCTGGTTCAGGCGGAACGTCACGTCGTTGATCGTGATCGGCGCGTTCTCTTCCCCCGCGATGCCGCCGCCCGGCCCGCCGGCGTTCCCGTTGCGGATCTCGAGCTGGCGCACCGTCAGCGGGATGTTGGCGGCGACCTGCACGACGCGGTCGGCGCCGACGCCGTCGATGATCGAGAGCTCCTGTCCCGCTCCGACCAGGATGAGCGGCTGCGTGACGTCCAGGTCACCCGTCGCGGCGGCGTCCTCGCCGGCGCCCACGACGGTGAGGGGGAAGGTCCCCGCGGGAAGGTGGACGTCGTCGAGGCCGGGCGAGGCGTTGGCTTCCTGGATCGCCGCGCGCAGCGAGCAGGTCCCGGCCGCGGTCGCGCACGTGCCGTCGCCCGGGTTCGCGTCGACGGCGTCGATCGTCGACGTGACGGTGATGCTGGCGGCGGTCGCCTGCGCAGCCAGGCTGCTCAGCAACAGCAGGGTCCCGATGACGATGCGGCTCATGGCTCCCTCCTCCTCACCCCTCGCACGACGAGCCGGGCTCTGCCGACGTGTCGGCGGTGTGCGGGCCCGTCCTCCCTGTGTGCGTGGTGCCTGGCTGGTTGGCAAGCGCCGGAGTCCATCGCGCCGGACATTGGCACGTCCGACGCCACGGCCGCGAAGCCAATCGGCGGTACGAAGCGTACTCGCCCTACGCAGGCGGGAACTATCGAGCAGACCCCCGAGCCGGCACAACGCCGCGATATCGCTGCGCCGCCCAGGCGGCGCAATGCGCGGCCCGCTTCCCCGCGTCCTATCCGGGCAAAAGGAGGAGCAGCGCCATGTCTCGAGTCGTCGTGTTCGTCTACGGGGTCGTGTCCTACGCGATCTTCTTCGCCACCTTCCTGTACGCCATCGGGTTCGTCGGCAACGTGGTCGTCCCGACGACGATCGACGGTCCGCGCGAGGGATCGGTGCTCGCCGCCGTCCTGATCGACCTCGGGCTGCTGACGCTGTTCGCCCTGCAGCACAGCGTGATGGCCCGTCCGGCGTTCAAGCGGTGGTGGACGCAGTTCGTGCCCGAGCCCGCCGAGCGCAGCACCTACGTGCTCTTCTCGAGCCTCGCGCTGATCGCGCTGTTCGCGTTCTGGCAGCCGATCGGCGGCGTGGTGTGGGACGTGACCAACCCGGTCGGCCGCTCGCTGCTGCTCGGCGTCTACGCGATCGGCTGGGCGACGGTGCTGGTCTGCACCTTCCTCATCAACCACTTCGACCTGTTCGGCCTGCGCCAGGTGTGGCTGCACCTGCGTGGCACGCCGTACACGTACCTCGAGTTCGGCACGCCCGGCCCGTACCGCGTCGTGCGCCATCCGCTCTACGTCGGCTGGCTGCTCGCGTTCTGGGCGACGCCGACGATGACGGTGACGCATCTCCTGTTCGCCGCGATGACGACGGCGTACATCCTGGTGGCGATCCAGCTGGAGGAGCGTGACCTGATCGACGCGCACGGCGAGCAGTACGCGAGCTACCGCGGCCGCGTCGGGATGCTGTTTCCCCGACTCGGCCGTCGCGCGACGTCCGCGGCGCGGCTCTCGAGCGTCCCCGCGAAGTGACCGTCAGCCGCCGGTGCGATCGTGACGATCGTGCCGGCGGCGCACCGGCTGCCGCTCCCGGAACTGATCGGGACGGACCACCAGCCGCTTTCCCTTGATCGTGGTCGCGCGGAGCGCGGCCACCACCCGATCGACCTCGTCGCTCGGCACCTCGACGAGCGAGAAGCGCTCGTCGATGCGGATCGCCCCGATCGACCGTCCGCTCATCCCGGCCTCGTTGGCGATCGCGCCGACGAGGTCGCCCGGCGTGATGCGCAGCGCACGGCCCCCGCCGACGAAGATCCGGCCCATGTCGTTCCGCTCGCGCGGCGGCGCCGTTCGCTCGGGCCGCGCGATGGGAATCTCTGGCTCGTCGGGCCGATCGGCGTGCGGATCGAGGCGCTTCAACGCCGCGGCGACGACGTCGAGCGGATCGAACTCCCCGGCGAGCGACGCCGCCGCGACCCGCCAGGCGTCGAGATCGCCGGCCACGATCGTCTCGCGCAGCGCTTCGCGCGCGAGCTCCTCGCGCCGCCGGCGCAGGTCGGCGACGGTCGGCAGCGCGGGCGTCTCGATGCGCTGCTTCGTCGTCCGCTCGATCGTCTGCAGCATGCGCCGCTCGCGCGGCTCCGCGAGCGTGACGGCGACGCCGCTGCGGCCCGCGCGGCCCGTGCGGCCGATGCGGTGGACGTAGGCCTCGACGGCGATCGGCACGTCGTAGTTGATCACGTGCGAGACGTGGTCGACGTCGAGCCCGCGGGCGGCGACGTCGGTGGCGATCAGCAGCTCGGTGGTGCGCGCACGGAAGCGCTGCATGACGCGGTCGCGCTGGTCCTGCGAGAGGCCGCCGTGCAGCGCCTCGGCGCGATGGCCGCGCGCGCCGAGCGCCTCGGCGAGCTGGTCGACGTCGGTGCGCGTGCGGCAGAAGACGATCGCGGAGACGGGCGTCTCGACGTCGAGCACGCGGCCGAGCGCGGCCAGCTTGTGGGCGCGTGGCACGACGTAGGCCACCTGCCGGACGTCGGCCGTTCCCGTGCCGGACGGCCGCCGCCCGAGCGCGATCGTCTCCGGATCCCGGAGATGGTTGCGCGCGATCGCCGTGATGCGCGGCGGGAGCGTCGCCGAGAACAGCGCCGTCTGCCGGCCGTCGGGCGTGGCGGACAGGATGGCCTCGAGGTCCTCGGCGAAGCCCATGTCGAGCATCTCGTCGGCCTCGTCGAGGACGACCATGCCGACGGCGTCGAGCTGCAGCGTGCCGCGGCGGAGGTGATCGAGCGCGCGCCCGGGCGTGGCGACGACGACGTGGACGCCGCGCCGGAGCGACCGCACCTGGGCGCTCATCGACGACCCGCCGTAGATCGCCAGGACGCGGACGCCGAGGCCGGCGCCGTAGCGCCGCATCGCCTCCGAGACCTGCATCGCCAGCTCGCGCGTCGGGACGAGCACCAGCGCGCTCGGGGTGTCGGAGGGCTCGAGCCGCTGCAGGAGGGGCAGCGCGAAGGCCGCCGTCTTGCCGGTCCCGGTGGCCGCCTGGGCCAGGAGATCGCGCCCGGCCAGCAGGGGCGGGATGGCTGCCGCCTGGATGGGGGTCGGCTCCTCGTAGCCGAGGGCGGCGAGGCCTTCGAGCAGTCGGGGGTCGAGTGCGAGGTCGGAGAAGCGGGTGACGTCGAGCGAACGAGCAGGTTGCGACATGAGCGAACCGACGTTCATACGGCATCGGCCGCCGCGACGCGAATCGGGGTCGGACCTGCTACCTCACTCGCTTTCGAGCCGGCCCATGAGGGTCATGAAGCCGACGAAGCCGTCGGCGATGCCCGGCGATCCTCCGTAGCAGCCTGCGTCGGTCGGCGGCGCCAGCGTGATCGTCGTGCCGGCCGCGAATCGGACCCCACTCACGTAGCTCCGCGCGAGGTTGGGCATGTCGCTCGGATCGTCCCGGAGACGCCAGGCGAGCCGCAGGCCGCTCGAATCGTACAGCCGGCACACGTTGCAGTTGCACGCGTAGCTGCCGTCGATGTCCGTCAGGACGAACACCTGTCCCTGCGGCACCGTGTACAGGTCGATCGGATCGGCGGTCTTGAGGGTGCCCACCCGGATCGTCATCGGGTTGCCGGGGTCGACGACGAGGTCGGGATTGCCGGGCGTGGCGAGCGGAGACGGCTTGCGTGGCTGCAGGACGACGGACGCGTCGGCGACGATGCGCTTCCTGGCCGATGCCCCCTTCGCGTCCGCCGGTGGCGCGATCGTCATGGTGAGGAGCAGGACGAGCACGACGCTTCGCATGCTTGGTGACCTCCGCGCCGCGTGTACCCCACGCCAGCGCGCGTCGCCAAGCCCGCGGCACACGATCGGCCCGTTCATCCCGTCGGGAAGCGCTCGGCCATCGCCTCGGGCGGGATCGCGAACGCGTTCGTGACGAAGGAGACCAGATGGTAGAAGCCCGCCAGCGCCACCAGCTCGACGAGCTGCGGGGGCGTGAACTCCGCCGCGAGCCGTCGCCACAGCTCGTCCGGCACCGTCGCGGTGTCGTGTAGCGCATCTGCGAGGGCGACGATGAGCGCCTCGCGCGGCGTCCAGGCCGGATCGTCGGCCGCCCCGTGGACCGTCGCGGCCAGCCGCGCGTCGTCGAGGCCGTTCGCCCGGCCGAACACGGTGGCGTGGACGCCCCATTCGTACTCCGAGCCGCACCGCGCGCACGTCCGATGGATCATCAGCTCGCGCTCCGCGACGGTGATGCTGCCCGGGTCGAGCAAGCCGCCGCGGCGGAACCGGCGCAGCACGCGCGGGTTGTGCGCGACGACCCGGAACAGCGCCAGCGGCTCCATGCCCGGCGGCATCAGCTTGGCGAGGTCCTCGGCGACGGGCGGGTCCCACGGCGGGGAGAGCGGGGCGAGACGCATGGCGGAGCTCCTTTCCGGCTGCTACACATTCAGTAGCGCGCACGGTAGCGCTACACTTTCGGTAGCGCAAGGGGGTGAGGCATGGCGACGCCGAAGCCGGGACGCCCGGTCCGCGGATCGCGGTCGGGGCGGCCGATCATGGCGCTGCTCGATCTGCTCGGGCGGCGCTGGGCGCTGCGCGTGCTCTGGGAGCTGCGCGCCGAGCCGCTGCCGTTCCGCGCGCTGCAGGAGCACGGCGGCGGCATCTCGCCGACGGCGCTCAGCCGGCGTCTCGTGGAGCTGCGCGAGGCGGGGCTGATCGCGCTGCAGGAGGGCGGGGGCTACGCGCTGACGCCCGACGGGCGCGAGCTCTGCCAGCGGCTCGGGCCGCTCGACGCCTGGGCGCGCCGGTGGGCGGCGCGACGCACCTGACTGGACACCTGCCAGTGCCCGGGGCTATGCCCCCCGGTCATGTCGACCGACCCCGTCGTCCATGGCCACTGCGACCCCCGCTTCGCGCGCGTCCGCGACGCGTTCGTCGAGAACTTCCGCACGCGCGACGAGATCGGCGCCGCGGTGGCGCTGACGCTCGACGGCGAGCCCGTCGTGGATCTGTGGGCGGGCGACGCCGATCAGGCCCGCTCACAGGCGTGGGACCGCGACACGATCGTCAACGTCTACTCGTGCACGAAGGGCATGACGGCGCTGTGCGCGCATCGCCTCGTCGAGGAGGGACGGCTCGATCTCGACGCGCCCGTCGCGAAGTACTGGCCGGAGTTCGCGCAGGCGGGGAAGGCGGAGCTGCCGGTGCGCTTCCTGCTCGGGCATCGCTCGGGCCTGCCGGCGGTGAAGGCGCTCCTGCCGAACGAAGCGCTCTACGACTGGAACGCCATGACGAGCGCCCTCGCCGCGCAGGAGCCCTGGTGGACGCCCGGCACGGCGCACGGCTACCACGCGGTCACGTTCGGCTGGCTGGTCGGCGAGGTCGTGCGGCGGATCACGGGCAAGAGCCTCGGCACCTACTTCCGGGAGGTGATCGCCGAGCCGCTCGGCGCCGACTTCCACATCGGCCTCGCCGAGGACCATCACGGCCGCGTCGGCGAGATGGGCGCGATCCCGATGCCGATGCCCGGCGAAGGGCCGCAGCTGGGGCTCGTCATCATGTCCGACCCCGAGGGCATCTCGGCGCGTGCCTTCATGAACCCGCCGTCGATGGCGTTCGGCGTCAACAACGCCCCGTGGCGGACGGCGGAGATCCCCGGCGCGAACGGTCACGCGAACGCGCGCGCGTTGGCACGCATCTACGGCGTGCTCGCCCGCGGCGGCGAGCAGGACGGTGTCCACCTGCTCGATGCTGCGGCCATCGCGCGTTGTCACGAGGAGCAGTCGCGCGGCCAGGACAACGTGCTGCACGTGAGCACGCGCTTCGGCCTGGGCTTCATGCTCTCGCAGGACACGCCCGACACGAAGTTCGGCCCGAACCCGCGCGCCTTCGGGCACCCGGGCGCCGGCGGCCACCTCGGCTTCGCCGATCCCGACGCGAAGATCGGCTTCGGCTACGTCGTGAACCGCATGGGCCCGCACATCCTGCTCGACCCGCGCGCGATGGCGCTGATCGACGCGACCTACGCGGCGCTCTGCTAGGCGCTGCTAGGCGTCAGCCCGTGCGCAGCCGGCTGTGGTGCCGGCCGTAGTACATGTAGACGCCGAGCCCGATCGCGAGCCACACGACGAGCCGCAGCCAGTTCTCCCAGCCGAGCGACAGCATCATCCCGAGGTTCATGACCATGCCGGCGATCGGCACCCACGGCATGAACGGCGTGCGGAACGGTCGCGGCAGGTCGGGGTTCGTGCGGCGCATGATGATGACGGCGGCGCACACCACGACGAACGCCATCAGCGTGCCGATGTTGACGAGGTCGGCGAGCAGCTTCAGCGGGAACGTCGCGCCGACGATGGCGACGAAGATGCCCATCACGATGGTCGCCTTGTGCGGCGTGCGGTACTTCGGATGGACGGCGCCGAAGAAGTCGCGCGAGATGAGCCCGTCGCGCGCGAGCGCCAGCAGGATGCGCGCGCCGCTCAGCATGAGCACCAGCAGCACGCTGGTGATGCCGACGACCGCGCCCATCGAGATGAGCAGCTCGGCGATGTGGAGGCCGCGCGCCTTGAACGCGTCGGCCACCGGCGCGTCGATGTCGATCTCGTAGTACGGCACCATCCCGGTCAGGACGGCCGCCACGAGGATGTAGAGGATCGTGCAGAGGCTCAGCGACGCGATGATGCCGATCGGCACGTCGCGCTGCGGGTTGCGCGCCTCCTCGGCGTGCGTCGAGACCGAGTCGAACCCGATGTACGCGAAGAAGATGTACGCCGCGCCTTTCAGCACGCCGCTGAACCCGTACGGCAGGAAGGGCTGCCAGTTCTCCGTCTCGACGTAGCCGGCGCCGACGACGATCACGAACAGCACCACCGCCACCTTGAGCATCACCATCGCGGAGTTGAACCGCGCGCTCTCCTTGATGCCGATGACCAGGACCACCGTGATCAGCAGCACGACGACGGCGGCGGGCAGATTCATGATCGCGCCGGTGGCGACCCAGGTCTTGGTGTCGGGGTCGAAGTCGAACGGATTTCCGGTCCACGTCGGCGACAGCACGATGTTGAAGATGCCGAGGAACGACACGAAGTAGTGCGACCACCCGTGCGCGACGGTACTCGAGGCGACCGCGTATTCGAGCAGCAGGTCCCAGCCGATGATCCAGGCCATCAGCTCGCCGAGCGTCGCGTACGTGTACGTGTAGGCGCTGCCGGCGACGGGCACCATCGAGGCGAACTCCGCGTAGCACAGCCCGGCGAGCGTGCAGCCGATGCCGGCGACGACGAACGAGAGCACCAGACCCGGCCCGGCGTACTGGTTCGCGGCGAGACCGGTCAGGACGAAGATGCCTGCGCCGATGATGCAGCCGACGCCGAGCGACGTGAGCGCCACCGGGCCGAGTACCCGCCGGAGCCCGTGATCGCCCTCGACCTCGGCCAGCAGCACCGAGACCGGCTTCACCTTGAGCATCTGCTCCCGCAACGTCATCGCCACCTCCCACCGTTCCCGACGGCGGGCGGACTCTAGCGATTCCGGGGGCGGGGTGCACGCGCCAGCTGGCGCTCGACGGCGGCGCGATAGGCCGCCTGCAGCCGCTGCGTGACCGGTCCCGGGCGGCCGCCGGCCACCGCGCGGCCCTCCAGACGAACCACCGGCAGGACCTCGATCGTCGACGCCGTGACGAAGAGCTCGCGCGCCCGGCGCACGCGCGCAACGGGCAGGACGTCCTCGCGCACCGCGATCCCCGCGCGGCGGGCGAGGCGCAGCACGAGATCGCGCGTCACGCCGCCGAGCACCTCGCCGCGCGCGGGCGGCGTCACGATCGTCTCGCCGATCACCGCGAACACGTTCGCCGTCGTCGCCTCGGTGACGTTGCCGCCGCCGTCGACGTACAGCCCTTCGCCGGCCTTCCGCCGCGACGCCAGCATGCGGCCGACGACGGCGCTCGGATGGCCGACGGTCTTGAGTCCGGCCCAGGGCGCCTGCGCGTCGCGTCCGAACGGCAGCAGCACGGCGGCGATGCCGCGCGCCTGCATCGCGGCCAGGTCGGGGGCGAGCGCGCGCACGGTGAGCAACACCGTCGGCCGCGCCGGCCGCGTCGGAACCAGCGCGTCGCCCGCGTCGCCGCGCGTGATCGTCAGGCGGAGCGTGGCGTCGGTGAAGCCGTTCCGCGCGACGAGCTGGCGTGCGCGCCGCTCCCAGACGTCGGCCGGACCCGGGCCCGGCAGGCGCAGCATGCGTGCGGCGGCCGTGAGCCGGCGGATGTGCGCGGCGACCGCGAACGGCCGGCCGCCGTACGTCCGCCACGTGTCGTACACGCCGTCGCCGTGAAGGAACCCGCGATCGAGGGCCGAGATGCGCGCGGCGCGTGCGTCGACGAAGCGGCCGTTCAGCCAGACGAGCACTCGAGCTCCGGCTGCAGCGCCTCGCCGAGGGCGAGCCGCAGGGCGGCGGTCTTGAGCCACGCTTCCGCCAGCTCGCGTTCGGGAACGGAGTCGGCGACGATCCCGCCGCCCGCGTGCCAGCGCACGACGCCGTCGCGCACGACGGCGGTGCGGATCGGCAACGCCAGCTCGACGTCGCCGCGCGGATCGAGCAGGCCGAGTGCGCCGGTGTAGATGCCGCGCGGATGGTCCTCCAGCTCCGCGATGATCTCCGTCGCGCGGATCTTCGGCGCGCCGGTGATCGATCCGCCGGGAAAGATCGCCGCCAGCAGCGCCCCCGTGTCGACGTCATGGCGCAGCGTGCCCGACACCGTCGAGACGAGGTGGTGCACCGTCGGGTGGCTCTCGACGGCCGCGAGGCGCTCCACCGTCACGCTGCCGGTGACGCAGACGCGGCCGAGGTCGTTGCGCTCGAGGTCGACGATCATCACGTGCTCCGCGTTCTCCTTCGCATCGCGGCGGAGCTCGGCGGCGAGCGCGGCGTCGCCGGACGGATCGCTCCCGCGCGGCCGCGTGCCCTTGATGGGCTGCGTCTCGACGCGGCGGCCGCGCCGGCGCAGCAGCAGCTCGGGCGAGTTGCAGGCGATCTGCGCGTCGCCGAGGTCGAGATACGCGGCATGCGCGACGGGGTGCAGCCGCTGCAGCCGTGCGAAGAGCGCGTGCGCCGGGCCCGCGAGCGGCGCCGCGAACGGCAGCGTCAGGTTCACCTGGTAGGCGTCGCCGGCGGCGAGGTAGTCGAGGATGCGGCGGGCGGCGGCCAGGTAGCGGTCGGCCGACACGAGCGGCGCCAGCGGCGCGCGGCCGAGGAGCCCGTCGAACGACGCGGCCGGCGCCGCCAGTCGCTCGAGCCACGGGACGCGGGCGCGGGCCGGATCGATCGCCAGGAGCGCGTACTGCGCGCGGCGCGTGTCCCACACCAGCAGCGGATCGTAGCGTCGCAGGACCGCGACGGTGCCCGGCGCACCGGTGCCCAGCTCGTACGCGAGCGCCGCGACCACGCCGCCGGCGAGTGGGAAGGGCAGGCCGGCGTCGACGGGCGTCTCGGCGACGAACCGCGCGATGCGCGCGAACGCGTCGCGCTCGCGGCCGTCGATGCGCAGCTCGGCCGTCGGCGACGCACCGAGCAGCATGACCGGACGTTCGGGATCCGGGATCGCGAGCAGCATCGCGCCGGGCTCGGCCGCGAGGCTCGCGAGCACGTCGAGCGGATCGCGACGGAGCGCGAGCGGAACGAGCGGCATGGGCGCGCGGATCGTAGGGGGCGCGACGTGGAGGGTCAATGAGACCTCTCCCGGCGTCTCCCCAATGCCCGGTCGCGAAATCCCGGCTTTACGCGATGCGCGACTATGCTCCGGTATCCGACGTTCCCCGGCCATGCGGACCCTCGGACTCGTGTGCGCGCTCGTGTTGGGCCTCGCCTCGGCGGCGACGGCCCAGCCCACCGTCGGCCGGTATCGGGACTTCGGCGACGCGACGGGCTTCCTCAACATCCTGCCGCCGGGCGCCGACGGCTCGCTGAACGCGACGGAGACGATCCAGGCCGCCGCCGGCACGTATCCGCCGTACGTCGTCGACCAGCTGTCGATGTACGGCGACCTCGTCTACGCGACGCCTGGCCTCACCGAGGACCGCATCCTCGACTTCTTCAAAGACGCGTCGTTCGGCGTGCGCGAGGACGACGTCGGCCGGGTCTACTCGCCGACGGCCGGCGTGACGGTCGTGCGCGACGCCACGTTCGGCGTGCCCCACGTCTACGGCACGACGCGCTACGCGACGATGTTCGCGCAGGGCTACACGGGCGCCGAGGATCGCCTCTTCCTGATGGACGTCCTGCGCCACTACGGCCGGTCGCGGACGTCGGAATTCCTCGGCGGCTCGGCGGCGAACCAGCACATGGACCGCGAGCAGCTCGCCCTCGCGCCGTACACCGAGGCGGACCTGACCGCGCAGATCGAGGCCATCCGCACGTCGGGCGCCGAAGGGCAGGCGGCCTACGACGACCTGGTCGCGTACACGGCCGGCGTCAACCAGTACATCACCGAGGCGCTCGCCGACCCGACGAAGCTGCCGGCCGAGTATCCCGCGCTGCAGCAGGTGCCCGCGACGTGGACGCTCGAGGACGCCGTCGCGATCGCGTCGCTCGTCGGCGGCATCTTCGGCAAGGGCGGCGGCGGCGAGCTCAAGAACCACTGCGGCCTGAAGCAGATGACGGCGACCCTCGGCAGCGCGGCGACGGCGCGCGCCGTCTTCGACGACCTGCACTTCATGAACGACGCCGAGGCGCCGACGTCGTCGAGCCAGCCGGCGCCGTACATGACGAACCTCGGCGCGGTGAACCCGGCCGCCCACCCCGACGTCGACTGCGCGAGCCTGACGCCGGTCGACGTGACGGGCCCGCCGCTGTCGGCGCTGCTGACCGCGATCGCCGACGGCGTCGCCGGCCTCGGCTTCCCCGGCGGCATGAGCAACGCGATGCTCGTCAGCGGCGCACACACCGACACCGGCGCGCCGATCGCGGTGTTCGGCCCGCAGACGGCGTACTTCATGCCGCAGATCCTCGTCGAGAAGGACGTGCACGGGCCGGGCATCGACGCGCGCGGCGCGGCGTTCGCGGGCACCGATCTCTGGGTGCAGCTCGGGCGCGGCCGCGACTACGCCTTCTCCGCGACGTCGGCCGGCGGCGACAACATCGACCAGTTCGTGCTGCGGCTCTGTGAGCCCGGCGGCGGCGCGCCCACGACGCAGTCGCTCGGCTACCTCCGTAACGGCGTGTGCGAGCCCATCGAGCGCTATCAGCACACCCAGATCGCCAAGCCGAGCGCGGGCGGTCTCCCGACGGTCGCCGAGACGGGCGCGATGTGCGCCAACGCCATCGACGACGAGGGCGACGGCTTCGTCAACGACGGCTGTCCGGCGGTGGGCCTGCCCGAGCTGCTGCTGCAGTGCGCCGACGCGGTCGACAGCGATCTCGACGGCGCCGTCAACGACGGCTGCCTGCCGATCGTCGGCCCGGACATCGTGCTCTCGTGGCGCGTCGAGCGCACGGAGCACTACGGACCGCTGGTCGCGCGCGGCACGCTCACCGACGGCACGCCGATCGCCATCGCCACGCTGCGCTCGACGTATCGCAACGAGCTGCGCTCGGCGATCGGCTTCCGGCGCGTCAACGATCCCGACTACATGGCAGGCGGCTTCGACGCGTTCCGCACGGCGATGGGCGAGGGCGTCGACTACACGTTCAACTGGTTCTACATCGACGCGCGCCACATCGGGTACCAGCACTCGTGCCGCTGCCCGCAGCGCGCGCAGGGCGTCGACCCGTACCTGCCCGCGTGGGGCACCGGCCAGTGGGACTGGCAGGGCTTCATCCCGCTCGCGGCGCAGCCGTGGGAGCTCGATCCCGCCAAGGGCTACCTGACGTCGTGGAACAACAAGCAGGCGCCGGAGTTCGGCGCGAACGACCGCGAGTTCTCGTACGGTCCCGTCTATCGCAGCCAGCTGTTCGACCAGCGGGTGGAGGCGGCGATCGCCGCCGGCTCGGTGACGCGCACGGACATGATCGACGCGATGGAGGACGCCGGCACGGTCGACCTGCGCGGCCAGGAGGATCTGCCGCTGCTGCTCGAGGTGCTCGGCCCGACGGCGCCGGGCGGCAGCGACCCGCGCGCGCAGGACTTGCGCGACCGGCTGGCGGCGTGGGTGACCACCGCGACGCATCGCCGCGACCATGACGCGAGCGGCGAGTACGACGATCCGCAGGCGCCGGCGATCATCGACGCGTGGTGGCCGCGTCTCGCGCACGCGATGTTCGACGCGGCGTCGGGCGACGCGCTGAACGCGCTCGGCATCGGGCTCGAGGACGGCGACCGCCGGATCCATCGCGGCTCGGCGTTCAACGGCGGCGTCTACAGCCAGGTGCACAAGGACCTGCGCCGCGTCCTCGGGCAGCCGGTCGCCGACCCGTGGTCGCGCGCGTACTGCGGCGGCGGGGTGCTGTCGGCGTGCCGCGCCGCGCTCTGGGCGGCGTTGTCGCAGGCGGCCGCCGATCTGCAGACGGAGTTCGGCTCGGCGAACGTCGCCGACTGGAAGCGGCAGCTGGCCGACGAGGACGTACGCCACACGGCGGCCGGCATCACGTCGGTGCCCGCCATCCACTGGATCAACCGGCCGACGTTCCAGCAGGTCGTGCAGCTGCCCGCCGAGCGCGTGCTCGACGCGTACGCGTGCTACAAGGCGCGCGCCGCGGCGCCGTTCCTGCGCCGCTACGCGCAGATCGAGGACGCGTTCGGCACGTCGTCGGCGAACCTGCTGAAGCCCGACTCGTTCTGCACGCCCGTCGGCATCGACGGCGCGCCCCGCCTCGACCCCGGGGCGCGGCTCACCTGCTACAAGACGTCGGGCGTGCGCGGCGTCGCCAAGCGGCGCGTCGGATTGAGCGACGTCTTCGGCGAGCGGACGGTCGACGTCGTCAAGCCGAAGACGCTCTGCGTGCCCACGCTCGCCGACGGCGAGCCGTCGCCGCTCCTGCTCGACGCGTTCCGCTGCCACCAGGCCGCGAAGCCGTCGCCCACGTTCACGCGGCGAGCCGTCGCGCTCGTCGATGCGTTCGCGAATCGCTCGGGCACGCTCGTCAAGCCGCAGCAGGTGTGCGCGGCGGCGGGGCTCGAGGGAGCGGCCCCCGCCGACCCGACGGCGTACCTCACCTGCTACCGGGCATCCGGTGTCGTGCCGAAGCCCGTACCCAGGAACGTCGCCATCGCGAACGACGTCGGGCCGGCCGGCCTGACGTCGTCCAAGCTGTCGATGGTCTGCGTCCCGTCCGCGCGAACGACCCCCTGACGTTCGGCTCGTCCGTGGCGCCGCATCCGTACGCGCTGCACGCGCGTAAGGCGGGTGCGGCGTGGTCCTCCGGCGGCGATCGTCGGCGGGCCCGCCCCCTACAACACGCGCCCTCGAGGCGCAGGGGAGACGCGGATGTCGACCGTCATCGGAATGTTGTCGTTGGCACTGAGCGCGGGGTTGCTGGCGCTCGCTGCCCCACCGGCCTCGGCCGCGCCGAAGCCGCCGCTGTGCAGCGCCGGCCGCTTCGCCGTCGAGGGAGATCCGTTGATCGGCCCCGGCGGCGAGGTCGTCGTGCTGCAGAACAAGCGGCTGTCGATCGGCTCGCTGTGCGCGGAGCGCCGCGCGAAGCTCCGCCGTCGCAAGAAGGGCACCACGGTCATCTCGGCGTTCCCCAAGGGCGGCTGCCAGGGCGTCACCGGCCGCGTGCGGGTGAAGGCGCTCATCACCGACGACTGCTCGCTCATGACCGGCACCATCACGATCGCCGGCCAGGTGAGCGACTTCACCGCCCGGACGTCCGTCTGCGGCGACGGCGTCGTCGACGGCGGCAACGGCGAGCAGTGCGACGGCAGTGCCACGGGCTGCGACGCCGGCGCGCAGTGCAACCAGGCGTGCCAGTGCCAGGCGACGCGGGCCGACAAGTCGAGCCCGATCGAGCTGACGCACGACGGCGCGAAGGTCATCGCCGCGAACACCGACGTCGACACCATCTCGTTCTTCCAGGTCGACGAGGACGGCCTGCTCGAGAAGCTGCAGGAGGTCGCGGTCGGCGTGGAGCCCCGCTCGGTGGCGACGATCGTCACGAAGCCGTGGGTGTACGTCGCCAACACGGTGAGCGGCACGGTGCAGGTCATCGACGTGAACGACTACACGACGGTCGCCACCGTCGACGTCGGCACGGAGCCGTGGGCGCTCGTGTCGTCGCCGAACGGGCGGTTCGTCTACGTGGCGAACGCGAACGACGACGCCGTGCAGGTGATCGACACCGAGACCAACGAGGTGACGGTGACCATCCCCGTCGGCCGCAGCCCTCGTGCGCTGGCCGTCACGAACGACGGCGACGACGACGACCTCGACGAGCGCCTCTACGTGCCGAACTTCTTTGCGCGGCCGCGGGCCAACTTCGTGCCCCCGAGCAGCGCGAACCTGGGCGGCAACGACGGCGCCGGCGCGGCGTTCCCGGCGAACGCGCGCAATCAGCCGGTCGTCGGCGAGGGCATCTTCGACGACTCGCGTGAGGCGGTCGTCGACGTGATCTCGACGGAAACCAACGACGTCATCGACCAGGTCGTGCTGGCGCCGGTCGTCGATACGGGCTTCAAGATCGCGCGCGGCGCCTTCGTGAAGTCGGACGCGGGCGACGACGCGCCGCGCACCATCTTCGCCGACGGCGGCACCGATCCCGCGGTGGCGCAGAACGCGGGCGCGTTCCCGAACCTGCTGCAGAGCATCGCGATCTTCGACGGCCGCGGCTTCGTGCCGAACTCGGGCGCTTCACCCGAGCCGCCGCTGCGCTTCAACGTCAACGTGCAGAGCCTGGTCTCGGTGTTCGACGTCGAGGACAACCAGGAGATCGCCGATCAGACGTTCAACCTGAACAAGGGCATCAACTTCGACCTGCCCGGCGGGCTGCTCGAGGCGCAGGTGCGCGACAACACCGACCGCCTGTTCCCGTCGGCCCCGGTCGACGTCGACTGCTCCGACGCGACCGGCGTCTGCTGGGTCGTCAGCCAGGGCAGCGACTTCATCGTGCGCATGGAGTTCGACGACGCCGGCAAGCCCACGATCAATGCGCCGACGGCGGCCGGCCCGTTCGCGCAGAGCCCGGTGACGCGCATCTTCACGATCGATCCGGCCAACGCGACCAGCTCGGGCCGCAATCCGCGCGGCATCGTGCTCGGGTCCGAGGGCACGCGCGGCTACGTCGTCTGCCCGACGACGCGCGACGTGGTCGTGGCCGACCTCGTCGAGAACACGGTGCTCCAGCGCGTGCGCTCGGCGGAGCTGCCGATCGACCTGCTCGAGCAGAGCATCCTGCGCGGCAAGATCGACTTCTTCACCTCGCGGCCGTTCTGGTCGGACCGCGGCTGGGGCGGGTGCTGGTCGTGCCATCCGGACGGCCGCACCGACAACGTGACGTGGTCGTTCGAGGCCGGCCCGCGGCAGACGATCCCGCTCGACGGCACGTTCAGCAACCTCGACGGCCTGGCCGACCAGCGGCTGCTCAACTGGACGCCGGTGCGCGACGAGAACCCGGACTTCGAGCTCAATACCCGCGGCATCTTCGGCGGCCGCGGCTTCATCGTCACGCAGACGGACGTCAACGGCGACGGCATCACGCCCGACTCCGATCCGAACGTCCGCAACTACGGCCCGGCCAGCTCCGGCCGGTCGACGCAGCAGACGGACATCACGAACTGGATCGCCTTCGCCGTCCGCGCGCCCATCGCGCCGCCCAGCACGAGCGGTGACCCCGAGCGCGGCCGCGACATCTTCGGCGCCGAAGGTCCCAGCGGCGCGAACTGCGTGGCGTGCCACAGCGGCGCCAAGTGGACCACGAGCCGCGTCACCTATGATCCCGTCGACGTGAACCCGATCCCGGGCACCGATGCGGGCATCGTCAACGTCTTCGATGCCGGCGCGGTGTTCCTGAACGGCTTCAACTCGGCGGCGGGCGCCGGCCGTGCCTGCGAGGTGCCCGCGCCTCCGGGAGCCGTGGAGCGCCTGCGCATCATGCGCGAGGTGGGCACCTTCACGGCGACGAACCCCATCGAGGTGCGGCACGCGGCGCTGAGCCCCGTGAACGGCGTCGCCCCGGCGCTCGTGCCGAACGCCGCGTTCGGCGCCGACGGCTTCAACCCGCCGAGCCTCCTCGGTGTCGGTGACAGCGCGCCGTACTTCCGCGCCGGGTCGGCCGCCTCGCTCGAGGAGGTGTTCGGCATCGGCACCGATGCGAACGTGATCGCCGCGGCCGAGGCGCACTGGCGCGCCGGTACCGGCGGCAACGACAACGTGCTCGACTCCGATCCGAGCGCGGTGACGGACCTGATCTCCTTCCTCCGGACGATCGACGACGGCACGACGCCGTTCCCGGCCGCCGATCTGGCGCCGGACGACCCGGTCTTCGCGGACGCGGACGCGCTCTGCGACTGCGCGAAGACGCCGCCGGTCGGCGGCCTCGACTGCCGGCCCTGATTCGTGACATGCGGGGCGGGCCGGGGGATTCCCCGGCCCGCCCTTTTTCGTTTGGAGGAGGCTCCCACGCCACGCCCGCTGCGACAGCTCGCCGAGAACCTGTGGATCGCCGACCGCCCGCAGAGCTTCTTCGGCTTGCCGGTGGGAACGCGGATGACGGTGATTCGTCTCGCCGGCGGCAAGCTGCTGCTGCACTCGCCGATCCAGCTCGACCCGCAGGTCCGCAGCGAGCTCGACGCGATCGGCCAGGTGGCCTACGCCGTCGCGCCGAACCGGGTCCATCACCTCTACGCCGGCGACGTGGCGACGGCGTATCCGGGGGCGCGGCTCTGGATCGGTCCGGGGCTCGAGCTGAAGCGTCCCGATCTGCGGTACGAGGCGATCCTCGGCGACGATCCGCCGGCGGAGTGGCGCGACGAGGTCGACCAGACGTTCTTCCGTGGCCGGCCGTACGAGAACGAGATCACCTTCTTCCATCGCGCGTCGCGGACGCTGATCACCTGCGACATGGCGTTCAACTTCGGGCCGGCTACGCCCATGCCGACGCGCTGGCTGATGAAGGCGTTGCGCAGCTATGGGCACCTCGGCCCGTCGAAGCTCGACCCGTTGCTCATCCGGCATCGCCCGTCCGCACGCGCGAGCATGGAGCGCATCCTCGCGTGGGACTTCGACCGAGTGATCGTCGCCCACGGCGACGTCCAGGAGACCGGCGGCTACGCGCTGATGCGTGACGGGTATTCCTGGCTCCTGAAGTGACGCCGTCGATCACGCTCGCCACCCCCGCGGACAGGGAGCGCCTCTTCGCGGTGTGGGAGGCGTCGGTGCGTGCGACCCACGACTTCCTCACGGAGGCGGACGTCCAGGCGCTGATCCCGGAGGTGCGCGCCATCCTGGCGACGTTCGCTCCGATCCACTGCGTGCGCGACACGGACGGCGCGGTCGTCGCGTTCATGGGCGTCGCCGGGACGGAGATCGCGATGCTGTTCGTGCACCCCGACCATCGCGGCCACGGTGCGGGCAAGGCCCTCGTCGAACATGCGATGGCCGCGCTCGGCGCGCGACGGGTGGAGGTGAACGAGCAGAACGTGCAGGCCGTCGGCTTCTACGAGCACCTCGGCTTCGCCGTCGTCGGCCGATCGACGGTCGACGGCCAGGGGCGCCCGTTCCCGATCGTGCGCATGGCCGTCGACGTCGTGATCGTCCCGTTCGCCGAGCGCCATGCCGACCCGGTGGCCTCGCACGTCCTGTCCATCCAGCGCGACGAGTTCGGCATCGCGATCACGCTCGACGACCAGCCGGACCTGCGTGACGTCGCCGGCACGTACCGGCGCGGCGCGGGCGAGTTCTGGGTGGCGGAGCACGAAGGCGCGGTCGTCGGTACGATCGGGCTGCTCGACTTCGGCGGCGAGCAGGCCGCCCTGCGCAAGATGTTCGTCGCGCGGGGGGGGCGTGGCGCTGACGCGGGCATCGCGCGACGCCTCGTCGACGTGCTCGTGCGCCGATGTCAGACGCACGGTGTGCGGGAGCTGTATCTCGGGACCACCGAGCCGATGCGCGCCGCACAGCGCTTCTACGCGAAGAGCGGCTTCGTGGAGATCGCCCCCGCCGAGCTGCCCCCGGCGTTTCCGCGCATGGCGGTCGACACGAAGTTCTTCCGTCGTGTGATATCGGCGACGGCATGATGGTCACGGGACGCTGCCTCTGCGGCGCGATCGCATACGAGTACGATGGACCGGTCGGTGCCGCGGGCTACTGTCACTGCGCGGACTGTCGCCGGGTCACCGGCAGCGCCTTCAACGTCGGTGTCGATTTCGAGTGGAAGCGGCTGCGATTCGTCTCGGGGACGCCGCGGTCCTTCACGAAGCGGGGCGACAGCGGCAACGAGCTGACGCGACACTTCTGCGGCGACTGCGGCTCGCCGCTCTTCACGTCGTCGCCGCGGCATCCCGCCACCGTCTACGTGAAGGCCGGCTCGCTCGACGATCCATCGCTCGTCCAGCCCGACCGCCAGATATGGACGTCGTCGGCGGTCGCGTGGGGCCGCATCCCGTCCGGCCTGCCCTCGTCGGTGAAGGGCTGAGGTGCGAAAGGAGTACGGCGCCGCGATCGAGGCCGGCCGCGCTCCCGACGAGGCCGCGATGCGCGCGGCGGTCGAGCGGATTCCGGCGGCGCGCGCCGCGGCGGACGTCGCGCCCGGCATCGCGGAGGCCATCGACCTGCTGCGCACCTGGGGCGTGCCCCGTCTCCAGCGGATCGCGGCCGAGCGGCGATGATCCGCACGCAGCGACTCGATCTGATCCCCGGCACCGTCACGCAGCTGCGCGCCGAGCTCGCCGGACACGCGGCGCTCGCTGCCGCGCTGGGCGTCGAGGTGCCCGAGGCCTGGCCGCCCGAGTTCTACTATCTCGTGGTGCGCTACGAGACCACGCGCGAGCGGTGATTTCGTGACGCTCGTGCGACCCCGGATCCTGCGAGCATCCGCGGTCCACCATGGCTGCGCGATTGCATCCCTGTTTTCGCATGCGGGCTCGTCTCGTCCTCGCGATCGTCCTCGCCGGCGCGCTCGGCATGGCGCATGCGGGGTGCCCGGACGGCGACTTCGACGGGACCTGCGACGCCGCCGACGTGTGCACGAACGACGGCGCGCTGCGGCTCACCGAGGCCGCGATGCGGATCACCGGCGCGGATGCGCCTTCCGGCGACGAGCGGCTGCGGCTGCGCGGTCGCATCGTGCTCGACGCGAGCACCGCAGACGACTTCGCCGATCCCGCCGAGAGCGGGATGCGCTTCCTGCTCGAACGGTACGACGGCGCGCTCGATGGCCGCGAGGCGCTCGTCAGCGCGGTCGTCCCTGGCGGCGCGGGGTGGCGCGGTCGCGCGGACGGCACCGCCTGGACCTTTCGCGACGCGCGCGGCCAGCACGGCGGCGTCACCCGCATCTCGCTCAAGCGGCGGGCGACGCTGCCGGTGATCGCGCCGGGCGTCGCGCCCGATACGCGCGAGACGCTGGAGGTCCAGGTGCTCGTACGGCGCAGCGCCTTCACCGTCGATGCCGACCTGCTCGACGGCTTCCTGCCGGACGCGACGGTGCTGCACCTCGGCGTCGGCTTCGGTCCGGTCGGTCATCACGGGTCGCGCTGCGCGTTCCGCATCTTCCCGAACCAGTCGCCGCCGCTCCCGTGTGCGGTGAGCGGCAACGGCGGCGTCGTGCAGTGCGCGACGCCGCCGCCGACCGGCGCGTGCGGGCTCGGCGAGCCGCGCGACGTCGTGGTGTGCGAGGCGATGAACGTGATGTGGCTGCAGGAACGTCACCGCGCGCAGTCGGGTGCCTACTTCGTGCCGTCCGGCGCGACGTGCGACGGGCTGCCGGGCCTGACGCCCGTCGCCGCGGTCACGTGCGACCTCACGGCGACGACCAGCGCCTTCGTCGTGTCGGTCGCGAGCCCGTACGAGGCGGGCTACCGCTGCACCTACGACTCGGCGGCCGACGAGGGGGAGCGCCTCGTCTGCCTGTACGACTGACGGCAGCGTGTCTTCGGACGAGAACCCCGCACCCTGCGCGTTCTGCGCGAAGACGATCGACGACGTCCGCCTGCTGATCACGGGCCCGACCGTCAACATCTGCGACGAGTGCGTCGTGCGCTGCTACGACCAGGTCTTCGCCCAGTACCTTCCGGTGCGGCGTCACCTCGGGTTCGCGTGGCGAGCGGTCTGGGGACGCGCCTCGCGCTGGATGGTTCCAGGTCGTTGACACGAGCGCCGTCGCCACGCAGTTTCGGGCCTCTCGAAAGGAGGCTCCATGCTTCGACTCTCGTCGTCTCTGCTCGCGCTCGCGCTGCTCGCGGCGCCGGCGCTCGCGGGCGCAGCCACGTGGGTGATCGACCCGTCGCACTCGGCCATCACCTTCTCGGTCCGTCACATGATGGTCAGCAACGTCCGCGGCAGCTTCGCGACGTTCTCGGGGACCGCCACCGGCGATCCCGCCAGCCCGGCCAACGCCGTCATCGAGGCCACGATCGACGCCACCAGCATCGACACGAAGGACTCGAAGCGCGATGCGCACCTGCGCAATCCCGACTTCCTCGACGCCGCGAAGTACCCGACCATCACCTTCAAGTCGACGAAGATCGAGCCCGCCGGCGCCGGCAAGTTCAAGGTGACCGGCGACCTGACGCTGCACGGCGTGACGAAGCCCGTCGTGCTCGACGTCGAGGGTCCGACGGCGACGATCAAGGACCCCTACGGCAACACCCGCGCCGGCGCCTCGGCCACGACGAAGATCGACCGCAAGGACTTCGGCATCACGTGGAGCAAGAGCATGGACGGCGGCGGGCTCGTCGTCGGCGACGAGATCGCGATCACGATCGACGTCGAGGCCACGCAGAAGTGACCGCCGACGACCGCACGCCCATCCTGGTGGGCTGCGGGCAGCTCACGCAGCGCGACGCCGATGCCGGCGTCGCGCTGGATCCCCTCGGTATGATGGTCGAGACGGCGCGCCGCGCGGCCGAGGACGCGGGCGCCGGCCCGGCGCTGCTCGCGCAGCTCGACGCGCTCGCCGTCGTCAACGTCTTCTGCTGGCCGTACCGCAACCTGCCGGGCGCGCTCGCCGAGCGGCTCGGCGCGACGCCGTCCGACGCCATCTACACGACCGTCGGCGGCAACACGCCGCAGTGGCTCGTCGCCGAGACGGCGCAGAAGATCGCCGAAGGCCGCGTGCGACTGGCGCTCCTCGCCGGCGCCGAGGCGATGCGCACCGTGCTGCGCTCGCAGCGCACCGGGACGACGCTGTCGTGGTCGACGGCGCCCGACGGCAAGCCCGTCGTGGTGGGCGACCGGCGCGAGGGCACGAACGGCCTCGAGATGAACCACGGCATGCAGATGCCGACGCAGGTCTATCCGCTGTTCGAGAACGCGCTGCGGGCGAAGCGGGGGCAGTCGCTCGCCGCGCACCGCGCCGCGCTGGGCACGCTGTGCAGCGGCATGTCCGCCGTCGCCGCCGCGAACCCGTACGCGTGGTTCCGCGACGCGCGCTCGGCCGAGGAGATCACGACGGTCGGGCCCGAGAACCGCATGATCGGCTTTCCGTACCCGAAGCGCATGAACGCGATCATCGACGTCGACCAGTCGGCGTCGGTGCTGATGACGTCGGTCGGCGCCGCGCGCGCGCTCGGCATCCCCGAGTCGCGTTGGGTGTACGTGTGGGGAACGGGCGAGGCGACCGACAAGTGGTTCGTGTCGGACCGCGTCGACTACGCGAGCTCGCCGGCGATCCGCGAAGCCGGGCGGCAGGCGCTGGCGGCGGCGGGCGTCGGCATCGGCGACGTCGACCACCTCGAGCTCTACAGCTGTTTCCCGTGCGCGGTGCAGATCGGCCGCGAGATGCTCGGCGTCGCGGTCGACGATCCGCGGCCGGTCACCGTCACCGGCGGCCTCCCGTACTTCGGCGGCCCGGGCAACAACTACTCCATGCACGGCATCGCCAGCATGATGGATCGGCTGCGGGAGCGTCCGGGCAGCGTCGGTCTCGTGTCGGCGCTCGGCTGGTATCTGACGAAGCATGCGATCGGCGTCTACGCGACGAAGCCGAAGGACGGTCCGTTCGTGCGCGCCGATCCCACGGCCGCGCAGCAGGCGCTCGACGCCGCGCCGTCGCCGGAGGTCGTCGCCGAGCCGTCGGGCGACGCCACGATCGAGACGTACACGGTCGTCCACGGCCGCGACGGCGAGCCGATCCGCGGCATCGTCATCGGCCGGCTGGCCGACGGCCGCCGCTTCCTGGCGAACACGCCCGACGATCGCGCGGTGCTCGAGCGGTTGACGACATCGGAAGGCGTCGGCGTGCGCGGCCGCGTCACGCCCGGCGACGCGAACGTCTTCGATCCGCGCGGCTAGGAGACCGACCCAAGACTTCGTCTCGGGTCGGGAAGGACGCGAGCGTGTAGCGTTCGCGGGCCGCGCGACCACCCGGGTCCGCCTGGTCGCCGCGAGCGCCTGAGCCACGATTGCCCCGGGCGCGCCTCGCCGCAGGTCCCACACGCTGTCGCCGACGACGAGCGCGTCGCACGGCTCGACGCGCCGCCTCGATGAAGAGATCGGGATTCGGCTTCGCGCTCTCGACCCGCTCCCGCGTGACGATGCGCTGCTCGGGCGCGCGCAGCATCTCGAGCTCGGGCGGAGCCGTCGTGAAGCCCGGTCGTGCGTTGCCGACAACCAGCCCTCCGATCCGGCCACGGCATTGCACCGCCCGGAGGGATCGCGTTTAGCGAACGCATGCGCATCGCCATCGGTCTCTACGACAACTTCACGTCGCTCGACGCCATGGGCCCGTTCCAGGTGCTGTCGGGGCTGCCGGGCGCGGAGGTGACGTTCGTCGCCGCGAAGGCGGGGCCCGTCACCGACGACACGGGCTTCCTCACCGTCACCGCACGGAAGTCGTTCGACGAGCTGCCCGATCCCGACATCCTGCTCGTGCCCGGCGGCCTCATCACGGGCACGCTGGTGCCCGACCATCCGATCGTGCCCTGGATCGCGCGCGCGCATCGCACGACGCAGTGGACGACGTCGGTCTGCACGGGCGCGCTGCTGCTCGCGGGCGCGGGTATCCTGAACGGCGTCGACGCGACGACGCACTGGGCGATGTTCGACGATCTGCGGCGCCTCGGCGCGAACCCGGTCGCAGAGCGCGTCGTGCGCCGCGGGAAGGTCGTCACCGGCGCCGGCGTCAGTGCGGGGATCGACATGGCGCTCACGCTCGTCGGGGAAATCGCCGGCGCCGAGTACGCGCGCACGCTCCAGCTGATGCTCGAATACGATCCGCATCCGCCGTTCGACGCCGGGTCGCCGGCGAAGGCGGGCGACCAGCGCGTCGGCGAGGCGATGAACGCGATGATGCAGCTCACGCTCCAGATCGCCCAGCGCAGCGTCGCCTGACATCCGGCGCCGACGGCGCATCTGCGTTCTTGACGGTGCGGACGACCCCGGCCTAGTCGTGGCGCGGAGGGTCGTCATGCACATCGTTCGGACCGCGAGTGTCGCTGCGTGTCTGCTGCTCGGAACGGCCGTCTGGGCGGAAGCCCAGCTGGGAACCGGCCGCCGCCGGACGACGTCGACGGTCAACGTCGACTCGAGCCAACGGCTCACCGTCTACGGTGACCGGGTGTGCCCGACGGGGTTCACGCCGCTGATCGTCGGCAACGTCTTCGCGTTCCAGCAGAAGGAAACGGCCGGGAACGTCGCGCAGTTCGGCGGCGTCGACCCCGCGTGCTGGAAGAACCCGCCGCTCGAGACGGACTTCCTCGGCCGGTGGACGAGCGTCGGCGACTGCGTCGTGTGCGAGCCGGCGCCCGCCGGGTCGCCGACGTCGACCGGAACGACGTCGCCGACCGGCGGCTCGGCCGTCGGCGGCGGCGGCACCGCGCCGGTGCATGGCAACCCGTCGCCGTGACGCTCAGGTCACCAGGCCGGCGATCGTCGAGAACGGCAGGAACGCCAGGTCCACCGCGACCGTGATCGGGAAGAGCGGCACCTTGAGCGCCGGATGCACGCGCATCTGGCTCACCCCACGGGTCGCGGCGAACACGTAGCGATCGTTGAAGGCTTCCGCCTGGCGGGGCGCTGCGACCGACAGCGTGGCGGCGAGCGCGAAGGCAGCGGCGGACAGCCGGCGTGTGTTGGTCTGCATGGCCGCGAGTCTAGCGAGGGTCGTGGACCTCGGTAAGACCGTACGTCGGCCATGGCAGATGCCTCGTCAGCGCGCGGCGTGGTGCGGGGCGGCTGGCGTTCCAGGCGCGCGCGTCGCCGGAGGTACCCCGAGGTACGCCGAACGCGCGATGCGGGTATCTTCCCGTGCCGATCCATGGTCGAGTGCCTCATGGCATCGCATCCCGCACTCGTGTCCGGCCGCACCGCCGTCGTCACCGGTGCCGCGAGCGGCATCGGCCTCGCCGCCGCGCGCCGTTTCGCTTCCATGGGGCTCCGCGTCGTTCTGGCCGATCTCGACGGCGAGCCGCTGCGACAGGCCGCGGCCGCGCTGCCCGGCGCGCGTGCGATTCCGACCGACGTGTCGTCGCGCACGGACGTCGAGCGCCTGCGCGAGGCGGCAGGCGGTGACGTCGCGATCCTGATGAACAACGCCGCCATCGGCGCCGGCGGCGGCACGCTCGACGACCCGGAGCGCTGGCGGCGGCTGCTCGAGGTGAACCTGTGGGGCGTGATCAACGGCTCGCAGGTCTTCGCGCCGTCGATGATCGCGGCGGGCACGCCGTCGCTGATCGTGAACACCGGCTCGAAGCAGGGCATCACGACGCCGCCGGGCAACGCGGCGTACAACGTCGCGAAGGCGGGCGTGAAGGTCTACACGGAGGCGCTCGCGCACGACCTGCGGAGCCGCGCGGGGTGTCGGGTCACCGCGCACCTGCTGATCCCGGGCTTCACGCACACCGGCATGACGGCGCGCGGCGCCGAGAAGCCGGCCGGCGCGTGGACCGCCGAGCAAGTCGTCGACTTCCTGCTCGAGCACCTCGCGGCCGGCGACTTCTACGTCCTGTGCCCGGACAACGAGACGACGCGCGACATGGACGCGCGGCGGATCCGCTGGGCGGCGGACGACATCGTCGAGAACCGCCCGGCGCTGTCGCGCTGGCACCCGGACTGGGCCGACGCGTTCGCGGCCTACATGAAGCGCTGACGGGACGGCGCCGTCGCGGGCGCCGTCCCGTCGCCCGTCTACTTACACTTGAGCGTGCTGCCCGCGCCGCCGATCACGCAGCCGGCCGGCGTGAAGTCGGTCTCGCCGCACTGGCCGGTCTCGGCGGTGGGTACGTCGATCACCAGCGTCGCCTGCACGGGTAGATCGCCCGAGACGACCGGCCCGAAGGTGCCGTTCTTGCCGCTGACGCCGAACTTCAGGAGTCCGGGTGTCTTCGGCGACAGGCCGAGCGACACTTTCGCGATGCCGTCGATCAGGGGGACGACCTTGCCCGCGTTCTTGTAGAGGAACTTCGTCCCCGTGCCGTTGGTCTTCCAGCCGGCGCGCGTCGCGGTGGAGTACGCGCCGCCCGGCAGCGTCGTGTCGAGGATGATCACGCCGTCGTCCGTCTGCAGCAGCAGGCGGACGCCGTTCACGTGCGGCGCGATCGTCGGCGTCGTCGGGATCGTGATGAAGCCCTTCAGCTTGAGCTTGTCGTCGCCGCCGGGCGCGAGCAGCTTCGTCGCCGTCAGCTTCTCCTTCGTCGCGAACACACCGCCGTTGAAGACGTTCGTGCACGGGTCGCACGCGTCACCGAGGCCGTCGGTGTCGCCGTCGGCCTGACTCGGGTCCGGAATCGCCGGGCAGACGTCCTCGCTGTCGCACGTGCCGTCGCCGTCACCGTCGGGCGCGCCGGTGTCCGCCGGGCAGGCGATGCCCGAGCCGTCGCACGACTCGGCCACGTCGCAGGCGTCCACCGCCGCACGGCACACCGTGGTTGCCGGCGCCACGGCGTCGGCCGGACACGCGTCGTTCGTGCCGTCGCAATTCTCCGCCACGTCGCAGTCGCCCGCCGCGCCACGGCACACCGTGGACGCCGGCGCCTTCGCGTCGGCGGGACACGCGTCGGCGACGCCGTCGCAGCTCTCGGCGACGTCGCAGTCGCCGGCCGCGGCGCGACACTCGGTCGCCGCCGGTACCTTCGTGTCGGCGGGGCACACCGTGCCGCTGCCGTCGCAGTTCTCCGCGACGTCGCACGGGCCGGCCGCGTTGCGGCAGACCACGAACGCGCCGCTGACGCTGTCGGCCGGGCAGTCGGCCTCGCTGCCCGTGCACAGCTCGGCGGGATCGCAGTCGCCCGCCGAGGCGCGACACTCCGTGCCCGACGCGACGAAGTCGTCGGCCGGACACGCCGCACCCGAGCCCGTGCAGGACTCGGCGACGTCGCAGATGCCGCCCGAGGCGCGGCACTCCGTCGAGCTCGGGAGGAACCCGTCGGCGGGACACGCGTCGCTGTTGCCGTCGCACGCCTCGGCGACATCGCAGTCGCCCGCGGTCGCGCGGCACTCGGTCGCGGCCGGCACCTTCGCGTCGGCCGGACAGCTCGTGCTGGCGCCGTCGCAGGTCTCGGCGACGTCGCAGTCGCCGGCGGCGCCACGGCAGAGGGCTCCCGCGTTGCCGGCCGGATGCGTGCAGACGTCACCGACGCCGTCGCAGACGTCGGCCGAGCAGGCGTTGCCGTCGTCGGTGCACGCCGCGCCGCCGGGCTGCTTGGCGTCGGCCGGACAGCTCGCGCCGAGGCCGGTGCACGTGTCGGCCAGGTCGCACTCCCCCGCCGACGTGCGGCAGACGGTGGTGCTCGGTTTGAACGCGTCGGCGGGGCAGCTCGTGCTCACGCCGTCGCAGGTCTCGACGACGTCGCAGTCGCCGGCCGAGCCGCGGCAGAGCGTCCCCGCGTTGCCGGCCGGATGCTGACAGGCGTCGCTCGCGCCGTCGCAGGTATCGGTCGTGCAGACGTTGCCGTCGTCGGTGCAGGCGGTGCCGTTCGGCTGCTTGCCGTCGGCGGGGCAGGCGGCCCCGCTGCCGGTGCAGGCCTCGGCCAGGTCGCACTCGCCGCCGGACGCGCGACACTCGGTGCCACCGGCGACGAACCCGTCGGCCGGACACGTGGCGCCCGAGCCCGTGCACGTCTCCGGCACGTCACAGATGTCCGCGGACGCCCGGCAGGTCGTGCCGCCCGTCTTGAACGCGCAGGTCGACGAGCAGCACGACGACGCGCTGCCGTTCACGCCGACGCCCTGGTCGCACTGCTCTCCGGGTCCGACGAGCGCGTCGCCGCAGACCTCGGCCTGCGCGATCGACCAGCCCTCGCCGCGGGCGGTGTTGTCGTCGAGCACCTTCGCGTTGCAGCCGACCGAGCGCACCGTCGCGCCGGCGCCGCCGGCCGTCTGGTAGCCGATGGTCGCGGTCTGGCCGTTCGATTCCGCTTCGCTGTCCGAGTACTTGATCGTGATCGCGTTCGATCGCTCGTGGACCTGCACCTGCATCTTCAGGTCGTGGTTGTTCGTGTTGTTGTTCTCGATGAAGTAGTCGGCGATGAACACGCGCCCGCCCGCGGTCCCGACGGTGCCGTAGCGGATCGCCGTCCCGACCGTGCGCATGTCGTCCCAGTACGCGGCGAGGAACGGGTTCGTGTGCGACGCGTTCGGCAGGCACGTGTTCGCGGGGTGGCTCGCGAGCCCACCGGCGGTGTTGCCGCCGAACTCGAGCCAGCCGTTCGTCGACAGCGCGACGTTCGTGTACGTCTGCCCCTCGAGCGTCAGCGTGAAGCCGAGCGCGGCGGTCGCGACGCTGTCGTTGCCGGACAGCGACGTGAACCCGCCGATGTCGTCGGGGCTGTGCGCGAGCACGCCGTGCAGCGCGCTGCCGCGCGGCGAGCGCAGGTCGATCGACCAGCCTTCGTCGTGGAGGTTGTCGTCGAGCACCTTGGCGTTGCAGCCGATCGGCCGGGCGTTCGCGGACGCGCCGCCCGCGCTCTGCCAGCCGATCGTCGCCGTCTGGCCGTTCGCCTCGTTCTGGTTCGGCAGGTACTTCGTCGTGATCAGGCCCGACCCCTCGTGGATCTGCACCTGGAAGATGATGTCGTTGTTGCCGGCGTTGTTGTTCTCGACCGCGAAGTCGACGACGTAGACCCGGTTCGGCGACGAGCCGGTGACGCCGTGGCGGACGCTCTCGCTGATCGTTCGCATGTCGTCCCAGAACGCGGCGAGGAACGGGTTGGTGTGCGCGGACGTCGGCAGGCAGTCGTTCGACGGGTCGGAGTCGCCGGCGGTGTTGCCGCCGAACTCGATCCAGCCGTTCGTCGAGATGGCGAGCGCGTTGTAGTTGGTGCCGTCGATGTTGACCGAGAACGGCATCGTCGCGTTGCCGACGGTGTCGTTGCCGGAGATCGTCGTGAAGCCGCTGATGTCGTCGCGGCTGAGCGCCTTGAAGCCGGCGAGCGCGGTGCCCGCCGGCATGCCGGTGTCGATCGACCAGCCGTCGACGAGCGTGTTGTCGTCGAGGATGCGCGCGTTGCAGCCGACCGGCCGCGCGGTGGAGCCCCCGCCGCCGGCGCCCTGCCAGCCGAGGGTCGCGCCCTGGCCGCCCGACTCCGACTCGACGTCGTCGTACTTCACCGTGATCAGGCCGGAGCTCTCGTGGACCTGCACCTGCATCGTGACGTCGTGGCTCGGGCCCGCGACGGTCTCGATGTCGGCGTCGACGATGAACACGCGGCCCGGCGCGGTACCCACCGTGCCGTGGCGGACCGCCGTGTTGATGGTCCGCATGTCGTCCCAGTAGAACGCGAGGAACGGGTTCGTGTGCGCCGACGTCGGCAGGCAGTCGTTGCTGGGATCGCTGTCGCCCGACGTGTTGCCGCCGAACTCCATCCAGCCGTTCGTCGAGATGGCGACCGTGTTGTAGCTCACGCCCTCGATCGAGATGGAGAACGGCATGGTCACCGTCGACACGGTGTTGTCGCCCGAGATCGTGGTGAACCCGCCGGGAATGTCGTCGCGGCTGTGCGCGATGACGCCGCCCAGCGACGGATAGGCGAGCGCCGCGGCCGGCGCGAGCAGCAGGGAGACGACGAGGGTCCAGCAGGGCGTCCACCGCCCGAATCGGGTCCGCATGGGGCGGAGAGGTACCATTCCCGCGGTCGTCAGCGTCAAGGAAAAACCACCCCGGGGAGGCTCTTCCGGCCGTCTCCGGCTGCTGTAGCCTGATCGTATGGTGACGGTCCGCGTGGTGCTGCCGCTGCTGCTCGTCATGGCGTGTGCGCGCCCGCCGGCGGCGCTGCGCGGCGACTTTGCGCCGGTGACGGTCGGCCAGGCCCTGGCCGACCCCGACGCGCGCGAGCGTGTGCGATGGGGCGGCGAGCTCATCGAGACCCGGCCGGAGCGCGACCGCACCTGCTTCGAGATCGTCGACCATCCGCTGGACCGCATCGCCCGACCGCGCATGGTCGACGACAGCGCGGGACGCTTCGTCGCCTGCGCGCAGGGCTTCTTCGATCCGGACGTCTGGAGTCCGGGCCGGGAGGTGACCGCCGTCGGCGTCGTGGACGGTACCGTCGACGGCACGGTCGGCGACGCGGGCTACCGCTTTCCACGTCTGGCGGCCGAGCAGGTCCATCTCTGGCCGCCGCGCGACCCGTACGACCGCCGCCGGCCCGCGATCGGCATCGGCGTCGGCGGGTGGGGTGGGGGTGTCGGCGGCGGAGTGGGCTTCGGCTTCTGACGCTACGACGAGGCGCGCGCGACGAACGCCTCGCTGCGCTCCCACAGCTCGTGGGCGAGCGCGGGATCGTTCGCGAGCGCCAGCGGATCACGCGGGCGGCACTTGTCGTAGTAGAGCCCCGACTCCTGCGCGACGTCCGCCGACGTCGCGCAGTGGATCGTCGTCTGCGCGCCCTCGTCGACCGATAGCATGTTGCGCGTGACGAGCGGACGGATGGGCCACGGGATGCGCCGCCAGACGTCCGACGCGATGACGCCCGGATGGAGCGCGTACGTGGTCACACCGGTGCCCGTCAGCCGTCGCGCCAGCTCTTTCGTGAACAGGACGTTCGCGAGCTTCGAGACCGCGTACTCCGGCAGCCCGGTGAAGCTCCGCGTGGACCCTTCGACGCGGCTCCAGTCGATGCCGCGCGTCGCGTCGAAGTGCGCTTTGCTCGACACGGTGACGACGCGCGACGGCGCCGACGCCACCAGCGCGTCGCGCAGGAGGTTCGTCAGGAGGAAGTGCCCGAGGTGATTCGTGCCGAAGTGCAGCTCGAAGCCGTCGGCGGTGCGGCCGCGCTGGCCGCCGATGCCCGCGTTGTTGACGAGCACGCGGAGCGGAATGCCTTTCGCGAGGAACTCGCGCGCCGACGCGCGCACCGACGCGAGCGATCCCAGATCGAGCCGCAGGAGCTCGACGCTGTGCGAGCCGGTTTCGGCGCGGATGGCGGCGACGGCCTCGCGGCCCTTCTCCTCGCTGCGCGCCGCGACGACGACGTGCATGCCGCGGCGGGCGAGCTCGCGCGCCGTGACGCGGCCGATGCCGGTGTTCGCTCCGGTGACGAGGGCGACGTCCATCCGGTCACCATATCTTGCCCGGGTTCAGAATGCCGTGCGGGTCGAAGAGCGCCTTCACGCCCTGCATGAGCGCGAGCGCGGGACCGTGCTCGCGCGCGGCGAAGCGACGATTGCCGGTGCCCATGCCGTGCTCGCCGGAGCAGGAGCCACCGAGCGCCAGCACGCGCTCGACGAGACGCCCGCGCGCCGCCTCGGCCGCCGCGCGCTCGTCGGGCGCCGCGGGGATCAGCACGTGCAGGATGCCGATGCCCGCGTGGCCGAAGACGTGCATCGGCAGCCCATCCGTCGCGGCTTCCGTCTCGCAGGCGCGAACCAGCGCGGGCAGGGCGCCGATCGGGATGGCCAGGTCCGCGCGCACGGTCGCAGCGCTCTGGCGCTGCGCCTCGACCGCGCGCGTGGCGAGCTCGCGGATCGCCCACGGGTCGGGCAGGTCGATCGCGACGCCGCCGGCGTCGCCCGCGACCGACGCGGCCGCCGTCCACACCTCGCCGACGCCGGCATCGCTGCCGTGCACCTCGAGCAGCAGCGACGGGCGCTCGGTCAGCCCGAACGCGCGGAAGCGGTTCAGTGCCGCCACCGTCGCCGCGTCGAGGAATTCCACCGCGGCGACGTCGACGCCGAAGCGGATCAGGTCGGCGACCGCGCGCGCGGCGGCCACGGCATCGGGAAACACGAAGCCGCCGCGCCGTCGCGCCACCGGCAATCCCGCGAGCGCCAGCGTCAGCTCCGTCACGATGCCGAGCGTGCCTTCCGAGCCGATCATCAACCCGAGCAGGTGGTAGCCCGACGCGCTCTTGCGGCAGCGGTTGCCGAGGCGCACGACGTCGCCGGCGCCGGTGACCACCGTCGCGGCGCGCACGTGGTCGCGCGTGCCGCCGTACTTGACCGACCAGAGGCCGCTCGCGTTGTTCGCGACCATGCCGCCGACGGTCGCCCAGTCGGCGCTGCCGCCCGGCGACGGCGGGAAGAAGAGGCCGTGCGGCGCGAGCACCGCGTTCAGCCGCGCGTAGACGACACCGGGCTGCACGTCGACCTGCAGGTCGTCGGGACGGACGGCGACGACCTCGTTCATGCGCGAGACGTCGAGCACGATGCCGCCGGCGACGGGAATCGGGTTGCCTTCGAGGCTCGATCCCCCGGCGCGCGCCGTCAGCGGGACGCGGTGCGCGCCCGCGAGGCGCACGACGTCGGTGATCTCGTCCGTCGCGAGCGGCCAGACGACGACGTCGGGGCGATGCGGCGACTGCGAGGAGGCGTCGTGCGATGCCGCCTCCAGGTCGGCGGGCGCGGTCGACGTACGAGCGCCGAGCCGCGTCCGGAGCTCGTCGAGGACGGCATCCGGTACGCGGCTCGGCATGGGAGGGACGAGTAGCCCCCGTGTGCGGGGGCTACAAGGGCAGGGGGATCATGCCTCGGTCAGTCGGCCGGCGCGGCGGGAGGCGTCGTCGTACTGCGCCGACAGCGCGGCGGCGCAGCTCGCCGGCACGCCGGAGCGCGGGCTCGCGAGAAGGCGGCTCGCCTTGGCCCAGCTCCGCTTCGCGCTGCGCACGCGCTTGAAGGTCTGACGGGAGAGCGGGTCGGGGACGATGCGGTCGATCTGCAGGCACGCGTTCGCGGCACGGCGGGTGATCCGCGTCGGGATCAGCACGCCGTCGCACGCCGTCGGCAGCGGCCGGTCGCAGGCGCAGAGCGCCTGCTGCAGGAAGCCGTCGATCGGCGTCGTGCGGCACATGTCGCCGACGCAGGTCGCGACGTAGCAGGGATCGCCGCTCTGACAGGTCGTCGGCGTGCACATCGGCGCGCAGTGCGGCGCATCGTCGCCGGGCGCGCACGGTAGCTCGAATGCGCCGAGGTCGGCCGCCGGACCGGCGACGCGGGGCTGGTCGTCGAGATCGAACATGAGCTCGGCCGGCGTGTGGGCCGGATCGGCCTTGTTGATGGCCGGCGACGTCGGCGCCAGGCGGAAGTCGTCGTCGGCGGCGAAGCCGGGGTCGGTCACGAGGATGCTGTAGGGGCCGGGCTCCGACGGGAAGCCCTCGGGGTCCATGGCGGTGAGCAGGTTGTTCGTCTCGAGCACCTGGTCGGCGAACTCGTGGATGCCGACGTCGCCGCGTCCGCTGCGGGCCAGCACGTTGTTGGCGATCACGCCGCTCACTTCGGCGCCGAAGTCGTCGCGTCCGCCGACCTGCACCGCTCGGATGTTCGCGTCGACGACGGTGTTGTGCGCCACCAGCAGATCGATGTCGCCTTCCTCGGCGTAGAGCGACGTGCCGAAGCGCATGCCGCCGTCGACGCCCTGCAGGAGGTTGCCGAAGATGCGCGCGATGGTGCGCCCGGTGCCGTCGCCCGACTGATACACCTCGATCGCGGTCTGGGCCGGGTTCGCGGTGCGTACCACGTTGTGGAGGGCATAGAAGAGCATCTCGCCCTCCCAGTGACGGAAGTAGATCGCGCCCGGCTGGCCGGTGTCGGCGGTCTCGATGACGTTCCGCTCGACGACGGTGATGCCGTGCACCTCCCAGGGCAGCTCGATCTCCAGCGGCCACCGGGTGCCCGCCGGCATCCGGAAGGTGTTGCCGCGCACGTTGAGGATGAGAGGGCCGCCCGGGCCGGGTTGGGTCGTCTGGACGCTGACGACCGCCGAGAAGCCGGAGCCCTGGAGGCCGAGGAAGGCGTTGTCGAGCAGCTGGACGTCGTAGGCGCCGTCGCCGTCGTGGAGGACCCGGATGGCGGTGGACGCGCCCGCGGGCTCCCAGGTGAGGCCGCGGAGGACCAGCACCTTGTCGCCGCCGCCCGCCGAGCGGGCGAAGATGTTGGAGGTGGGCGCGAAGACGGGCCGGAAGCCGGGGGCGGCCGCGAGCGTGATGCTTTTGGTGATGCTCAGGTCCTCGTCGATCGTGTCGTCGGTGGCGAGGAGCACGGCGCCGCCGGGAGGGGCGGCGTCGATGCATGCCTGGATCTTCTTGTTGCAGTCGGGGAATACGAGGGCCTCGCCGGGGTCCGTGGCCGCCGCGGGGCGGCCGAACGCCAGGAGCGCGAGGGTCACGAACGTCCGCAGGAGGGGTGTTTTCATGCCCGCATCAGATGCGGCATTTGCGCGGTTCCATTGCTGCGGGCCCCGCTGCAATACGCCGCCGCGTTTTCTGCGTCGTATCGGGCATGCCACCCCTCCCGGCCCGGATCGCGGACCCGGTCGCCGGCGACGCGCCGGCGATTGATCTGGTCCGCGCGTCGCTGGTAGCGAGGGGCCGTGACGATCAGCCCGGACGACGGCGCCTGAGGCGCATCGTGGCGCGACGCCGCCCCGAGACAGACGACGTCGTGGAGCTCGTCCGGGCCTGCGCGGCGGGTGACGCCGACGCGCGGCGGACCTTCCAGGACCGCCACGCCGAAGACATCTACAACTTCCCGGTGAAGATCTACGGCGTGTCCCCCGAGCGGGCGGCCGACTTCTACGTCTACGTCTTCGAGCGCGACCGCATCTTCACCCGCATTCGCAGCTTCGAGGGCCGCAACCAGATCCAGTTCCGCACCTTCCTCGCCTATTACGTCCTGCGGAGCCTCTTCCTCGAATGGCAGCGCGGCCTCCGGGAGCTCGACACCGTGGCGATGGAGGGCGACGCCGACGAGGTCGCCGATCCCGCGTCGGCGCAGGACGCGGAGCAGCCCGGCGGTCCGGTGCCGGCGGCGTGGACCGCGCTCGGCCCCGAGGAGCAGCTCGATCTCAAGCTGCTCTCCCTGCTCGAGTACCACGTGACGCCCGAGGACGTCCGGCTGCTCGCCAAGGTCTCGCGGCGGTCCACGGACGAGACCCTCGACGTTCTCGCGGAGGTCGAGACCGAGCTGCGGCGCCGGGACGTCGCCGTCTCGCGCCTGCGCGACGATCTCGACTCCGTCTGGGGCTGGATCGTGCTGCGCCGGCGGGAGCTGCATGAAACGGACGAAAAGCTGCGTCTATTGGGATCGGATGACGAATCGGCGAACGCGCGGCGCCTGCTCGAGCGGCGCCGCGACCTGGAACAGGCCCTCGCGAAGCGCACGCGCCAGCACGAGAAGCTGCTGGAGCAGATCCGGAGCGCCAAGATGACGACGCCCTACAAGGACATCGCCCGGCTGCTGAACAGCACCGTCGGCACGGTCTGCTCGCGTATCTTCCGGCTGCGCGAGCGACTCGAGCGCGCGGTACGGACCGCGGAGGTGGCGTCATGACCTGCCCGACCCCGATCCAGCTGTCGCAGCTCGTCGACGGCGAGCTCGCCGAGCCCGAGGCGGGCCAGGTGCGATCGCACGCCGCCGGCTGCGAGCTCTGCAGCACCCTCCGGGCGCGGCTCGACGCAGCGACCGCCGGCATGCGCGCCCCGCTGCCGCCGTCGCCGGCGTCGTCCGGCGCCGGGTGCCTGCCCTCCGACCAGATCGCGGGCTGGGTGCAGCACGTGCTGTCGCCCGACGCGCAGCGCGCGGCCGACGAGCATCTCGGTGGTTGCGACGCCTGCCTCGCCGAGGGCATCACGGCGGCGCGCATCATCGCGCGGCTCGACGCCGGTCCGACGCTCGAGGTGCCGGCGACGCTTCGCGCGCGCGTCGCGTCGCGCTGGGCCGAGGCGACGCCCGCGGCGCGGCTGACGACCGTCGTCGTCGGGCTCGCCCGCGCCGGCGCGCGTCTGCTCGAACGGCATCTCGTCGGCCCGATCCTCTCGATCGACGAGCTGCCGATGGCGGCCGCCGCGGTCCGCGGCGACGAGACGACCGAGGCGGTCCGGTTCCGCATCTGTGCGCCGGGCGCGGAGATCCACGCCGCCGTCGTGCCGTCGGGCGAGGTGGTCGGCCTCACGCTGACGCTCGTCAACGAGGCCGGAGAGGCGCTCACCGGCCAGCGGGTGTTCGTACGCCGGCAGGGACGCTCGGTGTTCTCGGCCCGTACCGACGACGCCGGCGCACTGCGCGTCCAGCGCATCGAGGTCGGCGTGTACGAGGTGTCGTGCCCGGGGATCGGCACGAGCTTCCGTCTCGATCTGCGACGGTGAGTCCACCCGAGACCATGTCTCGGGTGGGCAGTTGGTGTGGCGGCGCGTCTGCGATCTACCGTCGTGCCGCGGCCGGCGAAGCCGGCGCCGCATGATGCTTCGGCCGCCGTCACCCGCGGTCATTCTGGGCGAGATGCGCGAGCGTCATCCATTCACGTCGCCGTGTCCGCCGGCCCCAAGACACGGTCTCCGGGCGCATGCTAAGCCTCGCGGGGAGTGGCCGATCGATCGAGCGCGCCGATCCAGCTCACCGTGCTGCGGCAGGGTGACCTCAACGTCGTGGACCTCGCCGAGCTGGGATCGTTGATCCCGCGCAGCGAGACCCAGGTCGACGACGATTTCCTGCGCGAGCTCACCAGCGAGACCGCACACCTGGCCGGCGTGGCGCGTGCGGGCAACGGTGCGGCGGCGGTGCGGTCGCTGGAGCGGGTCGGCGGCCTCGTCTTCTCGCACCTCCTGACCGAGCCGGCGCGCGCGCGGCTGCGCGACGCGCCGCCGGGCGACCTCTACCTGCGGCTCGACGAGCAGCTCGTACACGTGCCGTGGGAGCTCTGCCACGACGGCCGTGACTTCCTCGCGACGAAGTTCCGCATGGGCCGCCAGGTGATCACCACCCAGCGCATTCCCGATCGCCCGCCGCAGCGCGATCTCCGTGGCCGGCTCCGCGTGCTGGTCGTCGTCGATCCCACCGAGAGCCTGCCGCAGGCGAGCGCCGAGGCCGAGCAGCTCTGTGCGGTGCTCGACGACGTTCCCGCCGTCGACGTCACGTTGCTCGGTGGCCGCAGCGTGCGTCGCATCGCGCTGCTCGGCGCGCTGCAGGAGCACGACGTCGTCCACTACGCCGGCCACAGCCACTACGACGCGACCACGCCGGCGAAGAGCGGCTGGCGGCTCGCCGAAGGCGTCCTCACGGCGGCCGAGCTGTCGAAGCTGCGCCCGCCGCCGATGCTCGTCTTCTCGAACTCGTGCGAGGCGGGGACGACGGCGGCGTGGGACGGCGGCTACGGCTACGAGGGCCGGGCGTTCGGCATCGGCAGCGCGTTCCTCCTCGCCGGCGTGCCGAACTACGTCGGCACGTTCTGGGTCGTCCACGACGACGAGAGCGTGCTCTTCGCGACCACGTGCTACGTCGCGCTCGCCGCCGGCGCGAGCCTCGGCGAGTCGTTGCGCCAGGCGCGCCACGCGGTGATCGCGCAGCGCGGCCTGCAGAGCCTGACGTGGGCGAGCTACCTCCTCTACGGCGATCCCGCGTTCACGCCGCTGCCGAGCGGTCACACGACGACGCCCGTCGTGCCGACCCCGTCGGCGCCCGCGAGCCCGCAGGAGCCGGCCAAGTACCGCTTCTCCGTCGAGGTGTCGGGGCATGCGGCCGACGTCGTGTCGGCGCCGGCCACCCCGATCGTCGGCCGGGCGAAGGAGCTCGCGACGCTCGAGGACGTCGTCGCGCGCGTGCGGGCGGGTACGCGGGCCGTCGTCTTCGCCAGCGGTCCGGCCGGCATCGGCAAGACGACGCTCGTCGACGCGCTGCTCGATCGCGTGCGCTCCTCGGGCGACGCCCTGATCGCGCGCGGACAGTCCGTCGAGCAGTACGGCGCCGGCGAGCCGTATCTGCCGGTGCTCGAGGCGTGGGGCCGGCTCGTGCGCGAAGGGGGCGGCGAGGCGCTCGTCGCCCTGCTGCGCGTCCATGCACCGACGTGGCTCGCGCAGCTGCCGGGACTGCTCGGCGACGAGGAGCGCGAGGCGCTGCAGCGGCGCACCGTCGACGCCACGCGCGAGCGCATGCTGCGGGAGATGGCGGAGCTGCTCGAAGCGGTCGCCGCCACGCGACCGCTCGTGCTCGTGCTCGAAGACCTGCACTGGAGCGACCTGTCGACGCTCGAGCTCGTCGCGTACCTGGCGCAGCGTCGCGCGCCCGCGCGCCTGCTCGTCGTCGGCACCTATCGTCCGACCGAAGCGATGCGCAGCGATCATCCGTTGCGCGCGATCACGCAGGAGCTGCAGGCGCGCCGCTGCGCGGACGAGATCCGCCTGGCGCCGCTCGCCCGTCCCGCGGTGGCCGAGTACCTGCGCGGGCGGCTCACCGGCGGCGAGATCGACGACGAGCTGGTGCAGCAGATCCACGGCCGCACCGAAGGCCACCCGCTCTTCCTCGTGAACGTCGTCGACTTCGCGCTCCGCAACCGCCTCATCACCGACGAGTCGCGGCACTGGGCACTGCGCGGCGGGGCCGCCGCGCTCGCGTCCGGCGTGCCGGACAGCCTGCGGCAGATGATCGAGCGGCAGGTCGAGACCCTCGGGCCCGACGAGCGGCAGGTGCTCGAGGCGGCGAGCGTCGTCGGCGCCGAGTTCTCGGTCGCGTCCGTCGCGGCGGCGCTGCAGGGCGACACCGAGCGGCTGGAGGAGACGTGCGAGGGGCTCGCCTGGAAGGCGCAGTTCCTGCACGCGGCGGGCGTCGAGGAATGGCCCGACGGCACCGTCGCCGGGCGCTACCGCTTCGTGCACGCGCTCTACCGCGACGTGCTGTACGACCGCATCGCGCCGGCCCGACGCATCCGCCTGCATCGGCGCATCGCGGAGCGCAAGGAAGCGGCGTTCGGCGCGCGCGCCGGGGAGATCGCCGGAGAGCTGGCCGCGCACTACGAGGCGTCGCGCGACGTCGACCGCGCCGTGACGTTCGCGATGCGCGCCGGCGAGAACGCCGTCGCCCGGCATGCGGATCACGAGGCGATCGCGCACTTCACGAAGGCGCTCGCGCAGCTCGGCACGCTGCCCGACGGCTCGACCCGGACGGAGCGGGAGCTGGAGCTCCTCGTGAAGCTCGCGACGCCGCTCATGTCGACGCACGGCTACGCGGCGTCCGAGGTCGAGCGCGTGTTCCACCGCGCCCACGCGCTGCTGCGGCAGGTCGAGCCGGGGCCGCCGCTGTTCCCGCTGCTGCGGGGCATGGCGTCGTTCTATCAGGTGCGCGCGCAGAACGAGGCGGCGCACAGCGTCGGGGAGGAGCTGCTGATCCTCTGCAAGGGCAGCGACGATCCCGTGGCGCTCGTGCAGGCGCACTACGGGCACGGCGTCACGCTGTACAACGGCGGCTACCTCGAGCCGGCGCGGCCGTATCTCGAGGAGGGGCTCCGCCTGTACGACCCCGAGACGCACCCGATCCACGTGTCCGTCTACGGAGGGTACGATCCCGGCGTCGGCTGCATGTCGTGGCTCGCCTGGGTCGATTTCGCGCGCGGCCGCGCCGACCGTGCGATGGTGATGGCGAACGAGGCGGTGGCCCTCGCGGACCGGCTCGGCCATCCGTTCACCCGCGACTTCGCGCGCATCGCCACCGCGGCCGTGCACCTCTCGCGCGGCGAGTCCGTGCCGGCGCTCGAGCTGATCGCGCAGGCGGCCGCCATCTCGACGCGGGAAGGGTTCGCCTATGCCCTGGCGACCGGCGCCGCGCTGACCGGATGGGCGTTGCTGATGCAGGGCAAGCCCGAGGAGGCGCTGCGACGCGTGGAGGAAGCGCTCGAAGGATTCCGTCGCACCGGTGGTGCGGTCGGGCGGCCCGGCGTCTTCGGCACGAAGGCGATCGCGCTGGCGATGCTCGGGCGTCGCGACGAGGCGCTGCCGCTGCTCGATGCGGCGATCGACGACGCCGAGCGCACCGGCCAGCGCCTGCACCTCGGCCAGCTGAACATCTCGCGCGGCGACCTGTTGGGCGGCGGCGTGGACGCCGAGCCGTTCTACCGCCGCGGCCTCGCCGTCGCCGAGGACATGGGGGGCACGATGCTCGCGCTCCGCGCGGCCACCCGCCTCGGGCGCGTGTGGGTCCAGCAGGGACGATCGGCGGAGGCGCAGGCGCTCGTGACGCCGCTGCTCGCAGCGATCAGCGAGGGCCTCGAGCTGCCGGACGTCCGGGACGCCCGCGCGCTCATCGCGTCCGCCCGATGACGGGCGGGCTCGGTGTCCGGATCTGCCGGTCGATTGTCGTTGCGGCCATCCGTCCTGATTGCCTATCTTCACCCTCATGGTCCGGTCCGTGGGCGCTCGCGCCGTCGCCATCCTGACGTTCGACGGCGCGCAGTCGCTCGACGTCACCGGACCCCTCGAGGCCTTCGCGCAGGCGATCGAGTGCGCGCGCAAGCGCGGCCTGCCGGCGCCGTACACGATCGAGGTGCTCGCCGAGCGGCCGGGTCCGGTCCGCACGATGTCGGGCCTGCGCATCGTCGCCGATCGGGCGTACGCCCGCGTGAAGGGCGGCATCGACACGCTCGTCGTGAGCGGCGGCGACATCGGCCCCATGGCCGCGGACGTCCGCCTTCATCGCTGGCTGCACGCGATGGTGCCGCGCACGCGCCGGATCGCGTCCGTGTGCAGCGGCTCGTTCATCCTCGCGGAGGCGGGCTTGCTCGACGAGCGGCGCGCGACCACCCACTGGCTCGGCATGCGGCTGTTCCAGCGCCGCTATCCGAAGGTGCAGGTCGAGCCGGACGCGATCTTCGTGCGGGACGGTGCGATCGCGACGTCGGCCGGCGTGACGGCCGGCATCGACATGGCGCTGGCGCTGATCGAGGAGGACCTCGGCCGCGCGATCGCACTCGACGTCGCGCGGCGCCTCGTCGTGTTCCTGAAGCGGCCGGGCGGACAGTCGCAGTTCAGCGGCCATCTCGCCGCCCAGAGCATCGACGGCAGCAGCCTCCGCGACCTGCCCGAGTGGATCGTCGAGCACCTCGACCAGGACCTCTCGATCGAGCGGCTCGCATCACGGGCCGCCATGAGCCCGCGCAATTTCGCGCGCGTGTTCCGGCGCGAGAGTGGGCTCACGCCGGGCAAGTACGTGGAGCGCGCGCGCGTCGACGCCGCCCGGCGCCTGCTCGAGGACGGCGCCGAGACGCTCGAGACGATCGCCACGCGCTGCGGCTTCGGATCGGGCGAGCACATGCGACGCACCTTCCGCCGACACGTCGGCGTGGTACCCATCGACTACCGCCGCCGGTTCCGCACGGGGACCGAGCGGTACGCCCGCTGAAGGAGAGAGACGAGATGAGACATGCGATGCCGATCATGCTTGCCGTCGCGCTCGCGGGCGCCACGGCGGCGTCCGCGGCGATGACCCCGGGCCAACTTTGTCAGAAGACCGCGGCCGACACGCTGCGCGGCTGCGTGAAGAAGGTCGGGAAGCTGCACCAGAAATGCTACCAGACGACGGGCAGCGCATGCGCCGCGACCGATCCGAAGCTGGTGAAGGAGCTGGCCAAGGTCGGTACCAAGCTCGGACCGAAGTGTCCGGACCAGGCGACGGTGCAGGCGGCGGGCTTCGGCCCGGTGCTGACGCCGGCGGCGCTCGTCGACCGCGTCTCGAACGCGTGTACGACGGCGGTGGCCAGCCTCGGCGCCCGCAGCTACGGCGGTCCGCACGCGTCGGTGCGCAACGCGGCATCGGTGGCGGACCAGAAGTGCCTCGACGGCGCGTGGCGCGAGGGCCAGTCGGTCATCGACTACACGATGAAGTCGGACAGCACGTGCATCCGCAACGTCGCGGCCGGCAAGACGTGCGACACCGCGTCGCTCGCGAGCAAGCTCGCCACGCGGGAGAGCAAGGCGGAGGCGAAGATCGCGGCGAAGTGTCCGGCGGCGCTCGGCACGCTCGTCGCGGTCGGCGAGAGCGTGTTCGTCGATCGTGCCGCGGCGCAGGCGCGCTGCCTCGTCGCGACCGTGCATGCGAACACCGCGCCGCTGACGCTCGACTGCGGCCCGCGTGCCGCCGTGTCGGTGCCCGCGCGCGGCGTCGCCACGCAGATCGTCCTGCCGAACGCCGTCTGGGGCTCCAAGTGCGGCGACGGCAGCGACTACGCGTTCAACGTGCGGCTGGCGCCCGTCGGCTCGCCGGTCGGCGACGTCGTCGTGCACATGCAGGGCGGGGGCGCCTGCCTCGACGGCCCCGACTGCGCGGCCACCGCTCCCAACCTGTTCGAGGCGATGAACGAGAACCTCCCGAACAACGGCATGATGTCGAGCACGGACCCGACGAACCCGTTCCAGAACTGGACGAAGGTCGGCCTGCCGTACTGCACGCAGGACCTGCACATCGGCGGCGGCGTTCCGACGGCGTACACCGAGATCACGGTGGAGCGCTACGGCGCGCTCAACGTGCGCGCGGCCATGCAGTGGGTGCGCGACGCGATCTGGGCCGTGCTCGATGCGGAAGACCCCACCGGCTACCGCGCCGACGTTCCGCGCATGATCTTCAGCGGCAGCTCGGCCGGCGGCTACGGCGCCTCGTACAACTACCACTGGGTGCTGGACGACCTCGGCTGGGTGCACACGGCGTCCGTGCCCGACGCCGCGCTGGCGATGGACAACGGCGTGGTCGGGGTGATCTTCCTCGGCACGGTCACGCTGCCGCCGACGTTCCCCGGCTGGAACACGCAGCCGTTCATGCCGCCGTACTGCTTCACCGGCGACTGCGCGGAGATCTTCATCAACCTGGAGGCGGCGACGGCGCCGCGCCTGCTCGGCGTGCCGGAGCAACAGATCATGCACATCTCGAACCAGATCGACTCCACGCAGCGAAACACGACGTTGTTCGCGTCGAACGCCGACTTCGTCAACACGCTGCGGAGCAGCTACTGCGACATCCAGGGCACGCCCGGGGTGCACAGCTTCCTGCGCGGCTCGTCGACGTCGATCCACGGGCAGGTCAACAACAACAACTGGGACAACGCGATCATCGGCGGCACCCGCATGCGCGACTGGGTCGCCGGCGTGATGTCGAACCCGACGGGCGTCATCGACAAGACGCAGGAGGGCACGCTGGTCGCGGACTTCCCCGGCGTGCAGCCGTTCCCCTGCACGATCGGCTCGCCGAGCGGCGCGTTCCTCACGCTCGTCGACTGAGCCACACCACCGAGCTCACGGGCGGGCGCCGGCGACGAAGACGCCGCCCGTGAGCTCCGGCGGGAACGCCGTCAGCGTGCCGACGTCGGCGAGCGTCCGGCCGTCGAACGCACGCACCTCGGGCGGCCGGCCGGCGCCGCCCGCGACCAGGATCTCGGCGCGGCCGTCGTGGTTCACGTCGGCGGCGCCGACGCGGACGCCGCCGCGGAACGCGGCGTCGAACGCGAGGAAGCTGTGGAGCACCGTCGTGCCGTCGACGCCGCTCAGCACCTGCACCATCGGCTCGCCGCCGGCGCCCGCGCCGGCGATGACGTCGGTGCGGCCGTCGCCGTTCACATCGCCGGCGGCGACGGCGATGCCGCCGGCGAAGTCGGCGCCGAACGGTGTGGCGGTCACGCCGTCGAGCCCTCCGCCGAGCGGTCCGGCGAACACGGCCACGGTCGCGGGCGTGCCCGACACCGGACCGGTGACGATCTCCGCGAGGCCGTCGAGATTGGTGTCGCCGGCGGCGACCGCGACCCCGCCGGTGAAGCCCGGATCGTAGGCGAGGAAGCTCATGAGCTCCACGCCCGTGCGGCCGCTGAACACGCGCACGCGCGGCTCGCCGCCCGGGCCGAGACCGGTGACGATGTCGTCGAAGCCGTCGGCGTCGACGTCGGCCGACGCCACGAACACGCCGCCGGCGAACGCCGGGTCCTCGACGAGGAAGGCGCCGATCGCGTCGCCGACGGGCGCGCCGGTGGCGCCGTCGAAGACGCGTACGAGCGGCGCGCTGCCCGGGCCCGGCGCGGTGACGACGTCCGGGACGCCGTCGCCCGTGACGTCGCCCGCGGCCACGCGCACGCCGGTCGTCTGCTCCGCCGGGTACGCCAGGAAGCTCAGCACCGGCACGCCGTTCTCGAACACCGTGACGCGCGGCTCGCCGCCGGCGTCCGCGCCGGTGACGGCGATGCCGTCGGGAGCGATCGCCAGCGAGAGGATCTCCGTCGTGCCGTCGCCGATGAACCCGATGGGCGTCGCGGCCGGCGAGGTGGGCGTGATGTCGTACAGGTGGGTCAGGCCGTCGGCCTGGCTCGTGAGCGCGGCCAGCCCGAGCGGGCCGTCGATGGAGGGCGCGATGTCGAACCCGCCGTCGCGCGATGCGTGCACGTCCACGCCGAGCGGTACGAACGTCACGGCGACGCCGCCGTTGGGTGATACGCCGCCGTCCACGCTGCCCAGGATATCCATGGCGTTGCCGGCGCGATCGATGACGAAGACCGTCGTCGGGATGGCGTCGTTCGCCGGGCTCCCGACGTTCTGCCGATCGAAGCTGCGATCGTGGGCGACGGCGATCGCGGCGAACGTGCCTGGACCGGTGAGGTCCGTGTCGTTGCCGGCGAGCGCGGCGTTGTTGGGGTTGAGGCGCGCGTTCTCGTCGTTCGTGTTCACGTAGCGGATGCGATCGGTCGTCGGATTGAACGCGAGGCCGGTCGGCACGTCGGCGGCGTCGGTGAGGCCCGTGGCGGTCGCGCCGAGCGGCGTCGCCGCGGCCGTGGTCGGGTCGATGACGTACGTGAACAGCGTGCTGTCGACGATCGACGCGGTCGTGACCGCGACACCGTAGAGCTGGCCGGTGCGCGGACGGACGTCGATCCCGCGGAGCGTCTGCTCGTCGCCGAGCCCGGTGACCGTGCCGATGGTCGTCACGTCGGACGGCGTGCTGCGCCGGAAGCGCAGCAGCACGTTGTCGGGCGCGAGCGCGTAGACGAGCGGATCGGCCGCCCCGCGCGGCGGCAACGTCGTGGTGGTGGTCGGCAGCGTCGTGGTCGTCGTCGGGCACGCATCGGTGCGCGGCGCGCAGCGCAGCACGACGACATCCTTGTCGGACTTCGGTTTCCCGGTGGTGACGACCTTGAGCGTCAGCTTCTTCGTGCGCGCCTTCGTGCGCTTGCGGCCGCGCACCGTGACCGCGACCTCGCCGCCGGCGCCGCACAGTGGCTCGGTGGCGCCGGGAGTCGGCAGCACGAGTGTTGCGCCCCGCACCGCCGGCGGCTTCGCGAGCGGCTGCGGGGTGCAGCCCGCCTGGTTCAGGCAGACCGCGACGTCGAACGTGCACGTGCCCTGGCACTGCCCGTCGCCGTCGCACGTGGGATCGCCGTCGACGCACGCGACCTTGCGCGACGCGCCGTCGGCGCCGCGCACGTCGAATGCGCCGTAGCAATCGGAGGCGCTGCTGCCGCCGCCGGGGACGATCGCAGCCGTGGCGCTCGCCGGCGCCAGCAGTGCCGCGAGCAGCAGACCAAGACATTCGGCGACGAATCGCAACGACGTGCGCTCGGCCATCCCGTCCTCCCCGACTCCGGTCGTTGGCGCCATTGACCGCGTGCGCCCCCGATATGCAAGCGCGCTCTACGGCGGCAGCATCGGGGCGAGCGCCGCGCCGATGGCCTCGCCCGCGACGCGATGGCCCTTCATCGTGAGGTGCATGCCGTCGACGTACAGCCCGTCGCCCGCGCGCGCGTACGCGTCGTGCAGATCGAGCCGCGCGTCCGCGTCGAGCGCGAGATACTGCGCGCGGTGCGGCTCGGGCCGGCCGAGACGCAGCGCGCCCTCGTACGGGTGCCACACGAGCAGGACCTTCGCGCCGGCGGTCCGCGCCGCCGCGACGATCGCCTGCACGACGGACAGGTTCTCGCGTCCGAGCGCGACGAGGTCCTCCGGCGGCTTCGGCACGCGGTAGCGGCCGAGCAGCCGGTACGCGCCGAGGACGGCCATCTCCGCCCAGGCCGTCGCCGGCGCGACGTTGAAGTAGGGCACCTCGCCGATCGTGGTCTTGCCGCGGCGGAAGTCGTCCTCCAGCGCCGTGAGGACCCAGACGTCGCTGTGCCATCCGCCGGTCGCGTTCACCAGACCGATGACGTTCGCGAATCCCCACGCGTTCACGCCCGCGTTGATCGGCTCGGTCGGCGCCGGCTGCGCCGCGGCGGCGACCGCGGAGAAGAGCGCCGCGTCGTCGACGTAGGTGCCCCCGAAGGTCACCGAATCGCCGAGGAAGAGGACGCGGCGCACGCCCGGCCGTCGCTCGCGGTCGACGTCGGGGCCGCGCGTGCCGAGTGCGTTCAGGTGCACGTGCACGCCGCGGCGCTCGAGCGTCTGGTCGGGCAACGGCCGGTATCCCCACGCCGCGCGGTTGTCGTAGAGCACGGGATGGCCCAGCCCGAGCGCGCGGAGGATGCCCTCGCCCGCGGCGAGCGCGAGGACCAGCCCGAACACCGCGAGCGCCGCGATTCCCGCGCCTCTCCGCCACATGCGCGCATCATCTATACCCTTGCGTCCCGGAGGGGCAGCGTTTAGCGTGCGAGCCCGTGAACGCCGCGGTCAGCTTGATCGGACGCGTCCTCCCGGCGACGGTCCACGTCCGATCCACCATCCCGGATACGCACCCCTCCGCGCGTCTGCTCGGCACGGAGCGCATGGGATCGGGGACGATCATCGACCCCGCCGGTCTGGTCCTCACCGTGAACTACGTCGTGATGGGCGCCAGCGAGGTACGCGTCACGCTGCTCGACGAACGCGAGTACGTCGCCGAGGTCGTGAAGCACGACTTCGGCTCGGGCCTGGGGCTGCTGCGCATCGCCGAGGGCGATCTGCCGTCGCTGGCGTTGCGCCGCTCGACCGACCTTGCACTCGGCGACGAGGTGTTCCTCGTGGCCAGCGTGGGCGAGGGCGGCGCGCGCATCGCCAACGGCGCCGTGAGCTGGCTCGGTCCGTTCGACGCGAACTGGGAGTACGTGCTCGAGCGCGCGATCATGACGACGAGCATGAACCCGGGCCTTGGCGGCGGCCCGTTGCTCGACACCCTCGGCCGCGTGATCGGCGTCGTCTCGCTCAACCTGAACGAGATCGGCCGATTCTCGCTCGCCATTCCGTCCGAGTACTACCTCGACGCGAAGAGCGAGTTCCTCGGCGGCGGCCGCACCGGGATGGGCACGCGCGCGTGGCTCGGCGTCTTCTGCTACGCCATGAACAACCACGTCGTGATCGCGGGCATCCTGCCCGGCGGGCCGGCGGAGCGGGCGGGCCTCAAGGCGGGCGACGTCGTGCTCTCGGTCGACGGACGCGACGTCGCGGATCGAGCGACGCTCTATCGCCATCTGTGGACTCGCCGGCCCGGCGAGGCGGTCGCGCTCACGGTGTATCGCGGCAGCGAGGCGCGGCAGGTGACGGTCGATTCGGGCGACGCGGTGGAGTTCTTCGCGTAAGCGGCAGCGGTCGGCAGCAACGAGGGGAGGGGAGCGGTGCGGGCCACGATGGCGCTCGGCGACTTCATGGTCGCCTACCTGCTGAAGATCGGCGTCACGCATCTCTTCGGCATCCCCGGCGATCTCGTCCTGCGGCTCTTCCTGCGCTTCGGCGCGAAGCGCGGTCTCCGGATCGTCACGCTGTCGCACGAGCCCGGGGTGGGGTTCGCCGTCGACGGCTACGCGCGCGCGACCGGGCGGATCGGCGTCGTCTGCGTCACCTACGGCGCCGGCGGCCACAACATGGTGAACCCCGTCGCCGGGTCGTTCTCGGAGCGCGTGCCGCTGCTCGTGCTGAGCGGCGGTCCCGGCGACGAGGAGACGAAGCTCGGCACGCTCATCCACCATCAGGCAAAGGCGATCGACTCGCAGGAGCGCATCTACCGCGAGCTCACGTGCGCGTCCGCCGTCCTGCACGACCCGCGCACCGCCGCCGAGACGGTGCACCGCGTGGTGCAGGCGATCTGGCGCGAGCAGCGCCCGGGCTACCTCGAGATCCACCGCGACATGGTCGACCGTCGCATCCCCGTGCCGGACGACATCGTCGCCTGGGACGGGTCGCTGTCGTTCGCACGCTCCGACGACCACAACGTGGCCGAGGCGGTGCGCGAGACCGCGGCGCGCATCAACGCCGCGCGCCGGCCGATGGTCACCGTGGGCATCGAGACCTTCCGGTACAACCTGCAGCGCGAGGTGAAGACGCTCGCCGAGACCATGGGTGCGCCCGTCGTCACGACGATGCTGTCGAAGGGCGCGTTCCCGGAGGACCACCCGCTCTACATGGGCGTGCACATCGGAGCGATCTCGCCGAAGCGCATCCTGAACCGCGAGGACCGCGCCGACCTCGTGCTCAACCTCGGCGCGATGCGCACCGACATGGACCTCGGCGCGCGTGCGCCGCGCGTCACGCGCGATCGCTCCATCTGGGCCGTCGACGACCGCGTCGACGTGAGCTTCCACACCTACCGCGACGTCCACATCCGCGACTTCGTCCGCGGGCTGCTGCGCGCGCGGCTGCGCAAGCACACGGAACGCGTGCGCTACGTCGACAACCTGCCGCCGCCGGCGCGCGTGTCCGACCAGCCGCTCACGGTCACGGCGCTGCTGCACGAGGTGAACCGCGTGCTGCGCGCGAACCGCAACATGCTCGTCGTCGCCGACTCGGGCGACATGCTGTTCGCCGGGCTCGACACGCGCGTCAACCGCGGCGGCGGCTATCTCGCGCAGGGGTTCTATGCGTCGATGGGCTTCAGCGTGCCGGGCGCGCTCGGCGCGCAGCTCGGCAAGGCGGGCCGTCCGCTGGTGCTGGCCGGCGACGGCGCGTTCCAGATGACCGGGCCCGAGATTGCGCAGGCGACACGATACGGGCTCAATCCGATCGTGGTCGTCGTCAACAACGGCGGGTGGCAGATCTTCCGGCCGGTGGTGAACAAGCCGGCGCTGCTCGACATCCCGAACTGGCCGTACGCCGAGCTCGCGCAGTCGTGGGGCGGCGTCGGCTTCCGCGCCGAGACGTCGCGCGAGCTGCGCGACGCGTTGACGGCCGCGGCGGCGCACAAGAAGACCTTCGTCGTGGTGGAAGCGTGCGTGGCGCCCGACGACCACTCGCCGATCTCGCGCAAGTACATCCAGGCGTCCGCCGGCAAAGGGCGAGGAAAGGCACGACGATGATAGCGCCGGCGCGGCTCTACACCGACCTGGTCGCGAACTTCCGCTGGGACGTCCCGGAGGAGTTCAACTTCGGCGCGCTGATCGACGCGTGGGGCACCGACCGCAGCCGTACCGCGCTCTACTGGGAGAACGAAGCCGGGCACACCGCCCGGCTCACGTTCTGGGACGTCGCCGTCGCGTCCACGCGCTGCATGAACGCGCTCGCGGGCCTCGGCGTGAAGCGCGGCGAGCCCGTGCTCGTCATGCTGCCGCGCATCCCGCAGTGGCACGTCGCCATGATCGGCGGGATCAAGCTCGGCGCGCTGGTCATCCCGTGCACGGCGCAGCTCCGCGCCGCCGACATCGCCTACCGCGCACGGCACAGTGGCGCGCGTGCCATCGTCACGACCGTCGACCAGGCCGACGTCGTCGACGCGGCGCTGGCCGACGTGCCCGGTGTCGACGTACGGCTCGCGGTCGGCGGCGCGCCGGCGGGCTGGCACGACTTCGACGCGACGCTGGCGAAGGCGTCGTCGGGCGGCGTCGCCACGCGCACGCGCAGCGACGAGCCGGCGCTCTGCTTCTACACGTCGGGCACGACGAAGGAGCCGAAGGCCGTGTTGCACACGCACGCCTACACCTTCGCGCAGCGCTATACGGGCGAGTACTGGCTCGACCTGCAGCGCACCGACCTGCACTGGACGACGTCCGACACGGGCTGGGCGAAGGCCGCGTACGGCGTGCTGTTCGGCCCGTGGATGAACGGCACGACGACGTTCATGTACGACGGCCGCTTCGATCCCGAGCGCGAGATGGACCTCCTGACGCGCTACGAGGTGTCGACGTTCTGCGCGCCGCCGACGGAGTACCGCCTGCTCGTGAAGCAGGACCTGTCGCGCTGGCGGCTGCCGCGGTTGCGGCACTGCGTCGGCGCCGGCGAGCCGCTCAATCCGGAAGCGATCCACGCCTGGCACGACGCGTTCGGCATGCTGATCCACGACGGCTACGGCCAGACGGAAAGCATCATCCTCGCCGCCAACCTGCCGACGCTGCCCATCCGGCCCGGCTCGATGGGCAAGCCGTTCCCGGGCCACGACCTGCGTGTCATCGGCGACGACGGCGCCGAGCTGCCGGCCGGCGAGATCGGCGACCTCGCGCTGCGCGGCCATCCGCCGTCGCTCTTCCGCGAATACTGGAAGAACCCCGAGGAGACCGCGTCATGCCGTCGCGGTGAGTGGTACCTGACGGGCGACCGCGCGCGGCAGGACGAGGACGGCTACCTCTGGTTCATCGGCCGCGCCGACGACGTCATCATCTCGGCCGGCTACCGCATCGGCCCGTTCGAGGTGGAGAGCGCGCTGCTGCAGCACCCGTCGGTGCTCGAGTCGGCCGTCGTCTCCAGCCCGGACGCCGTGCGCGGCGAGATCGTGAAGGCGTTCGTCGTCCTGCGCGAGGGCCATGCCGGCAGCGCCGATCTGGTCGGCGCGCTGCAGACGCACGTGAAGACGGTGACCGCGCCCTACAAGTACCCGCGCGAGATCGAATTCGTGACGTCGCTGCCGAAGACGGTCAGCGGGAAGATCCGGCGCGTCGAGCTGCGCACGCAGGAGTGGGCGAAGAAGCCGCCGGGCTGAGGGCGCGAGACGGCGTGCGGACGGGGCTCGCTCGCCCCGCCCGCCACGTCACGTCAGTCGCAGACCTCGCAGCAACTGTCGAAGACGCCGGTTTCCACGCAGACCTCCTCGTCCGTGCACTCCCCGCCCGAGGTGCACCCGACGGGGAACGGCACGTTGCAGCTCGGCCCCCGCACGCAGGCGAGCGTACCGGAGGGGATCTGGGCGCGGCAGACGCCGCCCGCGCACAGGGCGCACGGCGCGCCCTCGACCGTACACACCGGCACGGTCGTCGTGGTCGACGACGTCGTCGTGGTGGTCGTCGGGCCCAGCGCCGCAACGGCGTCGGCGACGCAGACGTCGACGGCGGCCTCGATGGCGCCCGCATCGCCGGTGGTGAGACATCCGCCACGGGCCTCGGCGCTGGCGAAGGCCGCGAGGAACTTCTCCTCGACCTTGGCCAGGCAGAGGGGGTCGACGCCCGCGCCCTTCAGCTCGGCCTTCGCTGCGCACTTGAACTTGCCGAGATACTTCTTGCCAACCGCCTTGAGCTTCGCAGCCGTGCATTTCTGCGCTGGCGTTGGCGCAGCCATGACGGGTGTCACCGCCAATGCGACGGACAGGAGAAGGCATGGGACGACGCGCACCATGTCGAAATCCTCCATTCCTTGCTCGAAAGCTTTTGAGCGGTGTCCCACCTCGCGGAGCAGGCGTCAAGCGAATCGTGCGCGACGCGCTGCGGCGGCGCGGCGCTCGGTCCCGTCGACGGTGCGTCAAGCCCGGCGACGACGTTCCCCTAGCGGCGGCTCGTCGACATGCACGGCATCCGCGCCGGCGCCGAGCCGCCGGCCGAGCAGCTCGGCGAGCTGGAGGGCACCTTCACGACGCTCGCCGCGTCGGTAGAGCGCGACGCGACGCGGATCGCGCCCGGTCAGATGGTGACCTGGTGTCCGTCGAAGCTCGTGAAGCGGAACGTCGGCGACTGGTTGTAGCTCGGCTTCTGCTCTTCGAGCAGCGCCTTCGCGACATACTCGCCGAGCCGCAGCGATTGATAGTAGTCGCTGAGCCAGTGCACCCCGGCGCCGTTGCGGGCGATGCCGACGTTCGCGGCGACCTTGTTGAGCTCGTTACCGACGGTGAGCGGCTCGCCGTCCCACGCCTCGAGCGCGGTCCCGTCGGCGTTCGGCACGACCGGGTTCGGCAGCACGTGGTCCTCGTCGAACCACGCCTTCAGGATCGTCGTGCACGCGCCGGCGACCGTCGCGTGGCCGGAGCCGTACGAGCAGTGCGTCGGCGAGCCCTCGGGGAAGGGCATGGGCAGCAGGTACGTGCCGTGCCGCGAGAAGACGTTGGCGACGGCGGCCGAGTTCAGGACGCTCGGGTGGATCGGATACGACGCACGACCCGCGAGCTGATTGTGCACGCGGCCGCCGAACTCCTCGGGACGCAGGCGGCGGTGCACGAGCCACTTGTGGTACCAGACCGCTTTCAGCGCGCGCGTCGAGACCTCGCACACCAGCGCCATCAGGTGCGGCGCGCCCCAGTCGACGAAGCCCTCGCAGGTGATCGACTGCGTCGACGGAATGCCCGGCGCGAACGGCGCACGCCCGGCGAGCAGGATCAGGCAGGCGTTGAGATAGGCCTGATAGAGCGCGTCGATCTGCACCCAGCGCGCCATGTCGCGCAGCGCGCGCGGGTAGCGCAGGACCGGGTCGACGAGATCGGTGCCGCGCGGGTCGAAGCCGTTCTGCACCGCGAGCCAGCTGTCGACATCGGTCATGTACTCGACGCCGGGCACGACGGTCTGCGAGCGCTGCGAGATGACCTGCGCGCCGTACGGCACGTCCTGCCAGAGGAACTGCGAGAGGTACGGGCCGACCGAGCAGCCGAACTCGAGACCGCGGAAGAGCACCGACGACGACACCGTACCGTCGCCGGCGCGTGCGCCACGGTAGTCGGGCAGGCTGCCGATCTCGGCCATCGCCGCCTGCGCCAGCGGGTCCGTCGCGAAGCGGTCGAACGGGACGTCGCGACAGAGCGCCATCCAGTAGAGCTCGACCATCTCGGCCGCTTCCTCCGCCGACGAGAACTTCGGCGCGGGCGGCATGTAGGTGTGGTGCGAGTCGCAGCCCTGCAGCTCGAACGCGAGCGACGCCTGCGCGCTCGTGAGCTTGCGCCCGAGGCCGAGCGGTACCTTGTCGAAGTCGCTCGTCTTGCCGCTCTTCGACGCGCGCACCAGCGCGTCGTAGGCGGCGGGCTCGACGTGCCCGAGCGCGTCGTGCGGCAGCGCCTTCGAGTAGTTGCCGGCGTAGTGCTCGAGCTCGTTCTCGTCGCCGTTCGACACGTTCTCGAAGAGACCGCGGCGCGCGGCCATCTTCGCCATCTCGACGCGGTACTTGTACGCCTCGCGGACGCGATTGCCCTTGCGCAGCTTCTTCGGACGGCCCTTGGCCGCCGGCGGCTCGGCCAGCGCGATGCCCGCGGTCGTCGCCGGAACCAGGCCCGCCAGCGCGATCGCGCCGGCGCCGCGGAGCACGCTGCGGCGGTCGAGGGAGGGGGCGATGTGAGGGGTCTGCGGACGGTTCTTGCGAGGCATGGGACTCCCCCCGGGGTACCGGGCGGCCGCCAAACTCACAAGGCAGAATTTGCTTCCGCGCCCTCGCCATGCGGCGTGCGTGGATACCGGCATGCATGAGCGTGTGACAGGGCGGGCGACATCTGGTTGGATCGCGCGCGATGATGGATCGGACGTTTCCAACGTGGCTGGCGACGGCGCTGACCCTGGCGATCGCCGGGGCCGCGAGCGCGCAGTCGTTGCGCGAGCCGCCGCCTCCGAACGTGCTCGTCATCCTCGCCGACGACGTCGCGTTCACGGACTTCGGCACCTATGGCGGCGAGGCGCGGACGCCGTCGATCGACGCGCTGGCCGCGCGCGGGACGACGTTCGCGAGCCATCACGCGTCGCCGCTCTGCTCGCCGACGCGGGCCATGCTGCTGACGGGCATCGACAACCACCGCACGGGGGTGGCCACGATCGAGGAGGTCATCCCGCCGGAGCAGGCCGGCAAGCCCGGCTACTCGCTCCGGCTCGAGCAGGGCGTGCAGACCATCGCCACCCGGCTCAAGGCGGCGGGCTACCGCACGTACATGACCGGCAAGTGGCACCTGGGGCACGAGCCGGGCGACCTGCCGAGCGACCACGGCTTCGACCGCTCGCTCGCGCTCGACGCGTCCGGCGCCGACAACTGGGCCCCGAAGCCGTACATGCCGTACTACACGACGGCGCCGTGGTACGAGGACGGCAAGCCGGCGCAGATGCCGGCCGAGTTCTACTCGTCGGAGCTGCTCGTCGACCGCATGATCGACTACCTGCGGGCCGACGAGAAGAAGGCCGAGCCGTTCTTCGCCTACCTGTCGTTCCAGGCGAATCACATTCCCGTGCAGGCGCCGCGCGACGTCACGGAACGCTACGCCGGCAAGTTCGACGGCGGCTGGGAGGCGTTGCGGCGCGCACGGTGGGAGCGCGCGCGCGAACGTGGGCTGGTCGCCGCCGATGCGCCGTTCGCGCCCGCGCCGGCGACGCTGCGCTCGTGGTCGTCTCTCGACGCCGACGACCGCCGCATGGCCGCCAAGAGCATGCAGGTCTACTCGGCGATGATCGAGGTCATGGATCAGCAGATCGGTCGCCTGCTCGCGTGGCTCGAGTCGACCGGACAGCTCGCCAACACCGTCGTCTTCGTCACGTCTGACAACGGTCCCGAGCCGAGCGATCCCGTGCACGCGACGGGAATGAACGTCTGGATGGCGTTCAACGGCTACACGTGGGACGTCGAGACCCTCGGCGAGCGCGGGAGCCTCGGCTACATCGGGCCCGAGTGGGCCGCGGCCGCGTCGTCACCCGGCAGCCTCTTCAAATTCTATACGACGGAAGGCGGCACCCGCGTGCCGTTCGTCGTCGCCGGGCCCGGCGTGACGCAGGGCGGGCGGGTGGGGACGCCGACGTTCGTGACTGACATCGCGCCGACGATCATGGAGATGGTGGGCGCGCCGGCGCAGGGCGGCATGGCGATGACCGGCCGCAGCCTCGGCCCGGTGCTGCGCGGGGAGAGCGATCGCGCGCATCCCACCGATGCGCCGGTCGGCATGGAGGTCTCGGGCCAGGCGGCGCTGTTCAAGGGCGACTTCAAGCTGGTGCGCAACGGCGCGCAGTACGGCGACGGCGCCTGGCACGTCTACGACATCGCCCGCGATCCCGGCGAGACGAACGACCTGGCGCCGTCGCGCCCCGACCTGGCCGCCGAGCTGCGCCGCGACTACGACGAGTACACGCGCACGATGGGCGTCCTGCCGATGCCCGAGGGGTACGACATCCACCGCGCGGTCCTGATCAACTCGGCGAAGCGGCAGTTCTCGCAGAACCCGTGGCCGCTCGTGATCGCCGCGCTGGTGCTCGTGACGGCGCTCTGGCTGGTCGTGCGACTCGTGCGACGCGTCAGGCGAGCCGCCTGATCTCGAGCAGCTTCCGGCGTCCCAGTCCCGGGATCGCCGGCGGTGGCACGCCGACCTCGTCGGTCCAGAAGCGCGCGTCGCGCAGCAGCGCGACGGTCGCCTCGAGGTGGCCGTCCTGTGTGAACAGCGAGCCGCCGGGACGCAGCCGCGGGAACAGCCGCGTGATGCACGTGCGCGTCGACGCGAGCAGGTCGACGTCGAGCAGCACGACGTCGACGGGGCGGTCGAAGCCGGCGAGCGTGTCGGCGAACCAGCCCTTGTGGAACTCGCAGACGTCGAGCGCACCGTACTCCGCGACGGTACGGCGCACCGAGGGCAGCCGCCCGCGGAAGGCGCCGGCGCGGAACTCCACCGGCCGGCCGTAGAGGTTCGTGTGCCGCTCGTCGTTCGCGGGGATGCCGCGGAACGAGTCGAACACGAGCAGCCGGCCGCCGGCGAGCTTCGTCGCGAGGCTCAGCTTCGCGGTGCTGCCGCCCTTGCCGGCGCCCGCCTCGACGACGGTGAGGTCCGGTCGCCCGGCCAGCGCGAGGATGCGGTCGGTGACGGCCAGCATCTCCGCCTGCGAGTGGTACGTGCGGACGTGGTTCGTCGTGCGCACGTAGCGCCGCACGAGGTCGAGCCGCCGCCAGAGGGGCAGCGCCACGGGATAGCGCGCGCGGGCGAACGACAGCACCGCCCGCCGGTCGCGCGTCAGCAGGAACTCGATCGACTTGAGCCGGCGGTACAGCGACCCCGTGCCGCGGCGCATGGCCGCGCGTCAGCCGGCGAACGTCTCGGCGAGCCGGGCGCGCTGATACGCACCGTCGCCGTACAGCACCTGGTTGTGCTTCTGGCGCTTGAACCAGATGTGGACGTCGCACTCCCAGGTGAAGCCGATGCCGCCGTGCAGCTGCACGGAGCGATCGGAGCAGAACGCGGCCATGTCCGACGCGGCCGACTTCGCCATGCGCGCGAAGCGCAGCGCGGTCTCGGGCTCGGTGTCGATGGCGCAGGCGGCGGCGTAGGTGAGCGATCGGGCGCGGTCGAGCGCCATCATCATGTTCACCAGCGGATGCTTCACCGCCTGGAAGAAGCCGATGGGCCGCTCGAACTGCGTGCGGACGCGCGCATACTCGGTCGTCGTCTGCAGCTGCCACTCCGCGGCGCCGCAGAGGTCGGCGGCGACGATCGTCAGCAGCGCGGGTAGGGCCGATGCAACGATCGCGTCCCCGCTGCCGGCCTTCGCCACCTCCGCCGCCGGCTTCACGTTCGCGAACGTCACGTGCGCCTGGTCGCGGGTGAGATCGACGATGCGATCCGGCTTGACGGTCACGCCGGCGGCGTCCTTCTGGACGACGTAGAGGCCGACGCCGCCCGCGCCGCGGGCGACCACGACGAAGAGCGACGTCTTGCGCGCGTCCTGCACGAACGACGCGGTGCCGGACAGCGTCCCGTCGGCGCCGACGGTGACGTCGGTGTCGCCGGGCTCCCACGAGCCCTTGGCGTTCGTCCAGGCCAGTGTGGCCGCCGTGCCGGCCGCGATCTGCTCGAGCCACGGCTTCGCGGCCGCCTCGGGCGCGGCGCGCAGCACCGCGGTGGCGCAGAGCGTGGACACGAGCGGCGAGGGCAGGGCGGCACGGCCGGCCTCCTCGACGAGCCCGACGACCGCGACCATCTTCATGCCGACGCCGCCGGCGCTCTCCGGCACCCAGAGCGCCGTCCAGCCGAGCCCGACCATCGACTCCCAGAGCCGCGGGTCCCACGCGTTGGGCTGGACCTCGCTCTCGTAGGCCTCCTGGTGGTTGCTCGCGACGAGCGCGCGCAGCCGATCGACGGGCAGCTCGTCACGCAGCAGCTTGCGCGCGCCGTCGCGCACCATCTGCTCTTCGCTGCCGAATCCGAAATCGCGGGGCTGTGCCATCGGTCGTCGCTCCTACTTCGATTTGGCGAGCCCGAGGACGCGCTCGCCGAGGATGTTGCGCTGGATCTCGTTGCTGCCCGCGGCGATCGTCATGCCGTAGGAGTTCAAGTACGCGAGCGGCCAGTGGCCGTCGTCGGGTGCGGTCGGATCGTGCAGGTACAGTGTCGCGTGCGCGCCTTCGATCTCGCAGGCGAGCTTCGCGATGTCCTGCACCAGCTCGGTGAGCGTCACCTTCTGCTGCAGCGGGATGCGCATCGGATTCTCGATGAGCGTGGCGACGCGCGCGCGGCGCGTGCTCTGGCGGAGCCCCTCGGCGCGCACGGCGATCTCCATCACCTTGTCGCGGACGACGGGGTCGTCCCAGCGGCCCATCGTCTTCGCGAGCGCCACCAGCGACGCCACCTGATCGTCGATCGACGTGCCGCCGCCGCTGCCGGCGCCTTCGGCGGCCCCGCGCTCGAAGGTGAGCGTCGTCATCGCGACGGTCCAGCCCTTGCCGATCTCGTCGACGCGCAGCGTGTCGGGCACGACGACGTCGTCGAAGAACACCTCGTTGAAGCCCGTCTCGCCGGTGATCTTGATGAGCGGCCGCACGGTGACGCCCTTCGTGTTCGCGATCGGGACGAGGAAGTACGTGAGGCCGTTGTACTTGTGGTCGCTGCTGGTGCGCGTGACCATGATCATCCACGTGGCGAAGTGGGCGAGGCTGGTCCACACCTTGTGGCCGTTGATCACCCAGTGGTCGCCCTGGCGCACCGCCGAGGCCTGCACGTTGGCGAGGTCGCTGCCGGCGTTGGGCTCGGAGAAGCCCTGGCACCAGATCTCGTCGCCCGAGAAGAGCGGCGGCAGCATGCGGCGCTTCTGCTCCTCGGTGCCGTGCTCGCGGATCGTCGGGGCGGCCATGCTGAGGCCGATCACGTTGATCATGTACGGCACGTTCGCGCGGCTCAGCTCCTGGCTCGCGATCTGCTGGAAGCCGGTGTGGCCGCCGCCGCCGTACTCCTTCGGGTAGTCGGCGCCGATGAACCCCGCCGCGTGGCACTTCTTCTGCCAGGCGCAGAGGTACTGGCGCTGCTCCTCCGTCATCACCTCGATGGGCGAGATCGGCAGCCGGAAGGGCGGCGGTGCGGGACGGTTCTCCGCGAGCCAGCGGCGGCAGTACTCGCGAAACTCGTTCTGCTCGGGGGTGAAGCGGCGTTCCGACATGGCGGAAGGTTGTATGGCGGCCGCGACGGCTGGGTCAACGCACGCAGCAGCTGTGCTACACGGGCGCATGGACTTCGGCGTCGCGTTCGCATCGAAGGTGGGGGATCACGCGCTCGTCGCCCTGGCCGAGCGTCTCGGCTACGCGCAGGCGTGGTTCTACGACTCGCAGATGATCTACTCCGACGTCTTCGCCACCATGGCGCTGGCGGCGGACCGGACGTCGCGGATCCGACTGGGCACGGGCGTCGCCGTGCCGAGCATCCGCATGGCGCCGGTGATCGCGCACTCGATCGCCACCATCAACCAGCTGGCGCCGGGACGCGTGGAGCTGGGTATCGGTGCGGGCAACACCGCGCGCTACACGATGGGCCTGCCGCCGATCGGGCTGCCGCGGCTGCGTCGCGAGATGCGCATCATCCGCACGCTGCTCGACGGCGGCACCGCGACGCTGCAGGAGGAGGATCGCAAAGAGCCGATCCGCTTCCTCCACCCCGATCGCGGCTTCATCAACCTGAGGGACCGCATCCCGATCACGCTCTCGGCGCTGCTGCCGAAGGCGCTGGCACTCTGTGGGGCCGAGGCCGACGGCCACATGACGTGGGGCGCGTCGCCCGAGGTGCTCGCATTCTCGCGTCAGGCGGTCGCCGCGGCGGCGACGGCGGCGGGACGCGATCCCGCGGCCATCCCGTCGAAAGGCATCTATCCGACCGTCGTGCTGGCGCCCGGCGAGCCGCGGACCGGCGGGCGCGTGCTCTGCTCGCTCGCGCCGTTCATCACGAACTGGCTGCACGTGCAGGTCGAGTGGGGGGAGACGCCGCTGCCGGTGTCGTCGGCCGCGGCCGGCGTGATCGCGCGCTATCGCGAGTACGCGGCGCGGCTGCCGCGCGAGACGCGCCACCTGACGCTGCACGAGGGGCACCTGGTGTATGCGCGCGACGACGAGCGCGAGTTCATCGTGCCGGAGCTCATCGACTCGGTGGCGCTGGTCGGCGAGGCGGACCAGCTCATCGAGCGCATCCGCGCGCTCGAGCAGGCGGGCCTCTCCCACTTCGCGTTCCAGGTGACCGATCACGCGGAGAAGCAGATGCGCGACTTTGCCGAGCAGGTGATGGCGCGCTACTGACCGGCGCGGGCGCGCAGCCGGCTCGTCGTGTTCGTTCGCAGCACCGGGAAGCGCGCCTCCCAGCAGATCGGCGCGTCGGTGCGGCGCAGCTGCACGGTGACCGGCGGCTGTGACGGATCGAGCGTCGTGGGCAGCCCGAGCGCCGGGCCCTTGCCGCCGAGCCGGATCGTCGCGTCGCCGGCGGCGCCGCTCGTCAGCTTCACCGAGCGGATCCCGTCGCCGTGGGGATTCCGGTAGCGGAAGGTCGTGTTCCCACCGTTCGTGGACCAGCAGGGACGGGTGCCGCACGTGCCGCCGGCGGGCACCGTCGACGACAGCAGCAGCGTCGCGCCGGCGTCGGCGAACACGCACAGCTCGTAGGCGGTCGCGGCACGCGGGTCGCCGAGCTCGGCCGACGTCGTCGCCGCGCCCCGACTCCACGCGAACGAGAGCGCGTCTCGCGCATCGGGCGTGGTCGTGGACATCGACATTCGTGCGGCGGGCGCGATCGGCCGGCGGCAATCGCGGCGGACGTCCGGGACGCACGTCTCGGCGTCGGGGTCCCAGACGAGGCACGGGTCGCATGTGGGCGGTGGCACGGAGAGGCAGGCTCCGTCCGGGTCGCACGCCTCGTCGGTCTCCGGATCCGCGTCGGTGTCACAGAGGGTGCCTGCGTCGGCGAACCGGCAGTCGTTCGTGCAGCACGTGCCCATCGTGTTCGGCCCGACGTCGCAGTCTTCGCCCGGATCGACGATGCCGCCGCGGCAGCGGGAGCCGAAGTAGGAGAACGAGAGCTCGGTGCACCCGACGAACGTGCAGTGGTGGACGAAAATGGTCCCGACGAACGTGCTCCCGTCGGGTGCGGCGGTGGCGACGACCCGCGTCGCGCTGTCCTGCTCCCACGTGAACGCGCCGGTGACCGGGTCGATGGTGCCGGTCCATGGAAAGGCGAAGCCGTCGCACCGCTGGCCGTCGAGGTGCGAGCCCGTCTGCACGAGGTCGTTGCAGTCGCTGCCGAACCCGGCGGCGATGAACCACCGTCCGGTGATGTCGACGTCGGCATGGGCCGGCGACGAGCTCAGCAGGACGAGCGCCGCGAGGATCGATGCCCGGATCCGGTGCGTCGGCATGACGTGCCTCCCGGATACGGGGCATCCTACATCGACCCCTCGCTGGCAAGCTGAAAAGGCGGGAAGACTATTCCGGAACCGGCGGCTCCGGAACGCTCGCCATTCGCTTCACGACGTCGTCGGGGATGGTCACCATCTTGCGGTACTCGTCGGCCGGGTAGGCGAGGTGCGGCTTCGACGGATCGATCGCGGGCTGCGGCACCGCCGCCGGCGGCCGGACGAACGCGGGCGGATTCCGGAAGCGCTCGAGGTCTGCGGCGCTGATGCCGGCGCGCTCCGCCACCACCGGGTCCACCCAGCGCGGTGCCGGGATGGGCGCCGACGAGCAGGCGACCTCCAGCGTCATGCCCTCGGGGCCGGCGAAATACATCGACAGGCACATGCCGTGGTCGATGGGTCCCATGACGACGATGCCGTTGCTGCGTAACCGGTCGCGCAGCGCGAGGAGCTCGTCCTCGTCCGCGACGCGGAACGCCACGTGCTGCATCGTGCCGGGCGCGCTGAACCCGGCGCCGGTGCCGGCGTGCGTCAGGCCGACGGTCGACGGCACGTGCTCGACGCCCGGCACCTGGGCGAACGCGAGGTAGGTCAGATCGTCGAGCCGCACGAACGCGTGCCACGCGCCCGGTACGCCGTGCATGTCGTACAGCGCGACCAGCGGCAGGCCCATCACCTGCGTGAAGAAGTCGAGCTGCCCCTTCATGTCCTTCGTCATCATTGCGAGGTGGTGGATACCGGACGGTCGTGTCATATCGTGCTCCTCGTTGGACGGGCTCTCGCGGCCCTTACCATAACTCTCCTTATGGCACAGCCACGGCGCCCGGCGCGCAACGACGCATCGCTCCGGGGGCGCGACCTGTGGCTGAAGGCCGGGCAGGAGCTGCTGCGCCGCGGCGGCGCCGGCGCCGTCAAGCTGCCGGCCCTGACGAAGGCGCTCGGCCTCACGACCGGCAGCTTCTACCACCACTTCCGCGGCATGACGGACTACCTCGATCAGCTGGCGCGCTTCTACGGCGAGGATCAGTTCGAGCAGGCGCGCCCGCTGCTCGAGCATTCCGATCCCGTCGTCCGCCTGCGCCGGCTGGCCGCGATGTCGCGCGACGCCCGGATGCAGCCGCTCGACGCCGCGATGCGCGACTGGGCCGGCAGCAACCCGGTCGCGGCGCGCGCCGTGCGCGCGTCCGACGCGACGCTCCTCGAGTTCGTCGAGCGCGCCTTCCGCGACCTCGGGCACGGCCGCGCCGGCGCCCGGACACGGGCGCTGCTGCTGTTCTCGCTCGGCGTCGCCCGCGTCCATCTGCCCTGGAAGCTCTCGAAGCGCGTCTTCGACGACGTCTTCGCCGTGCTCGGACCACTCGACTCGCGGCCATAAACCGACTTATGGTGCGGCCGTGATGCGCCCGGTCGGCCACGACGACGTCCTCGCCCGCTGCGTCGCGCTCGTACCCGAGCTGGACGCGCACGCGGCCGAGGGTGAGCAGCTCCGGCGCGTCCCCGACGCGATCGTGCGCGCGATCGAGGCGGCCGATCTCTTCGCCGTGGTCGTGCCCACGTCGCTCGGCGGCCACGGGCTCGGGCTCGACACGATCTGCCAGAGCACCCGGCTGCTCGCGCACGGCTGCCCCGCCACCGCGTGGACGATGTCCTTCCTGATGCTGCACGGCTGGCTGCTCTCGAAGTTCCCGCGCGAGGCGCACGAGGAGCTGTTCGCGGGCGGGCGCCCGCCGCTCGCGCCTGCGCCGCTCGCACCGACGGGGCAGATCGCCCCGGTCGACGGCGGGTTCGTGGTGCACGGGCGCTGGGAATGGGCGACGGGCATCGCGCACGGGGACTGGGTGATGGTCCACGCGCTGCAGCTCCAGCCGATGCCGACGAGCCGCTTCGCGGTCTTGCCACGGTCGGACGTCCGCGTGGAGGACGTCTGGTTCACGGCCGGCATGCGCGCCACCGGCAGCAACGTCGTCCACGTCGAGAACCGCTTCGTCCCGACGCATCGCACGATCGACGCGCGGACGCTGCTCGACAGCGTCGAGTGCCTCGACGGCGACGGTCTGGCGAACGTCCCCGTCGCGTCGGTGCTCTCGCTCGTCGCGTCGGCGCCCGCGCTGGGCGCCGCCGAGGCCGCCGTGGCGCTGCATCGCGATCGGCTCGTCGGGCGCGTGCTGTCGTACTCGCTCGGCGATCGCGCGGCGGAGCAGCCCGCGGCGCAGGTGCGACTGGCGACCGCGACGAGCGACCTCGCCGCTGCGCGCTGCCGGTGGGATGCGGCGATCGCCGCGGTCGTCGATGCCGCGGCCGCGGGGCGGCCGACCGATCAGCTGCGTGTCGACACCAGGCTGGCGGCGGCCGCCACGGTGCGGGCGGCGCGTCGCATCATCGGGATGGTGTGCGAGGGGGCGGGCGCGAGCGTGTACTACGCCGACCATCCGCTGCAGCGGCTGCAGCGCGACGTCGAGACGCTCAAGGGGCACGTCGTCTTCGACTGGGATCGCACCGCGGAGCTGGCGGGGCGCTACGCGCTTGGGCTGGGGTTGCGTCCGACGGACATGGTCTGAGCACGAGGAGCAACGCATGAAACGCGCGGTGGAGCAGATCGCGTATCCGCTGGTCTACACGGAGCAGGCGGCATTCAAGGACACCTATGGCGGCGTCGAGGGCGTCGTCGTCTGCGAGTCGTACCTGCTGCGTCCGAAGGACCAGCCGTCCGAGACGGTCCTAGTGTTCATGCACCCGATCGGCGGCGGCGCGTATCTGCCGATGGTGCGGCAGCTCGCGCGCGCGGGGCACCACGTCATCTACTGCAACAGCCGCTACCGTTCCGATGCCGCGCTCATCATGGAGAAGGTCGTGCTCGATCTGGGCGCGGCGATCCGCGACGCGCGCGACCGGCTCGGCTACAAGAAGATCGTGCTCGCCGGCTGGAGCGGCGGCGGCTCGCTGTCGCTCTATTATCAGGAGCAGGCGGAGCGGCCGACGGTGCGCGCGACGCCCGCGGGCGATCCGCCCGACCTGACGGCGGCCGGTCTGATCCCGGCGGACGCGGTGATGCTGCTCGCGGCGCATCCGAGCCGTCACGGCGTGCTCACCGAGTCGCTCGACCCGTCGATCCGCGACGAGGCCGATCCCGACGACCGCGATCCCGAGCTCGACCTCTACGGCCCGTCCGCGCCGACGCCGCCGTACTCGCCCGCGTGGCTCGCGCGCTACCGGCAGGCGCAGATCGACCGCAATCGGCGCATCACCGCGTGGGTGAAGGCCGAGCTCGCGCGCCTGCGCGCCGCGGGACGCGTCGCCGACGAGCGCGGATTCGTCGTGCACGGCACGATGGCCGACCCGGCCACGCTCGACGGGACGATCGACCCGAACGAGCGCGAGGTGGGCGTCAGCTACCTCGGCGACCCGCGCGTCGTGAACAACGGGCCCGTCGGGCTCGCGCGCTTCTGCAGCCTGCGGTCGTGGCTGTCCCAGTGGAGCTGGGACGACGCGCTCGCCGACGGCCTCCGCGCCGCCGCCGCCATCACGGTGCCGGCGCTGGTGATCTACAACGGTGCCGACAACATCTGCCTGCCGTCGCTGGCGACGACGATGTTCGACGCGATCGGCCACGACGACAAGCGGCTCCACTGCGTCGCGGGCGCGAACCACTACTACATCGGCCCCGATCAGCATCCGAAGCTGACCGAGGCGGTCGACGTCTGCACGCGATGGCTCACCGAGCACGATCTGGGGCGGCCAGGCGTCTAGCCTCGAGGTGGCGGTTGGAGCCGGAGACCCCGTGCGGAGGGGCCGGCCGGCTCATGCCGTCCATCGTGCGCGCCATCAGGACCGCGGCGCGCGGGTGAACCGCTTCAAAGCGACCAATTAATCTGGTCGCATGTGGATCATCAATGCGTCCGAGCTCGATGCCCCTTCGAGTGACGGACCCCTACGGCCGGCATGCGGATTGCTTCGCCTGCGGGCATGCACACCCTCGTCGCGTCCGTCGCTCTGCTCGCCGCGGCCGTCAGCGCCCACGCGCTCACCATCGAGCGCACCCGGGTGGATGCGACGCTGGTCGACGCGGGTAGCACCGACCCCTTTCGCATCCGGACGCAGGTCGGCGCCATGCCGGCGGTCGATCTGACCCAGGTCGCGGTGACCATCCGGTTCGGCGACGTCGCGGTGGACATCCCGGCCGGCAGTTTCCGGCGTCGCAAGGGTGGGTACGCGTGGAAGACCCGCGCGCCGGGAGTCAAGCGTGTGACGGTCAAGGTCGGGAAATCTGCTGTGGACGTCGTGGGCGGCGGGGTCGAGCTCGGTGACCTGCCCGGCCCGGTCCCGCTCACCGTGGCGATCGGCGAGGAGAAGGCGTGCGGTGACATCGCGTGGGCCTTCGAGCGACGGAGCCCGCGGCGCCGGGGCACCAAGAAGAGTGCCGACGGCACGCCGCCCGCCTGTCAGCCACAGCGGCGCGGGCCGGTGCAGGGCATCCCGCCGACGCTGCAGATCACGAGCCCCACGGTGTACGACGGCATCAGCTTCGCCGCAGCCAGCATCACGCTCGGCGGCCTGGCCTTCGACGACGACGTCGTCACGGGCCTCACGTGGACGAACGATCGCGGCGGCGGCGGCTCGGTACTGGCCGCCGAGAACTGGACGATCACGGACATCCCGCTTCAGCCCGGCGACAACCGCATCACCGTGAGCGCCCTCGATCCTGACGGCAACCTCACGAATGACGTCCTCGTCGCCACCTACAACTTGAACGGCCTCGCCTTCGACGGCGTGCCGGTGGCGAACCCGGACGCCCTCTTCGTGAGCGAGGGTGCGATCGTCGTCGTGCGCCAGGCCATCGTCGCCAACCCCGACCTCGACCCCGCGAGCGTGCATCTCGTGCGCGTCCTCGACAACGGGAGTGAGAACCCCGTCGGCGCCATGGCCGACGACGGCGACCTCGACGGCGGCGACGAAATCCAGGCCGACGGCGTCCACACCGGCAAGCTCACGCTCGGCGGCATCCGCACCGGGCTGAATCACTACCGCGTCTCGGCACGGACGCTCTCACAGCCCGACCTGGTCGCGCTGTCGCCGCTCCTGACGATGCCCATCGTCGAGCATGTTTCCCAAGAGCAGCTCGACGCCGCCGTGGCGCTCGCAAACGACGCGCGAGCGCTCTTCGAGACCGCCACCGCCGGCGGCGCGACCGCGGAGACCGCCCTGGGCGACGTCGTCACGTTGGCCCAGGCGCGCGGCGCCCGCCTCGCCGGACAGTCGGAGAGCGGGCTCGGCGCGTGGTGGGTGGACGCGAACGGTCTGCTGGGCGGGGTGCTCGGCTACGATCAGACGGCGCGCCGCGCGGGAACCGTGCGTCCCGCCCCGCCCGCATCACCCGCCGGGCCGCCGAGGGGAACGCCGCCCGCCGCTCGCGACGGCGCCGGCAGCACGGCCGTCGGCAGCCGCCGCGCCGCCGTGCTCGCACCGCACTTCCCGGACGAGGAGCCGGCCGACGTCGCGGCGCTGCTCGCCGCCTCGCAGTGCCCGCCGTGGTCGGTGGACACGTGGGCCGGGGCCGAGGCCGGGGCCGAGCGCTTCCAGAACCTCGACCGCTACGGGCTCGTCGTGATCGCCTCGCACGGCGACACCTTCTTCCACAGCATCGTGGACGCCTATCGGGAGGAGTGGCGCTGGAGCTCGATCGGTGCGCAGGCCGTTCTCCTGACGGGCACCGTGCTGTCGGCCGAGAACCTCGCGCAGTGGGAGTTCGACCTCCGCCTCGGCCGGCTCGCCATCATGCCCGACGGGATGGCGGCGATCCTGCCGTCGTTCATCACGCGGCACAACGTCCGGTTCCCGTCGAGCGTGGTCTACGCCGGCTCGTGCAACAGCGCCTTCAACACGACGCTGGCGACCGCCTTCTTCGGCCGCGGCGCCGGCACCTTCTACGGATACGACGGCTACGTCGCGTCGAGCTTTGCCCGCGAGCGCGGCTCGGCGCTGGTCACCGGGCTGGTGGCGGGTCAGACGACGGGCGCTGCCTTCACGCCGGGCCTGACCGATGGCAACGACCCCCCAGCGACCTTCATGATGCTCGGGCGCACCGATCTCGCCCTCAGCACCGCCGACGTCGTCAACGCCAGCTTCGAAACCGAGAGCGGCCTGGCGGGCAGCGTGGCCGGGTGGACGGTGACCGGTGACGGCCGCGTGATCGGCGCGCTCGGCGCCACGGCGCCGACCGACGGCAGCCGGATGGCGCTGATCTCGACCGGGCTCGGTTTCACCGTCGACTCGGGTGCCATCACGCAACCGATCTGCCTGCCCGCGCTGCCCGTGGGAGCCACGACGATGACGCTCTCGTGGGACTGGAACTTCTTCTCGGAGGAGTTCCTCGAGTACTGCGACAGCCCCTACCAGGACAGCCTGAGCGTGGAGCTCGGCGCGGTCGTCCTGGAGACGATGCGGATCGACGATCTGTGCAACACGGTGACCTCGGTGGAGGTGGACTTCGACAAGGGTGGCGTCTATGCGACCGGCTGGCGCACCACGACGGTGGACGTGACCGCGCTCGCCGGCAGCAGCGGGATACTGCGCTTCGCGGCGCACGACGTCGGGGACAGCATCTTCGACTCGGCCATCCTGATCGACCGCGTGACGCTCACGGTGGAGTGAGGCCGACGAGGATGCTCTGACTAGCCGCGCAGGTCGAGCCGGAACGCGCCGCCGTACGGCCCGAGGCCGGGACGGCCCATCCACTGGTCGAACCAGATGACGGGCTTCGCGAACCAGTACTTGTCGGCGAGCACCTCGACGACGTGGGCGAGCGTGCCGGGGTCGGTGATCGCCGTGACCGTGCCCGCGAAGCGCTCCTCCCCGATCGTCACCTCGACGTCGGGCCGCACGCGGACGTTGCGCGTCCACTGGCGGCGGAGATCGGCGCTCGCGAGCCAGACGGTCTCACCGTCGACCACGAACCAGATCGTGACGGCATAGGGCGTCCCGCTCTTCCGACCGTGGTGTGTGAGCGACAGCGTCTGCCGCCGCGCCACGCGCGCGAGCCGCTCCGCCAGCGAGGGCATGCAGCGACGCGTAGCACGGCGGCCGGTGGCGGGCTACGCGGCCGGCCGCGCCGTGCGCCGCGCCGTCACGATGGTCGGCGGCGTGCCGCGCCGATGGCGCGCGTCGCGCAGGTCGAGGACGAGCCCGGTCACGAGGACGCCCATCACCGCGAATACCGCCACGAGAGCCAGCACGGCCACGGGACCGTAGAGGTCGGCGAGCGTCATCGCCGGTGCCACCGGGGGGAATCCGAAGGCCGTCATGATCAGGCCGCTTCGCGCAGCAGCGCGATGCCGCGCCGGCGCGAGGACGCGTCGGGCGTGAAGGTGTCACCCGGCGTCCGAGCGGTGGGGCAGTCGCCGGCGAGTCGTGCGATCAGGACGCCGAAGACCAGGGCCACCGCGGACAGACCGAACAAGGCGAGGACGTCGAAGCCCGAGCCCACGGTGAAGGTGGGAGCGGTCAGCGAAACGGCGAACGCGGCGGGAATCGTCATGGTCATCATCCTCCTGGCGGCGTGCTTTCGCAGGGATCGTGCCAGGAGGGCGGTCCGCGATCGGACGGCGCTTTTCGGCCGCGCTGCAATGTCCGCACTGCAGCGCGGCTGCTGCGGCCGCATGCTGCAGTAGGCACCCCGGGGGCGGATGGACTAGATCAACGGGGCGTGAGGGCCGGCATCGAAGTTGCGAGGGCCGGGGTGTGGTGACACCCGATCTCCGTCTCGCGGGCGCGGCGCTGACCCTCGTCCCGGTCCTCGTCTGGTCGGCGATCACCCGCGACATCTGGCGGTACGTCCAGGAGCGCAAGCCGCAGGGGCAGTTCGCCCGCGTCCTCGTCCCGGTCACCACGCTGGAGGCGGTCCACTTCATCGCCTTCATGCTGATCCTGCTGCTGCCGTCGCCGTGGCTGCGCCTCGGCATGCCGGTCCTGGACGTGCTGCTCATGCTGAACGACCTGACGGTCGTGGTCGTCGTCGCGTGCAGCCGTCACCTGGTGCGGCTCTGGCCGATGCGTAGCGAGCAGCCGAGCCGCCGATGGCTCGCCGTCAACTACGGCCTCTGCGTCACGGCCAGCCTCCTCGTCGTTCTGCTCGATCTCGGCATCGTCCACTGGGCGGGCAGCCTCCAGACGATCGCGCTGACGTTCAACAGCTACCTCCTCGTGATGGGTGCCCTCATCGTCTACGACCTGCGGCGGCTCGGCGGCCCGGGTGGATGGCGCGCCGGCGGCGTCGGCGACGTCCGCACGGCCGACGCGGTGGCGATCGGTAGCGCCTTCGTCGTCGTCGCAGCCACGACGGCCGTGCCGCTGGCGCAGGGCACGACGTTCGTCAACCTGATGCTCGCCACGGACGCGCCGACCTTCACGTTCTGGATGGCGGCGTTCCACGCGCTGGGCGGCTTGCTCTTCGCGACGCCGTTCGTCGCGCGCAGCATGGGCGACGTCCTGCCGAGCGCGATGACGGGCCTCGTCATGGTCGCGGTCGCCGGCTGCATGCTGCTCGGTGCCCACGAGCTCGCCGCGCGCACCACGCCCGAGGTGAAGCGCTTCGTCATGCTGTGCCTGCTGCTGGCGCTCGCGCTCGGTTTGGCACCCGTCCGCGCGCGGGCGCACGCGCGCTTCGCACGCTTCCTCTTCCGGCAAGAGCGGGCGCGCTGGCTGCAGGTCCATCGCGCGCTGCGCTCGCTGTCGCCCGAGCAGGGGGCGGCGGCGTGTTGCTCGCGGGCCGGCGGCGAGCTGGTGCGGTCGCTCGGCCTGCGAGGCGCCGCGATCTTGCTGCACGACGGCCGCGTCATCGCCCACGGCGACATCGCGATGGACGACATTTGCCGGGTGTGGCCGTTCGAGGACGGCGTCATCCCCGACCGGACGTTCTCGGGCATGGCGTTCCGCGACCTGCCGCGCCCGATCGCCGATGCGCTGATGGCCGCCGACGTGCTGATGGTGGTGCCGATCGCGAGCCCGCGCCGCAAGTGGGGCCACGCGTTCATCCGCACCGACCTGCGCGGGGCGAGCTTCAACGAGGACGAGGACATCGCGATCGACGGCGTCGCCGATCAGCTCGCGTTGCTGCTCGACGGCTGCGAGCTGCTGTCACGGGCGGTGACCGTCGAGCGGCAGCTCGCGCACGCCGAGAAGCTCGCCGCGATCGGCGAGCTGGCGGCGCGCGTCGCGCACGAGATCCGCAACCCGATCACCGCGGCGCGCAGCCTGGCGCAACAGCTCGCGCGCGAGCCGTCCGCGCCGTTCAAGGACGAGCTCGGCATCATCCTCGAGGAGCTCGAGCGCGTGGAGCGCCAGGTCGCGACACTGCTCCGCTTCGCGCGGCGCGAGGAGCTGTCGTGCGCGCCGGTCGACGTCGGCGCGCTGGTACGTGCGACCGTCGAGCACTGCCGGCCGCGGCTCGACGCGGCGGGAACGTCGGTGGAGCTGGATGCTCCGCCCGGCATCGTGGCACGCGGGGACGCGGAGAAGCTGCGCCAGGTGCTGATCAACCTGATCGAGAACGCGGCCGACGCGCTCGCCGCGTTCGCCGGGCCGCGCGCGCTGCGGCTCGCCGTCGAGCGCACCGCGGAGCGCGTGGCCGTGGCCGTGCGCGACAGCGGTCCGGGCGTCGCCGCCGACATGCTGCCGCGCCTCGTCGAGCCGTTCTTCTCGCTGAAGCCGTCGGGTACGGGGCTCGGGCTCGCGATCGCGCGGCGCACGGTCGAGGCGCACGGCGGCCGGCTGCTGATGGCGAGCCAGCCGGGCGCGGGGCTCACCGTGACGGTGGAGCTGCCGGCGTGAGCGTCATCCTCGTCGTCGACGACGAGCGCGCGATCGGCATCGCGATCCGTCGTCTCCTGTCCGGGCTGGGGCACGAGGTGGACACCGCGACGTCGGCCGACGAGGCGCTGGCACAGCTCGCGCAGCGCACGTACCACCTCGTCGTCACCGACCTGAGCCTCGGCGCGGCCAGCGGCCTCGACGTGCTGCGGGCGGTCAAGTCGCGGAGCCCGGAGACGGCGGTCGTCGTCATCACGGCGTACGGGTCGGAACGCGTCGCGGTCGAGGCGATGAAGCAGGGCGCCGCCGACTACGTGCCGAAGCCGTTCGACAACGACGAGCTCGAGCTCGTCGTCGGCCGCGCGCTCGAGGGCGTCACCCTGCGGCGCGACCTGAAGCTGCTCCAGGAGCACGTGAGCGGCGCGTACGCGTTCGAGAACATCGTCGGCAAGAGCGCCGCGATGCAGCGCGTGTTCGACGTCGTGCGGAAGGTCGCCGACACCGACCTGACGGTCCTGATCCGCGGCCCGAGCGGCACGGGCAAGGAGCTCGTGGCCAATGCCATCCATTGGCGCAGCCCGCGCCGGAGCAAGCCCTTCGTCAAGGTGAACTGCGCGGCGTTCGCGCGCGACCTGGTCGAGAGCGAGCTGTTCGGCCACGAGAAGGGCGCGTTCACCGGCGCGACGTCGGCGCGCGAGGGCAAGTTCGAGGTGGCCGACGGCGGCACGCTGCTGCTCGACGAGATCGGCGACATGCCGCTCGAGACGCAGGCGAAGATCCTGCGCGTCCTCCAGGAGCGCGAGTTCGAACGGGTGGGCGGCAACCGCACGCTACCGGTCGACGTCCGCATCCTGGCCGCCACGAACCAGGATCTCGAGGCGCGGGTGCGGGACGGCCGATTCCGCGAGGACCTGTACTACCGGCTGAACGTCGTCACGGTGGCGCTGCCGCCGCTCGCCGAGCGGCCGGAGGACCTGCCGCTGCTGATCGAGCGCTTCCTCCGCGCGGCGGCCGAGCGCCTGCGGCGCCCGCAGCGAACGCTGGCGCCGGCCGCGTATCGGGCGCTCGTCGCGCATGCCTGGCCGGGAAACGCCCGCGAGCTCGAGCATGCGATCGAGCAGGCGGTGGCGCTGGCGTCGGGCCCGGAGATCGTCGTCGACGACCTGCCGGCGGCGCTGCGCGCGACGCCCGTCGAGGCGATGGCGGGGGCGGAGCCCGGCGCGATGACGTTCCGCGACGCCAAGCAGCGCCTCGTCGAGGACTTCGAGCGTCGCTTCATCGGCGAGGCGCTCGCCCGTCACCGCGGCAACATCTCGAAGGCGGCCGAGGAGATGGGCATGTACCGCCAGCAGCTCCAGCAGAAGCTCGCCGACTACGGCATCGACGCCGAGTCGTACCGCGGCCGCGAGGGCTGACCGTCAGAGCCCGGTGATCGCGATCGACGCGTGCACCTTGTGCCGACGGTTCAGGTTCACGAGCATCGCCGTGATGGCTTCCAGGTAGCGCGCGTTCGCCAGGGCGCCGACATCGACGGCGCGGAGTCCGGCGCAGCGTTCCACCAGCGCCGCGACCTCGTCGCGCGCGGCGGCGTCGTCGCCGCAAAGAAGGACGTCGGCGGCGAGCGGCGTCGCGAGGTCCTGCAGCGGCCCGGCCGGCAGGTTCTTGAAGGCGCTCACCACCCGCGCCGCCGGCACGGCGCGCTGGATCGACTCGCCGACGGAGGGTGCGTCGGGTACCGGCGCGAGCGTACAAAACCCGTTCTGAAACGCGAGGGGAACGACCACGTCGATCAGCAGCTTCCCGCCGAGGTGCGCCGCCTCGTCCGCGAGCCACGCCGGCAGCCCGGCGAACGGGACCGACAGGAGCACCCGCCGGCAGCAGAGGACGGCGTCCCGGTTCGCGGCCCCCTCGACCCGCGCGCCGGGCACCGCGGCGAGGACCGTGTCGGCCGCGGCCCGGGCGCGCTGCGCGTCGCGCGACCCGATCACGACGTGCTCGCCGGCCGCGGCGAGGCGCAGCGCGAGCCCGGCGCCGAGCGCCCCGGTACCACCGACGAGGGCGATTGCTTCGTCCATCCCGAAGGAGCATAGCGACTCATGGTACGCCGGCAACCGGGATCGCATCCGGGATGCGAAAACCTACGGCGGCGGCCATGCTTTTCTCTTGACGAGGGTGGTCTCGCTGAGTAGGTTCACGGCCCTGATACCGCGTTCTGGCACGCTGAATGCCGCTCGTCCTCCTTTCGCCGGGAACGCGCCGTACCCGAGTCTCCCCGTTGAGCGGAACCTACGCGAGCATTGCGTGTACGTGCTGAACGCACCTTGCTCCCCCTGGCTCTCTCCCCCCAGCCGACTGCCCGTGGCGTGAACCGCATGGAAAAACGATCGAACGAGAAGAAGCCGCGTGCGCGGGACGGGCGGGGCAGCGGCCGCGCCTCCGCAGCAACCGCCGAGGCGCGCGACGGCGCGGCGGACGGCGCGGCACCGGAAGAGCTCGACCAGGTCGTCTCGATGCTCGGCGAGATGGACATCGAGGTCGAGGGCGTCGAGGAGACGGCGCTCGCCGAGGGCGAGTCCGCCGAGAAGGCCGAAGGAGCGGAGGGGTGGGCCGAGGAAGAGCCGGCGGAGAAGGAAGAGGTCGAGCGGCCGCCGGGTGAGACCGCCGATCCGGTCCGGATGTACCTCCAGGAGATGGGCGGCGTCCCGCTGCTCACCCGCGAGGAAGAGGTCGCGATCGCCAAGGAGATCGAGTCCGGCGAGCGCGAGGTGCGTGAAGCCGTCTTCTCGCTCGACCTCGCGCTGCACTACGTGATCGGCCTCTCCGAACGGCTCCGCCGCGGCGAGATCGAGGCGCGTCACATCTTCGGCGACGACGAGAACACCAACCAGAACACCGAGCAGGCCGAGGCGGTCGAGACGGGTCCCAAGGAGGACAAGCGCGCCGACGCCTTCGTGAAGCACGTCGGCAAGCTGAAGCGCCTCGTCACCGAGACCGAGAAGCTCGACGCCGAGCGCAAGAAGGTCAAGACCACCAAGACTCGCAAGGCGGCCATCGAGAAGCGCCTCGAGGTCATCAGTGGTCAGGTGCGCGAGTGTCTGCTCGAGACGAAGGTCGGCGCGAAGCACATCACGAGCCTCGTCGACCGGCTGAAGGACGCCTACCGCATCGTCGACCGCGACCAGTTCCAGGTCCGGCGCCTCGAAGAGCGGCTCGGGCATCCCAGCACCGAGATCGCGAAGCACGCCGTCCGCATCCGCAACGAGGAGAAGGACGCCAACCGCGTCGCCAGCCGCATGTTCCACGCGCCGGCGGCGCAGGTCGTGGAGGCAGCCGACACGATCCGCGAGGCGCGCCGTCGTATCAAGGCCGCCACCGACGAGCTCGGCATGCCGGCCGAGACGCTGCGCGAAGTCCTCGTCGTGATCCGTCGCGGCGAGGCCAAGGCGCAGGAAGGCAAGCGGCGCCTCATCGAGGCCAACCTCCGGCTCGTCGTGTCGATCGCCAAGCGCTACACGAACCGTGGCCTCGGATTCCTCGACCTCATCCAGGAGGGCAACATCGGCCTCATGCGTGCGGTCGAGAAGTTCGAGTACCAGCGCGGGTACAAGTTCTCGACCTACGCCACGTGGTGGATTCGGCAGTCCGTCAGCCGCGCCATCGCCGACCAGGCCCGCACCATCCGCATCCCGGTGCACATGATCGAGACCATCAACAAGGTCATTCGGACCTCGCGCTATCTCGTGCAGCAGTACGGTCGCGAGCCCAGTGCCGAAGAGATCGCCCAGCAGATGGAGATGCCGGCGGACAAGGTCCGCAAGGTGCTCAAGATCGTCAAGGAGCCGGTCTCCCTCGAGACGCCCATCGGCGACGACGAGGAGAGCTCGCTCGGCGACTTCGTCGAGGACCGGCAGACGCTCTCCCCTGCGGATGCCGCCATGGCACTCTCCCTGGAGGAGCAGACCCGCAAAGTGCTGGCGACGCTCACGCCGCGCGAGGAGCAGATCCTCCGCCTGCGGTTTGGGATTGGGGAGAAATCCGACTACACTCTCGAGGAAGTCGGACAGCGCTTCGCCGTCACGCGCGAGCGTATCCGGCAGATCGAGGCGAAGGCCCTGCGCAAGCTGCGAAGTCCGAACCGGTCACGCGTCTTGGAGTCGTTCGTCGGACGGCAGTAGAGGGCCGCGAGCCGCGCGAGAAAGACACAGGTCGACCGCGGCATGCGGTCGGCCGGAGGACGGATGCTCGAGAATCTGGAGAAGGAGCTGCGGAAGTGGCGACAGGATCGCGCCACGACCAAGCCGCAGCCCCAGACGTCGTCGACCGACGACCGTCGCACCGTGAAGGTGAACGGTCAGGAAGTCGCCGTCGTCGTCCGCAAGAAGCTGAAGCCGCGCAGCTGAGCCGGCCCGCTACTGCGTCGTCGCGGGCTGCACGCGCTGCCCGTCGGTGAGCGGTGGCGCGTCGCCGACGACGATCTGCTCGCCGCCGGCGAGGCCGGCGGTCACCTGCACGTCGTCCGCGAAGTCGCTGCCCAGCGTGATCTGGGCCCGGCGGACGTGTCCGTCGGCGACGACCCACACGTAGCTCCCCGCGTCGTCGGAACGTACGGCGGTGCGCGGGATCAGCACGGCGCCGCCCGCCGCGGACTGCACCGGCTCGAAGAACGTGATGCGCGCGCTCATGTCGGGCCACAGCTGATCGTCGGGCTGCTCGATCTGCACCTCGACGCGTAGCGTGCCCTTCTGACGGTCGACCTGCGGGTAGAGCTTCACGACGTGCGCGGCGTAGTGCCGATCGGGGCGCGCGTCGGGCACCACCTCGGCGCGCTGGCCGATGTGGATCTTCGACAGCTCCGCCTCCGTGACGTCGACCTGGCCGCGCAGGCTCTGCAGGTTCGCCATGCGGATGAGATCGCCCGAGCCGGAGAAGCCGCCGGGGACGGCGATCTCGCCGACCTCCTTCAGCTTCGCCAGGATCACGCCGCCGCGCGGCGCCCGCAGCGTCGTGTACTCGAGCGCGACGCGGGCCTGATCGAGCTCCGCCTCCGCGGTGCCGACGCGGGCGCGTGAGCTGGCGGCCTCGGCGCGACGCACGTCCAGCTCGTCGCGCGAGATGACGCCGCTACGCGCGAGCGACTCCATGCGCTTCAGCTGCTGCTCGGCGAGGTTGGCGTTCGCGCGCGCGAGCGTCAGGTTGGCGTCGGCCCGCTCGACCGCCGCCTGGTACTCGCGCGCGTCGAGCTGGACGAGGGGATCGCCGGCCTGCACGTGGTCGCCCTCCTCGACGACGTAGCGGTCGATGCGTCCGGCGACGCGCACGCCGATCGAGATGTAGCGGTCGGCGCTGACGACGTAGCCGGCGCCCGACAGCACCGGCACCTGCGTCTCGCCGGCGGCGGCGGGTGCGACCACGCTCACGGGCGCGATGTCGACGATCGCGGCCCGTCCAGTGGTGAGCCGAACGGCCGCGAACACGGCGATGGCGACGGCCGCCACGATCCCGATCACGAGCCCACGCCGGCTCTTGCGCGCGCGCGGCTGCGCGTCGCGGCTCAGGCGGAGCGCGGCGAGATCCTGCCGGAGCTGCTCGGGGGCGTCGCTCATGCTCCCTGACCCATCAGGCGCGGCGAAGCGCGTCGGTGACCCGGAGGTTGGCTGCGCGCCATGCCGGACCGAGCCCGCCGAACACGCCGATGGCGAGAGCGAACGCGAGCCCCATCAGGGCGCCGCCGAAAGACGGCCGGAGAAGGACGGTGGCCACGCTGAACGTCATCATGCTGAATGCCACCCCCGAGAGCAACGTATTCACCGCCCACATCGCGAGCGCCGACAGCGCGAAGCCGACCAGCAATCCGAACGCCGCGAGCAGGAGCGATTCGGTCAGGAACGACACGAGGATCGCGCCGCGGCCGAAGCCCAGCGCGCGCAGCGTGCCGATCTCCGCGGTTCGGTTCGCGACCGCCGCGTACATCGTATTGAGCGCGCCGAACGTCGCGCCCGTCGCCATGATCGTCGCCAGCGTGATGACGAGCACGTAGAGCGCGTTCGCCGTCTCCGCCTGCTCGCTGTAGTACGCGGTCTCCGGCTTCGCCTGCAGCGTGAAGCGGCCGTCGTTCTGCAGGCGGCGCACGAGCGCCGCGGGATCGCTGCCCGGCGCGATGGTCACGCGCAGCCCGGAGTAGCCGTCGCGGCGGGTGTCGTCCTGCACGTCGCGGACGTCGGCCCAGATCTCGCTGTCGAACGCGGTGCCGCCCGAGTCGAAGACGCCGACGACGGTCCAGTCGCGGCGGCCGAAGCGGACCGTGCGACCGACGTCGGCGTCGTAGCGGCGCGCGGCGCCGACGCCGACGACGATTTCGCCGAGCTTCGGCTGGAACATGCGTCCGCGGACCAGCTTCACGCTGCGGTGCACGTCGAAGGCGACGGGCTCGACGCCGCGAACGAGGACGTTCTCGCGCCCGCCGTCCGGCGTGTGCATGAACGGCTGGTTCACGATCTCCGCGGACACGAGCGGCAGCCCGTCCGCGCCGCGTGCGATGCCGGGCATGGCGCGGACGGCGAGCGCCGCGTCGCGCGGCACCTGGCTCGACCCGTCGTTGGTGGCGCCTTTGCGCATGACGACGAGGTTGTCGGGCTCGCCCGCCGACGTGAGGATCGTCTGCAGGCCGCCGACCAGCGCCGCGAGCAGCATCGTCGCCGCGACGACGAGCGCGATGCCGCCGGCGCTGAACGCGTTCGTCCAGCGCCGGAGCAGCAGGCTGCGCACGTTGTAGCTGAGCGGGATGGCCATCGGTCAGAAGAGCCGGCGCATGGCGTCGACGACGTTCACCCGCGAGCCGTTCCACGCCGGCACGAACCCGGCGACCAGCCCGACGACGAGCGCGACCGCGACGCCCTCGGCGGCCACCATCGGCGACATGCGGAAGCCGCCAAGCGGGCCGAGGAAGGGACTGTTGCCGGTCTTGCCCGCGAGGCGCAGCGCCTCGAGGATCGCGTAGGCGCCGCCCGCGCCGAGCAGCCCTCCGACCAAGCCCTGCAACGTCGACTCGACGAGCAGCGCCGCCAGGATGGGCCGGCGGCGGAAGCCGATGCTCTTCAGGATCGCGATCTCGGGGATGCGCTCGCGCACGCCCATGGCGCTCGTGTTCGCGGCGATCAGCACCACCGCGCCGACGACGAGAAAGCCGACGATCAGGATCACGCGGATCAGCCCGCTCAGCGAGTTCATGAAGCTCGCGAAGAACGCCTTCTCCGTCTCGGCCGCGACCTCGGCCTCCGAGTTCCGGAAGAGCGCGTCGACCTGCGCGATGATGCCGTCGACCAGCTCGGGGCGCTCGGCACGCAGCCAGATCATGCCGACGTTCTTCATCCCGCCTTTGTCCTCCATCGCCTCCTGGAGGTACGTGCGGTTGAACCAGAACATGCGCGAGCCGGCGTTCGGAATGACGCCGACGATCTCGAACGTCAGGTTGATCGGGAAGATCGTCCCGCGCAGCGTGACCTGCTGGCCGACCTTCCACTTGAACTGCGACATCACCTCGGTGCCGACGAGTGCGCCGTTGCGGATCTGCTTGAAGCGCTCGAGGTGCTCGGGATCGATCTGGTAATCGGGCCACACGTCGGCGACCGTCGTGGGGTCGATCGCGAAGTTCGGAAACTGGTTCTTCGGCTCGTCGTAGATGCCGCCGAACCACGAGAACTGGTTGATGCCGCTGACCCCCGGGATGACGCGCACCTTCTGTACGAACGACGCCGGCAGCCAGTAGGTGAGACCCGCCTTGTGATGGATCGAGATGCGCTGATTCGACGCCGCGCGCTCGAAGATCGCGTTCATCGCCGACGGCAGTGTCAGCACGGCGCAGACGAGGAAGATCGACAAGGCGATCGACAGCGTCGTCAGCAGCGCGCGCAACGGGTGGCGCGTCAGGTTGCGCAGGATGAGGCGCGTGTACGTCACGCCGCGCGGCTCCCGTCGTCGACGAGAATGCCCTTGTCGAGGCGGATCACGTAGTCGACGTAGCGCTCGGCGCGCGGGTCGTGCGTCACCATCACGATCGTTTTCTCGAACGCCTGATTGAGCTCGCGCAGCAGCGTGAGGATGGCGATGGCGCTCTTCGCATCGAGGTCGCCGGTGGGCTCGTCGGCGACCAGGAGATCGGGATCGGTGACGATGGCGCGAGCGATGGCGACGCGCTGCTGCTCGCCGCCGGACAACTCCTGCGGCCGATGCGAGGCGCGGTGCGGCAGGCCGACGGCACGGAGCGCCGTCAGCGCGCGCTCGCGCCGCTCGCCGCGGCGGAGGTCGGTGAGCAGCAGGGGCAGCTCGACGTTCTCGACCGCCGTCAGCACCGGCAGGAGGTTGTAGAACTGGAAGATCAGCCCGACGTGCCGCGCGCGCCACGCGGCCAGGCCGTCCTCGTCGAGCCCCGAGAGCGGCTTGCCCGCGATGACGACCTCGCCGCCGTCGGGCCGGTCGAGACCGGCCAGCAGGTTCAGCAACGTCGACTTGCCGGAGCCCGACGGGCCCATCAGCGCGACGAAGCGTCCGGCGGGAATGTGGAGCGTGACGTGCTCGAGCGCATGCACGAGGTCCACGCCGCGCCGGTAGAGTCGGGAGACGTCCTGTACGTCGATCATGCCGTAGGGGGGATGCCGCGGCGTCCGCCGTCGCTTCTGCGCCGTCCGCGCCGCGCGCTCAAGTCCAAGCCCGATTCTGCCGACAGAGTGGATAGGGAGGAAACCCCATGCCCCTCACCGTTGGAAGCGCAACAGATGCCGCCCTGCAGCCCGCCGCCGCTGCGGCCCGTCCCACCGAGATCGGCGTCGCCGCCACGAAGAAGGCCCTCGACCATCAGGAGCTCCAGGGTCGCGCGGCCGTCCAGCTGATCGAAGCCGCCGACACGTCGTCGCCGTCGTCCGACGCCGGCGATCGCGACGCCAAGGGTCGCAACGTCGACCGCAGGGCCTGACAGCCGTCCTTTACGCGGCCGGGGCAGGGTGCTCATATGCGCCCCGTGTCCGCGAGCGAGCCGCTGCCGTCGAGCACCGTGATCCTTCTGCGCGAGGAGCGGGGCGGTCCCGAGCCATTCTCCGTCCTGCTCCTCGAGCGCCACGGCAGCGTCGCCTTCCCGGGTGCGCACGCCTTCCCGGGCGGTGTGGTCGACCCGGGCGATCACGACGCGCCGGGCGCCGCCGTGCCGGGCGATCAGGCGTGGGCGCCGGCGGGCGAGGGCGACCGTCCGGACGAGGCGCTGCCCTACTGGGTCGCGGCCGTCCGCGAGGCGTTCGAGGAGGTCGGCATCCTGCTGGCCGCGCGCGACGGCACCCCGATCGACGGACCCCTGGGCGGCGAGCTGCTGGCGCTGCGGACCCGCTCGCACGCCGGCGAGCCGTTTCCCGCCCTGCTGGCCGAGCACGGCCTGGCGCCGGCGACGGACCGGCTATGGTACTTCGCGCGCTGGATCACGCCGCCGCAGAACCCGCGCCGATTCGACACGCGATTCCTGGTCGGCCGCGTGCCGGCCGGCCAGGAGGCGGTGATCGACGGCACCGAGTGCGTCAGCTGCCGCTGGTACGGACCCCGCGAGGCGCTGCGCGTGTACGACGACGGGGGCATCATGCTCCTTCCGCCCACGGTGCGGACCCTCGACGAGCTCGCGACGTTCGCATCGATCGATGCCGTGCTCGACGACGCGCGCGGGCGCGTCGTCCGCGCCGTGCAGCCCCAGGTCGGGCTGACGGACGGGCTACCCACCCTGAGCTATCCGGAGAACGCCGGGCACGCGGAGCACGCGGCCCGGCGGCTCGTGCTGCGCGACGGCCGCTGGCGCCCGACCTGATCGCTACGATTGCGTCTTGACGCGGTTTTCCGTCTCGCCACCATGCGTTGGCGTGACGACACCGCCGGCTCCGCGGCTGCTAACGGGCGTTCCTGGCCTCGACGAAGTGCTGTGCGGCGGCCTCCCGCCGAACCGTCTGTACACGGTGATCGGCGACCCCGGGACCGGCAAGACGACGCTCGGCATGCAGTACCTCCTCGAAGGTGCCCACCGCGGGGACAAATGCCTGTACGTCTCGTTCTCCGAGACCGAGCAGGAGCTCGCCGCCATGGCCGCATCGCACGGCTGGTCGCTCGACGGGGTGATGGTGCGCGAGCTGCCGACGTTCGATCGCAGCATCGACCCGGACGACCAGTACACCATCTTCGAGCCCGCCGACGTCGAGCTCACCGGGGCGGCGCGCGCGCTCTTCGAGCTCATCGACGGCGCCGGCGCGCAGCGGATCGTGATCGACTCGCTGTCCGAGATTCGGCTGCTCGCGCAGGAGCCGCTGCGCTTCCGGCGTCAGATGGCGGCGCTGAAACAGTTCTTCGCCGGTCGCGACGCCACCGTCCTCCTGCTCGACACGGACATCACCGACGCCGACCGGCACCCGCACACGCTCGTTCACGGACTGATCCGCCTGCAGCAGCTCGAGCGCCAGTACGGCGCCAGCAGACGACGGCTGAGCGTCGTCAAGCTGCGCGGCATCCAGTTCCGCACCGGGTTTCACGACTACGTGATCTCGCGCGGCGGCGTCACCGTCTTCCCGCGCCTCGTCGCCGCGCAGCATCGCGACGGGACGATCAGCGGCTCCGTGGCCAGCGGCGTCGTCGCGCTCGATGCCCTCCTCGGGGGCGGTCTCGACCGCGGCACGAGCAGCCTCGTCGCCGGTCCCGCCGGCTCCGGCAAGTCGACGCTGGCGTCGCGCTACGCCGTCTCGGCGGCCGAACGTGGCGAGCAGGTCGCGATGTATCTCTTCGACGAGTCGCTGCGGGGCGCGTGGCGGCGCGCAGGCACGCTGGGTGAGGAGCTGCGCGCGCATCACGAGTCCGGGCGCATTTCGATCCAGCAGATCGACACTGCCGAGCTGACGCCCGGCGAGTTCGCACAAGGTGTGCGGACGGCGGTCGAGGAGCGCGACGTTCGGCTCGTCGTGATCGACAGCCTGAACGGTTACCTGACGGCGATGCCGGAGGAGAACTTCCTCTTCCTGCATCTGCACGAGCTGTTGGCCTACCTGAGCGAGCGCGGCGTCCTGACGCTGCTGCTCGTCGCGCAATACGGCGTGCTCGGTCCCGACGTCGAGTCGCCGGTCGACGTCACGTACCTCGCCGACAGCGTCATCCTGCTGCGCTACTTCGAGGCCGGAGGGGAGGTGCGGCAGGCCATTTCCGTCGTCAAGAAGCGTGGCGGCGGCCACGAGCGCACCATCCGCGAGTTCCAGGTCGACGCCCAGGGCCTGCGCATCGGTCCGCCGTTGACCCGTTTCCACGGGGTGCTCACGGGGACGCCGTCATACGACGGCCCGGGACTTTCGGAGATCGCGAGTGACGGCTCCCGCAACGGTCATTGAGACGACCGACGATCGCGTCCTCGTGCGCGCGCCCATCGGCCGCGACGCGACGCTGGCCGCGATGGTGCTGGCGCAGGACGGCGTCCACGCGGAGATCTGCGAGGACATCGGCGTGCTGTGCGCCGGTCTCGAGGCCGGCGCCGGCGCCGTGCTCGTCGCCGAGGAGGCGCTCGATCCGTCGGCGATGCAGCGGCTGTGTACGGTGCTCGCGCGGCAGCAGCCGTGGTCGGACGTCCCGCTCATCGTGCTCGCGCGCACGCGGCGCCGCATCGACGCCGCCGTCGGCGCGCTGGAGCTGATCGATCGACTGGGCAACGTCGTGCTGCTCGAGCGGCCCGTGGCCGTGCCCGTGCTGCGGACGGCCATCCGCACGGCGCTGCGTGCGCGCGCGCGGCAGTACGAGATGCGCGACCACATCCAGGCCGTCGAGCGCAGTCAGGAGATGCTCCAGCGGGCGCGCGCGGACGCGGAGGCCGCGAATCGTGCGAAGGACGAGTTCCTGGCGATGCTCTCGCACGAGCTGCGCTCGCCGCTCGGCGCGATCAACACGTGGGCGCACCTGCTGCGCACGGGAAAGCTCGACGCGGCGAAGACCACCCGCGCGCTCGAGGCCATCGAGCGCAGCGCCCGGGCGCAGGCGCAGATCGTCGAGGACCTGCTCGACGTGTCGCGCATCGTCACGGGCAAGCTGCGCCTCGACCTCCAGGCGGTGCGGCTGGCGCCGATCATCGACGGGGCGGTCGACACGATCCGCCCCGCCGCGGAGGCGAAGGGTCTCGCGGTCGACGTCGACGTCGATCACGAGACGGACACCGTCGACGGCGATCCGGACCGCCTCCAGCAGGTGGTCAGCAACCTCCTCTCGAACGCGATCAAGTTCACGCCGAACGGCGGCCGCGTGTCCGTGCGCTTCCGTGCCGACGGGGCCGAGGGACACCTGAGCGTCACGGACACGGGCAAGGGCATTCCAGCCGACGTGCTGCCGCTGATCTTCGAGCGCTTCCGGCAGGGCGACAGCGCGATCACGCGCGCACACGGCGGCCTCGGCCTCGGCCTCGCCATCGTGCGGCATCTCGTCGAGCGGCACGGCGGCCGCGTGCGCGCGGAAAGCGACGGCGAGGATTGCGGGACGACGTTCACGGTGTCGCTGCCGCTGTCGCGTGTCGGCGTGCGGCGTCCGACGCGGACCGTCGCGCGCCTGACCGACGCGCCCGGCCTGCCGCTCCGCGGCGCCACCGTGCTCGTCGTCGACGACGATCCGCTGGCGCGCGAGTCCCTCGCCGCCGCGCTCGAGCAGTACGGGGCGACGACGCTGCTCGCGGCCTCTGCGCACGACGCGCTGGGCACGCTGGACCATCTGCGGCCGGACGCGATGGTGAGCGACATCGCGATGCCCGGCGAGGACGGCTACAGTCTGATCCGTCGGGTGCGCGAGCGGCCGTCCGAACGCGGCGGCGACGTGCCGGCCGTGGCGCTCACGGCCTACGCGGGCCGCGACCATCAGGTGCGCGCGCTGATGGCGGGCTTCCAGGCGCACGTCGCGAAGCCGTTCCTGCTCGATCGCCTGGTGTCGGTGCTCTGCGGCGTGATCGGCGACATTCGCCCGCGCGCGTGACGACCTACCGTCGTTCGACGACGCGCGAGGTGCCGCGCCGCTCGCGCGTCCACCATGCGCCCGTCGCGTCGCGCGTGGCGCGGTCGGTGAAGCGGTAGCGATACAGCGCGACCCGTATCGCGCGCGGCGCGCGTCCCGCGAACGGATCGTCGGACCAGAGCGATGCGACGGCCGGCGGATCGTTCAGGATGCGCTGCAGCAGCGTGTCGAACCAGCGCGCGTCGTGGCCGAGCGGGAGGAACCACGCCTGGAAGTCCACGCGCGGCTGGTGCGGTGCGACGAATGCGGGCGCGCGGTCGACGGGACCCGGCTTCCAGCGGAATGCGTACTCCCGCCAGGTCGTGCCGTCGTCGGAGCCCTCGATGGCCACCTCGTCGCGCACGTGCGTCATCTGCGCGAAGAGGTGGTACGCGTTGAACGAGCGCACGTCGTCGAGCGCGCGCGCGACCGGCGCCACCGCCTGCGCCAGCCCGCGCAGCGGCCGCACCAGGCGCAGGAACGGCACGATCGACAGCAGCACGCAGGCGACGGCGAGGACGCCCATCGTCAGGGTCACCCAGCGCCGGAGCACGCGCGGGGGCGCGGGCGTCGCGCCCAGGTCCTGGTCATCGAGCGCCCATACGCAGAGCACGAGCGTCAGGTAATTGAAGAAGCCGTAGTTCGCCGTGAGGATCACGCCGAGCTGCAGGGCCGCCATCACGGCGAACGCGATGCGCCGCACCCGCCGCGGGCCCCAGATGCCGAACGGGACAATCAGCTCGACGACGAGCGTCAGCGCGCTGGTCGCGCGATGCGCCCACGCCGGCAGCTGGTGCGCCCACCAGCCCACCCACGTCGGCAGGGGGGCCGTCTCGTAGTAGCCGGCCATCGCGGTGAGATCCCACCAGGTCGGGTCGCCGAGGAGCAGCTTCGCGGCGCCGGACTCCGCGTGCAGGCGGAAGAGCAGCCACTGCAGCACGAACACGCCCGCGGGGTGGGGCGACGGCCGGCCGCGTGGGCGCAGGCCGCCCGGCGCGATCAGCAGCGACAGGAGCGTCGTCTCGAGCAGCAGGTTGTCCCACTGGAAGCCGAGGAAGTCGCGACCGACGTTGACCAGCGACAGGTAGAGCGCCCACGCGCCGGCGAGGCACCATCGCGGCGCGATCCCGAGGACCAGACCGACGCCGCAAGCCGCGCCGGCAAGCGCGACGATCCGCAGCATGCCGTCGTCGCAGCGAAGCCGCAGCAGGGTGGGGCCGACGTCGCCCGCCAGCGGACACGCGGGCAGCAGCCCGCGCGAGCCGACGAGCAGGTCGACCTGCACGAGCAAGGAGACGAAGGCCGCGACGACGACCGCCCCGAGACACCGGAGGAACCAGTCGCGGACGCGCGCGATCGGTCACCCCCGCGGCAGGCCGAGGAACTGCATCGCGATGATGCCCTTCATGATCTCCGACGTGCCGGACGCGATGCTCGCCGCACGCGCCGCGAGGTAGGACTTCTGGATCAGCTGCTCGGCGAGTCCCTCGCTCTCGCGCGGGACGGGCGTGTCGTAGAGCAGGCCCTCCGGCCCGAGGATGTCCATCCCGAGCTGCGGCATCGCCTGCGTCAGCTCGGTCCAGTGCATCTTGATGATCGCCGACTCGGGGCCGGGAAAGCCGAAGCGCAGCAGCTTGTCGAGCGTGCGCTGACAGGTGAAGCGGAAGACCTCGGTGCCAAGGTACACGCGCGCGAGCTCCTGACGCAGGATCGGATCGCGGCCGGCGCCGCGATCGCGCGCGAGGTCCATCAGCTTGTCGCGCTGCTCCTTGAGCAGGATCTGCATGCCGACGACGTAGAGGATGCCGCGCTCGTTCTGCAGCGCGGAGATCGCGATCTGCCAGCCTTCGTGCAGCTCGCCGAGGAGATTCGCGCGCGGCACGCGGACGTTCTCGAAGAACACTTCGTTGAAGTCGGCCTCGCCGGTGATCTGACGGAGCGGCCGGACCTCGACGCCCGGACTCTTCATGTCGACGAGCAGGCACGAGATGCCCTTCGCGCGCTTCGTCGTCGGATCCGTGCGGCAGAGCACCATGCACCAGTCGGCGTGGTGCGCGATCGTCGTCCACACCTTCTGGCCGGTGAGCACGAAGTCGTCGCCGTCGAGCACGGCCGTCGTGCGCAGCGACGCGAGGTCGGACCCGGCACCGGGCTCGGAGAACCCGAAGCACCAGAGGTCCTCGGCGGTGAGGATGCGGCGCAGGAAGCGCTGCTTCTGCTCGTCGGTGCCGTACGCGATCAGCGGCGGTCCCAGGATGCCGATGCCGAGGTTGCCGATCGTCTCCGGCGCGCCGGCGCGCGCCATCTCCTCGACGTAGGCGACCTGCTCGGCGATGCCGGCGTCGCGCCCGCCGTACTCGCTGGGCCAGGTGATGCCGACCCAGCGGCCGTCGGCCATCGTGTGCTGCCATTCGCGGAGGCGCTGCACGCGCTCGTTCTCCGGCATCGACACGGCGTTGATGCGCCGCAAGTCGTCGGGGAGATGCTTCTCGAGCCACGCGCGCAGCTCGGACCGGAACGCGTCGACGGTCTGCTCAGCCATGCCGACGGCTTAGCAAGGATGCGCGGGCCGCGTCGAGGTCCGGCAGGGCCCGTGGCGGCGTTCGTCGCGCAGTCGGACTACTCCGCGGCCGTCGCGCGCTTGTTGTGGCGGAGCGACGAGATGAACGCGAGCACGATGAAGCCTGCGCCGATCAGCCCGGTCACGACCTCCGGGATGTGCGTGATCGTCTGCAGGAACATGATCGTCCCGAGAGCGATGATCGCCCAGAACGCGCCGTGCTCGAGGTAGCGGTACTCGGCCAGGGTGCCTTCTTCGACGAGCATGATCGTCAAGCTGCGGACGAACATTGCGCCGATGCCGAGCCCGATCGCGATGATGAAGAGGTTGTTCGAAAGCGCGAACGCGCCGATCACGCCGTCGAAGCTGAAGCTCGCGTCGAGCACCTCGAGATACAGGAACGCCGCCGCACCCGAGCGCACCACTTCTTCGCCGCTGCTCGAGCCCGCGTCGAGCAGCGCGGCGACGCCGTCGACCGCGATGTACGTCACGAGCCCCGCGATCGCGGAGATGATGAAGGTCAGCTGCTCGTGCTCCGGCAGCCAGCGCGAGATCGCCCAGAGCAGGACCAGCACCACGCCGATCTCCACCGCTTCGATGCGTCCGAGTCGCGCGAGGGGCTCCTCGATCACGTGGATCCAGTGCACGTCCTTCTCGTGGTCGAAGAAGTGCGTCAGGCCGACCATCGCCAGGAACGCGCCGCCGAACGCGGCCACCGAGACGTGCGCGCTGGTGAGCGTGCGCGAGTAGCCGTCGGGATCGGTGGCGGCGAGCACCAGCGCGGCCCACGGGCTGATCCCGGCGATGATGGCCACGATGATCAGCGGAAACACGATGCGCATGCCGAAGACCGCGATCGCGATGCCCCAGGTGATGAAGCGCCGCCGCCACACCAGGTCCATCTGGCGCAGCACGGTGGCGTTGACGACGGCGTTGTCGAAGGACAGCGACACCTCGAGCACGGCGAGCACCGCGACGATGAACAGCGTCGACAGCATCCCGGCCGTCGTCCCGGACGCTTCCCATCCGAGATAGGCGCCCAGGGCGAGACCGAGGGCCGTGACGACGAACGAACCGCGGAAATAGCGCATCGGGGGGTGTGCGTAGCACAGAGACGGCCGCGACGTGCAACGCGCCGCTTGCCCGCATGCGCGGGCGTCGGGTACGTCGGGCGGGTCGCGATGCGCCGTCTGCTGCCGATCGTCGCCGTGTGCGCGGCCGTCCTGCTGGCTCCAGCCCGCACGTCGCGTGCCGACGACCGCACGGCCGACACGCAGCGCCTGCTCGATCTCCTCGCCGGCACCCGCGCGCACTACGGCGAGGCGTTCGAGGACGGTGGCGACGAGCTGGCGTCCGAAGTCGACCTGGAGGAGGCGCGCCTGCTCATGGCCGACGCGCGCGACCTGAACGCCCGGCTGCGGGTCCTGCCGGCGGAGCAGGTCGACGCCGTCCTGCGCGCGCTCGACGTGCCCTCCGGCGACGACACGGTCCCCGAGCGCCTCGATGCGCTCGCCGAAGCGGTCACGAAGGAGACCGGCGTCGCCGCCGCGGTGCTGCCGCCCCGGCCGCCATCGGCACGACGCGGCCGGACGCTGTACGCGGAGAACTGTGCCGGCTGTCACGGCGCCGGCGGCGCCGGTGACGGGCCCGACACGAAGCGCCTGCACCTCGCGCCGGCGGACTTCACCAGCGTCACGTTCATGCGCGAGGAGACGCCGCAGGACTTCTTCACGATGATCACGATGGGCCGTCGCAAGCGCGGGATGCCCGATTGGTCGAGCCTCGACGTCCAGCAACGCTGGGACCTCGTCGCGTGGCTGTGGTCGCTCGCGTCGACCGACGCCGCGCGCGCGGAGGGCACGTCGCTCTGGACCGCGCGCTGCGCGCGCTGCCACGGCGAGAATGCAGCCGGGGTCGACGGCACGGCGCCCGACCTCGCGTCGCCGGGCGCGCTCGGCGATCGCGACGACCGCACGCTCTTCGTCCGGCTCTCGCGCGGGCCGCACGCGGAGGCCACCGCGTCGCTGACCGACGTTCAGCGCTGGCGTCTCGTCGCGCACGCGCGTGCACTGTCGCTGGGTGGCCTGCCCTAAGAACCTAGGTATTCGTTTGCGTTGACGCCATCCCACCGGCTACCTGAGGCCCACCGTGCCCGACACTCCGCCCCTGATCACCACCACCGAGGCGCTCACGGCCCTCGTCGCGGACGTCCGGCGCGCCGGCCGTCTCGCACTCGATACTGAATTCGTCTGGGAGCGCACGTACCGCCCGGTGCTCGGCGTCGTGCAGATCGCGACCGACGACGTGTGCGCGGTGGTCGACACCGTCGTGCTGCCGGACCTCTCGCCGCTGTTTCCGGTGCTGCGCGATCCGGAGATTCCCGTCGTGCTCCACGGTGGTGGCCAGGACCTCGACATCATGGCGCTGCTGATGGGCGAGCCGATGCGCGGCGTCGTGGACACGCAGGTCGAGGCCGCGTTCCTCGGCTACGGGCTGCAGGTGGGCCTCGGTGTGCTGCTCGAGCGCGTGCTGAAGGTGCGCATCCGGAAGGACCAGACGTACACCGACTGGACGCGGCGCCCGCTCCGCCCCGAGCAGATCACCTATGCACGTGCCGACGTGCTCCACCTGCTGCCCATGCACGACAAGCTGCGCGGCGACCTCGATCGGCGCGGGCGTTGGCCGTGGGTGGCCGAGGAGCTGCGGCGGCTCGAGGACGCCGCGCGCTACCAGGCGATGCCCGACGAGGAGCGCTACCGCACGGTGAAGAGCTGGCAGCGGCTCGATCCGAAGGAGCTCGCGGTGCTGCGAACGGTCGCCGGGTGGCGCGAGCGCGCCGCGCGGCGCGCGAACATCCGCCCGAACTTCATCGCCAACGACGTCGTGCTGACGACGCTGGCAGCCCGTCCGGTGGAGTCGCTGGACGAGCTGCGCGGCGTGCGCGGGCTGTCGCCGGGTACGGTCGACCGTCACGGACGCGCGCTGCTGGCGGCGATCGCCGAGGGTGTCGCGTGCCCCGAGGCCGATCGGCCGACCCTGCCCGATCGCATCCGCCGCCAGTCGCCGCCGAGCGGCCTGACGGCGCTGCTTCGCGCGGCGGTGCAGGCGGTGGCCGACCGCGACGACCTCGCGCCCGAGGTCATCGCCAGCGCGCGCGACCTCGATGCGCTGGTCGCCATCGCGACGAGCCGCAAGCCCGATCCGGACGTCGAGCTGCCGTCGCTGCTGCAGGGCTGGCGCCGCGATCTGATCGGCGACACGCTGCTCGCCATCGCGCGCGGCGAGATTTCGATGCGCTACGACCCCGCCAAGCGGGAAGTCGTGCGCGAGCCCGTCGTCACGACGTCGGCGTGACCTTGACGATCACCGTCTTGCCCTCGCGGACGCGGTCCGCGCGGGGACGGAAGAACCCGATCCACGAGATCCAGTACTTCTGGTCGTAGACGGGCGCCATCTTCTCGGCGAGCGCCGGGTCTTTCAGTATCTCGCCCTTGCCGACGAACGACGGTCCGGTCTCGCTGCCGACGCTGATGTAGAGCGGGCTGCCCTTCAGAACGCGCTTCGCCTTGTAGCTCGTCGGCACCGTCGTGAAGTAGACGGCGTCGCCGTCGAACATGAACCAGATCGGCGAGACCTTGCTCTTGGAGCCGTCGGCCCGCTGCGTCGCGACGTACAGGTTCTTCGACGTCTTGAGGGCTTCGGTCACGTTCGGGGCGAATCCGGCCGTGGCCACCGCGGCTCCGATGAGCACCGCGGCGAGCGCGAGCAGCGTCCACATCGACTGGCGCCTCCTCGACGACGACATCGCTGCGGACGCATTCGCAGAGGTCGCCGTGCGAGTCAACGTCAGAGGTCCGGGCAGGGCATCAGCACGCCGGCCGTCGGGCGCGGATCGAGCACCATGGGGGTGTTCGGAGTGACGGTGATCAGGTCGGGCGCGATCGAGTACGTCGCGATGGCTTCGTCCGTGCCGCCGAGGAGTGCGACGAGCAGCTTCCCGTCGAACGCCGGCTGCAGCCACCCCCCGCCGCTCAGCGCGGGGACGGAGGACAGGATCGTGAAGGAGGGGCCGTCGAACATGGCGGTGTAGATGACTGGGCCGTCGTGGAAATAGAAGAGCGGTCCGCCCTCGGGCCGCGGTACGAACTCGTACGACGACCGCGGGCGCGGAGCGGTGCACGTCTTCAGCATCGTGCTCGAGTGCGGGAGGGTGGTGCCCGGCGCGTTGAACTGGGCGAAGCAGGTGTTCGTGCCGTCGAAGTAGTCGAACAGCGCGAGCACGCCGGCATCGGCGGTGAACTCCAGCCCGTAGACCCGGTACTGTAGCGGGCCGAGGCCGTCGTCGATCGTTTCCAGCTGGACCTCGCCGACGTTGCCGGCCGGCCCGTAGACGTAGCGGTTGAGCGCGACCGCATCGCCGAAGTATCTCTGGTTGAAGCGCGTGGCCATGAAGAGATCGCCCGTCACCGGGTGGAAGTCCGGCCAGAACACCGTGCCGTTGAATCCGGAGGGGGCGCCGACGGTGCCGACCGGTGTGAGCCCACCGTCGACCGGGGAGATCGTGTACGATCGAAGCTCGCTGTTGGCGAAAGTGAGGCCGGCCTGGAGCCCGAACACGACGTTGCCGTCGGGCGAGCACAGGAGACGCTGGAGCCGATCGACGTCCGGCCCCCCGAAGATCCCGGTGATCGGCAGCGGAGGAATCGGCGTCAACGTGCCGTCGAGTCCGACCTCCAGGCCGGCGATGGTCGCGCGCAAGTTGAAGTAGACGCGCCGGCCGCAACGCGCGACCGTCGAGCCGCCGGTGAACCGGTCGTTCAAGCTGACGCTACGGATGGGCGTCAGCGACCCGTCGGGCAGGACCTTGATGACGCTGGCGGACGACGGCGCGCCGTTGTTGGCGGTCACGAAGCAGAGCGGCTCGTACGCGCACTGCGGGCTGCAGCCGTCGCCGACGATCGCGTTCGCGTCGTCGCATTCCTCGCTGCCGGCGACGGCACCGTCGCCGCAGCCGAAGGTGCAGATGCTGGGCGTGCCGGTGCAGGCCCAGCCGGGCTCGATCGCGCAGGTCTCGCTGCAGCCGTCCCCGGGGGCCGTGCCGCCGTCTTCGCACTCCTCGCTGCCGAGGATCAGGCCGTCGCCGCACGGCGTGGTGCAGACGCTCGGCTCGCCGGCGCAGGTGAAGTGCTCTTCGACCTGGCAGGCGGCGTCGCAGCCGTCGTCTGCTGCCAGGTTGCCGTCGTCACACGACTCACCGGGGTCGAGGGTGCCGTCGCTGCAGATGAGCGTGCACACACTCGGCTCGCCGGCACAGCTCCAGTCGTCTTCGACCTGGCAGGTCGCGTCGCAGCCGTCGCCGGCGGTGAGGTCGCCGTCGTCGCAGGTCTCACCGGGGTCGAGGGTGCCGTCGCTGCAGACGAGCGCGCAGGCGCTCGGCTCGCCGGTGCAGCTCCACTCGTCCTCGACCTGGCAGGTCGCGTCGCAGCCGTCGCCGGCGGTGAGGTCGCCGTCGTCGCAAGTCTCACCCGGGTCGAGGGTGCCGTCGCTGCAGATGAGCGCGCAGGCGCTCGGCTCGCCGGCGCATGCCCAGCCGTATTCCACCCGGCAGGTCGCGTCGCAGCCGTCGCCTGGCGTGAGGTCGCCGTCGTCGCACGCCTCGCTCGGCTTGACGACGCCGTCGCCACAGACGAACGGGACGGGACAGCTCGCAGGCGCCGGCGCGCGCTTGCCGAGGAAGACGCGGCCGTCCGAGCCGTCGCGGCCGCCCGTCGCGTCCGCGCCGCCGCACCAGCGGTCGGTCGGACCAACCTGGAGCAGCGCGCCGACGCTGCCCTGGTCCACGCCGGGCACGAGGTCGTAGCCGAGGGGGCCCTTCTTGCCGGAGCACGTCGCCTTGAGACCCTTGCCGTTGCTCACGGTGACGCGCGTGCAGGGCCCTTCGCTCTGATCGGAGTCGACGTAGACGAACCCGCGCGGGTTCGTGTCGGGACCGACGGCCTTCCAATTCGCGCAGGGGAGGACGACGTCGCCCGTGTCCTGCGTCGACCCCGCGGCGCGGTCACTGAAGAAACGGATGACACCGCCCGCGCCGCCCCCGTCGGGTGCGCAGCGCGGATCGCGCGGGCTGCCCTGTACGGGTGTGACCACGCCCGCGTCCTTCGCCTTCCACACGATCCGCGCGACCGAGCCGTCGCCGATGCGGAGCTCCGTCGTGGCGATCGGCGTCTCGGCCGAGCGCGCGAGGGCGCCCGTCGTCAGGACCACGCAGACGATCGCCAGCCGGCCGATGAGATCCCGCATGCTCAGGGGTGTAGTCCCCCGGCCATGCGGGCAGCAAGGTAATTCTGCAGCTCGCCGTCCGAGGCCGGGACAGGGAACCAGCACGCCATCGCGTGGCGAAGTGGAAGAGCGGGCCGCCCTCGGGCCGCGGTGCGAACCAGCGATGGTCGACGGGCGTCGGGAACCCGCACGTCCTGCGCACGGCGAACCAGCGAGGTATTCGTCGGCTCAGGCGGCGTCGGCGCTGCGTGCCGCGACGGGCAGCGTCACGCGGAAGCGCGACCCGACGCCGGGCTCGCTCGTCACGTGGACGTGCCCGCCCAGTGCGTCGACGAATCGCCGCACGATGTGCAGCCCGAGGCCGACGCCGCCGCCGCCCGCGCCGGGCACCTGGCGGAACATGTCGAAGACGTAGGGCAGGGCGTCCGTCGGAATGCCGCAGCCCGTGTCGCCCACGGTGAACGTCAGCTCGCCTGCGGGGGACACCTCGGCCGATACCGTGACCTGGCCGCGCGCCGTGAACTTGAGCGCGTTGTGCACGAGGTTGCGCAGCACGGTCTTCAGCTTGCCGCGGTCGGTGTGGATGACCGGGAGGTCGCCGGGCGGGACGAAGCGCAGCTCGACGTCGGGCGAACGCCAACTCTCGGGTAGCTGGTCGCGCAGCTCGTCGAGCAGCTCGGCGACCGTCGTCGATTCCTGCTGCAGCGGCAGCCGTCCGGCCTCCAGCCGGTTCAGGTCGAGCAGGGCCGTGATCATCTCGAGCAGCGCCATCGCATGGCGACGCGTGCGGTCGAGCGCCCGCGCCTGATCGGCGGTGACCGCACCGAGGCCGCCGTCGTGCAGCATCTCCGCGTAACCCAGGATGACGTTGAGCGGCGAGCGCAGCTCGTGCGAGACCGCGCCGACGAACTCCGACTTGAGCTGGCTCGCCTCGCGCACCTCCTCGAGGAGCCGCGCGTTGTGCAGCACGACGGCCGCGTGCTCGGCGATGCCGGCGAGGAGGTGCGACGCCCAATCCGGCGCCGATCCGTTGGCGTGCCCGATCGCGAGCAACCCGATCAACGCCTGCTCGCGGTAGAGGCCCGTCAGCAGCAGCGACTGCGGCGTCTTGCCGCCCGTGAACGTCGCGGGAGTCTGCGCCGCTTCGAGCCCTTCGAGCCGGATCACGCGGCCTGGAGCGAGCCGCTCGAGCGCGCGCCAGCTCGTCAGGGGCAACGGGATCCGGCCGAGGGCGCTCGCCGGAATGTCGGGGTCGCTCACCGCACCGACGCGAAACGTGCCGTGCTCGGCGTCGACGACGAACGTCGCCGCCCAGTCGGCGCCGAGGTAGTCGAGCGCGGTACGGTTCACGCGCGCGAGCAACTCGGGCGCGTCGAGGTCGGAGCCGAGCGTGCGCGCGACCGCGGCGAGCGCCGCCGACGTGCGCGCCTCCGTCTGCAGACTCTCCTGGTGCTCCGCGAGGCGCGTCGCGAGCGCGTGCAGGTCCTGGTTCTTCCGCGTGATGTGTCCGCCGTAGAAGAAGGACTGCTGTGCGACCAGGAAGTAGAGGAACGGCGGCACGAGGAGCTCGGCGCCGCCGGGAACACCGGCGAACCCGCCGTGACCGAGCACGAGCAGCAGCACGTGGGCGGCGGACGCGGCGCCCGCGACGGCGAGCCCGATCGGCACCGAGATGAGGCTGGCCGGCACGATCACCAGCACGAACAGCGGCCGGAACATCAGCGACGTCGTGCTCGACATCGACACGCCGAGGCCGACCGTGATGGCGACGAGGTCGAGGAACGTCTGGAGCGTGAAGTAGGCGAGCGACGTCTCCGTCCGCTCGGGCACCCGCAAGGCGACCAGCGAGAAGGCCAAGAGGGTCGCGCAGACGAGCAGGACGGGCAGCGGGCGGACCTGGTCGATCCCGAGCACGTGGAGCACGACGACGAACGCCGTGACGGCGGCCACGGCGCGCATCCGGCTGACGTTCAGCCACCGATTGAAGGCCGCGAGGTCCGTCGGCCCGTGGCGGCCCGATTCGGCAGTGGATGGCGGGAGCGACATCGCTACCGCATGGAGCAATGGCGGTGCCATGGGCGGATGATCGGCGCCACAAGCGTTTCATGCGTGGTGGCGCGGCGGAAACGTGACGGCTGGCGGCGTCCGGAGCGCGCCGGATGGGGGCCGCAGATGCCATGCGCGGTCGGCTGAACTCCCCCGCGCGCCGTGATATGGCTCCGCACGTGACAACACCGAAACGGCCGCGCAAGGCGGCCACGTCGACCAAGAAGCCCCGTCGCACCACGACGGCGCGCCCCCGTACCCGCAAGACCAAGACCGCAGAACCCGCCGCCGACGAAACGCTCGACGTCGCGGCGACGCCCCCGGAGCCCGAGCCCGAGGCGCCCCTGCTGGCGCCCGAGGACGAGGCGCCGGTCGAGGCGCCCGCCGAAGCGGTCATCATCACCTCCAACCCGGAGCCCAGCTTCGTCGCTCGCGTCCCCCCGCCGGAGCCGCCGCGTGTCCGCCCGTCGGTCCGTCGCGGCATCTTCTTCGACGTCGAGAACACGAGCCGCGCGGCCGACATCTCGCGCGTCCTCGAGCACCTCGACATCGATTGGGTCGGCCACGCCACCGAGTTCATGGCCGTCGGCAACTGGCGCGTCATCGGCCACGACACCGCGCGACTGCTCGCCCGCAAGGGTGCGGCGCTGGTGCACAGCGCGCCCTCCGTCGGCGTCCGCGACTGGAGCGATCTCCGCATCGCAGTCGCGGCCGGCGTCTGGCTCGCGGGCGCACGGCCGGGCGACGTCGTCGAGATCGTCTCGGACGACCAGGCGTTCGACGCCGTCGGAGACGTCGCGGCGAGCCTCGGCGTGATGTTCCGGCGGACGTCGTATCGCGCGCTGATCGGCATGCGCCACGACACGATGGTCGAGCGCGAGGCCGCGCCCGCCGGCGAGAGTCGCTCGCGCAGCCGCGGCGGACGCGGACGCAGCCGCCGGGGTGGCAGCGGACGCAGCGATCGTGAGCGCGAGCGCCGGCCCGGACCGTCGCACGCCACGCCGCGTCCCGCGCCCACGCCCGCAGTGCACGAGGCGGCGGCCGACGAGCCGCAGCAGACCGCCCCGCACGACGAGATCGTCGGCGTCGTCCGCGATCTCCTCGAGCGGTCGCCGGGCGGCGTCAGCCTCGACGCGCTGGCGAACGCACTCCGCGAGCGGGGATTCAGCCGCCCGCCGGGCTCGCCGCGTCTGATCACGCGGCTCCGCCGCATCAAGGAGCTCGACGTCGGCCGGCAGGGCACGATCCGCATCGTCGATCCGGCCGCGGCGGCGGCCCGGCCGTCCCGGGACACGGCAGACGTCGAAGCCGTGCAGGAGGACGCCGACGACGTGGTCCACCCGCTCGAGCTGAACCAGCACGGCGTCGCCGAGCCGGACCCCGATCCCATCGAGGTCGAGGGCGAGCTGCTCGCCGACGAGGCGAGCGACCTGCCCGATGACGACGGCGACTCGGATCCAGACGCCGACGACGGCGGTGCAGAGGGGGCGGCCGAAGGCGCCGAAGGGGCCGCGGGCGAGGGCGGAACGCGCCGGCGACGTCGGCGCGGCGGTCGCCGGCGTCGCGGTCGCCGAGGCGGCGCGTCGGCGCTGGCCGCCGCACCCGCCGAAGGCGTCTGACCGCCCGCCGAGGGGCGGTCGAGCTCGAGAGAGCGCCTCAGGCCATGCCGAGGCGCTCGCGTCCCTCCGGCGAGATCATCTGCGGCGTCCACGGCGGATCCCAGACGATCTCGACGTTGGCGTCGTGCACACCGGGAAGCGCCTGCAGCTTGTGACGCGCGTCGGCGGCGATCGCACCGCCCATCCCGCAGCCCTGCGCGGTGAGCGTCATCTTCACGTCGATGTCGCTGCCGTCGTCGCCGGGCGTGATCCGCATGTCGTAGACCAGACCCAGGTCGACGATGTTCACGGGAATCTCGGGATCGTAGCAGGTCTTGAGCGCGCTCCAGACCTGCTGCTCGAGGTCGCCACCGACCTCGGCCGCCGGCTCCTCGCTGGGCTCCTTGCCGATCGCGTCCGCGTCGCGGCCGGCGATGCGGAAGAGGCCGCCGTAGGCGGGGACCTGCAGGGTGTAGGAGCCGCCGAGCGACTGGGTGATCATCGCCTCGGTGCCCTTCTCGAGGGTCACGGTGTGGCCGGCGGGGATCTGTACGGCTTCGCAGTCGCGACTCAGCTCTACTCGTTCCATCGCTGCCCATCATCTGACGCGTCGTCGGGCGGCGCAAGGGCGGTGTGGTGAGGTGCGCCCGGAGGGTGGTGCTGCGCGGGCGGCGGGGTCGCCGCTGGCTGCGGGTGCAAACGGGGACATAGGTGGCACTTCTGACCGGGCACATAGGTGGCAGGT
>CAYSOF010000011.1:0-189767 GCA_964432595.1 uncultured Binatia bacterium (SeqCode) | reverse complement strand
GTGCCTGCACGAGGTGAAGCTGATCGTCGACCTCATCTACGAGGGCGGCATCGCCGACATGCGCTACTCGATCAGCAACACCGCCGAGTACGGCGACATGACGCGCGGCAAGCGCATCATCGGCAAGGAAGCGCGCGAGGCGATGAAGCAGACGCTCAGCGAGATTCAGTCAGGCAAGTTCGCCGACGAGTGGATGACGGAGTATCGCTGCGGGCTGCCGCACTTCCGCGAGCTGCGGAAGAAAGCCTCGACGCATCCCATCGAGTCCGTGGGTGGCAAGCTGCGCGGCCTGATGCCCTGGCTGGCGACGAACCGTCTCGTCGATCGCTCCCGAAATTAAGTCGCCCAAGACCATGTCTTGGGCGAGGTCGTTGGTGGAGCGGCAGTGCCTCAGTGACCTGTATGCCGCGGCCGGCGAAGCCGGCGCGGCATGCTGCTTCGGACGCGGATGAATCGCATCATTCCGATTGCGCGCGAAGGATGGGGCGTCATCGGCGTCGTGGCCGGCGTCCTGGGGCCGGTTGCCATTATCGGCACCTATGCGGGGCATCCGATCGCGATCGTTCCGCTCATCCTCGCGCTCGCGTTCAGCTTCTATTTCTTTCGCGATCCCGAGCGGCAGCCGCCGGCGGAGGATCGGCTGGTCGTATCGCCGGCGGACGGGCGCGTGCTGTACGTGCAGCCGGCGCAGGAAGATCAGTTCCTGCATGCGCCGGCGACGAAGATCAGCATCTTCATGTCGCCCCTCGACGTCCACGTGAACCGCAGCCCGGTGCGCGGGACCGTCGAGCTCGTGAAGCATACGGCCGGCAAGTTCCGCGCAGCGTTCGCCGACAAGGCGTCGCTCGACAACGAGCGCAATGCGATGATCCTCGACAGCGGCGGGCGGAAGTTCGTCGTCATCCAGATCGCCGGCGCCGTCGCGCGACGGATCATCAACCACCAGAAGCCTGGCGACCGGCTCGAGCGAGGCGAGCGCTACGGCCTCATCATGTTCGGGTCACGCGTCGACATCTTCTTGCCGCCCGACGTGAAAGCCACCGTTGCGAAGGGCGACCGCGTGACCGCCGGGCGCACCGTCATCGCCGAGATTCCCGCATGAGACGCCTCGGCCGCCGCGAGCGCGATCCGGAGCGGCGTCGCCGTCGCATCCCGCCGCTGCGTAAGGGCGTCTACCTCCTGCCGAACCTCATCACGACGGCGGGACTCTTCTCCGGCTTCTACTCGATCATCTGCACGCTGAACCACGACTATCGCCTCGCGGCGATCATGATCCTCGTGGCGCAGCTCTGCGACGTGCTCGACGGCCGCATCGCGCGCCTGACGCGCTCGTCGAGCTCCTTCGGCGTGCAATACGACTCGCTCGCCGACCTGATCGCCTTCGGCGTTGCCCCAGGGATTCTCGTCTACACGTGGGCGCTGGAGCCGTGGGGACGCTGGGGCTGGCTCGCGGCCACGCTCTACGTGACGGCCGGCGCGCTCCGCCTGGCGCGGTTCAACGTGCAGGTGAGCACGGTCGAGCGGCGCCACTTCCTCGGTCTGCCGATCCCGGCCGGCGCCAACATGATCGCCGCGACGGTCCTCCTGTACTACTACCTCGGCGGCGACGGGGCGACGCACAAGCAGGTGTTGATGCTCGCCGTGATCTACGGCGTCGCCGCGCTCATGGTCAGCGAGTTCCGCTACTTCTCGTTCAAGGAGTTCCACCTCCACCGGCGGCATCCGTTCCCGGTCCTGCTCGGCTTGATCCTCCTCATCATGCTGACGATCGGCGCGCCCGAGCCGATGCTCTTCCTCGGCATCACGGCCTACGTGTTGTCGGCGCCCGCGACGTTCTGCTGGCGGGTGCTCACGGGTCGCAAACCCACGCAGATCCAGGCGCCGCCGGCCGCGCCGGCGGGCGACGCGACCTCCATCGTGCTTGACAAGCCGGGAGCCCGCGGATAGTCCCGATTTCACGATGTTCTCGATGGCTCTTGCGCTCAGCGTGCTCCTCGGCGGCCTGCTTCTTAGCGGCCCGTCCGTGGCGCGCGTGAGGGCGTAGGGGCTCAGTCCCAAAACCTCAGCGGAATGCCACGGGCGGGTCAGCCGCTCCGTGGCTTTTTTGTTTCTGGGCTCTGGGTCGGCTGACTCGCGGTGGCGGAAAGGGGATCACCATGAACCGGGTACAGATCTTCGACACGACACTGCGTGACGGCGAGCAATCGCCGGGCGCCACGATGAACATGGAGGAGAAGCTGGTGATCGCTCGCCAGCTGGAGCGCCTCGGCGTGGACGTCATCGAGGCGGGCTTCGCGGCCTCGTCCGACGGCGACTTCGATGCGGTCCGGCGCGTGGCGGGCGCGGTCACGCAGCCGATCGTCCTGTCGCTGGCGCGCACGCGCGAGCAGGACATCGACCGCGCCATCAAGGCCGTGGAGCACGCGAAGCGGCCGGGCATCCACATCTTCATCGCGACGTCGGACATCCACCTGAAGCACAAGCTGATGATGAGCCGGAAGGACGTCATCGACGCGGCCGTCTGGGCCGTCGATCGCGCGAAGAAGCATCTCGACTACGTCGAGTTCTCGGCCGAGGACGCGTCGCGCAGCGACGTCGACTACCTGGTCGAGGTGTTCACCGCGGTGATCGCCGCGGGCGCCAAGGTGATCAACGTCCCGGACACGACCGGCTACATCCTGCCCGAGGAGTACGGCGCGCTGTTCAAGACGCTGCGCGAGCGGGTGCCGGGCGCGGATCAGGTCATCTGGAGCGCGCACTGCCACGACGACCTGGGCATGGCCGTCGCCAACTCGCTGGCCGCCGTGCAGAACGGCGTCCGCCAGATCGAGTGCACGATCAACGGCATCGGCGAGCGCGCCGGCAACACCGCCATGGAAGAGGTGGTGATGGCCATCAAGACCCGGGCCGAGCGCTTCGGCGTCGACACCAACATCGTCGCGTCGGAGATCTACGGCACCAGCCGGCTGGTGTCGCAGATCACCGGCCTGGCCGTGCAGGTGAACAAGGCCGTCGTCGGCGAGAACGCGTTCGCGCACGAGGCCGGCATCCATCAGGACGGCGTCCTCAAGTACCGACAGAACTACGAGATCATGAATCCCGAGGACATCGGCCTGGCGTCGAACCGGCTGGTGCTGGGCAAGCACTCGGGGCGCCACGCGCTGGTCTCACGCATCAAGGAGCTCGGGCTGGACGCGACGGGCGTCGACATGAACCGCCTGTTCGACGGCTTCAAGGCGCTCGCCGACGCGAAGAAGACGGTCTACGACGAGGACATCATTGCGCTCGTCGCGCAGGAGTCGGTGCGCGGCGCCAACGTGCGGGACCGCTACGAGCTGGTGTACCTGAACGTCACGTCGTCGAGCATGGCGGTGCCGCACGCGACGGTGAAGCTGCGTATCGACGGCGAGGAGATGTCGGGCGCCGCGACGGGCGACGGCATGGTCGACGCCTGCTACAAGGCCATCAGCGATCTGACCGGGCAGCACCCGCGGCTCGACCGCTACGCCGTGAAGGCCATCACCGGCGGCACGGACGCGCAGGGCGAGGTGTCGTGCCTGGTGACGGAGGACGGAGTCACGGTGACGGGACAGGGCAGCCACACGGACATCATCCAGGCCAGCGCGCTGGCGTATCTGAACGCATTGAACAAGCTGGAGTACCGCCGCCAGCACGCGCAGCAGCAGCGCGCCGAGGTGGGCCCGTGAGCCAGAAGGCCACGATCACCGTCTTCGCGGGCGACGGTATCGGTCCCGAAGTGACGGCCGAGGCGCAGGCCGTGCTCGAGCAGGTCGCGCCGAAGCACGGGCTCTCGCTCACGTTCACGTCGGGCGTCATCGGCGGCGCCGCCATCGACGCCACGGGCGTGCCGCTTCCTGCGCCGGAGCTCGAGCGCGCGAAGTCCGCCGACGCCGTGCTGCTGGGCGCCGTCGGCGGCCCCAAATGGGACGACCCGAAGGCGAGCGTCCGGCCCGAGCAGGCGCTGCTCGGGCTCCGCAAGGCGCTCGGTCTCTACGCGAATCTCCGGCCCGTGTGGACGGTGCCGTCGCTGATCGGTTCGTCGACGCTCCGACCCGAAGTGCTCGACGGCGTCGATCTCGTCGTCGTGCGCGAGCTCACCGGCGGCATCTACTTCGGCAAGCCGAGCGAGCGCCGCGGCACCGCGCCCAATCGGGAGGCCGTCGACACGCTGACGTACACCGAGGAGGAGATCAGCCGCGTGCTCCACGCGGGCTTCGCCCTCGCGCGCCAGCGTCGCAAGAAGCTGACGTCGGTCGACAAGGCGAACGTGATGTCGTCGTCGCGGCTCTGGCGCGAGATCGCCAACGAGGTAAAGCGGGAGTACGACGACGTGCAGTACGAAGACGTCCTCGTCGACGCGATGGCGATGCACCTCATCCGCCGCCCGAAGGACTTCGACGTGATCGTCACGGAGAACCTCTTCGGCGACATCCTCACCGACGAGGCGGCGATGCTCGCCGGGTCGATGGGCATGCTGCCGTCGGCATCGCTCGCCGGCGCGCCGAAGCCGGGCACGCGCTGCCCCGGGCTCTACGAGCCGATCCACGGCTCCGCGCCCGACATCGCCGGTCAGGACAAGGCGAACCCGCTCGCGGCCATTCTCTCGGCGGCGATGCTCTGCCGCTGGTCGCTCGGCACGCCGGCGGCGGCCGACGTCATCGAGCGCGCCGTGTCAGACGTCCTCGCCGCCGGCCATCGGACGGCCGATCTCGCGAAGCCCGGCGAGAAGACCGTCGGCTGCAAGGCCATGGGTCGGCTCGTGCGCGAGCGTCTGGAGGGCTGAGCGTGGCTTCGGACGCGCTGACGGTGGCGGTGGTCGGGGCGTCCGGGCTCGCGGGTCGCGAGGTCCTGCGCTTGCTCGACGATCGCCGGTTTCCCGCCGGCGACGTCCGGCTCTTCGGCTCGGTACGGACGGCGGGCACCGTCGTCGAGGAAGGCGACTTCAAGGCCAACGTCGCCTTGCTGGCACCGCACGTCTTCGACGGCGTCGACGTCGCGTTCTTCGCCGCGGGTCCGACGGTGTCGGGCGAGTTCGCGCCGATTGCGTCGCAGGCCGGGGCGGCGGTCGTCGATCTGAGCAGCCGCTTCCGTCTCGACGAGCTGGTGCCGCTCGTCGTGCCCGAGGTGAATCGCGACGCGATCGCCGACTGGCGCGAGCGCGGCATCGTGGCCAATCCCAGCGGCACGGCCATCGCCATGTCGGTGGCGCTGGCGCCGATCCTCGCCGAGGCCGGGCTGCGCCGCGTGCAGGTCTCGACGTATCAGGGCGTCGCCGGCGCGGGGAAGCGCGCCGTGAACGGGCTGTCGAAGGAGACGATCGGCCTGCTGAACGGCCGCGGCGCCCGCCGCACGCGGTTCGCGCGACGCATCGCCTTCAACGTCATCCCGCAGGTCGGCGCCATCGAGCCCGGGGGCGCGACGACGCACGAGCTGCAGGCCGCGGAGGAAGCGCGCCGGGTGCTCGGTGCCACCGACGTGCCGTTGCAGATCACCGCGGTGCGGGTGCCGGTGTTCTTCGGCCTGGGCCTCGCCATCAACCTCGAGACCGAGCGCGCGCTCGCGCCCGAGGACGCGATCGAGCTGCTGCGGCCAGCGCCCGGCATCATGCTGCACGCGTCCGATGCCGACGCGTATCCGACGCCGGTCGAGGTGACGGGCTCGGACGCGACCCACGTCGGCCGGGTGCGCGTCGATCCGTCGACGGAGAACGGGCTGTCGCTCTGGGTGTCGGTCGACAGCATCGGCAAGGGCGCGGCGTTGAACGCGGTGCAGATCGCCGAAGTGCTCGTGCGCGATCATCTGTAGCGCATGCAGCTGCGGTTCGTCGTCGAGTACGAGGGCACGAGCTACCAGGGCTGGCAGGTGCAGCCCGACGGCCCGACCATCCAGGAGATCCTCGAACGCGCGCTGACGACGGCGCTGCGCGAGCCGGTCCGCGTGCGCGGCGCCGGCCGCACCGATGCCGGCGTGCATGCGTGGGGCCAGGTCGTCGCGGCGCCGGTGACGCGGGTCCCCGCCGATCTCGATCGCCTGCGTCGGAGCCTGAACGCACTGACGCCGGACGATGTCGCCATCCGCGACCTCGCGCTCGCCGACGACGCGTTCGATCCGCGGCGCGACGCCTCGAGCCGTCTGTACGAGTACCGCATCCTCACGACCGACGCGCCGTCCGTGTTCTGGCGGCGCTGGAGCTGGCACTTCTCGCGCCCGCTCGACGTCGAGGCGATGCGGACGGCCGCGCGCGCGCTCCTCGGCGAGCACGACTTCGCCGCGTTCTGCGGCGCCGATTCGTCCGCCGCGGATCGGACGACGATCCGCCGCATCATCACGAGCGAGGTGCAGGTCGAAGCGCCGTTGCTCGTCTACCGTGTCGAGGCGACGGCGTTTTTGAAACACATGGTTCGGAACATCGTCGGCACGCTGGTCGAGGTGGGGCTGGGCGATCGGCAGGCCGACGACATGCCGGCGTTGCTTGCGTCGCGGGATCGCACCCGGGCGGGCGCCACGGCGCCTGCCATCGGCCTGGTCCTGCGGGAGGTCCGTTACGAGGGGCGTTCCTCCCCGATGCAGCCAAAGTCCTGACACCCGCGAGCGCGAGCCCCGACACGAGCGGCCGGATTCGTGACGGGTCCGTGGCCGCACGCGCTGGCACCGGCCTTGCTGTCCGTGACCGTGGTGGTGTGGCGGTGGTCAGCGGGGCGTTCGGCCTCGCCAGGCGCGCAGGCGCTCGGCGATGTCGCGCTCGTGCCCGCGATCGGTGGGCTCGTAGTAGCGGCTGCCGGCGAGTGCCTCGGGCAGGTACTCCTGCTCGACCACGGCATCGGGATGGTCGTGCGGGTACTCGTAGCCCGCGCCGTAGCCGAGGCCCTTCATGAGCGGCGTGGGGGCGTTGCGGATGTGCAGCGGGACGGGCAGGGCGCCGGTACGGCGGACGTCCTCCGACGCGGCGAGCATCGCGCGGTAGGCGGCGTTCGACTTGGGGCACGTGGCGAGGAACGTCGCCGCCTGCGCGAGCGGAATGCGGCCTTCGGGCAGGCCGACGAAGTGGACGGCGTCCTTCGCGGCGACGGCGACCTGCAACGCCTGCGGCTCGGCGTTGCCGACGTCCTCGGCGGCGAAGATGACCATGCGGCGCGCGACGAAGAGCGGGTCCTCGCCGGCCTCGAGCATGCGCATCATCCAGTAGACCGCGGCGTCCGGATCGCTGCCGCGCATGCTCTTGATGAAGGCCGAGATGACGTTGTAGTGCTCCTCGCCGCCCTTGTCGTAGCGCAACGCGCGCTGCTGCGCGGCCTCTTCGAGCAGCGGCAGGTCGAGCGTCTTCGTGCGGCGTGCGCGAGCGATGCGCGCCGCGAGCTCGAGGGCACCGAGGGCGACGCGGGCGTCGCCCTGACCGTGCGCGACGAGGAACGCGCGCGCCTCGGGCGTGAGCTCCAGCCTGTCCTTGCCGAGCCCGCGCTCCGGATCGGCGAGCGCCCGATCGACGAGCGTGCCGAGGTCGTCGTCGGTGAGCGGCTCCAGCACGAGCACGCGCGCCCGGGACAGCAGCGCGGGAATCACCTCGAACGACGGATTCTCGGTGGTGGCGCCGATCAGGATGATCGTGCCCGACTCGACGTGCGGCAGGAACGCGTCCTGCTGCGCCTTGTTGAGCCGGTGTATCTCGTCGACGAACAGCACGGTGGGCTGGCCGCTGCGGCCGAGCTCCTCGCGGGCCTGTTCGACGATCTGCCGCAGCTCCTTCACCCCGTGGAGCACGGCCGAGAAGCTGGCGCTGCGCGCGCCGCTGGCCTCGCCGAGCAGCTTGGCGAGCGTCGTCTTGCCGGTCCCCGGTGGCCCCCAGAGGATCAGCGACTCGAGGCGTCCGCCGGCGAGGAGATCGCGCAGCACGCGGCCGGGGCCGAGGAGGTGCTGCTGTCCGACGAACTCGTCGACGGTGTGTGGCCGCATCCGTTCGGCCAGCGGGGCATGGGCAGCGCGCTTCTCGGGCGCCGCCGCACGGGGGAAGAGCTCCGGCTGGCGCGGCATGAACGCCCGTCTATCACACGGTTCTCGGGCTGGAACACGCTCGGGGCCCATGGTACGACCGCGCCGCGACGAGGGGGCGAGATGGGGCGCATCCGAACGGTCGGCCTGGTGGTGAAGCGCGACCATCCCCGTGCGACCAACCTGGCGAAGCGCATCGCGGCATTCCTTCGCCGCCGTCGCGTGAAGGTCCTGGTCGACGACGAGGCGCCGATCACCGGGGTGCCGGCGCGAAGCAAGAACGCGCTCGCGCGCGAGGCCGACCTGATCGTGGTGCTCGGCGGCGACGGGACGCTGCTGTCGGTGGCCCGCCGCGCGGATGCCCGCGTGCCGATCCTCGGCGTCAACATGGGCGAGCTGGGCTTTCTCACCGAGGTTGCCGAGCCCGAGGCCATGGAAATGCTGGCGCGCATCCTCGCCGGCAAGTTCGAGATCGACCGCCGGATGTCGGTCGGCGCGACGCTCGAGCGCGGCGGCCGCGTGACGAAGCGCTTCCGCGCCCTCAACGACGTGGTCATCTCGAACGGCGCGCGTGCGCGCATCATCCGCCTGCGCGTGTCGGTCGACGGCCTGCCGTTCACGACGTACAAGGCGGATGGTCTGATCGTCGCGACGCCGACGGGATCGACCGCGTACTCGCTGTCCGCCGGCGGCCCCATCGTCGAGCCGACGGTGCAGGTGCTGCTGCTCTCGCCGATCTCGCCGCACACGCTCTCCAACCGGCCGATGGTGCTGCGTCCCGAGGCCGTCGTCCGCATCGCGGTGGCGGCTGGCCAGCAGGACGTCGTGCTGACGATCGACGGCCAGGACAGCATGCCGCTCGCCGGCGACGACGTCGTGATCGTGCGTCGCGCGCGCTCGACGGTGTCGTTGGTGCGGTCCCCCGATCGAACCTACTACGACGTGCTTCGCTCGAAGTTGGGCTGGGGCGTCACACAGGGAGGCGGGCATGCTGCGCGCGTTGCGCGTCTCTGATCTCGCCATCATCGACGAGATCGAGCTGGTCCTCGAACCCGGGTTCAACGTGATCACGGGCGAGACGGGGGCCGGGAAGTCGATCCTCCTGCAGGCGCTCGACGTGGCGCTCGGCGGTCGGCCCGACGCCGACCTCGTCCGCAGCGGCGCCGAGGAAGCGGTGGTCGAGGCGCTCTTCACCGACGTGCCGGATGCCGCCCGCGACGTGCTGAAGGCCGCAGGACTGTCGGGCCACGACGCCGGCGAGGAGCTCGTCATCCGTCGCGTCATCGCGGCCGGCGGCCGGACGCGCGCGTTCGTCAACGGCGCGATGGGCTCGCTGGCGCTGCTGCGCGACCTCGCGCCACATCTGCTGCGCGTCTACGGCCAGGACGAGCACCAGGCGCTCCGTCGGGTCGAGAGCCATCGCGAGCTGCTCGACGCGGCCGGCGGTCTCGGGCGCACCGTCGAGGAGATGCAGCGCCGCCATGGGCGGCTCGTGGCGGCGCGCAAAGCGCTGGCCGATCGTCGTGCCAGCCAGAAGGCGGCCACGGAGCGCGTCGACCTGCTGCGCTTCCAGGCGGACGAGCTCGACAAGGCGAACCTCGTCGCCGGCGAGGAGGAGACGCTGGGCGCGGAGCGCGCGCGGCTGGTCCATGCGGAGCGTCTCGGCACGCTCGCGGCGTCCGCCGAGACCGGGCTCTACTCCGGCGAGACGGCCGCGGTCGATTCGCTCGGGCGTGCGCTCGGCTTTCTGCGCGAGGCCGAGAAGGTCGACGCGGGCGTCGGCCGCATCCGCGGCCTCGTCGAGACGGCGCTCGCCGAGCTGGAGGAGGCCGGCGGGGAGCTCGGCCGCTACGTGCGGACGCTCGCGCCCGATCCGGCGCGCCTCGAGGCGGTGGAGGATCGGCTGGCCGAGATCGCGCGCCTCAAGCGCAAGTACGGCGCCACCGTCGACGAGCTGGTCAAGAAGCGGGATGGCTTGCGCGCCGAGCTGGCGGCGGCGGGCGAGGGCGACGAGGCACTGGCTGGGCTCACCGCCGAGGTCGAGGCCGCCGAGCGCGATGCGCTCGAGTGGGCGAAGCGCTTGTCGGTCGAGCGCCGGCAGGTGGCGCATTCGCTCGAGCGGTCGCTCGTGACGGAGCTCCGCCAGCTCGCGATCGAGGGTGCGAAGTTCCAGGTGCGGTTTTCGGACACCGACGACAAGTCCGTCGGGCCGACCGGGCGCGACGAGGTCGAGTTCTACCTCGCCGCCAACCGCGGCGAGGAGCTCCGTCCGCTCGCGCGGGTGGCGTCGGGCGGCGAGCTGTCACGCATCATGCTCGCGCTGAAGACGCTGACCGCGGCGGACGACCACGGTGCGATGCTGATCTTCGACGAAGTGGATGCCGGCGTGGGCGGCGCCGTCGCCGAGGTGATCGGCCGGAAGCTGCGCCAGCTCGGACGGCGACGGCAGGTGCTGTCGGTGACGCACCTCCCGGTCATCGCCGCCTTCGCCGAGCACCACATCGTCGTCGCGAAGCGCGTGATCGAAGGCCGCACGGTGTCGTCCGCGCGGCCGCTGTCGGCGAGCGACCGCGTGACGGAGCTTGCCAGAATGCTCGGCGGTGCCCGCGTCACGAAGGAAGCGCAGCAGCACGCCGAGGAGCTCCTCGCCAGCGCCGCCGGCGGCAGCGGACGGGCGGCGAACCCCTAGTTGACACCAAACCGCCGATCCGGATAGCCCGATGCGACCCGATTCCCGTCCCTGGAGGTGCCCGAAATGATTGCAGGAGGACGTATCGTCCTGCGTGCCGCGATCGGACGATATCTGCCGGTCATCGTCGCCGCGGCCATGCTCGTCGGAGGCGGCATGGCATTTCGCTCGACGTTGCACGAGCTGCACGACGCCCAGAAAGAGCTCGACTGGGTGCGCGCGCGGCTCGTGGAGAAGCGAGCGTTGGTCCGCCGTCATCAGGACGAGATCGCGATGCTCGCCGGCGCGGTCGATCGCGTGACGAAGCAGACGTCCGGCGCGCGTGAGCGCGCGGCGCAGCTCCGTCGGGTGGCGCATCTCGAAGAGAGCCGCGAGGCCGAGATGTCGCCGCTCAAGCCGGAGATCATCCCGGACACGGGCCAGCCGCTCTACTCGGAGGCGGGTACGCTGGCGCTGCAGCAGCTGGCGTGGATCGAGGGCCAGGCCGCGTCGATGAACGAGTCGGTGGTGCTGCTCAGCACGCTGATGAAGACGTCGCGCACGACGCGTGGCTCGATCCCGAGCCGGTGGCCGGTGCGCGGCAACGTGACGTCGGACTTCGGCCTGCGCAGCGCCCCGTGGGGCGGCGGCTCGGACTTCCATCCCGGTGTCGACATCAAGGCGGCGATGGGCACGCCCGTCACGACGACGGGTGCGGGGCAGGTGGTCTTCGCCGGCCACATGAGCGGCTACGGCGCGATGGTCGTCGTCGACCACGGCAACGAGCTCAAGACGGTGTACGCGCACCTCTCGCGCATCTACACGGAGGAGGGACGCTTCGTCCGTCAGGGCGAGGTCGTCGGCACGGTCGGCAACACGGGCCGCGCGACCGGCGTCCACCTGCACTACGAGGTGCGCGTCGGCGGCCAGCCCGTCGATCCCGGCTGTTGGCTCCAGACGGCGTCCGGCTCGTCCCGTCCGATCGCGTTGACGGCTGGGGGGTAGCCCGCTATACGGGGCGTCCTTCGGGCGGCCGCTCCGCGTCGTTCGATCCCAACCTGTGGGGCCGTAGCTCAGTTGGGAGAGCGCTTGAATGGCATTCAAGAGGTCAGGGGTTCAACTCCCCTCGGCTCCACTCCCTTCTCTCTCGTTCTTCCCTTGACCGTGGGTCTCGCTGGATGCGAGCACTCCGTCCGAGGGGGGATCCATGGCTCGACTTCGCTGGAGCGTCGCCTTCGCGCTCGTCATCGCCGTGGCTTCGGGTGCGGCCGATCGGCCGCTCGACACGGCGTCGCTGACGCTGAGCCGGTCGGACTCGGGCAAGCAGAAGCTGGTCCTCGTCGCGAAGGATCCGGCGTTCCTCTTTCCGGCGGTCGGTTCGGCCGACGACCCCGGGACCGGAACGCCCGGCGGTGCGACGCTCGAGATCGCGTCGACGGCGGAGCCGGCGGGCGCGGCGTTCGTCGTCCCGTCCGGTGTCGGCAAGCCGGGATGGCGATCCAATGCCGGTACACGGCCGTCGCACGTCTTCGCCAATCCGGACGCAGCGCCCGGTCAAGGTGCCGTGAAGAACATCGTCCTGAAGCAGGGGCGCATGCTGAAGGTCTTCGCAAAAGGCGTCGGGCTGGCGCTCGCCGGTCCGCAGGGCACGGTCGGCATCCGCCTGACCACGGGAACGTTGCGCAACTGCGCGCGCTTCGATGCGTCCACCGTCCGCGTCGACGAGGCCGGACGCTTCAAGGCGGTCGGCTCGGTCGCGCTCGCCGATTGCGCCGACCTGGTTCCGCCGACGACCACCACCTCCACGACCACGACGTCCACGACCACCACGACCGCGCCGCCCGTCCAGTGTCCCTGCTACACGAGCGAGCAGGTCGCGACCGCGCCGCTGGACATCTTCGATCCCTTCGGCGGTCCCGTGTGTCAGAGTTTCAGCGACCGCAACATCTCGTCGGTGGATGGCTGCGAGATACAGAGCCACTTGGGGACGTTCCAGTTCCCTCGTATCGGCATCGGGGTTTTCGGGGCCATGTGCGCTGCCTTCGGCGATCTCGACCCGGGCGACGACGGCACGTGCGACGGATTCCCCACTCCGGTCACCCTGACGGACGCCGAGCGCGTCGCGTGCAACGACATCCTGCAGGCGTCGGTGCTCTACCAGACCCTCTGCGAATAGGCGGTGCCGGACCGACGTGACGTCGGCTCCGGGCCGCCAGATGTCGGACGCTGCAGGGGTCGGAGTCACACGTCGCCGACCGCCCGCGGCCGCAAGGTGGCCCATGGCGCCGCACGCTGCACCTGCGTCGGGTACCACCCGGGGTACCCTGCCGAGGCGTCGCGCCCCGCCATTCGGCGGCGCTGTGCCGCCCGCGTCGCACCCGTGTGTCACACCGCCCCGGGCTGGCGCAGTCGACGTGGCACATCGGCATACAAACCGATGTATTTCCGTTGACTCGCCGGTGGCCCGCGCCGTGCTCAGGCACGACCCAGACGCACCAGCGATCAACTCCGCCGGTTGGAATCCGCACGGAGCATCGCCCGCTCGTCCGAGGAGCCGGCATGCCGAAGACCGTCATCGTCGTCGAAGACACCGAACCCGTCCGCGGGCTGTTCGTGAGCTTCCTCCGACCATACGGGTGTCGGGTGCTCGAAGCGTCGGACGGTCGAACGGGCCTTGCGCTGGTCCAGCGCGAGCGTCCCGATCTGGTCCTCCTCGACATCGCCATGCCGGGAATGAGCGGCTGCGAGGTGCTGGCCAGCATGCGACGCGACCCCGTGCTGCGCGACGTGCCGGTCATCATGACCACGGCGCATTCGGACAAGGCGGTGGTCACCGAGGTCGCCGCGTGCGGCGTCAGCGCGTATCTCGTGAAGCCGATCGGCCGCGATCGCTTCGACCACGCCGTCGCGAAGGTGCTCGGCCCGCGTCCGCACGGGGCAGCGGGTCCGCACGTGCTCATCGCGGCGGCGAGCGGCCGCGACGTGGATGCGATCCACGAGGCGCTGCGCGGCCACTGTCGCGTGCTGACCGCGACGTCGGCCGACGAAGCGATCGCCCGCTACCGCGAAGCGCGGCCCGCCGTGGCGCTCATCGCGCTCGATCTGCCGAACGTCGGCGCCGCGCGGCTGCTGGCCGCGATCCGCCAGGCCGACGATGGCGCGGCCAGCCGCTGTATCGCCGTGGTCCCCGAGGGCACGCCGGTCGACCCCGTCGAGCTGCGCGCCAGCGGGTTCCAGGACCACGTCACCTGTCCGCTCGACGGTCAGCTCCTGCTGCGCTTCGTGGCCGACGCGGACCTGGCGGAACAGGACGCGGTGCGGGTCGCGTCGCACGACGGCGTCCCGGTGCTCGTGATCCCGGGCTCGGCGACGGAGAACGTATCGCGTGTCGTCTCGACGGTCCGCGCGATGCTCGATCGATTCGCACAGGACGGGCACGACCGCGTGCTCGTCGACCTGCGCGCCGTGCCGCATCTGGCAAGCGGGCTGGCGCACGTCGTCGCCGAAGCGCTGCGCATCGCGACGCGACGGCGGATGTGGATGGGCGCCGCCGCGTCGGCCGCGACGGCGGCGGGCCTGCAGGCGCTGCAGGAGACCTGCCTGCCGTGCGGCCGGACCCTCGCGGAGGCGCTCGAGGCCGTCTGCCAGGGCGACCAACCGATGCAGGCGATCCGCACCTAGCCGTGGGCGCCGATCGGCTCCCTCACGCACGCTCGACCGTCAGCAACGGGACCGGCTCGTCGAGCCCCTTCACCATGCGCTTGCCGGCCGGCTCGAACCGCAGCGGCGCGTTCGCCGCGCTCGCCGCGACGTCCGGCGTCACGAGCATCTCGCTCGGCACCGCCAGCTGCGCGACGCGCGCCGCCAGGTTCACGATCGGCCCGTAGTAGTCGCCGCCGCGCACCAGCAGGTCGCCGACGGCGATGCCGCCGCGGGGCGTGACCGACGCGTCGCTCGCGAACTGCTCGACGAGCGTCAGGGCGATCTCGCACGCGCTCGCCGGATCGACCGTGATGAACATCACCTCGTCGCCGATCAGCTTGACGAGGCGCCCGCCGCCCACCGTGACCACGTCGTGTGCCGTGTCCTCGAACCGCTCGACGACTTCGCGCAGCTCGCTCGACGACACACGATGCGCGAGCGGCGTGAAGCCGACCAGGTCGACGAACCCGACCGCGAGACGCGCGGTGTCGATGGAGGCCCGCGGTCGAGCCTTCCGCAAGCGACGGATCGCGACGTTGACGTGTGCGCGGAAGAGCCCGTGCATCATCGCCTGCACCCGCCCGAGCGACTCGACGGCGCGCAGGTTCTGCTCGGCCAGCTCGAGCTCCGATCGGCCCTGCGCGCGCAGTGGTCCTTCGATGTTCACCTGGAACAGCGAGACCGCCGCTTCGGCGACCGATGCCATCGCCGCGCCGATGGTGTGCGTGAATCGGCGGAGCGCCGTCGCGCCGAACAGCGACGCGCCACCCGTGAACGACGCGAACATCGGGACGTCGCTCTCGTCGTACGCCGGGTCGCCCGGCTCGACCTTGAGTCCCGCCGCGAGGCTCAACGCGATCACCTGCTCCGTGGTCCAGCCGATCCGTGCGGCGAGCTCGGCGGCGTCGAGGCGGCGGCCGGGGTTGAGCGCCAGGTCGCCAGCGAGGCCGGTGAGCGACGTCTCGCGGTGGGCGCGGACCATCTGCTCGATGGTGATGCCGCGTGCGGCCAGCCATTCGAGCAGGGCGAGGCGGTCGGCGGCGTTCGGCGCCGATGGATCGTAGAGCCCCGCGGCCTGAAACGCGCCCGCATCCATCGCTCAGTCCTTCGTGCTGTACGCCTTTCGCGCGGGCACGTGCACCAGGCGATCCTCCTCCGCGATCCATGCCGTCAGCCGGCCGCCCCACACGCACCCGGTGTCGAGCCCGCGACCGCCGTCGCGGACGACCAGGCCGTGGCGCGCCCAGTGCCCCCACACGACGGTCCGCACCGTGCCCTGCTGCGCGAGGTAGTGCTCGTACCACGGCGCGAACGGCGGCCCCGGAACGGGCCAGTCCGTGCCGGGGCGATCGCCCATCGCATCGCAGTGCCGGACGCGGGTGCAGAAGGCGACGCGCCAATCGTCGGACGTGGGTCGCAACGGCGACAGCACCGCGACCGGATCGCTCCAGGTGGGGTGCAGGCCTGCATGGACGGCGACGACGTCGTCCCAGTCGCGGCAGAGCGGCCGCGCGCGCATCCAGTTCAAGAGGTCGTCGCGGTCGGGTGCCGCCAGAATCTCGTCGATCGTATCGCCGTCGCGCTGCGGCTCGTCGCCGGCGGCGACCTTCAGCAGGTGGATGTCGTGGTTGCCGAGGACGCCGCCGGCATTCAGGCGTCGCAGCAGCCGCAGCGTGCCGAGCGAGTCCGGGCCGCGGTTGACGAGGTCGCCGACGGGATGCAGCTCGTCCCCGCTCGGATCGAAGCGCACCGCGGCGAGTAACGCCTCGAGCTCCTGGCGACAGCCCTGGACGTCACCGATGAAGATGCGACGCACGGGTCACCGTCCGGGACCGAAGCGACGTGGCCGGCTCTTCGTCGCGGCCGGCTGGGCGCCCGCGGCTGCGCGACGCTCGGCCTTGGCCCTGGCCCGAGCACGCTCTTCCGCCTTCCGCGCGCGGATCGCCGCGATGCGCTCCTGCACCGGCACCTCGAAGCGCTCCGTCGCCTTCTTGGCGTAGTCGAAGCCCGGGACGGTCACGCGTGGCAGCCGGCGGCCGATGGCGCGCTCGATGTTCCGCAGGTCGCCTTCCTCGTCGGGCGCGACGAACGTGAACGCGTCGCCGGTCGCTTCCGCACGTCCCGTGCGGCCGACGCGATGGATGTAGTCCTCCGCCATCGCGGGCACGTCGAAGTTCACGACGTGGCTCAGCGCCTCGACGTCGATGCCGCGCGCGGCGACGTCGGTGGCGACCAGCACGCGGAAGCGTCCGCTCTTGAAGCCGGCGAGCGCCTCCGTCCGCTGTGCCTGCGAGCGGTTGCCGTGGATCCGGGCGGACGAGATGCGATGCTTGTCGAGGAATTCGGCCAGGCGGTTCGCGCGGTGCTTCGTGCGCGTGAAGACCAGCACCGACTTGAGATCACCGCGCTGAAGGAGCTCGTGGAGCAGCGCCGTCTTGAGCTCCTGGTTGACCGGGTAGACGGCCTGCGTGATCCCGACCGCCGGCGCGGCCTTGCGTTCGAGATTGACCGTCACCGGCTGCTTCAGCATCTCGCGCGCGAGCTGGACGATCGGTGGCGGCATCGTCGCCGAGAAGAACAGCGTCTGCCGGAGCGGCGGCAGATGCTTCAGCACGCGACGGATGTCGGGCAGGAAGCCCATGTCGAGCATGCGGTCGGCCTCGTCGAGCACGAGGATCTCCAGGCCGGAGAGGCGCGCGTACGGCTGGCGGAAGTGGTCCAGCAGACGCCCGGGCGTCGCCACCATGACGTCGACGCCACTGCGGAACGCGTGCTCCTGCGGGCCCATCCCGACGCCGCCGAACACCGCAGCGCCGGTGAGGGGCGTGTGCGTCGCCAACTCGGACAGGTGCTGGTCGATCTGGGCCGCCAGCTCGCGCGTGGGCGTCAGCACGAGCGCGCGCGTGACGCCGCGCTTCTTCGGCAAGAGCCGATGCATGATGGGCAAGAGGAACGCGGCGGTCTTGCCGCTGCCGGTCATCGCGCAGGCCAGGACGTCGTGTCCCTCGATCGCGGGCGGGATGGCGTCCTTCTGGACGGGGGTGGGGCGGGTGAAGCCGAGCTCGCGCGCTGCGCGGAGAAGGGCGGGATCGAGGCCGAGGCCACTGAACTGCATATCCGGGCACCTCTATGCACGCGGCGCCCAATACGCAACGTGTCAACCGGCTGACTCGAAGCGGTATCCACGATCGGCCGATACAGCAGCATGCGCATGCGACGACTGCTGCCCCTCGCGATCGCCGTGGTCGCCGCGAGCATCTCCCACGCCACGGTGATCACCGTCACCTCGACGTCCGACGCGATCGCCGATGACGACGACTGCACGCTGCGCGAAGCGATCATCGCGGCGAACACGGACACGGCCGTCGACGACTGCGCGGCCGGCGACGGCGCCGACGAGATCCAGCTCCCCGCCGGCACGATCCAGCTGAGCGTCGCGGGGGCCAGCGAGAACGCCGCCGCGACGGGCGACCTCGACATCACGGGCGAGCTCACGATCGATGGCAACGGCGCGGGCAGCACGATCATCGAGGGGTTCAGCGACGACAGCGACCGCCTCTTCGAGGTGCGCAGCGGCGCGACGGTCACGCTCTCGGGCCTGTCGCTGCGCCTCTCGCAGCCCGCGCTCGCCGGCGGCGCCATCCACAATCGCGCGACGCTGATCGTCGATTCCTGCGAGTTCGCGGACAACGTTGCCGACGGGGCGACCGGCGGCGCCATCTACAGCATCTCGTCGACGACGCTGAGCATCACCAACACCGTGTTCGACGGCAACTCCGCCGGCGGCCACGGCGGCGCGATCAACAGCAGCGGCGTGACGACCTTGAGCGGGGTGACGTTCAACAACAACGTCGCCGGTGATCAGGGCGGGGCGGTGTACATCTCGCCGAACGGCACGCTCGACATGGACGCCTCCGTGGTGGTGGGCGGGCAGGCCACCAACGACGGCGCCGGCCTGGCACTCTTCGGTCCCGCCACGATCAGCGAGTCGACCATCCGCAACAACACGACGGCCGGCCTGGGCCTCGGCGGCGGTGGCATCTACTGCAGCGACACCCTCGACATGACGCGGTCGCTCGTCAGCCAGAACGCCTCGGACGCTTCCGGCGGCGGCATTCTGGTCGGGGGCGTGTTCTGCATCGCCACGCTCACGAACGTCACGTTGTACGACAACGCCGCGGACGACCACGGCGGCGGCATCCGGCTGGCCGGTGGCGGCACGGTGACGCTCAACAACGCGACGATCGTGAACAACTCGGCCGACGACGACTGAGCGGGTCCGGCAACGGCGGCGGTATCGACCAGGCGAGCGGCGGCACGGTGACGCTGCGGAACAGCGTCGTCGCCGGTAACACCGACAACGGTGCACCGTCGGACTGCAACGGGACGCTCGGGTCGCAGGGACACAATCTGCTGCAGTCGACGTCGGGCTGCACGATGGCGGTGCAGACGGGGGATCTGACCGGCGTGGCGCCCGACCTCGCCGCGATCACCGACAACGGTGGGCCCACGGAGACGCTCGAGCCGAATTCCGGCAGCCCGCTGGTCAACGCGGGCGACCCGTCCACGCCGGGCAGTGGTGGCACCGCATGCGAGCTCGTCGATCAGCGGCACTACGGCCGTCCGAGCGGAGCGGCCTGCGACATCGGCGCCGTCGAGCGGGGCGCGTCGCTGGTCACGACGACCACCACCACGACGAGCACGACGTCGACCACCACCACGACGACGATCACCACGACGACGACGAGCACGAGCGTCACGACCACGACCTCGACGACCGCGTCGACGACGACCAGCACGGCCGTGACGACCACGACGACGAGCACCATCGGCTCGACGAGCAGCACGACCACGCCGTCGACGAGCAGCACGGTGCCGCCGCCGTCGTCCACCTCGACGACCCTCCCGCCGCCGCTGTGCGTGACTGGTGCGCCCGTGAGCGGCGCGAAGCTCACCCTGCAGAAGGTGGGAGCGCCGCAGGGCGACGAGAAGATGGTGCTCCTCGGCGCGCTGCAGGTGCCCGCGGGGGTGGCGTTCGATCCGGCGACGCAGGGCGTGCGCCTGCTGGTCGAGGACGTGTCGGATGGGACGCCGCTGCTGGCCGTCCGCCTCGGATCGCCGGACTGCGTCGGCGACGGCTGGAAGAAGACGACGTGGAAAAACGGGGCGGGCGCGGCCTGCGCCGGTGGCCTGCGTCAGCTCAAGATGAAGGACAAGCGGAAGTCGGGGGGCGGGATCGCGTTCAAGGGCCAGGTGAAGAACGGCAGCATCCCGGCGCCGGTCGGTCCGGTACGGATCGCATTCGTCGTCGGCCCGCCGAACGGGACGTGCGTGACGCACACGTTCGGCCCGGCCGCCTGCGCGGCGAAGGGCGCCGCCTACCGTTGCAAGTGACGAGCTACGCCGCGCGCCGGTCGGTATCCGGCGCGCGGCACGGCAGCGTCACCTGAAACGTCGTGCCGCGGCCGACGCGCGACTCGAGCCGCACCGAGCCGCCGAGCACCTCGACCAGCTGCTTCACGATGCTGAGGCCGAGGCCCACGCCGCCGGTCGTCCGCGTCCGGCTCTCGCCGACTTGTCGGAACGGCTCGAAGACGTGCGGCAGCTCGTCCGGCGGCACCCCGGGGCCGGTGTCGCTCACCTCGATGACGAGCGCGCCCGGCTCGGCCGCGGGCCGCGCCTGCACCGTCACCGAGCCCTGGTCGACGAACTTGACGGCGTTGTCGACGAGGTTGCGCACGATCTCCTGCACCTTGGTGCGATCCGTCTCGAGCACCGGCAGGTCCGGGGCGACGGCGACCCCGAACGCGAGCTTCCGCTTGCGGAGCTGCGGCCGGTAGAGGACCTGGAGGTCCGTCAGCAGCGGGGCCAGGTCGAAGCGCTCGACGCGCACGGTCACGCGGCCCGAGCTCAAGCGGGCGAAGTCGAGCACGTCGGTGATCAGGTGGAGCTGCAGCTCCGAGTAGTGATGGATGCTCGCCAGCATCCCGCGTTCGTCGGCCGTCAGTCGGGTGCCGACGGCGTCGTCCAGCATCTCGGCGTAGCCGAGAATGACGTTCAGCGGCGTGCGCAGCTCGTGTGACACCGTCGCCACGAACTCCGACTTGAGGCGGTTCGCCTCCTGCAGCTCGTCGACGCGTCCCTCGAGCGCCAGGCGGTTGCGGCCGACGCTCTCGGCCATCGCGTTGAACGAGCGCCCGAGGCGACCGAGCTCGTCGTCGGCGTCGATGGCGACGCGGACGGTCGTGTCGCCGGCCGCGATGCGGTCCGACGCGAGCGCCAACGTCTGCACCGGGCGCGTCAGCACGCGTGCGAGCAGGACCGCCGCGAGCACGCCGAACAGCGTGAAGAGCGCGGTGCCCCAGACGGCGGTCGAAACCATCTGCTGCCGGAGGCTCTCGAGCGACGCGGCGGACATCCCGATGACGACTCGCCCGTCGTCGCCGATCGGCGCCACGACGTCGAAGCGGTCGGGCGCGATGCCCGCGTCGCCGACGGCGGCCAGCAGCAGGCCGTGCTCGTCGAAGATGCGGCACGAGACGACGTCGCCCTCGAGGCCCACCTGCTCGCAGAGCTGGGCCAGCATCTCCATGCCGCCCGTCGCCATCCGCGGCGCCGCGGCGCGTGCGACCCGGTGCGCCGCCGCTTCGCCACGCTCCACGAGATGGCGGCGCATGTGCTCCAGGTCGCGCTCCGAGAGGATCAGGCTCTGCGCGATGCACACGAGCGCGATCAGCATCGACGTGCAGATGGCAAGGCGGGTGGAAAAGGGGAGGGCACGCATGGCGCAAGGAGGAGAGCGAGCAATGCGCATGCCCGCGCCGGCACCGGACGGACGCCGCGATCGACCGCGATCGGGTCGTCACCACCGCGTCGTCGCGACATCCGCGTGACGACGATGGGGTAACCTCTGCCGCACGTCTGCGACGGATCTTCCGCCGCGCATGAGGCACGGTTCTTGCCATTCTGCGTCGCCGGCATGCGCGCCCTCCCGTTGCTGATGGTGCTCTCCGGTGTCCTGGTCGGCTGTGCGGGCTGGCGTAGCGGCCGGCCCGACGTCGCGGCGTCGCAGGCGCCCGTCGTGCTGGCGGTCGCGGGGCCGGCGCTGGCGACGGACGACGCGCGTGCCGCCGCCGTGACGGCGCTCGGCCGGGTCACCCAGCGGCGGGTCGAGCTCGCCGGCGAGGCCGGCGACGACGCCTTGCTGCGGGAGGTCGCCGCGCGTGCCGGGGTGCGGCGTTCGGCCGCGCGCGGTCGCCGATGCGCGTCGCACGCCGACGCGCTGCTCGCGGCCCGCCACGGCGCCGACGCGGTGTATCGTCTGACGCTGAGCCCGGTCGGAACGCCGTCGCGCGGACTCTTCGGCGGCGCGACGCCGGTGAGCGGTGACGTCGCCGTGCGCGTGTTCGACGGCTCGGCCGCGCGTGCGCCCGTCCGCGTCGCCGGCGACGACGTCGGCGCCGCGACGACCGCCGGTGCGTCGAGCCTGCCCGTGCCTCCGGCTGCGCGGTGGGACGTCGTCGCGAACGGGCTCGTGAAAGCGGGGTGTCCGCTGTACGCCCTCGCCGTGCAGGAGCTGCGTCTCGGCGACGCGAAGGCCGGCCGCGCGGTGCGGCAGAAAGCGTTGGCGGCGCTCGGCCGCGGGGCGCCGGCGCCGAAGGCGGCGCAGGTCGACCCCGACCCGGCGCCGGCGCCCGACGCGACCGTGAAGGCGCCGACGCAGGACGGCCGGTTCTCGTGCGAGGCCCTCTGCGGCATCCACATGGTCGAGGTCTGCAACAAGGACCGCACGCTGTGGACCCAGCACCTGGTCGCCTGGGAGCGGACCGGCTGCGGCACACGACGGAGCGAGCCGTTCCTGATCGACTGCTACCGGCGCCAACGCATCTCGGGGACGTTCCATGACGCGTGCGTCGCGCCGTGCGAGCGCAGCTCGGCGGGGCGCGCCGCGCTCCTCCAGATGCTCCAGGGCGCCGGCTGCCTGCGTGCCGGTCCGTCTTGAGCGCGGGCCGCGTCGCCAGTACCCTGCGCGAAGGAGGTGGATGATGCGGACGATGGTGATGCTTCTCGGCGTGGCGACGATGGTGGCGCCGATGACGGCCGACGCGGCACTCTGCCGCAACCGGAAGAGCGGCGCCGTGGCGGTGAAGCCGGTGTGCGCCAAGAAGTTCGTCCCGGCGACCGCGGCCGACCTGGGCGCGACCGATCCGGACGGCGGCCTGTCGGTGGGGAACGCAGGGATCGGCATCGCGGACGGCGGCGTCACGACCGATCGTCTCGGCCCGGGTGCAGTCACGCCGGACAAGCTCGGCGTGGTGCCGGCGGCGCGGGTCACGAGCTCCGTGCCGATCAACATTCCCGGCGGGGCCGAGCCGACGACGCTGACGTTCGACGACGAGCGGTTCGATACGGAGGACCTGCACGCGAGCACGAACCCGACCCGCCTCACCGCGCCGCGTGACGGCATCTACATCGTGACGGCGAACGTCTCCTGGGCCGGCACGAACGCGCTCGGCGCGCGCGAGCTCGCCGTCCGGCGGAACGGGACGGCGATCATCCTGCGCGACGTCGTGCAGCCCGCCGGCGGCGGCAACACGAGCGAGCAGGCCGTGAGCACGGTGACGTCGCTCGCGAGCGGCGACTACGTCGAGGTGGTGCTGCGCCAGAACAGCGGGTCGCAGCTGCAGATCTTCTCCGGCGCGGAGTACACGCCGGAGTTCGCGCTGGCCTACATCGGCGCGCTGCCCTAGCAGACCGACCCAAGACTTCGTCTCGGGTCGGTCTCCTAGCTGCGCCAGCCGGCGAAGTAGGGCAGGGCCGCCGCCGTCTTTTCGATGTCGGCGGTGGCGGCCAGCAGCTCGCCCATCGAGTCCCAGCGCCCCTCGACGAGCTGCTGACGCGGCCCGTCGGCGATGCGGACGCCGACGCTGAAGTCGCCGGCGGTCAGTCGGCGCTCGACCAGATCCAGCTCGAAGCCGAGGTTCGGCTGCGCCTCGGCCAGGTCCATCAGCATCGCCATGTCGGCGGCGTCGACCACGACCACCGGGACGCCCATCGCCAGGCAGTTGCCCTGGAAGATCTCGGCGAACGACTCGCCGACGATCGCCTGGATGCCGTCGCCCCAGCGCATGATCGCCTGCGGCGCGTGCTCGCGCGACGAGCCGCAACCGAAGTTGCGGTTCACCAGGAGGATGCGGGCCTTGGTGAAGCGCCCGTCGTCGAACGGGTGGGTCGCACCGTTGCGCTGCAGCTGCGCGCGGTCGTCCTCGAACGCGTGCGCGCCGAGCCCCTCGAAGACGACGCACTTCAGGTAGCGCGCCGGGATGATGCGGTCGGTGTCGATGTCGTGGCCGCGGACGGGGATGGCCGGGCCGGAGATGGTGGTGCGGGTGGAGTCGATCATGACGCACGTCCTTCTGCGGGAATCTCGAACAGGTCGCGGGCATCGGTGACTTCGCCGGCGATGGCAGCGGCGGCGACCATGACGGGCGACATCAGCAGCGTGCGTCCCGTCGGCGAGCCCTGGCGGCCCTTGAAGTTGCGGTTCGACGACGAGGCGCACAGCTGATTGCCCTCGAGCTTGTCGGGGTTCATTGCGAGGCACATCGAGCAGCCCGCCTCGCGGAAGTCGAAGCCGGCATTCCGGAACACCGTGTCCCAGCCGCGACGAATCATCTCCTCGCGGACGGGCTGCGAGCCGGGCACGACGAGCGCCTTCACGTGCGGCGCCACCTTGAACGGACGGCCTTCGATGTGGCGGACGACCTCGGCGAAGTCCGAGAGGCGGCCGTTCGTGCACGAGCCGATGAACGCGACGTCGATCTTCGTGCCGCGGAGCGGATGGCCAGGGCGCAGCTCCATGTACTGGTAGGCCTCCTCGATCAGCGGCTGCTCGCCCGCGTCGAAGGCGCTGGCGGCGGGCAGTGACGCCGTGACGGGCGTGGACTGCGCCGGCGTGATGCCCCACGTCACCATGGGCTCGATGTCCTCGCCGCGCAGGCGCACGACGTCGTCGTACGTGGCGTCGGCGTCGGAGCGGATCGAGTCCCAGTAGGCGACGGCGCGATCCCACGCGTCGCCCGACGGCGCGTACTCGCGCCCCTTCAGGTAGGCGTAGGTGGTGGCGTCGGGATTGACGTAGCCGCAGCGGGCGCCGCCCTCGATCGCCATGTTGCAGAGAGTCATCCGCTCTTCCATCGAGAAGCGGTCGATGACCTCGCCGGCGTACTCGTAGGCGTAGCCCACGCCGCCGTGCACGCCGAGCTTGTTGATGATGTACAGGGTGACGTCCTTGGCGTAGACGCCGGGCCGCAGCCGGCCGTTCACCTCGATCCGGCGCACCTTGAGGCGGTCCATCGCCAGACACTGCGAGGCGAGCACGTCCCGCACCTGCGACGTCCCGATGCCGAAGGCGATCGCGCCGAACGCGCCGTGCGTCGACGTGTGCGAGTCGCCGCAGCAGATCGTCATGCCCGGCTGCGTGAGGCCCTTCTCCGGGCCGATCACGTGGACGATGCCCTGCTGGCCCGACGTCGGCGGAAAGAAGGGGATGCCGTACTGGGCGCAGTTGCGCTCGAGGTGCTGCAGCATCTCCTCGGCCAGCGGATCGAGCAGCGGGCGCGCCTGGCTGTGGGTCGGGATGATGTGGTCGACGGTGGCGAACGTGCGCTCCGGATGGAGCACGCCGACGCCGCGGTCGCGCAGCATCGAGAACGCCTGCGGCGACGTCACCTCGTGGATCAGGTGCAGCCCCATCAGCAGCTGCACCTGCCCGGACGGCAGGCGGCGCACCGTGTGCGCGTCGAAGACCTTGTCGTAGAGCGTGTGTCCCGTCGTCTGGCTCATGATGGTGATCCTCAATCGGTGCGCGCGCCGGCGTACGCCTCCAGGCGTTCGGCCAGCGTGGCGCTGAAACGGGTGAAGTCGCGCAGCGCGGCGGCGTCGAGGCTCATCCACACCGAGTCGATGGCCTCGCGGCGGCTCGTGCGCAGCGTGTCGAGCGTGCGGGTGCCGCGGGCCGTCAGCACGTAGCGGCGCTGGCGTCCGTCGTTCGGCGACACCGACACGGAGATGAGCTTCTTGTCGAGGAGCTGGCGGATGATGCGCGAAACCGCGGCGGCGGTGCTCTCGCGGTCGCGGGCGAACATCGAGGGCATGAAGTGCTCGGTGGCGATCTCTTCGAGCACGCGCCACTGCTGCTCGGTCAGCCCGACGCTCTGTGCCAGCTGCAGCCGCCGCTGCTGGAACAGGTCGACCAGCCGCTGCAGTTGCGCGATGGCGCCGTGCACGTCGTCGACCGCGGGCTTCATCCGGACCTATAGTTAACCGACGTTAACTATTCGGTCAAGCCCACTACTGGCCGATGCGCTCGGACGGGATGGCGAAGCGGTCCTGGTAGCGGGCGAACCGCCGGCGTTCCGTCGCCAGATCGAGGCCCGTGTCGGCGAGCGTGTAGCGATGGCGGCCGTGCTTGTCGCGGGCGTTCGCCGCGAGGAAGCGGCGCATGCGATCCTCGGCGTCGGCCGACAGGACGAGGCCGAAATGCTCGTAGATCCGGCGCACGAAGCCGATCTCGTCGGCGATGAAATCGGCGAACTGCATGTCGACGATCTGCGAGGACGGGAGGTTGGCCCGGTCGCGGGCGGCTATGCTGCGCTCGAGGCCGTCGGCGAGGAGCGTGGCCCAGTAGGCGCCGATCTCGTGGAGGTCGATGTCGTCGGACGCGAGGCGGCGGAGCAGGGCGACGAGGCTCGTCAGCGACGCGACGACCGTCAGCGGGTCGCGGTGCGTCTGGACGATGCGCGCGTCCGGATAGACGGCGAGGAGCGCGTCGAGCATCCAGAGGTGCCCGGGCGATTTCAGCACCCAGCGGTCCGCGGGCCAGCGCCACTGCAGGTACTGCAGCTGGCGGCGATGCGAGCGGTAGAGCGGCCGCATGTCGGCGTCGTCGAGCCACGCCTGGTACGACGGCACGCGATGCGTGGTGCTCCAGATCATGCTGGCGAAGTCGTACTGCATGAGCGCGACGCATTCCTGCGGGAGCAGGGCGCCCATCGGGTGCATCGTCTTGAAGCCGGGGATGAGACGGTCGACGCCGCTCAGGTGCTTGTCGACCGCGGCGATGCGCGGGTCGGTGTCGCTGGTCGCCGCGTCCGGCGGCGGCCACGGATGCATCACCTCCCACGACATCGGCACCCGATTGGCCGGGTCCTGTGCGAGGATGTCGTGCAGGATCGACGTGCCGGTGCGCGGCAGCCCGACGATGAAGATGGGCGCGGTCACGGGGGCCGCGCCGATCGACGGGTTGCGGCGGTGCGTGTCCTCGATGCGCAGGCGGTTTCCGAGGATCCGCAGGATGTCGGCGCGCGTCGTGATGCGGCCGAGCGTCGTCATCGCCGCCTCGGTCTCGAGCGCGTGCAGCAGACGCCGCAACGGCGTGCGGAACCAGTCGTCGCCGAAGTCGTCGAGCCCGGTATCGCGCCGCGCGCGGGCGAGGAGCGCCGCTTCGTCGAGCGACGGGATGGTCAGGCCGCCGCGCGCGAGCAGTCCGCCGACGCCGTTCAACGCGCGGATCGGGAGCGGGAGGGAGTAGGCGGCCGCCGTCACCGCCGTTCTTCAAGCACGGACGGCCGCCGGCTGGCCAGTGCTCACGCCGTCCGGATTGCGAACACCGGCGTGGTCGCGAGACGCGCGCGCAGCGCGTCGTCGTCGTGGTCGACCGAGTCCACGTAGCCGACGAACCAGACGACGACGCGGCCGTACCACGGATGGGTCCGCAGGAAGCGGAGCACGACCTCGGCACCCTCGGGGCCGGTCACGTCGCTCACGCGGACGCGGATGCGCCGGCCATCGATCTCGGCCCAGGCGTCGGGATGCGCGGTCACGTTGTGCACCCACGCCGCGCCGCGTCCGTACGCCGGCTGCACGTACCAGCCGTCCCGCGCCGCATCGCGGCCGACCACGTCGAGCACGACGGTATGCGGTCGCCCGCTGCGCCGGCCGGTCGTCTCGAGCACGATCCAGTCGATGCCGATCAGTCGCTCCAGACCGCGGATCCCGACGCGGTGCAGGAGGAGGGGTAGGCGGAACAGCCATCGGCGTACCAAGCCCGGTGCAGTGTTCGGCTTTCGATTTTTCTTGACGCGCATGGGGCGTGCCGTGCTATCCGGGCCGTGTTCCCTAGCCCGCCACTACCGCCTTTTATCTGAAGGAGCGTCCGGCATGTCGATCCGTCGCTACGCCCTCGTCCTCGGTCTGCTGTCCGTCGTCGCCCCGGCCTTCGGGCAGTCGTTGTCGACGCCGACGTTCCTGAACCAGAGCAACCCGAACGAGCTGTCGCTGGGCTCGGCCAGCGTGCCGAGCTTCGAGCGCGAGACCACCCCGACGATCCTGTCGTCGGCCGCCGGCGCGTTCACGACGCACTTCACCGCGCTGGTCACCGCGGACGGCGACGGCGGGCCGGGCGTCGGCCTCGCCGAGTCGCTCTTCGCCGACTACACCGTCCAGTTCAGTGCGACGGCGCCCGGCGCCTACCGGCTGACGGTCGACACGGCGCTGCGCGGCGAGCTGCACCTGGTCAACGACGGCGCGAGCGGTGCCGGTGCCGACATCGGCGCCGTCTCCGGGATCTCGACCGGCGGCACGGTCATCGGCGGAGCGCTCGGCCTGCCCGACGCCGGCATCGTCGGCGGCTCGAACGGCGCGTCGTCGCCCATCGACGAGAGCAACAGTGCGACCATCTTCGGCGTCAGCAACGGCGCGCCCATCGCCCATACGCTGCGCTTCCAGTGGGCGAACAGCGCGTCGACCGATGCGACGCCGGGCGACGAGGCCGCGGTGCGCCTCGGCGGCACGTCCGACGTGCCCACCGAGACGGCCGGCGACTACCCCGGCAGCCCGGCGCGCGTGCAGGCCGACGATGGGCACTTCGTCACGGTGACGATCGAGAGCCTCTGCGGGAACAGCGTCATCGACGCGGGTCCGAGCTACACCGAGGCCTGCGACGACGGCCCGGCGAACGGACAGCCGGGGTCGTGCTGCACGTCGACGTGCACGTTCGTCACGGCGGGCACCGGCTGCAGCGACGGGAACGCCTGCACCACGGGCGAGACCTGCAACGCCGGCGTGTGCGGCGGCGGCTCCGTCCAGACGTGCCCACTCTGTCAGACGTGCGACCCGATGGGCGGCTGCGCCGAGGGCCCGCGCACCGGCTGCACCGGGTCGACGACGCCGCTCAAGACGAAGCTCCAGATGCGCGACCGCACGCCGGACAGCGGCGACCTGTTCAGCTGGAAGTGGCTCCGCGGCGACGAGACCCAGACGTCGGAGTTCGGCGATCCGGTGACCACCGACGACTTCGCGCTCTGCATCTTCGACGGCGCCAACCTGGTGCTGCAGCTCGACGCGCCGGCCGGGGGTACGTGCGGCGGCAAGCCGTGCTGGAAGCCGATCAGCATCAAGGGCTTCACCTACAAGGACAAGGAGCGGACGCCCGACGGGATCGACAAGCTCCTGCTGAAGGCCGGACTCGCCGGGAAGGCGAAGGCGCTCGTGAAGGGCAAGGCGGACAATCTGCCGGCGTTGCCTCTCCCGCTGTCGCTGCCGGCGGTCGTGCAGCTGCAGTCGGAGAGCGGCGGCTGCTGGGAGTCGACCTTCTCCGCCGCCGGCCAGCTGAAGAACGACGCGACGGAGTTCAAGGGCAAGGCCGACTGAGGCCATCCCGGCCCGAGACTTCAATCTCGGGCCGGGGACCGATCCTTGCGTGCGTGCCACGTATGGCGCGCCGGCTTCGCCGGCCGCGCCACCACGGTCGCGCGGGAACGCCGGCTCCACCAATCGCCCGACCCGAGCAGAGCTCGGGTCGGCGTTACCGTCCGTGCGTCTCGAACGTGATGCGGCTGCCCGCGGGCACCGAGTCGACGAGCCACACGTTGCCGCCGATGACGGAGTGCGCGCCGATCACCGTCTGCCCGCCGAGGATGGTGGCGCCGGCATAGATCGTCACGTGCTCCTCGATCGTCGGGTGGCGCTTCATGCCGCGGTCGGCGGCGGGGCCGCGCTCGAGGCTCAGCGCGCCGAGCGTGACGCCCTGGTAGATCTTCACGTTGTTGCCGATGGTCGACGTCTCGCCGATCACCACGCCGGTGCCGTGGTCGATGAAGAACGACTCGCCGATCTCGGCGCCCGGATGGATGTCGATGCCCGACGTCGAGTGCGCGTGCTCCGCCATGATCCGCGGCAGCATCGGCACGCCGAGGCGGTGCAGCTCGTGCGCGATGCGGTGGACGGTGATGGCCTCGATCGAGGGGTAGCTGAAGATGACCTCCTCGACGCTGTTGGCTGCCGGGTCGCCCTGGAAGGCGGCGAGCACGTCCTTCGACAGCATGGAGCGCAGCGCGGGAAGCTTCTGCATGAGCTCGACGGTGGCGGTCACCGGCCAGTCGGCGGCGCGTGCCTCGCCGGTGGAGCGGAAGCCCTCGTACTCGACCGCGCGGCGGATCTGCTCGACCAGAATTTCGTAGGCGGGGTACACGTGCGCCGAGATCGCGAAGCGGAGCTTCTCCTCGTCGAGCGAGCCGGTCGTGTAGTAGCCGAGGTACATGACCGCCTTCAGGTGGCTCAGGGCCTCGATGACCTGACGCTTGTTGGGCAGATGCGCGGTTCCGAGGCTATCGATCAGCCGGCCGGCCCCGTAGCTGGCGGCCACCTGGCCGATGACCTCTTCCAGTGCTCCCACCCGCTGTGTCGTCATCCCTGTGGTCCCCCCTGCGGCCCGATACGGTAGGCCGAAATCCGTCCTAACGTGGGGTGGGATCACGGGCAAACCGCGTCGAACGGCCGATTTTTTCCTCGCAACCGGACAGCGACTGGACTATCCTCGGGCCCATGCGTTCCACGCTCGCCCTCGTCGTCCTCGTGGCCGGGTTGGCCATGGTCGCGCCCTCCGGGGCCGACGTCATCATGGAGCAGACGGTCACCGCCATCGCCCCCTCGCAAGAGCAGACGGTGGTCGCCATCGGCGCTCCCCAGGAGCAACAGGTGCAGGCGGTGGTGATGGACGGGACGCAGATCGTCGGGCCGAACGTGCCCCCGACCGAGGCCGACCGGGCCGCGTCGGCGGCCGGCAAGGTCGTCCTCGGCGTGGCCTCCGCGGCCCTCTCGCTGGGCGCCACGGCCGCGATGCTCATGTTCCTGTAGCCAGGAGCGGCCCCAAAATCGCCACCTCGTCAGGGTGGATTTTCACTTGACGATGGGTTAGAGGCTTCCTGTCCTCGAGCCGACCGGCACGCATCACGCAGGGTCTGCTCGAACCGGCACGCGGCAGGGGTAGGGCTTTCGAGACGCACCGCGTGCGGCCGCGAGGTCCGGAAAGGCCTCGAAGCAGCCGTCCCGTTCCGGCAGCTCCGGACGGCAACCAGGCGAGAAGGTGGCAACGCTCAACGGTGAGGACCTGGAGACCGCCCCCCCGGTCGGTCTCGACGAGATACGTCGCGTCGCACGCGAGCAGTTCGGCATCAACCGGCTGCACCGCGAGCAGGAGCGCGCCATCACCTCCGTGCTCGGAGGCCGCGACACGCTCCTCATCATGCCGACGGGCGGCGGCAAGTCGCTCTGCTACCAGCTGCCGTCGGTCCTGTTGCCGCGGCCCACGGTCGTCGTCTCGCCGCTGCTGGCGCTGCTCGAGGACCAGTACCAGAAGCTGCAGCAGCACAAGGTTCCGGCCGTCCGCCTGGACAGCACCGTCGGCGCCGCCGACCGGCGCGAGGCGCTCGCGCGGATCGCGAAGGGCGGCTCGCTCCTCATCCTGACCACGCCCGAGACGCTCGCCGGCGCCGAGCTCGGCCGGCTCCTCGAGATCGTCCCCCCCGCGCTCGTGGCCGTCGACGAGGCGCACTGCATCTCGGAGTGGGGCCACGACTTCCGTCCCGCGTACCTGGCGCTCGGCCAACGGCTGCAGCAGCTCAAGACGGGCCGCATCCTCGGCCTCACGGCCACCGCGACGGCGCCGGTGCGCGACGACATCGTCCGCTACCTGTCGCTGCGCGAGCCCGAGATCATCGTCGCGTCGCCGCATCGGCCGAACCTGCTGTTCGAGGTGCGGCGCGCGCGCGGCGACGAGAAGCTGCGTCAGCTCGCGAAGCTCGCGCGCCGCCTCCCGCGGCCCGGCATCGTCTACTGCTCGACGACGAAGGCCGTCGACGACGTGTGGCTCGGCCTGCGGCTCATCAAGATCCCGTGCGCGCGCTACCACGGCAAGATGACCGACAAGGAGCGCGTGCTGCACCAGGCGCGCTTCATGCGGAAGGGGAAGCGCATCGTCATGGTCGCGACGAGCGCGTTCGGTCTCGGCATCGACAAGCCGGACATCCGCTACATCGTCCACTACCAGGCGCCGGCGTCGCTCGAGCGCTACGTGCAGGAAGCGGGACGCGCCGGCCGCGACGGTCAGCTCGCGCGCTGCATCCTCCTGTTCGACGAGAGCGACCTCGAGATCCAGGAGCACCTGCTCGCGCTGTCGCGCCTCTCGCCGACGCTGCTCGGCGGCTTCGGCCGCGCGTTCGCCGCGTGGGCGGGCGAAGAGCGCGATCCCAACATCGAGGAGCTCGCGCTGTCGGCCGGCATCTCGCAGCGGGCGGCGAGCTCGCTCGTCACCGTGCTCGTCGAGGCGGGCGTCTGCGAGCGTCTGCCGCAAAACCGCGTGCGCCCGCTCGTCCCGCTCGAGGAGCTGGTGGAGCGCGTCGAGAGCCTGCGCAGCCGCTTCGAGGTGCTGCGCCGGGAAGATGCGCGCCGCCTGCGCGCCGTCACCGAGTACGCCGACGACAAGGGATGCCGCAGCGTCGCGCTGCGCCGCTACTTCGGCGACGTCGAGCCGCGGCCGTGCGGACGCTGCGATCTGTGTCGTGCGAACGGCGTGGCGGAGCCGGGACGCGGCACGGGACGCCGCCGCCGCGGACGCGACCGCCGGCAGGGCCAGGTGCCGCAGCAGCAGCCGGGCGCCGAGCGGCCGGCCGTCGCGGCGTCGGGCAACGACCGCCATCCGCAGCGCGGCCACCAGCAGCTCGACGGCGACCGGCGCCGCCGGCGCCGGCGGCGCGGACGCCGCGCCAGCGGCGGCGGGTCCGACGGCCAGCAGCAGCCGCGGCCGACCGAGGCCGCGCCCGAACCGGCGTTCGTGCTGCCGCCGATGGACGAGGCGGCCGACGACCTCGCCGCCGAGCTCGGCGCGCCCGGTCTGCCGCCCGCGGACGACGCGGCCGAGACACCGGCAGCAGCCGCGGGGCCGTCACCGCAGCGCCGCCGCCGGCGGCGCCGTCGCCGCGGACACGGTCCGCGGCCCGACGGTGGCGCGCCGGCCGAGGCGCGCGCCGCGGGCTCCGACGACTCCGGTCAGGCGTAGCGGACCGCTTCGGTCGGCGGCAGCCGAGCCGCCCGCCACGCGGGCCAGAGACCGGCGAGGGCGGCCAGGACCGGCGGCAGCACCGCCGTGATCAGCGTGAGCCGGGCCGTCAGCAGGAAGATCGGCGCGCCGAGACGCTCGGTGAGGACGTTCAGCCCGGCCGCCGTGAGCGCCCCGACCGCGAGGCCGAGCGCGCTGCCCGCCAGACCGAGCACCGTCGCCTCCAGCAGGAGCTGACCGACCACCTGCCGCCGCGTGGCGCCGACGACCCGCCGCAGCCCGATCTCGCGCCGCCGCTCGACCACCGCGGTGAACATCGTGTTCGTCACCGCGAGCGACGCGACGAGCAGCGCGATCAGGCCGCTGCCGAGGATGATGCCGTTCATGACGCCGAGCGCACGGTCGATCTGCGACGCGGCCTCGCCGGGCGACATCACCGAGATGCCCTGCACCTGCTCGCGGATGCGCTTGGCCACCGCTTCCGGATCCTCGCCCGGCGCCCAGAACACCGCCGCGGCGGTGGCGATCGGCAGGACGCTCGCGCCGGGCACCATGACGAGCTTCCGCAGGAGCGGCTCCGTGTCGATGAGCAGGCGCTGCGCGGCGGGAAAGGGCATCATCACGAAGCTGTCGGGGCCGGTGAACGTCGGCTCGAGGACGCCGACGACGCGGAACGGGCGATCGCGGACGGTGATCGTCGCGCCCAGGCCGGCGGAGAAGTGGCGGGCGACCTGGCTGCCGAGCGCGACCTCGTCGGTCGCCGTCGGCATACGGCCCTCGTGGATGCGCGGCGGCGGCGCGACCCGGTTCTTCGCGAGCAGCGTCGCGTCGACACCGAAGACCATCGGCGTCAGCGTGAACGGTAGCGACGCGGGCGTCTCGGCGACGGGGAAGACGATGATCGGCGCGACGATGTCCACGCCGGACACGCCGCGCACCGCGGCCAGCTGCTCGCCGGCGATCAGCCCGGCGCGCGTCATGCCGGACGATGCGCTGCCGCCGGAGCCGCTGACGGTGATCTGTCCGGCGGCGAAGTCGCGTCCGCCGGCGACGAGACGGCCGACCTTCTCCGAGAGCGCGCCGAGCAGGACGAGCGCCGCGACGCCGATCGCGATGCCGCCCGCGGTGAGCAGACTGCGCAGCCGGCGTCGCCGGAGCTCGCGAAGCGCCTGGGCCAGCATGCAGCGCCCGGCTGTAGACGACGGGATCCCGAAGGGCAACCGCCTTGCCGGCGCCGCTCGCGGAGAGTACACGAAACGTCGGGAAGGGGGTGCCGATGCAGGCCGAGGAAGAGTCGGAGTCCTCGCGCGTCTGGAGCGTCGTGCCACGGATCGCCGGCGGTGCGCTCGCCGTGCCCGTCGTGCTCGGGTTCGTCGCGCTCGGCGCCGTCGTGGTGATGGGGCGCACGCTGCGTGATGCGATCGGGCTCGGTAGCGTCGCCGACGAGCATCCGCCGGGAGCCGCGTAGCGCAGGAATCGCGCGGAAAATGCCGCGTGCCTGTCGACCTCCCAGCATGCGTGCGCTACAAGTCATGAGGTCGTTGATGTCGGGGAGGTGGGGGAGTGGCTCAGCTGGGTCAGCTGCCGGTCCCGCGCGCTGAACGCGCGACGGGCGGACCATCGGGAATCCAGGCACGGCTCCGCTCGGCGCTCCTGGTGCGCGGGTGGGGGAAGAAGCCCGAGCCGCGCGTCCGCTTCGGTCAGCCGTTCCTGCCCGGGCTCGCGCATCTCGGCGCCGAGCATCGTGAGGCCGCCGCGCCGCTGCTCGCACGCGCGGCCGCCGTCCGCGAGGGACGGTTCAGCCATCTCGGCCATACCGTCACGTTCGAAGGCGACATCGACTGGGCGCCGCGCGGGACGTCCGATGCCTGGCGCGCGGCCCTGCAGGGCCTCGACGACATGGTCGCGCTCGGCGTCGCGGGCGCGCTCTCGGCGTCGGCCGACGAGCGCCTCGGCTACTGGCACGCCGCGACGGGTCTGCTGAGCGCCTGGCTCGCGGGCGGGCGGAACGCCGGCGCCGCGCCGGCGGCGCAGGCGCGGCGCATCGTCAGCCTGATCTATCTGCACGCATGCTTCACGCCCGAGCTGCGCGCCGATCCACGCATCCGCCGCACGTTGCTCGACACCCTCTACGCCGAGGCCGTGGCGCTGGCCGTCGCGGCGCCGCGCCAAGAGCAGACGCCGGCGCTGGTCGGCACGGCGCGGGCGCTGTTCATGGCCGGCCGCTTCTTCGACGGCATGGAGGCGCGCGAGTGGCTCGACGCCGGGACCACACTGCTCTGGGCGCAGCTGCGCGAGCAGGTGCACGAGGCCGGCGGCCACCGCGACCGTTGCCCCGCCGCGCATGCATTCGTCCTCACCGAGTACCTCGAGGTGCTCGCCATCCTGCGCGCCAGCAACGACGACGTGCCGATGTGGGGACGCAAGCGCATCAAGGGCATGGCCGACTTCCTCGCGCGGCTCCTCCATCCCGACGGCACGCTGCCGCTGCTCCTCGGCAATCCCATCGAGGTGCGTCCACCCCGCGAGATCCTCGCCACCGCAGCGATCGTGCTGCACGAGCCGGCGTTCGGCATCCCGGGCGACATGCCCGGCGTGTGGCCGTTGCTCGTCACCGGCGAGAGCGGCCGGCGCGTGTACGCGTCGCTGCCGCGCGGGCCGCTGGCGGTCGAGTCGCGCGCGCTGCGCCGCACCGGGTACTACGTGCTCGCCGGCGCGAACGGCGACGCGATGCTGCTCGACGGCGCCGCGCCGCGCTCCGAGGGCGCGGCGGGCGGGTTCCCGTACGAGCTGTCGGTCGGCTCGAAGCAGCTCGTCGTGGGGCCGGGCGCGCCGGCCGATCCGCAGCATCCGCTGGCGCCGTACGCCGCCAGCGCGCGCGCGCGCAACGTCCTCGTCGGACGCACGAACACCGGTGGCACGCCGATGCGCGCGACGAGCGTCGAGAGCGAGGCGCACTGGGCCGTGCGCGACGGGCTCGTGTTCTTTTCGGGTGTCGACCACGCCGTGCCCGAGCTGCGGCACCGGCGGTGCGTCTTCTGCCTGCCGGGCCGCTTCTGGATCGTGTGCGACGAGGTCGATGGTGCCGGGCTGTGGGAGGGCGAGTCGCTCGTCCACCTCCATCCCGACACGCTCGTGAAGGCGGTCTGCGCCGGACATCCGCAGTTCATCGTCGGGCGCGACGAGCGCTCGTGGCTGTCGGTCATCTTCGCGGGCGCCGACGAGGTGCGGCTCACGACGGGCGTCGAGGGCCCTCGCCCGCAAGGGTGGCACGGGGTCGCGCCCGGCACGTTCCTGCCGTCGCCGACGATCGCCGTCGCGACCCGCGGCACGTTGCCGCTGGTCGCGGGCTACGCGCTGCTGCCGCGGAGCACCGACGCGGCCGAGCTCGCGTTCGAGCGCGACGCCTTCCAGCTACGCGCGACGCTGCGCGCCGGCAAGCGCGAATACCAACTCACCGTGGTGCAGAACGAGGTCGAGCTCCTGGTGAGCTCGTAGGGTTTCGTGCTCGCGCTCGTCGGGTGGCCGGATGGCCCGCCCAGGCCGGGAGCCTGGAGCGGCAGCAGCGCTGGCGGCGCACCGGTGGTGCTGTCCCCGCTGCGCAGCGGCCCGCCGAGCTCGATGGCGAGCAGTGCGAGCGGCACGCGTCGCGTCCTCGTCACCGGCGTCCTCTACAACCGGCACGAGCTCGCGAGCGGCATGGCGCCGCGCGAGGAAGGCGTACGCGTCGACGAGGCGCAGGTCGTCCTACGGCTCTACGAGGAGCGCGGCACGCAGGGCATGACGGCCCTCCGCGGCAGCTTCGCGATCGCCATCTGGGACGGGCGGCGCGGTCAGCTGCTGCTGGTGCGCGATCAACTCGGCCTGATGCCGCTCTACGTCGCGCAGGACGGCGCGCGGCTCGCGGCGTCGTCGTCGCTCGGGCCGCTGCTGCGACTGCCTGGCGTGTCGACGGCCTGGGACGCGCGCGCGCTCGACGCGTTCCTCACGCTCGGCGCCGTCCCGGGACCGTTCACCGTCTATCCGGCGGCGCGCCAGGTCCGGCCGGGCGAGCTGCTCGTCTGGGAGGACGGCCGGCTCCGCCAGCAGCGCTACTGGCACCTGACGTTCCCCGAGCGCCGCCTGCTGCGCGCCGACGGCGCGGGGCTCGTCCGCCAGCGCCTGCTCGAGTCGCTGGCGCTGCGCCAGGCCGGGACGATGAGCAGCGTGCTGCTCTCCGGCGGGCTCGACGCGGCGGCGGTGCTCCTCGCGTCGGTCGCCGAGCGCCGCCCGCCGGTGCGCGCGATCACGGTCGGCGGCCTCCATCGCGAGCGCGACATCCGCGACGCCGCACGCCTGGCGGCGCGGGCGAACGTCGAGCATCGCGTCGTCGACGAGCCGATCGACTGGGGTGCGGTCGTGGACGACGTCCTCGCCACGCATGGCGGTCCGGCGGGTGGCATCGACGTGCCGCTGCTGTCGGCGGCGTCGGCGGGCGCGGAGGGACGGCGCGCGGTTGCACTCTCGGGACACGGCGGCGAAGAAGTGATCGGCGGCGCGCCCGCGTTCCGTGCGTGGCTGGCCGTGGCGCGCTACCAGCGGCTGCCGGGCGTCCTGCGCGAGGCGGCGGAAGTGTGGGCGCGCATGGTGCCCGACGGTCACGTCGGGTGGCTCGTCGATCTGTCGCCGCTGGCGCCGGTCGCGTTCTTCGCGCGCCAGGCCAGCCTCTTCTCGCCGGCCGATCGTGCCGAGCTGTACACCCCGGACGCGCTGGCGCTCGTCGGCGAGAACAGCGACGAGGAGCTGCTCGCCGGTCTCTTCGCCGACGCGATGGCCGCGGGTGCGTCGAATCCGCTCGACGCGATCCACCACGTCGCGCTGCACGTGAAGCTGCCGCAGCTCACGGCGCTGCACGTGGACGCGGCGGCGCGCGGCGTCGACCTGCGCTTTCCGTTCGCCGATCACCGCCTCGCGCAGGTGGTCGCGAGCATGCCGCCCGAGCGCCGCGGCACGCCGAGCCAGCGCCAGCTGCTGCTCCGCCGCGCGCTCGCCGGCACGCTGCCGCCGGGCGTCGCCCGCCAGCAGCATCGCCCGCTCGCGCCGCCGGCGGCGGCATGGACGACCGGCTCGCTCCGCGAGGTCCTCGACGACACGCTCTCACCCGCGCGCGTGCACGCGCAGGGGCTGTTCCGTCCCGAGGCCGTCGCGCGCCTGCGCGAGGAGCACGCGGGCGGAACGCGCGATCACGGCGCGCGCCTCTGGGCGCTGCTGCTCGCGACGCGCTGGCTCGATCGCCTGGGCTGGGCGGCCGCCGCGTGGTCCGAGCGCGCGGCGGTCTGACGCGCTACTCGAGTGCGCCGGCCGCGACGAGCGCGGTGATGCGGTCTTCGTCGTAGCCGAGCACGTCGGTGAGGATCGCCTGCGTGTCCTGGCCGTACATCGGCGCCGGGCCGGCGATCTGCGCGGGCGTGCGCGACAGCCGGAAGCGCGACGCTTCGACCGTCGTTGCACCGTGCAGCCCGTGCGGCACCTGGAGGAAGTGCTCGCGATGTCGGAGCTGGGCGTCGGCGGCGAGCTCGGCCGAGTTCTGCACGGCGCTCGCCGGGACGCCGTGCGCCTGGAGCAGCGACTCGATCGCCCGCATGTCGCGCGACGCGGTCCACGTGGCCACCGCGGCGTCGAGCGCGTCGGCATTCGTGCGACGCGCGTCCGGCGTCGCGAAGCGCGCGTCGCCGGCGAGGGCCGGCATCTCCATCGCCGCGCAGAGCGCGCGCCACTGTGCGTCCCCGTCCACCGCGATCGCCACCCACCGATCGTCGCCTGCGGCGGGATAGACGCCGTGGGGAGCGAGGTCGCGGTCGCGGTTGCCGATGCGTCCGGCGACGCGGCCGTTCACCGTGTAGTCGAGCAGTGCGGGGCCCAGGAAGTGCAGGGACGCCTCCGCCTGCGACAGGTCGACGTGCTGCCCGAGCCCCGTGCGACGGCGGTACTCGAGCGCGGCGAGGATCGCCGCGGCGATGTAGCGCGGCGAGACGTAGTCGGTATACGCGCTGAACGGTCCTGCCGGCGGACGGTCGGGCCAGCCGCCGAGGTTCGAGAATCCCGAGATCGCGGCGGCGAGGTTGCCGTAGCCGGCGAAGCTCGCCATCGGCCCCGTCTGCCCCATCAGGCACGAGCTCAGCATGATGACGTCGGGCTTCACGGCGCGGAGCGCCTCGTAGCCGAGGCCCCAGCTGCGCATGGCCTTCGGCGAGAACGACTCCGTCACCACGTCGGCCCACCGGACGAGATCGAGGACGACCTCGCGGCCCGCGGGCGTCGTCGGATCGAGCGTCAGCATGCGCTTGCCGACGTTGAGATTCTGGAAGATGCCGGAGCTCTCCGGCCCGGGGACGCCGCCGTGGAAGGGGGCGAGGGTGCGGGCGGTATCGATGCGCCGGGTCGACTCGATGCGGACGACCTGCGCGCCGTAGTCCGCGAGCACGCGGGTGGCGGTCGGGCCCGCCATCACCCACATGAAGTCGAGCACCTTCACGTCGTCGAGCGCCTGCATCAGATGACTCGACGGCGTGCGAGGTCGGCGACGTCGAGCCCGAGCTCGGCGTACACCTCGGCGTTGTGCTCGCCGACGGTCGGCGGGCGGCGGCGCCAGCGCAGCGGCGACGCGCCGAACTTCGCGAACGGGCCGGGATACGTGACGGTGCGGCCCAGCTCGGGATGCTGCAGCGGCTGCCAGTAGTCCCGCGCCGCGAGCTGCGGGCTCGCGAGCACCTCGTCGATCGTCGACACCGGCGCCATCACGAGGCCGCGCGCGAGCGCCGCCTGCAGCAGCTCCGCCTTGGTGCGCGTCCGCGTGAACGCCTCGACGGTGCGCTTCACGCGCTCGAACTCCTCGATCGGCTCGGCGCCGGTCAGGAGCAGGTGGGTGTACTCGAGCCAGTTCTTGTCGCGCGTGGCGGCGTCGCACGCGCCTTCGTCGTACAGATACTCCATCAGCCGGCGCGAGAACGGCCCGATGGCGGAGCCGAACAGGAACGTGATCGCGACGTGGCCGTCCCGCGCGGGGAAGAGGAGCCGCAGCGTCAGCGGCCCGTTCTTGAGGCCGCCCGCGGTGCGGCGGACCTGCGGCGCGCCGAGCGGCGCGCACAGGATGTACGACTGCGTCGCCTGGGCGACGGATTGCTGCGCGGAGACGTCGACCTGCTGCCCGCGCCCGTCGCGCTGGCGCGCATGGTGCGCGATCAGCGCGCCGACCGCGGCGTCCGCGCTCGCGTGCAGATACGCTTGCGGGACCGGCAGGCGGACGGGCGGCCGATCGTCGTCGCCGGTGAGGATCAGCGGACCGCCCGCGGCCAGGAGGATCAGGTCGCCGTCGAGCCAATGCGCCTTCGGGCCGTGCTGGCCCCACGGCGTGATCGAGACGTAGACGAGCGACGGGTCGAGCGCGTCGGGCCCGAGGCCGCGCGCCGCCATGGCGCCCGGATCGTCGGACTCGACGACGAAATGCGCGGTGGCGGCGAGCCGGCGGAAGATCGCGCGGCCCTCGTCGTGCTCCAGATCCAGCGTGACGCTGCGCTTGTTGCGCGCGTACGACCACCAGACGAGCGAGCGGTCGGGATGCTCGACGTCGTCCGCGAACGGCCCGAGCCGTCGCGCCGGCGATCCGCCGGGCGGCTCGACGGCGATCACGTCGGCGCCGAGGTCGGCGAGGATCTGTCCGCAGAGCAGCCCGCGCGCGTTCGTCAGGTCGAGGACGCGATAGGGCGAGAGCATTCCCGTCTACACGACGGTCGCGTGCGCGACGCAGGCGAACGAGCAGTACCAGAGGTCGCGGCCGAAGCCGGCGGCTGGGAAGACGACCGACTGCATCGGGCTCGTCGTCGCCGCGCGCGCCCGCTCGACGCCGGTCTCGATGTCGACGACGACGAGATCGTCGCCGGCGTCCCCGTGGTCGTTGACGACCAGCTCGCCGGTGTCCGGGTAGCGGATCAGATGGCTCGCCACGCCGTAGTGCCGCGACCAGAGGGGCTCCAGACGGCCGTCGGTGAAGCGGAAGGCGGCGAGGACCCCGTTCGCCGAGTCGTAGGCCACCGCGATGCGACGCGCGGGATCGTAGACCGGCGGGTTGGTGACGGCGCCGGCGGGCAGGCCGCTGATCGGGACGAGCTCGCTGTCGCCCGTCGCGAGCGAGGCGCGGACGAGATGCACCGGGCCGGTGGCGACGCCCGCGCCGCGCATCGTCCCGTTGTAGGTGTGATCGCCGTTGTCCATGAACCAGATCTGGCCGGCGGCCAGCACGGGGTCCCAGCCGTACGATTGATCGACGTAGTGCCGGTACGGCACGCGCCACGCGTCGTCGCACTCGAGACGGCTGCCGGTCCACTGGAAGCGGAACGCGGTGTGGTCGCCGACGACGTAGACGGTGCTGCCGTCGGCGCTGAGCCGCGCGATCGACGCCTCGGGAATCTCGACCTCCGGCCCGAGCGGCTCCAGGCGCTCGGGCTCGAGCACCGTCAGCCGCGAGCGGTCGCTGCCGTCGCGGATGATGTCCTTCATGACGAGCACGCCGTCGGGCAGCACGACGAGGGAGTTGTACGGCCGCTCCTGCGGCAGCTGGCGGCTCGCGAGCGGACGGCAGTCGACGTCGAGGCGGTGACACCAGCGTCCGGCGGTGACGTAGAGCGAGCCGTTCGCGTGGGCGGCGATGCCGCCGGGCCACCACGGGCCCGCCGCGAGCGCGGTCGAGCGGGCGAGCGGCGCCAGCGTCGTCGGATCGAGCCGCTCGACCCACGCGTCGCACTCGGCGCCGAACGTCAGTCCCGTCAGGAAGATCTCGTTCGCGTCGCGCAGCACGACCATCGTGGCACCCGGCGCGGGGCGCGAAGTCACCGCCAGCGTCTCGTTCCCCTGGATCGCGAGGCCGGGGCCGTCGGGCGCGCAGAGACGGGCGGGGCCGCCATCTTCGCCGGGCCAGGGGCTCGGCCAGTAGCCGGGCGTGCTCACGCGCGGTCGACGTGCTGCTCGACGGCCCGCCGGAACTCCTCGACGGAATCGTGCAGGGCCTTCTTCTCGAACGTGCTGCGGATGAAGCCGGGCACCCAGAAGCCCAGGTCGATGGCCTGCGTGCAGGTCGCGGTCGTCGCGCCGTCGGCGTTCGTCGTGAACCGGTACGACCCCTCGACGTCCTTCAGGTCGCCCTCGACGAGACGCCACGTGGCGCCGTTCGGGCGGTCGTAGGTGTATTCGAGCACGTAGCGGATGGTCTTGATCGTCATGTCGAGGCCGAACTCGACACGCTTCGGCAGACCGTCGGGATACTGCTCCAGCACACGGCAGGTCGTGATCGGTGACGACCAGCGCACGTAATCGGGAAAGTCGACCAGCACGGCGAAGCAGTCGTCGATCGAGCCTGCGACCGTGGTGGAGTACGTCTGCGAGTACTCGCTCACGCACGCCCTGTAGCGACGGCCTGTGCGAGCGTCAAGCCGAAGCGCGTGGCCGAGGAATTTGCTGTTCCCTGCAGGGCGAATCCGCTATGCTTCGCCCCCGGTAAACGACATGGCGGTACGAACCATCGAGTGGAAGAACGGCGGCGTGGTCATGATCGATCAGCGCCTGCTGCCGACGCGGGAAGTCTATCGGGTCTATCGCGACCATCGCGAGGTGGCGCGCGCCATCAAGGACATGGTCATCCGCGGCGCACCCGCCATCGGCGTGGCCGCCGCCATGGGCATCGCGCTCGGCGCGCGCAGCCTGCGCCCCGGCGATCTCCAGCGCGACTTCGACCGGCTGTGTCGCACCTTCGCCGCCACGCGCCCGACGGCCGTGAACCTGTTCTGGGCCATCGAGCGGATGCGCGGCGTCTTCGAGCGCAACCAGCATCGTCCGATCGACACGCTGCGGACGTTGCTCGAGGGCGAGGCGCTCGCGATGCACGACGAGGACATCGCCGCGAACCGCCGCATGGGCGAGTTCGGCGCGGCGCTGATCGAGGACGGTGCGACGATCCTCACGCACTGCAACGCGGGCGCGCTGGCGACCGCCGGCTACGGCACGGCGCTCGGCGTGATCCGCGCGGCGCGCGAGGCGGGCAAGAAGATCCAGGTGATGGCGTGCGAGACGCGGCCCTTCCTGCAGGGCGCGCGGCTCACGGCGTGGGAGCTCAAGCGCGAGCGCATCCCCGTGACGCTCATCACCGACAGCATGGCCGCGCACTTCATGCAGCGCGGGAAGATCAGCTGCGTCGTCGTCGGCGCCGATCGCGTCGCCGCCAACGGCGACGTCGCCAACAAGATCGGCACGTACACGCACGCGGTCGTGGCGCACCGCCACCAGATTCCGTTCTACGTCGCGGCGCCGATCTCGACGGTCGACCTCGCGTGCCCGCGCGGCGAGCAGATCCCCATCGAGGAGCGGAACACGCGGGAGATCTCGCACCTCTTCGACAAGCAGATCTCGCCGAGCGGCATCAAGATCGCGAACCCAGCGTTCGACGTCACGCCGAGCGAGCTCGTCACGGCGATCATCACCGAACGCGGCGTCGCGCGCGCCCCGATGGGCCGGGCCCTCGCGAAGCTCGCGAAGGCGGCCGAGCCCAAGAGCACGCGGCGGGCCACGTCGGAGACGCGCAAGGCGTCGGCGCCGAAGCGCCGGCGTAGTTCCTAGTCGTCGTCCGGATCTTCCGGCGGATCCGGGCCGCCGGGGTCGGAGTCGACGGGCCAGTTGGGGCGGAGCTGGCGCAGCCGCGCCGCCATGGCGGCGATGCGCGGGGCGTGCTGCGGCTCCGTCGCGACGTTCTGCAGCTCGAGCGGATCGGCGATGAGATCGTACAGCTCCGTCTCGAACGTCGTCAGCGGGTCGCCGGGCGTGACGGCGATCTCCGTGTACTTCCACTGTCCGTCGTGGACGGTCGCCCACGGATGGCTCGACGGCCAGCCCTCCGTCAGGAAATCGGCGCGCCAGCTCGGCGCCGTGCCGTCGAGGACGCGCACGAGGCTGTCGCCGTCGTGCGCGATGGGGACGCCGGTGCCGGCCAGCTCGGCGAACGTCGGCGCCAGGTCGATGTTCAGCGCGAGCTGCGTCTCGACGCGCGGAAGCGGCGCCAGCCTCGGGTAGTAGACGAACATCGGCGAGCGGATCGCCTCTTCGTACGGGTTGTTCTTGGCGCGCAGGCGATGCTCGCCCCAGTACCAGCCGTTGTCCGCGAAGAAGACGACCATCGTGTTCTCGGCGATCCCGAGCGAGCGGATGTGCTCCATGATGCCGGTGATGCCGTACGTCGTGCTGCCGCCGATCGCCTCGTCGATGGCCTGCAGCATCTCCAGCTGGTCGATGCGGATCTGATCGAGCTCCGCCGAGTCCTGGGGCGCGAGCGCCTGCACCCAGCTCGGCTTGTCGGAGACGTCGGCCTCGTTGTAGCTCGGCGGCCGCCACGGGCTGATGTTCTGGAACATGCCCTCGTGGCGGGGCGCGGGGATCTGCGGCAGGTGCGGCGCCTTGAAGCTGAGATAGAGGAAGAACGGCTCGGCGGCCGCGACGGAGTCGCTGATGAAAGTCTTCGCCTTCTCGCGCATCACGTCGGTGAGGTAGTCCTCCGGGTCGGAGCCGTACTGGACCACCTGGTAGCCGCCGAGGCCGTCGGGCTCGACCATCCGGTAGTTGAAGAACGCGACGTTCCGCAGCCCGCGCCACTCGGTCCAGCCGGGCGGGATGTACGGCGTCTGGTTGTCCGGCCAGAGCTGCGCGTAGCCGTTCAGGTACTTGCCGAGGAGGCTCGTGCGGTAGCCGGCGTCCTGCAGCCACGTCGCGAGGCTCGACCCATCGGCGAAGTCGTCGGCGCCGCCGTTGACGCCGCTGTTGCGGTAGACACCCGTGCGGTGCGCGTACGAGCCGGAGAGGATGCTCGCACGGCTCGGACAGCAGAGCGGCGTGGTCATGAACGCCTGCGTGAACTCGATGCCGCGATCGCCGAGCTCCGCGCGCGTGCCGGGCATGATGAACGCGCCGGCGGGCGAGTGCGTGTCGTCGGTGGTGTCCCAGCGCTGGTCGTCGGTGAGGATGAAGAGGATGTTCGGACGCAGCGGCTGCGGGTTCGGTCCGTTGCGGTCGACCCACACCTGCAGCAGCGTGTGCAGGCAGCTCGCCATCGACGCCGCGTCCACCGGGAAGCCGGGTCCGGGTGTCGCGACGACGCACTGCGGGCCGACGACGGGCAGCTCGACGCCGGAGACGTCGGCCGCGCCGGTCGTCACGCAGCGGTCCGGCAGCTTGTCGAGCTGGCGTCGCGCGCGCTCGTCGGCGTCCGCGGGCGTCTTCCCGCGGACGAGGCCGCGGAGGTACGCGCCGACGTAGCTCGTGATCGCGCGCCCGACTTTCTTCTGACAGGTGAGCTGCTCCTTGAGCGCCTTGCCGTCGACCGCCGCGGCGGGCGGGTCGTTCGCCCCGTAGGCGAGGGCGGTCGCGTCGGCGACGAGCGTGTCGGCGCAGGCGGGCGGCGCGCTCTGCTTGCAGACGGTGCCGGGTCCGGTGCGCAGGATCCGCTCGTTGCAGCGGATCGCGAGCTTCAGGCTCTTCTTGACGGCGCGCGCCTCGCTCGCCGTCGTGCAGCCGGCGTCGGCGAGGCGTGGGCTGGTCAGGACGAGCGTGGCGAGGACACCGAGCGCGACGGCGGCACGGGTACCGGACATGTGAGACCTCCCCAGGGCGAGACGCCTGTGAGGTGTCTATCCACGGATGGCGGCGTCGGACAAGGCGGCTCTTTCGATGCGCCGCAGCAGGCGGGCGTGGGCAGGCCAGCCGAGCGTCGTGGCGGGACGCCGCCGTGCGAGACGCCGGCGCAGCTGCTGGATGCGGCCGAGCGACGTCGCGACGGCCTCGCCCGTGAGCTGGCCGCGCTCGACGGCGCGGATCGTGCCCTCGATGGCCTTCGCGGCGACGTCCAGCGACTGGCAGGCGAGCAGCATGTCGCAGCCGGCGCGCAGCGCGGCCGGGGCGAGGCGCTCGGGCGAATGGCGCGCGGCGACGGCGCGCATGTCGAGGTCGTCGCTGAACAGCACGCCGTCGAATCCGAGGCGACGGCGGAGCAGGTCGTGCGCGATCTTCCGCGACAACGTGGCCGGCAGGCGGTCGAGCGCGGGGTAGACGACGTGCGCCGTCATCAGCGCCGGGAAGCCGGCGGCGATGGCGCGACGGAACGGCGGCAGCTCGACGCGCTCGAGTCCCGCGCGCGTCGTCTTCACGCGCGGCAGGACGAGGTGCGAGTCGCCGACGGTGTCGCCATGGCCGGGGAAGTGCTTCCCGCACGGAATCACGCCGCCGCGGAGCAGGCCGCGTGCGAAGGGCAGGGCATAGCGCGCGACGACCGCCGGCGTCGTGCCGAACGCGCGATCGCCGATCACCTGGTTGCGCGGATTCGACCAGACGTCGAGTGACGGGGCGAAGTCGATGTCGATGCCGATGGCCGCGAGCTCACGGCCCATCGCCCGTCCGACGGCTTCGGCCAGGCGCGGGTCCCCGGTGGCGCCCACCGTCGCCATGGGCGGGAAGTGCGTGAAGGGCCGCCGTCGCAGGCGGTCGACCCGTCCGCCCTCGTGGTCGATGCCGACGAGGGGGCGCACGCCGGCGCCGGTCGCATGGATGTCGGCGATCAGCGTTCGCAGCTGTCGCGCGGTCGCGACGTTCCGCGTGAAGAGAATGACGCCGCCGGCGGGGTAGCGCTCGAGGAACGCGCGGGTGGCGGCGTCGAGCGTCGTCCCCGGAATGCCGACCATGAACAAGCCCGCGATCGTCTGGCGCAGGACGGCAGTCGGCATGGGGTCGCGCATATAGTCCATCGAACGAAGTTCTACTAGACAGGGCGTTCGAGCCCGTGGTAACGCGTTTGGCCTAGGTGGGGGATGGCGGCGGACCGGACGGCGGAACGCTACATTGCAGTCGAGGGACCGATCGGGGTCGGTAAAACGGCTCTTGCCCGGCGCCTCGCCACCGATCTCGGGTCGCGGCTGATCCTCGAAGGAGCGGACGACAATCCTTTCCTGAGGAAGTTCTACGACGACCCGGACCGACATGCCCTCCAGGCACAGCTCTTCTTCACCCTCGAGCGCTATCGCCAGCAGCGCGAGATCGCCGAGACGGGCGTCACCTCGGGTGCCGTCGCCGACTACCTGTTCGCGAAGGACGGGATCTTTGCCGGCGTCACGCTCAGCCCCGACGAGCTCGGCCTGTACCGGCAGATCTTCCAGCTCCTCGACCGACAGATTCCCCGACCGGATCTCGTCATATACCTCGAGGCCCGACCCGACGTTCTTCTCAAGCGCATCCACAAGCGGGCACGGGACTACGAGCGCGGCATCACCCAGGACTATCTCGAGCGTTTGACGGAGGCGTTCCGCAGCTTCTTCCACAACTACACCGAAGCCCCACTGCTCGTCGTGAACTGTTCCGAGATCGATTTCGTCGAGCACGGTGGAGATCTCGCCGACCTGTTGCGTGAGATCCGGGGCATGAGACAGGGAGTACAGCACTACATTCCGCTTGGATCCAGATAACGACCCCGACCCATTTCGGGCGGGGATTGAACGGACCGAGACGGCAGGCACCACGGCGCGAGCTCACGGCGAGCACACCAACCCATCGATGACCGGAACGACCCCGAGCGATTCGCCGGGGATCAGCACGGAATCCGCTGGGCCGCTCTCCGCAACGCCCCGCTCCATGTGGCCTCCCGAACCCTCGGTTCGAGGAGGCAACAGCCATGGAGACGACGCGCATCACGGTTCCGGAGCTGGGGCGGATGAAGGCGGCGGGGGAGCGGATCACGATGGTGACCGCCTACGACTGGACCTTTGCCCGACTGCTCGACGCGGCCGGCGTCGAGATGCTCCTCGTGGGCGACTCGCTGGGCATGGTCATGCAGGGCCAGGAGACGACCCTGCCGGTGACGCTGGACGAAATGGTCTACCACACCCGGCTGGTCGCGCGTGGCGCGCGGCGGGCGCTGGTCGTCGGTGACCTGCCGTTCGGGGCGTATCAGGCGAGCCCGGAGCGCGCGGTCGAGAACGCCGTCCGCCTCGTGAAGGAAGGCGGCGCCGCGGCGGTGAAGCTCGAGGGCGGCGTGCGCATGGCCGAGACCATCGCCGCGATCGCGTCGATCGACGTCCCGGTGATGGGCCACGTCGGCCTCACGCCGCAGTCGGTGCACCGCATGGGCGGTCACAAGGTGCAGGGCCGCCGCCATGGGCACGAGGCCGGCGGGCGCGAGCGCGTCCTCGACGACGCGCGCGCGGTGCAGGACGCCGGGGCGTTCGCGGTCGTGCTCGAAGGCATTCCGCTCGACCTCGCCGCCGAGATCACGGCCGAGCTCGACATCCCGACCATCGGCATCGGCGCCGGCGTCCACTGCGACGGCCAGGTGCTGGTGCTGCACGACCTGCTCGGCATGTCCGAGCGGGCGCCGAAGTTCGCCAAGGCGTACGCCGACCTGACGAGCGCCGTCACCGAGGCCGCCGGCGCGTACGTCCACGAGGTGAAGGCCGGCACGTTCCCGACGGACGCGCATTCGTTCCACGCCCTGACGCGCGTCGCCCAGGCGAGCTGACGATGCGCACCATCACCGAGCCCGTCGCCATGCAGACGTGGGCGGACGGGGAGCGTGAGGCCGGCCAGCGCATCGCGCTGGTACCGACGATGGGCGCGCTGCACGTGGGCCACATGAAGCTCGTCGAGGAAGCACGACGGCGCGCCGATCGCGTCGTCGTGTCGATCTTCGTGAACCCCATCCAGTTCAACCGGCGCGACGACTTCGACCGCTACCCTCGCACGATCGAGGCCGACGCGGCGATGTGCGCCGACGCCGGCGTCGACGCGGTCTACGCGCCGGCCGCGCCGCGCATGTATCCCGAAGGCTTCGCCAGCGGCGTCGACGTCGCCGGACTCACCGAGCCGCTCTGTGGCGCACAGCGGCCGGGGCACTTCCGTGGCGTCACCACGGTCGTCACGAAGCTGTTCCACGCCGTCCGGCCGCACTGCGCGCTGTTCGGCGAGAAGGACTACCAGCAGCTCGCGGTCATCCGGCGGATGACCGAGGATCTGGACTTCGGCATCGAGATCGTCGGCGTGCCGACGGTGCGCGAGGCCGACGGGCTCGCGCTGTCGAGCCGGAACCGTCTGCTCGGGACCGACGCGCGGATCGCCGCGCGCTGCGTGCCCCGGGCGCTCGCGGCGGCGGCCGACGCGCTGGCCGCGGGCGAGCGCGACGCGAAGGCCCTGATCGCGCGGGCGTCGGCGGTGATCGCCGGCGAGCCGCAGGCGAAGCTCGAGTATGCCGAGCTGCGCGATCCCGTGACGTTGGCGGAGGTGGAGGAGGTGGCGGCGCCGGCGCCGGCGTTGCTCGCCCTGGCAGTCTGGGTGGGCGGCGTGCGGCTGATCGACAATCGAATCCTTGCAGGGGAGACCAGCCGATGACCCGGAAGATGATGCGGGCCAAGATCCATCGCGCCACCGTGACCCAGGCCGACGTCGACTACGAGGGCTCGATCACCATCGATCGGCGCCTGATGGACGCCACGGATCTCCTGCCGAACGAGGCCGTCTGCGTGTGGAACGTCACCAGCGGGACGCGCTTCGAGACCTACGTCGTCGAGGGCCCGCCCGACAGCGGCGTCATCTGTGTGAACGGCGCCGCGGCGCACCTCGTCACCAAGGGCGATCTCGTGATCATCGCCGCCTTCACGTGGATGAAGGAGGCGGCCGCGCGGAAGCACGAGCCGAAGGTCGTCTTCGTCGACGGCGACAACCGCATCCGCGAGAAGCGGGCGGAGGTGCCCGGACCGCGCATGCCCGCGCGCGTCGAGCCGCCGCTGCGCCGAGTCGGATGACGGATCCCGCCCGCCACAAGGACATCACCGTCAACCGGCGGGCGTTCTTCGAGTATCACATCGACGAGAAGCTCGAGGCGGGCCTGGCCCTCGTCGGCAGCGAGGTGAAATCGCTGCGCGAGGGCCGGGTCCAGCTGAAGGACTCGTATGCGCGCTTCGTCGGCGACGAGCTGTACCTCGTCGGCGCGCACATCAACGTCTACGGGCCGGCCAGCCAGTTCGGCCACGAGCCCGAGCGGCAGCGGAAGCTCCTGCTGCACCGGCACGAGATCGACAAGCTCACCAGCAAGATCAAGGAGCGCGGCCTGACGCTGATCCCGCTCCGCATGTACTGGGTGAACGGCCGCGCGAAGGTCGAGCTCGGCCTCGCCCGCGGCAAGAAGCTGCACGACAAGCGCGATGCGATCCGCGAACGGAGCGACAAACGCGACGCCGACCGCGCGATGTCGGCCGGCCGTAAAGGCCGCTAGCGCGACGCCGGGTAGAGCGGCAGCGCGGGCTTGTTGATCGGCAGCGTCACGAGCTGCCCCGTGCCCGACAGCGTCACGTAGAGTACGCCGTCGCCGAGGCAGCAGTTCGTCGGCTCGGTGCCCTGGCCCATCTCGATCACCTGCTCCTGCTTCCCGTCCGGCGCGAACACCACGACGACGTCGCCGAGGCTGCCGGCGACGTAGAGCCGGCCGTCGCGATCGAAGCAGAAGCCGTCGGGGTAGCCCGTCGGTAGCTTCGTGAACTCTTTCGGCGTCGTGCCGGGCTTCGCGTCCATCACCAGGATCAGCGACGTCAGGCTCTGCGCGACGTACAGCCGGTCGTCGGGGCCGAACGCGATGCCGTTCGGGAATCCGGGAACCTCCGCGACGAACTCGACCTGGCCGTCGAGCGTGGTGCGTCCGACGCGGCCGGTCTTCAGATTCGCGAGGTCCTCCCAGTTGTGCGGATCGGTGTAGTAGAGGAGGCGGTCGGGTCCGAAGCAGAGGTCGTTGGGACGGTTCGGCGGATCGCCGGGCAGGGTGCACGCGACGTCGCGCACCTCGCCGGCGAGCGTCACGCGTTGGATGCGGCCGGGAATCGGCTCGGGCGCCGTCCACGCGCCTTCGTGGCCGAGCGACAGCCCGCCGTTGTTGGCGACGTAGAGCGCGTTGTCGGGGCCGAGCGTCGCGCCGTTCGCGCCCCCGCCGGTGTGGGCGATCTTCCGGACGTTGCCGTTCTCGTACAGCGAGATGCACTGGCCGCGAATCTGCGTGAACGCGACGCGGTTCGGTCCGAGCCACACCGGTCCTTCGGGGAACTCGAGCTCATCGGCGACGACCGTCGACTGCATGTTGCGGTTGTACACCGCTGCCCGCGCGCGTGAACAGCTACGATGTGAGGAACCGCGCGACATACGGCGCCGTCCGGCTGCGCGTGGTCGTGGCGAGCTGCGCCGGCGTCCCGGCCGCGACGAGCCGACCACCGTCCTCGCCCGCGCCGGGTCCCACGTCGATCACCCAGTCGCTCGCGGCGACCACGCGCACGTCGTGCTCGACGACGATCACGGTGTTGCCCGCCGCAACCAGCCCGTCGAGCTGGACGATCAGTCGCTCGACGTCCGACGGATGCAGTCCCGTGGTCGGCTCGTCGAGCACGTACAGCGTGTCGCCGCGGTGGACGCGCTGCAGCTCCGTCGCGAGCTTGATGCGCTGTGCTTCGCCACCCGACAGCTCGGTCGCCGGCTGGCCGAGGCGCAGGTAGCCCAGGCCCACCTGCCGGACGACGTCGAGACTGCGCCGCACCGGCGCCGCGTCCGCGAAGAAGTCGTACGCGTCGTCGACCGTCATGCCGAGGACCTCGGCGACGTTCTTGCCGCGATACGTCACCGCGAGCGTCTTCGGATCGTACCGCGCACCGTGACAGGTCGGGCAGGGCGCGTAGACGCTCGGCAGGAAGAGCATCTCGACGAAGACGAAGCCCTCGCCCTCGCACGTGCGGCAGCGCCCCTTGGCGACGTTGAACGAGAAGCGCCCGGCGTCGTACCGCCGGGCGCGGGCGGCCGGCGTCGCGGCGAACAGGCGTCGGACGTGGTCGAAGAGGCCGGTGTACGTCGCGAGATTCGAGCGCGGCGTGCGGCCGATCGGCTTCTGGTCGACGCGCACCAGGCGCCCGACGTGCTCCATGCCGCCGACGATGCGGCCGGCCGTCGCGATCGGATCGGGCTGTTGGAGGACGTCGTCGTCGCCGTCGTCGGCGGCGGGCTCGTGGCCGAGGCGGGCGGCGACGAGATCGACGAGCGCCTGGCTCACCAGGCTCGACTTGCCGGAGCCGGAGATGCCGGTGACCGTCGTGAGCACGCCGAGCGGGAACTCGGCGGACAGGTCGTGCAGGTTGTTGCGCGTCACGCCGGCGAGCCGGAGCCAGCCGGTCGGCTCGCGCGGCGTGCGCGGGGCGCGCCGCACCCGCCCCGTCAGATGGCGCGCGGTCTCGGATCGCGCGACGTCGCCGAGCCCGTCCGACGGCCCGCTGTAGAGGATGCGTCCGCCGTGCTGCCCGGCGCCCGGCCCGACGTCGACGATCCAGTCGGCATGGGCGATCACGTCGAGGTCGTGCTCGACGACGAAGAGCGAGTTGCCCGTCGCCTTCAGGCGGTCGAGGGCGCGCAGCAGCGCCTCGGTGTCGGCGGGATGCAGACCGGCGGACGGCTCGTCGAGGACGTACACGACACCGAAGAGATTCGAGCGCACCTGCGTCGCGAGCCGGAGCCGTTGCAGCTCCCCGGGCGACAACGTCGGCGTGCTCCGGTCGAGCGTCAGGTAGCCGAGCCCCAGGTCGAGGACGACGGCCAGTCGGGCGAGCATGTCCTCCGCGACCCGCTGGGCGACGAGCGCCTTCTCGGGATGATCTCCGCGTCGGTCGACGGTGCGCGCGAAGGGCTCCAGGACGCCGGCGAGACGGCCGAGCGGCAGCGCGGCGAGCGCGGTGATGTCGTGGCCGGCGAACGTGACCGCGAGCGCTTCCGGCCGCAGCCGCTTGCCGCGGCATGCCGGGCACGCCGTGCTCACCATGTAGCGCGCGACCCGCTGCTTCATGAGCGCGCTCTGGGTGTTGGCGAACGTCTCGAGGACGTGGCGCTTCGCGCTGACGAACGTCCCCTGGTAGCTCGGCTCCTCCTTCCGCCTGAGCGCGCGCTTCACCTCGGCGCGGTCGTAGCCGGCGTAGACCGGCACGGTCGGCTGCTCGTCGGTGAAGAGGATCCAGCGGCGAACCTTCTTCGGCAGCTCGCGCCACGGCGTATCGACGTCGTGCCCGAGCGTCGTCAGGATGTCGCGGAGGTTCTGGCCCTGCCAGGCCGGCGGCCAGGCGGCGATCGCCCGCTCGCGGATCGTCAGCGACGGGTCGGGGACCATGGACCGCTCGGTCACCTCGTAGATGCGGCCGAGCCCGTGGCAGCGCGGACATGCGCCCTGTGGCGTGTTCGGCGAGAAGTCCTCGGCGTGCAGCATCGGCTGGCCGCGCGGGTAGTCGCCGGCGCGGGAGTACAGCATGCGCAGCAGGTTCGAGAGCGTGGTGACGCTGCCCACGGACGAGCGCGTCGTCGGCGTGCCGCGTTGCTGCTGGAGCGCGACGGCGGGCGGCAGGCCGTCGATCTCGTCGACGTCGGGCACGGGCATCTGGTCGAAGAGCCGCCGCGCGTAGGGTGAGACCGATTCGAGGTAGCGGCGCTGCGCCTCGGCGTAGAGCGTGCCGAAGGCCAGCGACGACTTGCCGGAGCCCGAGATGCCCGTGAAGACGACGAGCGCGTCGCGGGGGATCGTGAGATCGACGTCGCGGAGGTTGTGCTCGCGCGCGCCGCGCACACGCACGAAGCCGCGCGGGGCGCCGGTGGCTGGACGCGTCGGCATGCGGGGCCCGATCTTGCTGGACGGCGCGAGGCCGTCAATCCGCTCGGCGTCTACGCGACGTCGGGCAGCTTCGGCGACGGCGGCACCGGCGACGAGCTCTCGTGGAGTCCGCATTCGCGCTTCAGGCCGAAGAAGCGCGTCTCTTCCTCGGCCATGCCGTCCGTCAGCTTGTGCGACGTGTGCCAGTCGCCGATCGACGGATAGCCCTGCTCCCAGAGCGGGTGGTAGGGGAGGCCGTGGCGCGTCAGGTAGTCGTAGACGTGCTTGTCGTTCCAGTCGACGATCGGGTGGACCTTCAGGTAGCCGTCCTGCATCCCGAGGACGCGCAGCTCGCGGCGCGTCGACGACTGGGCGCGGCGCAGCCCGACGATCCACGCCTGCGCGTCGAGCTCGTCGAGGGCCCGCTGCATCGGCTCGACCTTGTTCATCTGGTTGTAGCGCGTGATGCCCTCGATGCCCTGTTCCCAGAGCTTGCCGTAGCGCGCCTCCTGCCAGGCGGCGCTCGTCGTCGGGCGGTAGACCTTCAGATTGAGCGCGAGCCGCTCGCTGAGCTCGTCGATGAACCGGTACGTCTCCGGGAAGAGATAGCCCGTGTCGACGACGACGACGGGAATCTCCGGCCACTGGCGCGTCACCATGTGGAGGAGGACGGCGGCCTGCGCACCGAAGCTCGACGAGAGCACGATGCGGGGGCTCAGCCGCTCGAGCGCCCAGGCGACGCGCGCCTCGGCCGTCAGCCGCTCGAGCACCAGGTTCTCGGCGGCGAGGTCGATGGTGGTCACGTCGTCGATGGCCGGCGTCATGTGGGGCCCAAAGTTATGGCCGCGGCCACACGAGTCAACGCCGCGTGTGATCGGTCCCTCCGCCGCGCCGCGGCGGCGGAGGGACCGGAGACGCCGTCAGTTCGGCGAGTTCGGGCACGCCGCCGGAATCGGCGCGTTCTTCGTGGCCACGAACTGCGCGGTCGTATCGGTCTTCGCGGCGGGCGCCTTCGGCAGCGCCGTCGTGCACAGACGGATGCCGGTGCCGAGGTCGATCCGCACCGCGACGCTGCCTTGCGGTGCACCCGTGAGCGGATAGAGCGCCTCGCCGTTGCCCTTGAAGGTCAGCATGCCGGGACGCATCAGGATGCTCGTGATCGGGCCGTGGACGCGCTGCTTGTCCGTGTACTTCCAGATGGGCTTCGAGACGAAGCCGTTGAACGTCCAGTTGGACGCGGGCAGCGGCAGCGTCACGCCGGTCGGCCCGCCGTCCGCGTCGTAGATCTCGAGGCGGGCGCCGTGCAGCGTGGGGTCGGCGTCGCTGCCCCACCCAGGGAGGATCACGCCGCTCGGCGTGCCCTGGAACGTCGTCGACTTGAAGGTGATCTTCCGCTTGTCGAGCGTGATGGGCGCCTTGTCGTCGTCACGCATCGTGAGCGAGCTGGTGCGCATCATGGTCGCGGGAATGGGCAGCGACGTCGGGTCGGCCGGGTCGCTGTCCAGGTCGATCTCGTCGCGGTCGAACGCGCCGTCCTCGTCGCGGTCGATGCCGATACGGTTGCCCGAGCCCGGCGGGACGCAGGTGAACGTCAGCTCCTGGCCTGCCGTGTTCGCGAGCGCGCGGAGCGCCTCGTTCGTCATCGTCTCGCCGGCGCGGTCGAGCTGGTACTGCGCGTTCGGCAGACGGACCGCGCCGCGCGCGATGCCGTCGATCGTGCCCTTCACGACGACGTCGCAGTCGCCTGCGTCCATGCGCTGGATCATCAGGTTGATGCGCTGGTCGACCTCGAGCGCGTTCGTGGCGTTCAGCGTGGTCTGCTGACCCACGATGGGCGCCATGTCGGACGGCGACACGAAGACGAAGCGCTCGAGCTGGTTCTGCTGCTGGTTGGTCAGGTTGAAGACACTGGCGCCGAGGAAGCGGCGCACGGTGTCGATGCTGCCGTCGTGGAGCACGCCGTAGCCGCGGACCTGCGGACCGAGGTGCGTCGCCTCGCTCGGACGTCCGAACATGCCGACCTTCGTGTAGACGTTGCGGAGGTGCGGCACCTTGAACATCTGGGTCTCGCCCTCGAACGTGCTGAGGCCGTCGGTGCCGAACTGCTTCAGCGCCGGGTTCATGAGATGGCAGCCGTTGCAGTTGAAGAGGACGTCGGTGAGCGGCCCGAAGTAGATGTCGCTGCCGAGCTGCTCCGCGTTCGCGAGCGTCTGGTTCAGACGGCGGATCGGGTTCGGCGGGTAGGTGACGGTCAGGATGAACTGCGTGAACGCCGACATCTGCGCCGGCGTGAGCTCGCTGTCGCGGCCGACGAGACCGACGAACGCGGGGTTGAACTTCTCGAACGCGGCGACCTCGTCGAAGACGCTGCCGCCGGGATCGTTGCCGCCGGTGCGGTCGCCGCGCCAGTGCATCGAGCCGTTGTTGTCCATGCCGCGGAGGCTCTGGGTGGTCATCGGCCCCTTCAGCGGATGGAAGTCGGGGAAGGTGCCGGCGAGCGGCGGGATGCGCGTCGGGATCGGGTTGTCGATGACCTCGTCGTCGGGGTTGCCGAGGTCCCACGCGAGATCGTCGAGGTCGCCGAAGATGTGGCAGCTCGAGCACGAGGCCTCGCCGTTGTTCGACGTGAGGTTGGCGTCGTAGAGGAACGGCCGGCCGGTGACGACGTGCTCGGGCTCGGGGTTGTACAGCGTCACGTGTCCCTGCTCGAGGTTCGTCGTCGTGTCGATGATCGACACCGCGTTGTCGAAGCGCGTGAACGCGTAGAGACGATCGCGGGCCTCGTCGAGGACGAGACCCGTCGGGCCGCCGCCGCTCACGCTGACGTGGCTGGCCGAGCTCGGCGTGAACGTGTCGTTCTCGAGCGCCGCCGTGTCGAAGACGCCGATCTTGCTGGAGCCGAACGCCGCGACGTAGAGCGTGCTGCCGTCGGCGGTGACGGCCATGCCGACCGGGGTGGCCAGGCTGTGCTGCTTCACGCCCGCTGGCGCCGGACGGATCGAGTAGTCGATGTGCTTGTTCAGGTGACGCGGGTTCACGTTGCCGCCGTCGATCACCGAGATGCGCGCCTCGTGCAGGTGCCCCTGGACCGTCGTGTTGCCGAACGCGGCCGCGGGGCCCTCGAACCGGACCTCGTTCTTCGCGTCGGTGTTGCTGACGTAGATCTTCCCCGAGACGGGGTTCGTCACCATGTCGAACAGGACGGTGCCGACGTGGGCGAAGCTCGCCGTCTCGACGGGGACCGGCGCGGCGGCGTCGATGGCGAAGACGTCGAGGTCGGGCAGGTCGAACCTGACGGCGCCCGTCCAGTTGCGGCCCAGCGGATCCTCCCAGAGGTTCGTCGCGCGGTTCAACTTGACGATCATGCCGACTTCCGGACCGAGGATGCCTTCGAAGTTGGTGTTCGGCGCCGGCAGACCGCCGGGCTGGTTCGGGCCGCACGGGCCGGCGGCGGCGCCGCCGTCGCAGATCGCACCTTCGTTGAGCGCGGTCGTCTGGTTGCCGGACTTGAAGATCGCCGCGTAGACGGTGTTGCCGTCGGCGCTGCGCGTGATGGAGCGCGGCGTGTCGCCGAAGAGCACCACGTTCGCGATGGGTGTCCCTTCGAGCGTGCCGTCGAGCGCGGTGGCGTCCCACACCTGCACGATGGCGCGGCCGATGCCTTCGGTGCTGGGATCGAACGCGATCGGGCAGTTCTGGCCGCGACGCGCGGTGGTGACGAAGGCGCGCGAGTTGCCTGGGCCGGCGAAGACGATGTCGCGCGGCTCGTCGCACGTGAGGATCGTGCGGGTCACGCGTGGCGGCGTCGATGCGACGTCGACGATGCTGATCGAGTCGGAGAGATGGTTGACGACCCACACCTCGCCGTCGGTGCGCGCGGCGACGGCGATCGGCTCGAGGCCGACCTCCACCGAGCCCGCTCGGGCGAGCCCACCGGGGGTGATGGCGAGAATCTCGAGCCGGTTGTCCGGCGTATTGAGCGCGAAGAGGCGATTCCCGTCCGGCGACATCGCGAGCGGACGGACCTGGCCGGTTTCGAAGTTGACGAAACTCTGCGCGGCGGCAGGGTGGGCATGCGCGAAGGCGCAGACCAGGGTGGCGAGGGCGGTCAGGTAGCGGCGTATAGGCATGGCGTCGGTCATCTCCCCGTTGACGGGTCCCCAAGGCTGGACGGACGAACGTCGATAGTCTCGCCGGCCGGGGGGCCGGAAGGGGAGAGATACTACCTGAACCGTCGAGAAACGAGGGTAAACTGCTACTGGTCCGTTTCAGCGGGTCGGGGGTGCCAAGGCCTTTGCGCGGGTAGGGCGGGAGAGGTCGGCGTTCAGTCGCGCTGGTCGTCGTGCCGCTCGCGGCGGATCATCTTGCCGGTGCGGTCCTCGGCGCGGCGGATCTTCTGCGCTTCCTGCTTGGTGACGCGGCCGTCGGCGCGCGCGGCGTCGCGCTTCTCTTCGATGTTCTCGTGGCGGTTCTCGATCTTCTGCTCTTCTTTCGGCGTCAGCTGGCCGCTGTCGGCGCCGTTGTCGAGCCGCTCTTGCTGACGGTCCATGCGCTGTTCGATGGTGCGCTGGGCGAGCGCCGGCGCGGTGAGGAACATGACGCCGGCGAGGACGACGATTGGATGACGATGCATGGTGCGCTCCTTCGATGGGAGCGTAGCAGCCGGGAGGCATCGGGCTAGTCGGGTTGCGGCTCGGGGGGAGCGTCCTTATAGTCGCGAAGGCAACCGTTGGTTTGGGGGCGATCTGGTTTCGACGGGGGTGCGGAAACGAACGTTGCGAGCCGGGGTTCCTGGTCACCTCGTCAAAAAGGCCTGGACTGCTTAACTGCAGACAACAACTACGCACTGGCCGCCTAATTAGGTGACCACGCTTCCCCGGCCCGCGCCCGTAAGGCCGAAGGAAGCGTCATTTACTCGGGCTGGGCCCCCCATCGCGCCGGTGGGGTGGGGGGCCGAGATTTTTCCGCCGGCTGGCCGCGCGAGATCCTGCCTGTGGGAGCGACCGCGGCGACAATAAAATACAGGCTACGCTCGTAGACGCGTCCGCGGAAGCGCTTTCGGACGGGGGTTCGATTCCCCCCGCCTCCACTTTCTCCTCGACCGGTGTCGAGCCGACGCGCGTGACCAGCCTCACCGGATGGCCACGCGCGTCCCTTTCGGTGCGTGAGTCCGCTGGCGGCGGCTCAGCGCCGGCCGCGGCCGCCGAACCGGCGGTCGTCGCGACCGCCGCCGTAGGCTGAGAGCGGCGCGATGTGCTTCGGGAGGCGCGCCGGCGGGACGACGAACAGCATGCGGTCGCGCCGCGCCTTCAAACGGACACGAAGCGCCTCGCGTGCCGCCAGGTCTCGCGACGCCTCGTCGAGCATGGCGAACGGCACCTCGACGACGACGCTGCGCCCGCGCTCCGTGAGCGACACGCCGAGGTTGGGCCCGTCGGCGTCGCTTCCGTCAAGGAACACCGACTCGAGGCGCATGGAGATGCGACCCGATAGATCGGCCAAGAGCTGACGATGGGACGCCGTCAGCTCACGAACGCGCACTAGTAACCCCGCCGGCCGCCGCCGCCGAAGCCGCCGGCACGGGGGGTGCGCTCCTTGGCCACGCTGACGTTGATGGCGCGGCCCTGGACCTCGCGACCGTCGAGACGCTGGATCGCCTCCTGCGCGTCACCGCTGCTCGTCATCTCGACGAAGCCGAAGCCGCGCGAGCGGCCGGTGTCGCGGTCGGTGATGACCGAGGCCGACTGGCACTGCCCGATCTCGCCGAACAGGCTCTCGAGATCGCTGCTGGTGGTGTCGAACGAAAGATTACCGACGAAGAGCTTCTGGCCCATGGCACGTTCCTTTGGACCCGAGGGGGTCCGTTTGGGGTGATTCCGCTGCCAGGGCGAGAAACCGGCATGCGACGTTCGACGTGCCGACCGCGCGCACGAGCGACGCGAAGAGACCTCGACCCCTACGCGCTCCGATCGGCGAGCGCAATCAGGCCTCAGAACTGGAAGTAGATGAACCGCGCCCCCGGCGGCGCGACGACGAACCCGATCACCGTCGCAACCCCGTACACCGTCCCTTGCACCGCTGGCGGCAGTGCGACGAACCGCTCCCGCAGCCGCGCAGCCGGCGGCCCGAGGTGCGCGGCGACCCCAATCGCCAGTGCGACGATCGCCACGCTCCCCGCGCGCGACGGCTCGTACCCGAGCTGCCCGCCGCCGAGCATGAAGCGCCACCCGTCGACCGCCGACGGCATCCGGAACAGCACCCACCCGAGCGTGACGAGATGGAAGGTCACGACGCACGCCAGTACGTGCCGCACCCCGGTGAGCGCCCGCGCCGGCCGTCCAGCCGTCCACCACCGATGCACCACGAGCAGCACGCCGTGATACCCGCCCCACAGGACGAACCCCCACGCCGGCCCGTGCCACAGCCCGCCGAGCAGCATCGTGATGAAGAGATTCAGATACGTGCGCGCCGTTCCATGCCGATTCCCGCCGAGCGGCACGTACAGGTAGTCGCGAAGCCACGTCGACAGCGTGATGTGCCAGCGCTGCCAGAACTCGCGCGGGTTCGCGGCGAGATACGGACGATCGAAGTTCTCGGGCAGCGTGAAGCCGAACAACCGCGCGAGCCCGAGCGCGATGTCGGTGTACCCCGAGAAGTCGAAGTAGATCTGGAACGCGTACGCGTAGGCCGCGAGCGCCACGTTGCCGAGCGGATACCCGCCCGACGCCGGCAGCATGCCCGGACGTGACCACACCAGATCGACGTACTGCCCGAGCGTATCCGCCAGCACGACCTTCTTGATGAGCCCCTGCGCGATGCGTGCCAGCGCCAGCTCGACGGTCTGCCGATCGACGTGCGGTGGGACGAGCAGCTGCGGCAGGAACGCGCGCGGACGGACGATCGGCCCGGCGACGAGGTGCGGGAAGAACGACAGGAACAACGCGAAGTCGAGCAGGCTCCGCGATGCGCGCTCACCACGGTAGACGTTGATCGTGTAGCTCAGCGACTCGAACGTGAAGAACGAGATGCCGACGGGCAGGATCAGGCCCACGAGCCACGCGTCGCCGCCGAGGAGCCACGCGACGTTCTGGCTGACGAACGTGCCGTACTTGAAGAAGCCGAGCATGCCGAGGTTGAAGGCCAGGCTCGCGACCAGCAGCAGCCGGCGGCGCGTCGCATTCGTGGTGCGCTCGAGACCGAGCCCCACGGCGAAGTTGACGAGCGTCGAGCCGAGCAGGAGCCCGCCGAACGGCGGGCTCCACGACATGTAGAACAGGAACGAGACCGCGACGAGGAACGCCTTGCGCGTCGTCCAGCTGCTGTGGCGGAGCGCGCCGTGGTACAGCGCGAGCACCAAGAGCAGGAAGACGACGAAGTCGACGCTATCGAACAGCACGGGGCGGGTCGGCCATCAGCTGGGCGAGCGGCTCGCGGAGACGATCCGCCACCTCCGCGTGGCCCGCGTCGTTCAGGTGGCCGGCGAAGTCGAGGAAGCCGTCGGCGTCGATGACGTCGTGCAGGTCGACGAGGGTGCCGCCCGCGCGCTCGATCTCGGCGCGCAGCACGGCGATGCGCGGCGCCAAGCGCGCGGGATCGTAGTGCCCGGTCTTGCGCAGCTGATCGATCGGCAGCGGCTCCAGCACGACGAGCACCCGGACGCCGCGCTCGCTGGCCATCCGGACCGTCTCGGTGAGGAACCGTACCTTCGCGGTCCGCGCGGAAAACGGCATCGCCGGCGGCGCATTCACGACCTCGAGCGCCTCCGAGAAGTCGACGAGCGACGGGAGCTGCAGCGGGCCCAGCCAGCCGCCGAACAGCGCATCCCGCGCGAGGCGGCGGATGCCGTCCAGCGCCAGGAACACGTTCTCGACCCACGGCCAGCGCAGCGCGCGGAAGAGCAGCACCTTCGGAATCGTCAGACCCATCTCGTGCAGCGGCAGCGACATCGCGTGGGGCAGCTCGCCGGCCGGCAGCTCGCTCACGAGATCGGGAACCGGCCTGCCGTATCCCGGCTGCAGCGTGTTGAGCTGCGCCACCAGGCCCAGCACTGCCGGCCGGCGGTGATCGAGCTCGCGATCGATCGCGACGTAGTAGCCGAAGGCGTCGAGCCCGGGGATCGCCCGCACGACGGTGTCGATGCCGTCGAGCTGACGCCCGACGATCCACGGGTACGCCTTCGCGTCCATGATGTGCGAGTCGCCGAGCCAGGCCACGCGACGCGGATTCGGCGGGAGCCGCTCCGCCGGCCCGCTCAGGTCGCGCCGATGCCAGTAGGTCTCACGTCCCGCCGCGAGCGCCTCGGGCCACCACGCATACAGCCCGACTCCGCCCGCGGTCACGACGACGAGGACGTAGGGCAGGGCGAAGGAGAGCCAACGCGGCACGCGCGCAGCGCGTAGCGCACGCGTCGGGACGGCGTCAAATCGCGCCGGCGAGGCGAGCCGGGCCGTGCAGGAACACGACCCGGCTCGCCGCCGCTACGCCTGCGCCGCCCGCCACATCCGGCGCACGAACCCGCCGACGCCGCGCCGCTCGCCGCCGACCGGCGTCTCGGCGGTGGGCGCGCTGCCGCCGTTGCCGTTGGTCCGCACGTCGATCGTCGCCGCCGGCCGCGTGGCGACTTCGGGCTTCGTCCGCTCCGCCTTCTGCACCGGCGCGCTCTCGAAGCCGGTCGCGATCACCGTGACCCGCACCGCGTTGCGCATGCTCTCGTTGGTCACGATGCCGTAGATGACGTTGGCGTCGGGGTCTGCGACGCGCGTGATGAAGCTCGTCGCCTCCGCCGCCTCGGCCAGCGACAGATCCGGGCCGCCCGTGATGTTCACCACGATGCTGCGCGCGCCCTGCATCGAGCTGTTCTCGAGCAGCGGGTTCGACACGGCCCGCTGCGCGGCGGTGAGCGCGCGCAGCTGGCCCTCGCCCATGCCGATTCCCATCACCGCGTGCCCCGTGCCCTTCATGATCGAGCGGACGTCGGCGAAGTCCACGTTGATCTGCCCGGGATGGATGATGATGTCGGTGATGCCCTGCACCGCCTGCAGCAGCACGTCGTCGGCGACGCTGAACGCCTCGTGCACCGGCGTGTTCCGCGCCACGCTCTGCAGCACGCGATCGTTCGGAATGGCGATCACGGAGTCGGCGTAGCGCTTCAGCTCCTCCAACCCCTCACGCGCCTGCTCCATGCGGCGCTTGCCCTCGAGCGCGAACGGCAGCGTGACGACGGCGACCGTCAGCACGTGACTGTTCGCGCCGCCGAGGCGGTTCGCGATCGAGGCGACGACGGGCGCCGCGCCCGTGCCGGTCCCGCCGCCGAGCCCGGCGGTGATGAACACCATCTCCGAGCCCTCGAGCGCCGCGCAGAGCTTCTCGGTGTCGTCGGCCGCCGCGCGCCGGCCGACGTCGGGATTGGCGCCCGCCCCGAGCCCGTTCGTGATCGCCTCGCCGATCTGGATCTTGTTGAGCGCCCGGTTCCGCCAGAGCGCCTGGAGGTCCGTATTGACGCTGACGAACTTCACTCCCTGCAGCCCGGCGTCGATCATGCGGCTGACCGCATTGCCACCACCGCCTCCCACCCCCACCACCGTGATGCGGGCCGGGCTCCCGCTCTCCTCGGCGAACGTGTTCATGATGCGTCCCATCATCGTCGTCACTCCTCGTCGTTTCCTGCCGTGGGTTATGGACGGCCCCCGGGGCCGTTCGGCTGATGACGACGGAGCACGTCGCATGCCGGCGCGCGGAGCACGGTTTCCCGTGGAGGCGCCCGCGGGCGCTCGTGAAGACCTCGGAGCGGGTTACGAGGCTCGCGACCGGCTACGAGTTCGACGCGCGCTTCGGCGGCGGCACGATGCCGGCCCGCCGCAACCGGAAGCGCAGCGTGCTCTCGTGCAGGCCGAGGATGCGCGCGGCCTGGCTGCGGTTGCCTTCCGCGAGCGCCAGCGTGCGGAGCAGGATCTGACGCTCCATCTCGCGCAACGTGGCGCCGTTCTGGACGGGGAGCGCGTCCACCGGTTGCGCCGGCGACGCGTCGCTGTCGTCGGCGAAGAGGAGGTCGCACGCCTGCACGCGGCCGCCGGTGCAGACGAGCGCCGCGCGCTCCATCACGCTGCGGAGCTCGCGCACGTTGCCCTCCCAGGGGTGCGCCTCGAGGGCTGCGCGCGCCTCCGGCGTGATCGTCGCCGGGTCGCGGCCGAGCCCGCGCGACGCGCGGGCGAGGAAGTGCATCGCGAGGGGGAGGACGTCGTCGATGCGGTCGCGCAGCGGGGGCAGGCGCACCGGATACACGTTCAAGCGGTAGTACAGGTCGCGGCGGAAGCGCCCGTCGCGCAGGAGCTGGGGCAGGTTCTGGTTCGTGGCGGAGACGACGCGGACATCGATCCGTCGCGGCCGGTCGGCGCCGACCGGCGTGATGGTGGCTTCCTCGAGCACGCGGAGCAGCGCCACCTGCAGCGGGGCGCTCGCCTCGCCGACCTCGTCGAGGAAGAGGGTGCCCCCGTCGGCGCCGAGGAAGAGGCCGCCGCGCGTGGTCATCGCGCCCGTGAACGCGCCGCGCACGTGTCCGAAGAGCTCGCTCTCCCGCAGCCCGTCGGGGATCGCGCCGAGGTTGATCGGCACGAACGGCCCCTCGCGGCGCCGGCTGCGCGCGTGGATGGCGCGGGCGACGAGCTCCTTGCCGGTGCCGGTCTCGCCCTGGACGAGCACCGAGACCTCGCTCGCCTCGAGGTCGCGCAGCGTCTTCACCAGCAGGCGCATCGCGTCGCTGCGATAGAGCAGGCGCTCGTAGCGCTCGAGCCCGTCGAGCGCCGGCGGATCGGGCGCCGGGTGCGGCAACGGCGGCCGTCGCACGCCGTGCTCCAGCTCGAAGCGGCGCATGCGTTGGCGAAGGGCCGCGGACTCGAGCGCCAGCGTGCACACCGTGCGCAGCGTCTCGGGGTCGACGAGCTTCGGCAGCAGGATGAGCCCGTCGTGCTCCGCCGCCGCCGCGCTCGCCGGCGAGCTCGCCAGCAGGATGCCGACGGCGGCCGCCCCGGTCTGGCAGGCCCAGGCGAGCAGCGTGCGGCCGTCGCGCGTGCCGAGCCATTCGTCCGCGATGACGAGGTCCGCGTCGGCGCCGGCGATCGCCGCGGCGGCGTCGTCGCCCGTCGCGACCGTCGTGTCCGCCAGCTCCCGCAGGACCTGGTGCGCCGCGACGATGCGCGGTGCCTTCGGATCGCTGCACAACAAGACGACGTTCGCACGCCGCCGCCCGGACGCCCCCACCTGGCTCATCCGTGAACCGACCTTCCTGCAACTTTCGACGTGAGTCTCCGCGCGCTCGCTGCGCGGATGCGCGTAGTCCGTAGTCGCGGCGGCGGGCCGGTGTCAACGGAAATCTTTCGAGATCGTGAGGCGTCTCGCCTGCCGGTGCCGGCGATCTGGCAGCGGTGCGCGATCGCAGGCCGCGCGCGGACGAGTGGGCAATGGCGATGTGGCAGTGTCGCGAGCCACGGCGGGCGCCATGCGTCCCGGAACGAACCCGACGTCGATTTTTCCCACGGGCGGCCTGGAGGGGAGTAGGATCGCCGCCGTCGATGCGACGTGCTTCGTCGGACTGGCCTGATGCGATTCGAGCCGGAACGGTGTCGCGGCGGAGCTTTCTCCGCACGTCCATGCTCGCGGCGACGAGCATCGCCGGCGGGTCGGTCGCCTGGGCCGGCACCGCACCGCCGCCGTCCTTCGACGTGCGCGACTTCGGCGCGGTGGGTGACGGCCGCACGAAAGACACGTGCGCGATCCAACACGCCATCGACGCGAGCCGCGACGCGGGCGGCGGCGTGGTGCTCCTGCCCCCCGGGCGCTGGCTCAGCGGGACGTTGCGCCTGCACAGCGACGTCGCGATCGAGCTGGCCGCGGCCTGCGTCCTCGTCGCGAGCCGCGACGACGACGACTTCGCGCCTCACGACGAGGTCCCGTGGGACACCGACTCCGACCGCGAAACGATCGACTTCGCGCACGCGCTCCTCGTCGGCCGGAATGCGGAGCGCATCACGATCGGCGGCGCGGGGACGATCGACATGAACCGGCGGCAGCGATTCGGCCCGAAGCCGATCGCGCTCAAGGGATGCCGCTTCGTGACCGTGCGGGACATCACGATCGTGCATTCGCCGAACTATTGCGTGAGCCTCGGCGGCTGCGACGACGTCGTCGTCGACGGCGTCGTCATCCGGACCGCATACAGCGACGGCATCGACGCGGATTGCTGCCGGCGGGTGCGCATCACGAACTGCGACGTCGAGTCCGACGACGACGCCCTCTGCCTGAAGACGAGCTTCCTCCTCGGTGAGCCCGCGAGCACGGAACACGTCGTCGTGCGCGACTGTCGGCTGCGCAGCGCCTCGAACTGCTTCAAGCTCGGCACGGAGAGCACGGGCGACTTCCGTGACGTCGCGCTGTCCGACTGCCTCTTCAGCGGCAGGCCGGCGGAGACCCACGACGGCTCGGCCGCCGCCGAGGGCGGCGGGATCGCCATCCTGACGGTCGACGGCGGAGCGATCGACGGCGTCACGGTGTCGGACGTCGTGATGCACGACGTCGTCGCGCCCATCTTCGTCCGTCTCGGCGATCGCGGCCGCGATCAGCGGCGGCGCCGCCCAGGCACGCTGCGCAACGTGCGCATCCGCGACGTGGTCGCCGGCGGCGCCACCGGCACGGGCTCGATCGCCGGCTTGCCCGGGCATCCCGTGGACGGCGTCACGATCGAGCGCGTCCGCATCGCGCGCGCGGAGGGCTGGCGGGCGGCTCCGGGGCTCGACGTCCCCGAGTGCACCGCCGTGTACCCGCGTGTCGACATGTACGGCGTGCTGCCGGCGCACGGTCTGTACGTGCGCCACGCGCGCAACGTGGTCCTGCGCGACGTGGAGTTGACCGTGGCGGACGGCGACGTCCGCCCCGCGCTGGTCGCCGACGACGTGGCGAACCTCGAGGTGTCGGCGTTCGCGGGGCACGCGCAGCCCGCCGATCGGGCGAGCGTCTGGCTGAACGACGTCCGCGGCGCCCGGATCGCCGCCGACGTCCCGACGGGCACGGGCGGGGTCGTGCGCGTCACCGGCAGCGACACCGACCGCGTGGTGCTCGTCGGGGACCACGCGGGACGCGTGCACGTCGGCGGCGACGTCGCCGTCACGGCGCTCACGACCGAGCTCGACGCGCTGGTCGCGGGACGCTAGTCCGGCGTACCGGCCGGGCGCACCGCGCGGACGAAGAGGGCTTCGCGCTTCTGGAGGTTGCTGACGACTCCGTCGAAGAAGTTGACGAACCACGCGTCGACCGCGCGGCCGGCGTCGGTGGTGCGCGACCAGTACCCCGTGGCGACCGTCGGGCCGAAGATGGGGTCGATGCACGCGTCGTCCGTGCAGGGATGCTGCAGGATCGAGCTCAGCTCCTGCGCCCCGCTCGGGTTGAAGCCCTTCTCGGACGGCAGCCGCCAGTCGGAGTGCCCGCCGAAGCTCTCGGCATTCAGCTGGTTGATCCAGTCGAAGATCGTGGTGATCGCCTGTCCGCCGCGCTCGACGTAGCACTCGCCCGTCGGACACTGGGCGCCGCATCCTTCGGTGTCGCCCTCGGTCATGGCCAGGCAGGTCGCCGCCGCGGCGGCGTTCGGCTGGCAGATGGTGTTGCAGCCGTCCTCGCAGCAGCCCGCCCACACGTAGCGGTTGGTGACGTGGTGCGGACCGGCCACGTTCTGCTTCTGCTCCCACTGGAGCCCCGTGCAGTTGTCGCGAATCGTGCAGTTGCCGAGGTCCTCGAAGCAGCCGGACACGCCCGGCGTCGACACGCAGGGCAGCGTCGTGCTCGTGGTGGTCGTGGTGGTGGTCGTGCTGCTGGTCGTCGTGCTGGTCGAGCTCGACGTGGTGGTCGTCGGCGGCGAGCTGCTCGACGTCGTGGTCGACGCGGGCGAGCCGCAGTGTGCCTCGAGACACGTGGGCTTCTGGCCACCGTCGGCCAGGTCGATCGTCACGAGACAGGTCAGCGACGGGTCGGCGCAATGCGAGAACGGCGCGACGTCGATGTTGCAGGTGTCCGCCGGCGCGTCGCAGCGCGGCGCCGCGGGGTCGACGCAGAGGCATTCGGCGAAGACGGTCAGGTCCTGGAGGAAGGCCTGGAACGACTGGCAGCGCAGTCCGTCCGGGCAGGTGCCGCCGCACGTCGGCCACGTGCCGCCGCTGCAGAGGAGCTGGTTCTCTGCGCTCGGCGGCAGCGTCGTCGGCGTGGTCATCGCCGGCTGACAGATGGAGTGGTCGCACCCGCTGTCCGTGAGCCAGCGCTCGCACACGTGCGTCGGGTCGTCGCAGTGCGCGTCGGTGCCGCACGTGGGCCCGCCGCAGAGCGGGCCGCTCGCGACGTCCACGCAGGAGCAGCCGGCGTCGACGGACGCGCCGTTCTCGAACACCTCGTACGCACGACACGTGAGGCCGTCGGGGCAGGCGCCGTCGCACATCGGGTGTCCGCTCCCGCCCGTGCAGGCGATCGGCGGCTGCGATTCGGCGAGGCACGCGTCGACGAGCGCACCGAGGCCGTCGACGGTGCCGGTGCAGGTCTTCTTGCTCTCCGCCTTCGTGACGGCCTTCGCGAACTTCAGCTCGACCTTCTCCAGGCATGGCGCCAGCGCGGTGCCCTTCAGCAGGTGCTTCTTCGCGCACGCGCGCGTGCCGGCGGCCTTCTTGCCGGCCGCCTTCAGCTTGGCGGCGACGCACGGCGCATCGCCGCCAACGGCGTCGTCGAACGAGGTCACGCACGCGGCGGCAGCCCCGAGCCGCTCCGTCGCGTCACCGGGACACGTGGTCTCCTTCTCGGCCTTGGCGAACTGATCGACGAGCTTGGCGCCGGCCTTGGCGAGGCACACCGGGTCGACGGGTCGGCCGCGCTTGCGGGCGTCGGCGAAGCACTTGGCCCGGGCGTCGACGAGCTTGCCGAAGGCCTGGAGCTTGGCCGCGGTGCACTTGTCCTCGGCCGGCACGGCGCCGGAAGCGGTCGTGCCGCGGGCCAGAAGCAGGAGGACCGCCATCGCGAGCCGTGGCCCGGCGCTCGTCGTACGCATGAAGGGGGTCTAGTCCGCGGCAGGGGCAGTCAGCAACGGAAAATCGCGAGGCCTGAAGAAAACAAGGGATTTTGACGTGGCGAGGCCGGCGGCCGGGACGCCGATGCGCACCGGGTGTGCCCGGAGCACCACGTCCGCGTGTCCCGCGCAGCAGCCGCAGACGAGGGCATGCCGCGCGGGCTGCCGGCCATCTGCTGCGTCGGGACGCGAGGCGGCTACCGCAGGATGAGCTGCCGCGACGTTGCCAGCAGCGTCACCGTTTCCGCGTGCGACGCGTCGCTCACGAGCGACAGCGTCGCACGGTCCCCCGAGCCGAAGGGCGGCGTTGCGGGACGCGAGCGGAAGCCGACCGTGACGTCGCACGTCTGCTGGAAGGCCAGCGTGGCGCCGACGCACGTGTTGCCGGCGATGCTGAAGTTCACCGGGCTCGGGCCGAACGGCCCCATGGTGCCCTGGAGGCCGATGCCGGTGACCGTGAGCGGCGCGAAGCCGCGGTTGCGGAACTGGACCGTCTGCGGCGTGCCGACCTGTCCGAACGGGTTCGTGTAGGTCCACGAGAGGACGCGCTGCTCGGCGCGCACCATGCCGCGCATCTCGCGCGGCGACGCGACGGCGGCGCGCGGCAGCGAGCCGACCGTCACCGTGCGCAGCGGCGTCCCGATGACGCTGACGGTGCCGTCCCCCGGCATCGTGTTCTCGTTGACGGTGAAGAGGGTGCCGAGCGCCCCGGCGCCTGCCGCGACCGGATTCGGCCCGGTCGCGAAATTCTGCTGCGGCCCGGCGGCGATGCGCGAGAGCCGCGCAGACGGCGGTACCGACAGCAGCACGGGAATGCCGTTCACCGTGGGCGGCCCCATCGCGAGACGGCCGAGGCCCGCGAACGTCTCCGGGCGGGTGGTGAGCATGTTGGCGAGGCTCGGCACGACGACCTTCACGCACGCCGCCGCTGCGCCGCAGTTTCCGTTCGCCGCGAGCGCGACGTTGCCGTCGGCGCCGATCGCCATGCCGCCGGGGGCGAGCGCGCGCTGGTTGGCCGACGTCGCCACCTCGACGAAGCTCTGCCCGGGCGTCGCCGCGCGCGCCATGCGGCCGTCGGTGTTGATCACCCACACCGAGCCGTCCCACGGGCTGACGGCGACGTGCACGAGGTTGGTGAACGGCACCGCGATCGGAATCTCGCCGGCGCCGAGCGTGCACGGGTCGGTCTTGTCGCGCAGGCACGCGGCGACCGTCGGCTCGAGGAGGTCGATCATCGTCACGGCCGCCGTCAGGTTCGGCAGGACGTTCGTGCGATGGATGACGAAGAGCTTGCCGCCGTCGCGGCTGACGGCCACCCCGGTCGCCTCGATGAACGGCATCGTGACGTCGAGGCGGACGCGCTGCACCGGGCGCAGCACGTCGACCACCGTCACGTTGTTTCCGGCCGCGACGTAGAGCGTCAGGTCGTTCGGCGCGATGGCGATCGCGCGCGGGCTCGAGTTGGTGCTCCAGGTGAACGCGACGGCGGCCGCCTGCAGATCGACCACGCTCACGTTGTTGGTCGCGTGGTTCACGACGAACACGGGCTCGGCGGTCCGGCCCGGGCGCGGAACGACGAGTAGCGTGGCGACGACGAGCGCGGCGAGGTGTTTGTGCATGCGCAGCACCTAGCGCGAGCGCCCGGGGCAGGTCAGCGGCGGAGGCTCCCCTCGATGGGGGAGCATCCCCGAAAGAGGGGAGCCCCGGCTGCGATCGGCGTATACTGCCCGCATGCCGCGAAAGGCCAAACCCAGCGGAACCCCACGCAAGCGGCGCGGCGTCACGCTGCGCCCCACCGACATGCGCCCGTCGGACCTGGCCGTCACCGACCCGGCCCCCGACGTCCGTGCCCTCGCCGACGCGGTCGAGGGCGACGGCGGCGCCGTCCTGGCGACGTATCGCGAACCGCTCGGCGGCCACGTCCTCCTCTTGTGTGCGCTGCCGATCGAACGCGTCGCGCCGACGCCGTTCCAGCGCGACGTCTCCGACGCCCACGTCCGCCGTCTCACCCAGGCGATGGACAAGACGAAGCGCTTCCTCGACCCGGTGATCGCCGTGCGCGAGGAGCGGGCGGGCACCGACGGCGCGCAGGTCTATTGGATCCCCAACGGCTACCACCGCTTGACCGCGCTGCAGGAGCTCGGCGCCAAGACGGTGCTGGCGCTGCTCGTCCCGGAGACCGCGGTCGCCTACCAGATCCTCGCGCTCAACATCGAGAAGGCGCACAACCTGCGCGAGCGCGCGCTCGGCGTCGCCCGCATGTATCGCGACCTGCTCCTGGTGGGACGGGAAGGGGAGCGGGAGGACGCGCTCGCCCTCGAGTTCGAGGAGCCCGCGCTGCCGACGCTGGGCTTCGCCTACGAGCGACGGCCACGCCTGTCCGGTGGCGCCTACCATCCGCTCCTGCGGAAGAGCGACGCCTGGATCGCCGCGAAGCTCTCGTCGGCGGTCACCGAGCGCGAGGCGCGCGCCGAGGCGCTGCTCGCCTTGGACGACGCCGTCGGCGACATCGTCGAGCGCCTCAAGAAGCGCGGCTTCCAGAGCCCCTACCTGCGGCCGTTCGTCGTGGCGCGGATCAACCCGCTCCGCTTCATGAAGGGCAAGGCGCCGCCCGTGCAGGAGCTGCTCGCCGACATGACGAAGCGCGCGCGCGGGATGAACGTCGACCGCATCAAGGCGGAGGACGTCGCGCGTACGGGCGGGCCGCCGGAAGCGGAGTGATGCGGCCTATGCCGTCGTGCGGTGCAGCAGCCGGAACGGCTGCCGCTCCGGCTTGAGCGTGCCGTCGCGAAGCGACCAGCGGGACGCGCCGTGACTCTGCATGAATCGGCGCTGCGCGGCGAGGCGGTCGTCCTGGAGGATGCTCTTCCGGATCACGTACCGCACCTGGCCGTACGGATCGATGATGATCGTCGCGCCGCCGAAGAAGGCGAACGCGTCGCCGCGTGGCGACGCCCGCACGTGGCGCCGCTGCGTGACCTCGGCGACCAGGTCGAACACGACGCGGCCGTTCGGACCGCTCCGGCGCGCGCTGCGGATCGATTCGATGCAGGGCGGGTCGACGACGTCGCCGTCCAGGCGCGGGTCGCCCGGCCGTGCGAGGCCGAACTCGGCGAGGTGCTCGTCGCGCGACACGACGTCGCCGAGCACGTGCGCCTGCCGGCGGAGCTCATGCTCGCCGGCGGCGCGACCCGGGTCGCCGTCGAACGCGAGCTCCGCGAAGTCGAGGGGCGTGAGCTTCGGGAGATCGCGTTGCGGTGGACGCCAGCGAAGCGCGTCGACGGACAGGAAGCCGACGTCGTGCGGATAGATGTCACGCGCCCAGAACGCGTCGAGCCATGCCTCGCGGTAGCCGTAGGGATCGTGCGGCACCATCTCTTCGTCCGCCGTGATGACCGCGCGCAGGTACTCGCCGAACGTCACGTCCACCGGCGGGCAGTAGTCGAGCGCGCGGATGCACACGGTGAGGAACTGCTTGGCGACCTTGCTCGCCTCGCGGCCGAGCAGCGCCAGGAGGTCGGGCATGAGCTCGCCTTCCGGCAGGACGCCGGTGCCGTTCGTCGCGAGCCGCAGGAGCTGCTCGGTTCGCCGGGCGAAGACCGTGGTGAACGCGCGGAACACGGCGGTGACGAGCACGCTGCCGCGCGCGTGCTCCTCGTAGCCGACGGTCTGGTACGACGTGACCTCGCCGAGGTCGATTGCGGAGCGCAGCCGGCTCGCGTTCAAGCTCGTCTGACCGAACTGCTGGGCGATGTCGGTGAGGAGGGTCGCGTCGGTCATGCGCCCACGGGCGGCGCGCAGCGCGGCACGCACCACGTCCGGGTAGGAGAAATGCTGGAAGACCGCGACGAGGTCCGCGAAGCCCTCGTGCAGCGCCAGGACGTCGGGGTTGCTCGGGACGAGGAACCGCCCGCGGAGCCCGTCGAGCAGCGCATGCGCCATCTCGTGCGCGACGATGTCGTGCGACAGCGCCGTGAAGACCCACCCGCCGGGCAGGTTCCGTCCCGACACCTTCGACTGGGCGGCGTAGTAGCCGAAGCGCAGGGCGGCGGCATCGCGATCGTAGTACGCGTTGTTCTCGGCGCAGGCGTACGGTTGCAGGCGTAGCCGATTCCCTTGCCGGTGCGGGTCGAATCCCCACGAGAGGTCCCGTCCGAGCGCATGCTGGAAGCTCGAGTACACGAGGCTCGCGACGGCGTAGATCGACTGCTGGTGGAAGCGCGGGTCGGCCGCGGCCGGCAGGAAGCCGGAGGCGAGTGTGAAGTCGGTCGCGTTGGGATCGACCGGCTTGCACGTGAAGCCGTCGAGCGGCTCGCGCAGGTCGAGATCGAAGAGCGCGCCCTGGAAGCCGTGCTGCAGCGGCTCGAAGGGCACCGCGACGGTGGCGATCGAGCCGTCCAGCACGGACGTGGCCGGATCGAGCGCGAAGATCCGCATCGGCCGGAACGGCGGGTCGTCGATCGTGCGCCGATACGGCCGCACGTGTGCCGCCGCCGTCGCGCGATCGGCGATCGTGTAGCGCTGGGCGGACATGACGGCAGGTCAGCGGCGCAACGCGGCCGCCAGGGATTCGACCGCCTGGGCGAGCGCGCGCGTGGCGGAGGGCTCCCCCGAGACCGTGGCGGCGCGTGATGCCGCGCCCGACGACGTGACGCCGAACGGCATCAAGAGGCCGAGCGAGAACAACGCCGGATCGGCGCTCAGCTTCGGACGCTGTCGCGCGGCGGAGCCGAAGCCGCGCTCGACGCGGTGCTGGAACTCCTGGTGGCTCAAGCCGGCGAGCCCGGCCGCGAGGATGGGCATGCAGTGGAAGGTAAACTGTCCCTGGCCGCCGACCTCGTACGCGACTTCCTCGGGCTGGCAGGCCGCGAAGAGGATCTCCTTGCCGTACTCCTGCGGGGCACGGCTCGCGGCGCGCGTGCCGCCGGCGCGCGTGCGGAAGTGCTTGTGCTTCTCCTGCAGCTCCGGCGTCGCCACGAGGAAGCGGGCGCGCACGTCGTTGCCGGCGGGGCGTGCGGAGCGTGGGCCGGCGAGGCGGGCGGCCGTGCCGGAGTGACAGCAATCGAAGAAGCACGTGAAGTTCACGCCGTCGCGGATGCCGACGAACACGTCGGCGAGGTCGTCGTCGATCAGCAGCGCGCCGCGATCGAAGTCGTACGGGCAGAGCGCCTCGTCCTTGGCGCCGTTCGACCCGCCTTTCTCGTCGCCGTCCTCGTCGGGAACCTCCGTGCCGTGTCCCGCGAACTGGAAGACGACCACGTCGCCCGGCTGCCCGTCGCGCACCAGCGCCCCGAGACGATCCAGGATCGCCTGGCGCGTGGCCTGACCGTCGAGGAGCATCGACACCTCGAAACCCAGGCGGCTCAGCGTGCTCGCCCAGGCCTGCGCGTCGGGGACGCACCCCGAGAGCGGCGCGCTCGCGTAGTCGTTGATGCCGACACACAGCGCGATTCGTCGGCCGCCGCCGGATGTCGGTCCGGGCAGCGGACCGGCGGGTGCGGGCGGAAGCGCGGCGGGCGATTGCAGCGTGAGCGGCGTCGGCTGGAACGCGCCGTACGACTGCGGCTTCAGCGAGAACAGCGAGCCGATGCCGCGCGCCTGGTCGTCCTCGCGATAGCCCTCGATCGGCGGCAGGCCGCGGATCATGTGGCAGACGCTGTTCATGGTCGGCGGGTCGTTGTCGAAGCCGCCGTGCGACGTCGAGCGGCTGGCCACCGGTCCCGAGTCGCCGTCGGTGACCGACCAGACCACGTCGCCCTTGGCGGGGGGCGTTCCGAGGCCGAAGAGCGCGGCCGCGGCCGCATCGGCCCGCAACGACTCCTCGAGGCCGAGGATCGGTTCGGTGCCCCAGCCCTCCAGTGCGCGCGAGACCAGATAGAGCAGCGACTTCCGGTACGGCCCGACGCTGTCCGCGCGTTCCCAGTCCTGGAGCATGGTGAACATGCGCAGGCTCTCGATCGACCCGCCGACGAGCGGCGCCAGGTGCTTGTGGAACTCGTCGATCCGGATCGCCGGGGCGAGCAGCTGGAGCGAGCGTACCTTCGGTCCGCCCATGCCCGTCAGCACGGGCAGCAGATGCGCATGGAAGATCGACCCGGCGCTGTGGCCCACGGCGTGGATCTCGACGCCGTCCGGATGATCGGCGACGAACTTGCGCAGCCCCTGCGCGAACAGGTGCGCCGCACCCGACGGGCCGCTGCTCGCGCGCTCGGCGCTCACCTTCATCGCCGTCCAGATCTTCGTGCCGACGCGGGCGATCACCTCGAGGGCGGGATCGCTGGTCCAATCGGCGAGATCCCGTGCGGCGCGGGGACGGTCGCCGCGGATCAACTGCTCGAGCGCGTCCCAGAACCCGGTCTCCCAGACGAAGAAGATCGGCCAGACGTTGTTCTTCTTCCACCACGCCACCTGGCGCAGCGCGATGCGGAGGCCGGTCTCCTCGTCGTTGAGGCCGCCGTGCGCCCACAGGACGATGCGCAGCTTGCGCTCGTCCGGGTTCGGATTGCCCTTGGCCGCGTCGAGCTCGCGCTTCAGGTGGTATGCGAAGAGGTGGGCGAGATCGGCCTCGGAGGTCGTGAACCAGCCCGACGTCGAGAGCCGGCCCGCACGCATGTTCACGACGTGCGGCCGCAGCGCCGCCAGCTCGCCCGGCGTGAACGCCGCACCGTCGGTGCCGCCGCCGGCGCGCGCCCGGGCCGCATCGCGCGACCCCTCCTCGGGACGCGTCAGGCGGCCGACCTGCGCCTCGGTCATCTCCTGCTCGGCATGCTCGGCGTCCCCCGGCTCGGCGGTGCCGGCGCGCGCGGTCGCACGCACGAGATCGAGGAAGGCGTCGTCCTCCGGCGAGCGCTCGCTCGCCCGGGACGACCAGGCGCGCGTGCCGGTCGGCGGCCACGGGGTCGCGCGCATGGCGGCCCCGACCTCCTCGACGAACTTCCGCTGGCTGACGCCGGAGCCGGGGCACGTCTTCGTGGACATCTCGCTGTGGAAGCGGATCGCGTCCGCTCCCAGGCGGAAGGCGGCGAGCACGCGGGCCGTCACGTGAATGGCGGCGTGCAGCTGGGCGCCCGCGAGCTCGTCCCGGCCGACGTCGAAGTCGCCGATCATCTCGAACATGAACGGGCCGGCGACGCCGTTCCCGTTGTGCCCCGACGCACTCGCCGGCGTGGCGTTCCAGTTGCGTCCGGTCCACAGCACGCCGTCGGGCGCGATGGTCAGGTGCTGCGCGATGTCGTTCCAGCCGTTGTCCTGCGTGTGGTAGCGCCACATGGCGTCGATGGACGCCTGGCCGCGGTACTGGGAGTGGTTCGGCCGCCACGTGTGATGCACGTGGACGGCGTTCACGCGCCGACCGCCGGAGGCGACGAACTCGACGAGCAGGGTGTCGAACTGGAGCAGCGTCAGCTGGCGAAACGGCTTTGGCATGGTGACCTCCGGCACGCCATCGCACGATCAGATGATAGAAGTCAAGGTAACTGCGCTGTCCACTCCAGCGGACGCCCGTCCGCCGCAGCGGACGCTCGTGACGGTGGCGTCGGCGGCAGCCCCATGACGCACCGCGCCTGTCGAGACGGCACTTCTTCCTTGACAGTTTCGTCAACGGACGCGAAGGTCCCCCCTTCGACGCTGCACAGCAACAGGAGGCCGCATGCGATCCGTCCTGGTGGTCCTCGCAACCCTCGCAGTGATCGGCGTCCGCATGGCCGCGGCGCAACCCTCGAACGACGCGTGCAGCGCCGCCGTCGTCATCCCCTCGGTGCCGTATACCCAGACGCGCAGCATCTCGGGAGCGACCGGAGCGTTCGACGATCCGACGTACGAGTGTCAGTTCGACGAGTACGCCGGCGACGAAGGCAGCATCTGGTATCGCTACACGGCACCGCAGGCCATCTCGCTCCAGGTGGACACCTTCGGCAGCACGATCGACACCGTCGTCGCCGTGCATGACGGCGCCTGCGGGCTCTTCACCGACGTCGTCGCGTGCAACAACGACGACCACGACATCTACGTGTCCACCGAGCAGTCGCGCACGATCGCGACGCTCGCCGCCGGGCAGACCGCCTACATCCAGGTGCTGGATCGTGGCGGCGAGGGCGGCACCGTCACGCTGAACGTGTCGGCGTCGCCGATCGTGCAGGTGAGCCGCCTGAAGGACGAGGGGCATCACCCGTCGGTCGCGGCCATCCCCGGCGGTGGATTCATGGTCGTCTGGCGGAGCGACGACCCGGACGGCGACGACCAGCACGTCTTCGGACGGCGGCTCGCGCCGACCGGTCTGCCTGCCGGTCCGCGGTTCACGGTGAGCGAGCAGCCGACGAGCTATCCGATGCCGGCGGTGGCCGCCGGTGGCAGCACCGTGGTCGCCATCTGGGACGAGGGCGACGAGATCCTGGCCCGGCGGTTCGATCTCACGGGCACGCCGCTCGGCAGCGAGTTCACGGTCGCGGGCGACGAGGTCGGATACTACCCGGGCGTGGCCGCGGATCCGCTCGGCAACTTCCTCGTCGTGTGGTCGAACGACGACGGCAGCGGCAGCGGCATCGCGGCGCAGCCGTACGACGCGCTCGGCGTGCCGCAGGGCGGGCCGATCCAGGTGAACACCTATACGACGAACGATCAGGCGCGGCCGTCGGTGTCCGCCGACGGCGCGGGCAACTTCGTCGTGGCCTGGAACAGCACCGGGCAGGACGGCGACGGCTACGGCGTCTTCGCGCAGCGGCTCGACGCCAGCGGGATGCCGCTCGGCAGCGAGATCCCGGTCAACGACGGGACGGACGGCGATCAGCGCTATCCGTCGGTGAGCGCGCACGCGACGGGCAGCTTCCTCGTCGCGTGGTGGGACGACAGCGACTGCTTCTTCTGCGTCGATACGCGCGGCTTCGACGCGACCGGCGCGCCCGTCGGTCCCAGCGTCCGCATCGACGACGACGACACCGGCTGGCCGCCGGGACGTCCGATCGCGACGTCGGTCGACGCCGCCGGCACGTTCACGGTGGCGTGGAGCGACGACTACCGCATCGTCTCGCGGCAGGTCGACGGCGCCGGCGAGCCGCTCGGCGCGCTGTTCCAGGTGAGCCACCTGCGCAGCGGCTATCTCTACCATCCCGGCGTCGCCTCGGCGCCGGGCGGCGAGTTCGTGGTCGCATGGGAGTGGAGCCCCTACGGCTCGCACTACGACGTCATGTCGCGGCTGGTGAACCCGGCGGTCGACGTCGGCGATCCCTGTCCCGCGCGGCCGCGGGAGGACTGCCGCCTGCCGTTCGTCGGCGGCAAGAGCCAGCTCGTCCTGAAGAATCGTCTCAACGACAACTCCGACAGCGTGACGTGGAAGTTCGCGCGCGGCGAGGCGACGACGCTCGCCGACTTCGGAAACCCGCTCGCGGACGGCACGTACCGCTTCTGCGTGTACGACGACGTCGGGCTGGGCACGAAGCTCTGGGCGGCCATCCCGGAGGGCGGCACCTGCGGCGCGAAGCCGTGCTGGAAGGCGAAAGGCAACAAGGGCTTCAGCTACACGAACGGCGCCGCGACCCACGACGGCATCCGCAGCATCAACCTGACGGCCGGCGTCGACGGCAAGGCGGCGATCACGGTGAAGGGGCGGGGCGCGAACCTGCGTGGTCCCGATCTGCCGTTCGGGCAGATGCCCGTCCGCGCACAGCTGATCGCGGGCAACGACGTCTGCTGGGAGACCGAGTTCGACGAGGACGATCTCGACGCGAACACGCCGCACGACTTCAAGGCCGTCGGACCCTGATGCGTCCGCGCGCCGCGGCGCGCACGAGGTCGACGAACGCGGGCACGGTCGGTGATCGCTCGTCGTGGCGGTACACGACCGCCAGCTCGACCTCGGGCGCCGCGGACGCCAGCGGCCGGTAGACCACCCCGGTGCGGCGCAGGTTCCGGATCGAGGCGGGCAGGAGCGTGACGCCGAGGCCGGCCGAGACGAGCGCCAGGTTCGTCTGCAGGGTGCCGGGGTGGAACACCCGGGGCGTGATGCCGGCGGCTTCAAAGGCCCCGACCAGCACGTCGTAGTAGCCGGGCGCCACGTGGCGCGGGAACAGGAGCAGCGTCTCGTCCCCGAGGTCGGCCAGGCGGACCGACCGGCGCCGCGCGAGCCGGTGGCGTTGCGGCAGCGCGGCGACGAGCGGCTCGGACTGCACGCGCTCGGCGATCACGCCACGCTGGGGTGCTATGGGGAGGCGCACGAGCCCCACCTGGATGCGCCCGGCCAGCAGCGCCTCCATCTGTGCGGCGGCGAAGAGCACCTGAAGCTCCAGCTCGACGTCCGGAAAGCGCTGCCGCCAGACGCGCAGGACGCGCGGCAGCAGATCCAGGTCGGCCGACGGCACGAAGGCGACGGACAGGTGCCCGATCTCGCCGCCGCCCGCCCGGCGCGCGATGCGTGTGGCGCGCTCGGCCTGCTCGAGTACCCCGCGCGCCTCGGCGAGGAAGGCGCGGCCGGCCGCGGTGAGCTCTACGCGGCGCCGCGTGCGGGTGAACAGCGCGACGCCGAGCTCGTGCTCGAGGTGACGCACCTGCTGGCTGAGCGGCGGCTGCGCGATGTGCAGGCGGGCGGCGGCGCGGCTGAAGTGCAGCTCTTCGGCGACCGCCACGAAGTAGCGCAGATGACGCAGCTCCATCGGGGCGATTGATACGCCGAACGTCTCAATCCGCCCAGGGGAAAGTATTGGACGGCCGCGAGGGCACGTTGTTGATGGGCTGCGGAGGAGATCGACATGCAGAGGCTCGTCTGGACGGTCGTCCCGCTCGCCATCGTCGCACTCGTCGCCGGCGCGGACGCGAAGAAGAAGCCGGTGTACCGCGATGCCACGCCCATCATCTTCGTGCACGGCGGGTCCGGCTCGGGCGCGCAGTTCGCCACGCAGGCGATGCGCTTCGCCAGCAACGGTTACGATCCCGACGTCCTGACGGTCGTCGAGTACAACTCGGCCGGGCTGAGCCCGGCCAACTCGGCCGACGCCGCGTTCGTCTACGGGCAGATCGACGCCCGCATCGCCGAGCTGCAGGCGGCGACGGGCCACGCGCAGGTCGATCTGATGGGTCATTCCCTCGGCACCGCGTTCAGCCACGGGTACCTGGCGGATCCGGCCCGCGCCGCGAAGGTCGCGCACTACGTCAACATCGACGGCCGTACCGCCGGCGCGCCGCCCGGCGGCGTGCCGACCCTGGCGCTCTGGGCGGGCGCGGTGAACCGGCCGCAGCCGCCGCAGATCGTCGGCGCCACGAACGTCACCATTCCGAACCAGGAGCACGTCGAGGTGGCGACGTCGAAGGAGGCGTTCCGCGAGATGTTCCGCTTCCTCACCGGCGAGGAGCCGGAGGAGCCGACGATCGTGCCGACCGGCGGGACGATCGAGCTCTCGGGCCGCGCCGTCATCTTCCCCGACAACCTGGGGGCGAACGGTGCCACCCTGGAGATCTGGCGGGTCCAGCCCAAGACGGGGAAGCGATACGGCCGCAAGCCGCGGGCGTCGTTCGTCCTCGGGCCGGACGGCGCGTTCTCGTTCACGGGCCGGCAGAAGCGGCACTACGAGTTCGTGCTGACGCTGCCGGGGCAGCTGCCGCTGCACTACTTCTTCGAGCGCTTCCCGCGCAGCGACCAGTTGCTGCGCATCAACGCGGCGCCGCTGCTCGAGCCCTTCTTCTCGCGCAGCGCGCAGCACACCGGGCTGTCCGTCATCCGTTACAAGGAGTACTGGGGCGACCGCGGCGCCGAGAACGACGTGCTGTCGGTCGACGGCATCGACGTCATCAATCCGGTCACGGCGCCGTCGGGCACGGTGGGCACGGCGTCGGTCGCGATGTTCCTCCTCGACGTCGGGCTCGACTTCGTGACGAACCTGCAGACGATCCCGCCGCCGTTCGGTCCCGTCGCCTTCCTGACGGGCGCCGACCTGTTCATTCCGGTCGGCCCCGAGACGCTGCCCATCGTCACGGTCCCGCGCGGCGACGACGCGAAGACCCGCACGCTGAACATCCGGCGCATCCCGTCCGACGTCGGCCGGATCGCCGTGCAGCTGCACGACTACGAGGAGTGACCACCCGGGCGCGGGCCGCCGCAGCACGGCGGCCCGCGCGGGTCCCCCAGGCCCGACGTTTGACGGCGAGGGTGTCGGCGCGGCAAGGTCCGTCGCCGTTCGCCATGTACGTCGCCTACACGCCGGAACAGGAGGCGCTGCGCTCCGAGCTGCGCGCCTACTTCGCGAAGATCATGACCCCCGAGGTCCAGGCCGAGGTCGCCCGCGGTGACACCGGCGGGCCGCATTGCCTCGAGGCGGTCCGCCAGATGGGCCGCGACGGATGGCTCGGGATCGGGTGGCCGACGGAGTACGGCGGGCAGGGCCGCAGCCACGCCGAGCAGTTCGTCTTCTACGACGAGTCGTGGCGCGCGATGGCGCCCATCCCGGCGCTGACGATCAACGCGATCGCGCAGACGATCATGGCCTTCGGCAGCGAGGAGCAGAAGCGCTTCTTCCTGCCCCGCATCCTGCGCGGCGAGCTGCACTTCGCGGTCGGCTACACCGAGCCGCAGTCGGGAACGGACCTGGCGTCGCTGCGGACGCGCGCCGTCCGCGACGGCGACGACTGGCTCATCACCGGCCAGAAGATCTACACGAGCCTGGCGGGCTATGCCGACTACATCTGGCTCGCGGCGCGGACCGATCCCGACGCGCCGAAGCACAAGGGCATCTCGATCTTCGCGGTGCCGACGTCCACCCCGGGCTTCTCGTACTCGATCATCCATACGCTCGTGGAGTCGGGCACGACGAACACCTTCTACGACAACGTGCGCGTGCCCGGCTCGGCGCTGATCGGCGAGCTCAACAAGGGCTGGAAGCTGATCACGAACCAGCTGAACTACGAGCGGGTCGCGATCGCGCCGCCGGGCATGGTCGAGAAGGTCTACGAGGACACCATGCGCTGGGCCGCCGAGACGCGGCTCGCCGACGGCCGCCGCGTCATCGACCAGGACTGGGTACGGCTCAACCTGGCGCGGGTCCATGCGCGGCTCGAGTTCCTGAAGCTCATGAACTGGAAGGCCGTCACGAGCACGGCGGCGAATCCGGCCGACTCGAGCGCCACCAAGGTGTTCGGCACCGAGTTCTTCTGCGAGGCCTACCGGCTCCTGCTCGAGGTGTTCGGCTCGCGCGGTGCGTTGCGCGGCACGGACGACGCGCCGCTGCGCGGCCGTCTCGAGCGCGCGTACCAGGGCACGCTGTTCCTCACCTTCGGGGGCGGCACGAACGAAGTGCAGCGCGACCTGATCGCGCTCTTCGGCCTCGGGATGCCGCGCATCCCGCGCCACTGAGGATGCGATGGACCTCGAGCTCGACGAAAACCAGCGCGCCATCGCCGACCTGGCGCTCCAGATCCTGCGCGAGTCGCTGACGCGCGAGCGGCTGCGCGCCATCGACGCCACCGACGACCGCATCGCGCGCGACGAATGGACGCGGCTCGCCGAGGCCGGGCTGCTCGGCGTCCCGCTCGCCGAGGACGTCGGCGGCACCGGCCTCGGGATCGTCGAGGCCTGCCTCGTGCTCGAGCAGATCGGACGCACCGTCGCGCCGCTCCCGTACCTGGCGACGGTGGTCGGGGCGGCCATGCCGATCGACGCGTTCGGCACGCCGGCGCAGCGCCGGCGCATCCTGCCGGCGGTCTGCGACGGCTCGCTGCTGCTCGCGCCGGCGCTCGTCGAGGAGGGGAACGAGCTCGCCGCGCTCCTGCCCGCGACGACCGCGCGACGTGACGGGGACGGCTGGCGGCTCGACGGCGAGAAGCGGCTCGTGCCCGCGGCGCACGCCGCGGACCTGCTGCTCGTGCCGGCGCGGATCGCCGACGACGCGTGCGCCGTCTTCCTGGTCGATCCGCGCGCGGGCGGCGTGCAGGTGACGCGCGCCGAGAGCACCGCGGGCGAGCTGCTGTCGACGGTGCGCCTCGACGGCGTGCGGGTCGCCGGCGACGACGTGCTCGGCGCCGCGCGCGCCGGGGCGGAGATCGTCGCGTGGACGGTCCGCCGGCTCACGGCGGGGCTCTGCGCCATGCAGGCGGGCGTCTGTGCCGAGGCGCTCCGTCTGACCGCGGCGCACGTCTCCGAGCGCGAGCAGTTCGGCCAGAAGATCGCCACGTTCCAGGCGGTCGCCCAGCGCGCGGCCGACGCCTACATCGACACCGAGGCCGTGACGCTGACGGCTCGGCAGGCGGCGTGGCGGCTCGGCGCGGGTCTCGACGCGGACGAGGCGCTCGACACCGCCAAGTTCTGGGCGGCGGAGGGCGGGTTCCGCGTCGCCCACGCGGCGCAACATCTGCATGGCGGCATCGGCGTCGACACCGAATATCCGCTCTTCCGCTACTTCCGGCGGACGCGACAGATCGAGCTCACCCTCGGCGGCGCCGGGGTGCATCTGGCACAGCTGGGCGATCGGCTCGCCGCCCGCGCGCTCACTCCGGCGTGAGCCCGAGCTCGCGATGGCGGGCCTGCTCGTCGCCGGCGATCCACGCGAAGATGACGGGGCCGGTGTCGCGCAGCTGGAGCAGGTAGACGACGTCGAACGCCGTGGTGAGGCGGCGGCCGTCCTTGCGCTCGTAGCGCGCCTCCCAGCCGACGCGGCACATCGCGTGCAGCGCGTCGATCTCGGTCGTCTCGAGCGAGCGGACCTGCATCGCCGTGGTGCCGATCCGGCGATAGAGATCCAGGCCCACCGGGATGGCGTCGCGCAGCGTCTCCCCGCTGCGCCCGCCACCGACGCCGGCGGGGCTGGCCGCCACGAACCACTCGGCGAACGCCGCGGCGGTGGCGTCGAGGTCGACGTCGTCGGGGTCGGCGAGCGCGCGATTGGTGCGGGCCTCGTAGTCGGCGAAGAAGCGCTCGAGGCGTTCGGCGGTGGTGGTCATGCGACGACGATAGCGCGCACCCGGGCGCGGTGAAGACCGGCGAAACACCATTGACCCGGGTACCAGGCGCAATGGTAGGGTCTCGCCGCCCGCCGCGTTCCAGCCCTGTTCCGACGGAGGTCCCATGGGAGGTTCCCTGATGCGTCGCCTGCTGCTCGCCCTCGCGCTCTCGCTGGCCGTGTCGCCGGTCCATGCGGCCGACCAGACGGTGCTCGGCAAGGACCTGACGGTGAAGAATCCGGGCCCGCCCGACCGTCGGGCCGTCTCGATCAAGGCGAAGGAGACCGCCACCGACGCCACGCTCGTCGGCGATCCGGTCGCCAACGGCGCATCGCTCACGGTCACGCTCGACGGCGTGACGTCGAGCGAAGACGTCTACGCGCTGCCGGCGGGCAACAGCGCCACGAGCGGCAAGCCGTTCTGGACGGGCGACGCCGTGAAGGGCTTCAAGTACCGCGACGCGAAGGGCGAGAACGGCCCGGTCAAGAGCGCCGAGCTCAAGAGCAAGGGCGGGACGTTCCAGATCAAGATCGCGATCGACGGGCGGCTCGGCGCGGTCTCGCTGGTGCCGCCGGGACCGGGCGCCGGCTGCGCGCTGCTCACCATCGCCGGGGGCGATTCGTACAGCGTGCTCTTCGCGGACGGCCGGGTGACGACGACCGGCGACACCTACTTCAAGATCGCGAAGCCCACGCTGCAGGGCTCCTGCATCGCGCCCACCACGACGACCACCTCGACGTCCACCACGACGACCACGCTGCCGCCGATTCCGTTCCGCGTACCGCCGGGCCCGGCGCCGCTCCGCTACCGCGATCTGGTCTTCGGCGGCTCCAGCGTGACGAGCAACGTCGTGTACGGCAGCGCGGTGAATGCGTCGGGGCAGACGGTCACGCTGCTGATGGACGTCTACCAGCCGATCGGCGACCCCGAGACCGAGCGGCCCGCGATCGTCTGGGTGCACGGCGGCTCGTTCGCGACCGGCAGCAAGACGTCGCCCGAGCTGGTCGAGCAGGCGATGCTGTTCGCGCGCAAGGGCTACCTGAACGTCTCGATCTCGTATCGCCTGGAGCCGCCCGGCTGCTCGGCCGGCGGCGTGACCCCGCTCTGCATCACGGCGATCACCGAGGCGCAGCAGGACGCGCAGACCGCCGTCCAGTACCTCCGCGCCAACGCCGCGACGTACGGCATCGACACGACGCGGATCGCCATCTCCGGCACGTCCGCGGGGGCGATCACGGCGCTGAACGTCGGGTTCGCCTCGGCCGAGAACGCGGCCGCGTCGGTGGCCGCGGCCGTGTCGCTCTCGGGCGCCCGGATCGGACCGGCGGTCAACGCCGGCGACGCGCCGAGCCTGCTCTTCCACGGCACGTCGGACTTCGTCGTGCCGTACTCGTGGGCCGTGGGTACGGTCAACGCGGCGACGGCCGCCGGTCTCGACTCGTTCCTGACCACCTGGGCGGGGGCGGGCCACGTGCCCTACGTCGCGCACAAGACGGAGATCTTCGACCAGACGACCAACTTCCTCTACTGGGAGATGGATCTCACGAACGCGGCGCAGTGACGGTGGGCGGCGCGCGCTCGCGCCGCTGACGTCGGATCGAGATCGCCGATTCGACGGCGACGCCGCGTCGTCGCCGACCCCGTGGACGGCCGTCGGCGACACGGTCCCGTAGCGGCCGTCTTTCAGCGCGCGCGGCACGATCGACGCGCGTCATGCGACGCGTGCTGACGGCGCGCGGATCGCACCCGGTCACATCGTGACCGCCGCACGTGCGCGTTGCCCGCGTCCTACGCAGCGCGCTGCCCGTCGCCACGGCGGTGCGGCGATGCGCACGGGGCGGCACCCGTCCGTTCATGGCGCGTCTCATGGCGCGTGCCTTGCACTGCGTCGCGGCGAACGCGGCGTCCGCTCGGGGACGCCGCTGCCGAGAGGAGAACGACATGAGGGTGCACCGTTCGAGAGTGGTTCGTGGGACACGTGCCGTCGTCGCAGCATCGCTACTCAGCATCACGCTCGCGACGGGTATCGCCGTCGCGCAGGAGAACGCGGGCGAGACCGGCACGCCTCCCGACACGCCGAGCGTGCAACCGACCGACGAAGGCCGTCCGCCGCGGCCGCCGCGCGATCCGCGTCCGCCGCGCCCGCCCCGTGATCCCGACAGGACGTTCGACCTCGGCGAGGCGACCATCGGCGAGATCACGACCGCGATGAACTCGAACGGCTTGACGTCGGTCGAGCTCGTGAACCTCTATCTGCGGCGCATCCAGGCGTACAACGAGACGAGCCCGGTGTCGCCGACGAACCCGCTGAACGCGGTGCTGGCGATCAGCCCCGATCTGCTCGAGGACGCGGCCGATGCCGACCGCCTGCGGAAGAAGGGCGTCGTGCTCGGGCCGCTGCACGGCGTGCCGTTTCTGGTGAAAGGCTCGTTCTCGATCGCCGACATGCCCATCACGGGCGGGCACAACGGCTGGAAGGACCTCGTCACGCCGAACGACTCCTACGTCATCACGAAGCTGCGCCAGGCGGGCGGCGTCGTGATGGGCCACGCGAACATGGACACGTGGGCGAACTCGGCGACGAACTCGAACTCGCAGGTGAAGGGGGCGGTGCGCAGCTGCTACCTGACGGGTGCGCTGCCGGGCGGCAGCAGCGGCGGCTCCGGTGTGTCGAGCGGCGCCTATCTGACGAACTTCACGTTCGGCGGCGAGACCGGCGGCTCGATCCGCAACCCCGGCGACCGCAGCGCGCTCGTCGCCTACAAGGTGAGCGGCGGGTCGATCGCGGTGAGCAAGATCATCCCGCTGGTCCCCGAGCGCGACGTCATCGGGCCGATGACCCGCAGCGCGGTCGACAACGCGCTGATTCGTGACGTGGTGGGCACGAAGGATCCGGAGGACATCTGGGCGCCCATCCTCCCGATCCTCGAAGACCGGCGGCCGGTGCCGGAGAGCGGCTTCGCCGAGACGCTCCAGACGGCGACGCTGCAGGGGAAGAAGATCGGCATCATCGGCACCTACGTCGGCCTGACGCATCCGAATCCAGGCGAGGGCGCCACCGGCAACACGACGAACGTGGCGACGACGACGCCGGCCACCTTCGCGCTCGTCGAGCAGGCCAAGGTGGACATGGAAGCGGCCGGCGCGACCGTCGAGTACGTCTTCCTGCCGCCGCAGGTGAGCACGACCTACGACCGCGGGCCCGACGCGCCGGTGACGCAGCTCCTCGTCAGCCCGAACAACAACCGCGTCGCGGCGTACTCGTACCGGAGCCTGATCGAATCGATCGTGAAGCAGCCCGGCGACGACTACCAGACGCTCGCCGCGAAAGTCCTCGCGACGGCGTCGCTCGTGAACCAGATCAGCGCGAACGTCCGCGCCGCGATGTACAACGTCGACCCGGTGACCGGCGCCTACAGCGACGGTACGCTGATCCCGTTCGGATCGCCCGAGGGCATCGAGCACTACACCGCGCGCGGCGAGCAGAAGAACGCGCTCGAGGACTGGATGGACGCGGAGGGCCTCGACGCGATCGCGTGGCCGGTCTGGGCGAACAAGGGACCGACGAGCGGCTCGATCATCGGCCGCGACATCGTGAACTTCATGTACACGCCGAACGTGACGGTGCCGATGGGTGTCCTCGAGTACGACGCCGAGCGGCGCGAGCCGTTGACGATGAACTTCGGCGGCCGTCTGTTCGACGACAAGAACGTCCTCGCGATCGCCGCCGCGTACGAGGCGGCGACGCATCACCGCTACCCGCCGCCGCTCGCCCCGCCGCTCGAGGGCGAGGTCTTCGACTGGCAGGTGCGCCGCATGCGGCGCTGGGCCAAGCAGGACGACGTCCCACCGGTGCTGACGATCAACAAGACGATCAAGGGCGGCAAGAAGGAGGTCTACTCGCTGCAGGGCGCCGTGCAGGACAAGAGCGGCATCGACAAGCTCGACGTGAGCGTCGGCGGCGTGCTGCTGGCGTCCGCGGTGAAGGGCAAGGACTGGACGGCGGTCTTCACGCCCGAGGCCACGGCGGCGCTGCGCGCGAGCGGTGTGACGAGCATCGAGGTGCTCGTCATGGCGACGGACCTCGCGGGCAACGTGTCGTCGCTGTCCGGAACGGTGAAGCTCTGATGCGGCGGGGCGGGCTCGCGTGGGTGGCGATCGCGGCAGCGACGTTGGTCGTCGTGCTCGTCTACTTCACGGCGAGCCCGCCCTCGCCGCCGGAACAGGTCGCGCCACCGCCATCGGCATCGGTGGCGGCGGCGCCGGACGCTCCTGACGTCGAGCCGGTGAGCACGGGCGGCACGGAGCGCGACTTCCAGGCGCTCGTCGAGGCGGCGTTGCGCATCGACGACCCGTCGCGGCGCCGGGCGGTCCTGGCCGCCATCCTGACGGACTGGCTCCGGGCGGACGCGGCCGGCTTCGAGAAGTATCTGATGCTGCTCGAGGTCGACGGACGAGAGCGCCAGCTCGCCCAACTCGCCGACGGGCTGCGCGACGCGCTCGCGACGCTCGAGCCGGCGGAGGCGACGTCCGAGGCGGTGCTCGCGCCGCTGCGTCGCTTCGTGCTGCACCTGACGCGCCGGGATGCGGACGAGGCGCTCGCGTGGGCCGACGCCTGGCTCGTCGACGACTACCGCGACACCGCGCTCGTGCAGATCGCGGGCGCGCTGGCGCAGCGGAGCCCGACGGACGGCATCGCGGTCGCGAAGGCGATGACGTCGCCGCTCCGTCGCATGCAGGCGTATGCGACGGTCGGTTCGGTCTGGGCGCGCTCGGACGGCGAAGCCGCCGTCGCGTGGGCGTCCACGCTGCGCGGACCCACCGAGCGCGCCATGACGCTGAACGCCGCTCTGATGGCGATGGCGCAGACCGACGCCGGCGCGGCGGCGGGACATCTGTCGACGGCCGAGCTGTCGATGGCGCAGGACTACTACGCGCAGTACCTGGCCGACCTCGCCGCGATGAACGTGACGGAGGCCGAGCTGGCGAACGCGCCCGACGTGTACGAGGAGCTGGCGAACGCCGGAACGCTGCCGCCGCCGACGAGCGCGGACGTCGAGCTCCTCGCGGAGGCGGCGCGTGTCATCGCCGGCAAGCTCGCCCTCGGCGACGGCGCCGCGGGAACGGCGTGGGCGGAGGCGCTCGCGAGCGAGTTCCTGCGCGCGAGCGGCGTGAAGGGTGCGCTCGCCGGGTGGAGCCAGGCCGATCCCGCGGCGGCCGCGGCGTTCGTCGCCGACAACTACGGAACGTACCGCGAGATGGTGACCGCGGTGTACGAGACGTGGGCGGACGGCGCGCCGGCCGACGCGGCCGCCGCGACGCGGTTGCTCGCCGACGACCGGCTCCGCGCCGTGGCGACCGGCGCCGTCGTGGAGGCATGGGCCACCGACGAGCCGGCCCGCGCCGCACGATGGGTCGACGGCTTGCCGCGGGCGGAGCAGACCGACGCGCTCCGGCTCACGCTCGCAACCGCGCTGAGCGCCGCGGATCCGGAAGCGGCATGGGATCGCGCCCGCACGATCCAGGATCCGTCGATGCAGTACCGGGCGCTCAAGGTCGCCTTCGCCGAGCTGGTCATCCAGAAGCCGGCGGCGGCGCGCGAGCTCCTCGCGGCGTCGAACCTGACGGGCAAGACGGCCGAACGGCTGCAGGAGCTGCTGGCGGCGGGCGAGGTGGGCTGACGCGGTCCGGGTGGCGTCGCGCGGTGGGCGGCGCTATCCGTGACCCATGTCGATTCCGGTCGCGCTCGACGGACTGCGCGCCGCGATCGCCGAGCGCGGCGATCGGGCGTACGTGCTGACGGTCTCGGACGATCTGCGTCCCCACGCGGTGCATAGCGCGGTCCGCTGGGACGGCGACGCGCTGGCGATCGACGTCGGCACGCGCAGCGCGCGCAACGCCGGCGCGCGTCCCGCCGTGTCGGTGCTCTTCCCCGTGCGGACCGCCGACGACTACAGCCTGATCGTCGACGGCACGGCCGTCGTGGACGGCCAGCGGCTGCTCGTCACGCCGACGTGGGCGGTCCTCCACCGCCATGCCGTCAGCCCCGACCCGTCCGCGGCATGCAGCGCCGACTGCGTGCCGGTCCTGCCCCGCGGCTGACCGCCTCCAGTTTCCGTCGTCGCCTGCCGATATTCCGCGGCGTGAAGACGCCGCTCGCGCTCGCGATCCTCATGGTGCTGGGGGCGACGGCCGCCGCGCAGGGTCCGCTCCACGTCTGGGTGTCGCCCGACGGCGACGACGCCGCGTCGGGAAGCCGTGCCCACCCGTTCCGTACGCTGGCCAGGGCCCGCGACGAGGCCCGGTCCGTCGATCCGCACGGCCGGCGCGACGTCGTCGTGACCCTCCGCGGCGGCACGCATCGGCTGACGGAGCCGCTCGTCCTCGACGGCCGGGACTCCCGGTCCGCGGGGCGTTCGCTGCGCTTCCGTGCGGCGTCGGGAGAGACGCCCGTCGTGTCCGGCGCCATGCCGGTGGGCGGCTGGACCGTGCACGACGCCACGCTGGGCATCCAGCGCGCCTGGGTCGGCGAGGGCGTCGTCAGCCGGCAGCTCTGGGTCGACGGCCGGCGCGCGGTGCGGGCGCAGACGGCGCCATATCCCGCCGGCTTCGCGCCGACCGACTCGGGCTACATGGCGGTGCTCGATCCCTGGCCCACGTGGCACACGCCGCGCGACGTGGAAGCGGTCACGCTGACGCAGTGGAAGATGATGCGGTGCCCGGTCGCGAGCGTCGACGGGCCGTTCGTGATCATGCAGCAGCCGTGCTGGAAGAACGCGAACGTCTTCCAGGCGCCGCCCGGCGACGACTCGCTGTGGACCTTCCGGCTGCTCACGCGCTTCGAGAACGCGTACGAGCTGCTCGACGAGCCCGGCGAGTGGTACCTGTCGTCCGCGACGGGCTGGCTGTACTACATCCCACTGCCGGGCCAGGACATGGCCGGTGCCGACGTCGAGCTGCCGGTCCTCGAGGTGCTGATCGACGGGCAGGGCACACGCCGGCGCCCGATCGCGGGCGTCCACTTCAGCGGCATCACGTTCGCGCACGCCACGTGGATCGGACCGAGCACCGACGACGGCTACGCCGCCGACCAGAGCGGCTTCCATCTGACGGGCTGGGACCATGCGCCGAACGTCATCGGCCACGCCCGCCACGTCACGCGGACGCCGGGCAACCTGCGCTTCCTCCACGCGCGACGGGTCGTGTTCGAGGGCAACCGCTTCGAGCACCTCGGCGGCGTCGCGCTCGACTTCGACACGGGCGCGCAGCGCAACCGCATCGTCGGCAACGTCTTCCGCGACGTCTCGTCGGCGGCCATCCAGATGGGCGGCGTCGCCGATCGGGATCATCATCCGACCCATCGCGCCGACGTCACCCGCGACAACCGCATCACGAACAACCTGATCGACGGCGTCGGCGTGGAGTACTTCGACGCCGCCGGCATCTACGTCGGGTTCACGACGCGCACGCTCGTGCGGCACAACGACATCACGAACGTGCCGTGGTCGGGCATCGCGCTCGGCTGGGGCTGGGGCCTCTACGATCCCGGCAGCTTTCCGGGGCTGCCGCACGCCTACAGCGGCGAGTGGGGCATGTGGGAGACGCCGACGACCAGCCGCGGCAACCGCGTCCTCAACAACCGCATCACCCGGTTCCTGATGGAGCTGTGGGACGGCGGCGCGATCTACACGCAGGCGCGCCAGGGCCGCGGGTGGCACGACGCCGAGCGCATCGCCGGCAACGTCGCGTCGGGCAAGCGTCCCGGAGCGGGCGGCAACACGTTCTACACCGACGGCGGCAGCCGGTACGTGAAGCTCGAAGAGAACGTGTCGTTCGACAACCCGCCGGGCGTCACCGACTTCGGGCCGTGCGACACGCTGTCGGCCCTGCCGCTCTGCTGGCTCAAGATGCCGTACGGCAGCGATCGCGGCGGCTGCGTGCCCTATGGGGACATCGACTACGTGTCGAACTACTGGACGGCGCCGGCGCCCTCGTTCTCGCTCTGCACGTCGCCGTACCCGATCAACGTGTCGGAGTCCGGGGCCCACATCATCCAGGACGCCTCGCAGGTGCCCGCGCGCATCCTGGCCGCCGCCGGACGCCGCCGCCGCTGGCGCGACTGACCGCGGGGTGGCCATGCCCGGGGTATTCGGGCATGGTCGCCGATCACCCTCAGGCGAAAGAGGTCCCCGTGAGTCTCCAGTGCGGCATCGTCGGTCTCCCCAACGTCGGCAAGTCGACGTTGTTCAACGCGCTCACCAAGGCCGCCATCGCGGCCGAGAACTACCCGTTCTGCACGATCGAGCCGAACGTCGGCGTCGTCGAGGTGCCCGACAAGCGGCTCGCGCTGCTGGCGGACATCGTCCACCCGCAGCGGGTCGTGCCGGCGACGGTCGAGTTCGTCGACATCGCGGGGCTGGTGGCGGGCGCGTCGAAGGGCGAGGGGCTCGGGAACCAGTTCCTCGCCAACATCCGCGAGACCGACGCGGTCGTCCACGTGGTGCGCTGCTTCGCCGACGACAACGTCGTCCACGTCGCGGGCACCATCGATCCGGTCGCCGACATCGGCACCATCGACACCGAGCTCGCCTTGGCCGACCTCGCCACCGCGGAGAAGGGCCTCGCGCGGCACAAGAAGCAGGCGCAGTCGGGCGACAAGGAGGCGCGCGCCGTCGTCGCGATCCTCGAGCGCGTCGTGGCGCAGCTCGACGGCGGCAAGCCGGTGCGTGCGCTCGAGTGGACGAAGGAGGAGCGGGCGCTGCTGAAGCCGTTCTGCTTCATCACGGCGAAGCCGGTCCTCTACGTCGCCAACGTCGCGGAGCGCGGCTTCGAGGGCAACCCGCATCTCGACGCCGTGCGCACCCACGCGCAGCAGAACGGCTCGGAGGTGGTGGCGATCTGCGCCGCGATGGAGGCCGAGATCGCGGGGCTCGACGACGAGGAGAAGGGCCTGTTCCTCGCCGACATGGGGCTCGAGGAAGCCGGGCTCGACCGGCTGATCCGCGCCGCCTATCACCTCCTCGGCCTGCAGACGTACTTCACGGCCGGTGAGAAGGAAGTGCGCGCGTGGACGATCCATGCGGGGGACACCGCGCCGCAGGCGGCCGGCGTCATCCATTCCGACTTCGAGCGCGGCTTCATCCGCGCGCAGACGGTCGCCTTCGACGACTACATCGCCGGCCGCGGCGAGCAGGGCGCCAAGGAGGCGGGCAAGCTGCGGGCCGAGGGCAAGGAGTACGTCGTCAAGGACGGCGACGTCATGAACTTCCTCTTCAAGGTCTGAGCAAGCTCAGCCGCGACGGAACACGTCGGGCGCGCCGCGCGCCAGGAAGCCGAGGAAGCGCAGCCAGTGGCCCGCCCACGACCGCGACTCGGGCGCGTCGGGCGGCGTCAGCTCGTCGCCGACGGTGAGCGCTCCCCCGCGGACGACCTCGGCGTACACGCCCACGTCGTAGTGTCCGAACGCCGTGCGGAGCCCCCGCACGACGTTCACGTCGCGCGCGCCGGTCGCCGGGTTCACCGCGGTCGCGGTGCAGCGTGGGATGCGGGCCGGTATGGACAGCGTGACGTCGCCCAGCCTGACGTCCTGGCCGATCCAATCGAACTCGCGCCAGGCCGGCACGCCGTCGACGAGGAGGTTCGCGCGGAATCGCAGCGGATCGATCTCGCAGCCCATCCGGCGGCCGAGGTCACGCGCTTTCCAGGTTCAGCAACGACAGGCAGTTCTGCGGGACGTCGGTGAGCGACGTCTCACCGGCTTCGACGAGGCGCGCGCGGCCCTCGCGACGCGGGCCGAGGACGTCGTTGAGCCAGTCGTCCAGTCGGGTGCGCCCCTCGGACGTCGCCCACGACGCGCGGCATTCGTCGCGGCCGTCCATGGTGAGCGCGATGCTCGTGCCGTCGACGCGCGCCTGAACGCGGGTCAGCGCCGTGTCGCGCATGAGCATGACGAACCACTGCTTCGGCAGCCAGCGCGGGGAGTCCGCCGTCCAGCGCGTGTCGCCGCGAGCGACGGCGAAGCGTCGATCGCCCGGCAGGCCCTGCCCGGGCGCGAGGACGGCGGTCTGCATCGGCTCGTGTCGCAGGCCCTTCACCGGGAAGCGATGCAGCTGCACGAGCCGGGCGGGCATGTGCGCGTGTCGCATCGCGTGCGGCGGCGGTCAAACCGCTTGCGACGGCTCGCCGCGGCGTCCAGGCCCTACGGAGGAGGACGGTCCATGACGCACGCGGACATGATCGGAACGTTCGTCGCCTACGCGCAGGCGTTCGAAGCGACGTATGCGGACGACGACTGGCGGCGGCTCGACGACTTCTTGACGCCCGATCTCGTCTACCGGGTCCTCGGCACGCCGCGATGGGACTGCGTCGTCGAGGGACGCGAGGCGGTCTACGCCGCCATCAAGCGGTTCCTCGACGGGTTCGACCGGCACTGCGAGCGGCGGGTGCTGCCGGGCGGCACGCCGCCGAGCATCGAGGGCGACGTCCTCCGTGTCACCGGGACGGCCGCGTATCGCCGCGGCGACTCCGAGGAGCTGCTGCTCGAGATCGAGCTCATGGCGGAGTTCCGCGACGGCAAGATCGCCGCGCTGAGCGACGTCTACCCGCGCTTCGTCGGCGCGCGGATCGAGGCGTGGCTCGCGCGATGGGGGAAGGACCTGCGCCCGACCTACGTGTGAGCCGCGCGCGCGGCGCTCAGGGGTAGCGGACGCCCTTGTTCTTGCCGATCGTGCGGAACGTCTGCACCGCGCTTGCGCACTGTCCGCGTGCGCCCGCGTCGTACGCCAGCGTGAGCCCGATGGCGCCCGCCGCCGGCGTGCCCGTCCGCGCGCGCTTCCCCTGGATGACGAGCTGGAGCTGCTGCGTCTTCAGGAGCTTGCCCTTGACGCTGGAGATTCCCGACGCCACGGAGCCGCCCTTGTCGGCGAACTGGAAGCCCTTCTTCTTGCGTTTCACGCTCGCCGCGGGAATCCGCGTGCAGAGGAGCGTCGTGCCGTCGCCCGCGGCGAGCCGGACGTAGAGATCGGCGCCGGTCGGGTCGACGGTCGCGAAGCCCGCGCCGCCGAGCTGTGCCGTGAGCTTCAGCTTCGTGCCCGCCGTGCCGGGCTTGAGCTGCGCTTTTCGCACCGACAGCGCGCCGGTGGCGGCGCAGCACTGCGCGTCGTCGTAGTCGACGTCGCCGTCCCCGTCGTCGTCGACGCAGTTGCCGCAGATCTCGGCGCTGGCGGGCAGGGTCGTGGTGGTCGTCGTCGTGCCGCCGGGGACCGTCGTCGTGGTGGTCGTGGTGGTGCCGCCCGGAACCGTCGTCGTCGTGGTGGTCGTCGAGCCGCCGGGCACGGTCGTGCTCGTGGTCGTGGACGGTGGCGTCGGCGGGAACGTGGCCTGCGGGCCGCCCGCCATTTCCATGCGGAAGAAGCCCATGCCGTCGGTCGTGCCGATGCCGACGAGCCGGCCGTCGGGCTGCAGGAGCGCCGCGCGCGGATCGTAGTCCGGCGTGGAGAAGAGGTCGACGAGCATGTGCCCGCCCGCGCCGAAGGCGGTGTCGAGGACGCCGCCCGCGCTGAAGCGCGCGACGACGAAGTCGTCCGTCGCGTGGACCGTGTCGCCGATGACGAGCAGCCGGCCGTCGGGCGCCTCCGTCAGCGTGATCGCCTCGTCGGTGCGGTGGAAGCCGAACGGGTCGGTGCGGGTGATGCCGCCGGTGCCGAACGAACCATCGAGCGTGCCGTTCTCGAGGTAGCGGAGCAGGAGGAAGTCCTCGTCGCCGCCGAAGTCGACCCAGCCGGACACGACCAGCGTCCCGTCGCCGCGGCGGATGACGTCGGCGCCGCCGTCGAAGTTGGCGGTCACCGGCGTCAGCACGATGCCGTTCGTCCCGAACGCGGGATCGGGCGTGCCGGTCGACGTGTAACGCACCAGGGCGACGACGCCCGACTGGTCGTCGTAGCTCGTGCCGACGACGACGATCGTGCCGTCGGGTTGGACGATGACGCTCTGGGCGCGGTCGATGACTCCCGGCAGGTCGGTCGTGACCGTGCCGTCGCCGCCGAAGGTCGGATCGGGTTGGCCGGCGGTGGTGAAGCGCGCGACGCCGAACACGATGCCGTTGCCCTGCGGCACCTCGCCGACGAGGATCGCCTTGCCGTCGGGCTGCACGGTCATCCCGACGGCGACGTCGTCGCCGCCCGCGAAGTCGGCGAGGGCGAGGCCGCCGGTACCGTACGCGGCGTCGGGCGTGCCGTCCGCGCCCAGGTGCGCGACCGCGAAGTCGTCGTCCTCGCCGAACACCGCCGCGCGCGACGTCCCGCCGGCGAGGATCGTGTCGTCGGGCAGGACGACCGCGCCCATCGCGACCTGCGAGCTGGCGCTGGTGAACGTCGGCATCGCGAGGCCGAGCTCGCCGAACTGGGCGTCCAGCCGGCCGTCGGGCAGGTGCCGGGTGAGCGCCATGCGCTGCTGGAACTGGAACACGGCGCAGTCGACGCGGCAGAGGCCGCTGCCCGCGACGAGGATCTTGCCGTCGTCCTGGAGCGCCCCCCCGGAGGCCTGGAGGAACTCGTCCCCCTGGATGAGGACGCGGCCGCCGCTGCCGAACGTGGTGTCGGCCTGGCCGGTGGGCGTCAGCCGCAGCACGTGCCAGTCCTCGCGCACGCGCCCGACGACGACGGGCTTCTCGTCCGGTTGGAGCACGGCGGCGCGCGGCGCCTCCGTCGCGCGCAGGCGGTGCGTGATCGTGCCGTCGTCGCCGAACGCCGCGTCGATCGAGCCCGTCGCGCCGTAGCGGACGAGCGTCAGCTCCGGGGCGTCGCTCGCGAGCGCCGTGACCTCGAGGCCCGACCCGGTTTCGCCGACCGCGACGACGCCGGCCGACTGGACGAGCAGGTTGCGCACGATGCCGTCGCCGACGACGTCGGTCGTCACCTTGCCGGTGCCGCCGGCGACGGCGGGGTCGAGGACGCCGTTCGCGTCGAGCCACGCGAGGGCGAAGTGCTTCTGCGCGCTCACGCCCGAGCCCTGGATCGCGAAGCCCGCGACGACGAGCCGGCCGTCGGCGAGCCGCGTCAGCGCGCGGCCCTCGTCCTCGGAGTTGAAGTAGTCGATCACCGTGCGGCCGGTGCCGCTCGGGCCGAAGCCGTTGTCGACGGCGCCGGCAGCGGTGAAGCGCGCGACGACGACGTTGCGGAAGCCGTTCATGCTCCCGCTCTGCACCCAGCCGCCGACGACGACGTCGCCGTCCGGCTCCTCGAACATGCCGCGGATGGCCGCGCCCTGGCTGGAGATCAGAAACCCGTCGCCGTCGAAGGCCGGATCGGGCGTGCCGTTCGCCAGGAAGCGTGCGAGCAGGAAGGCGTCGAAGCCGCTCAAGTTGAGGCCGCTGCCGCCGATCATGATCGTGCCGTCGGCACGCACGTAGCCCGCGTAGGCGAAGCCCGGTACCGCCGTGACGACGCGTCCGGTGCCGCCGCCGACGCTCGTGTCGGCTGTTCCGTTCGCCGCGTAACGCGCGAAGACGACCTTCCGCGGGAACGACGGCGTGTTGCCGACGGCGATCAGGTCGCCGTCGGCGGGATCGCGCAACAGCACGCGCACGTCGACGTCCTCGCCGAAGTCGGTGCGGACGATGCCCTCGTCGCCGAACGTCTCGTCGATCGCGCCCGTCGCCGTGTAGCGCACGAGGCCCAGCTCGGCCCGGAAGAGCGGGATGCCGCCGCCCGTCTCGCCGATCTTCCGCCGCACGAGTCCGGCGGCGACGATCGCGCCGTCGGGCTGCACCACGACCGCCTGCGCCTGGTCGAACCAGCCGTCGAAGTCGGTCTGCACGCGACCGCCGAGCAGCGTCGGGTCGAGGTCGCCGGAGGCGGCGAACGCGTGGGTCGCGATGGCGCAGGCCAGGAGCAGAGCCGCGATGCGCATCCCGGAATACGTACCGTCGGCCGCTTTCGGCGGTCAACGAAAAAGACGGCATGCTGTGCGGTCTGCGACTCTCTCTCCCTAGCCGAGCGCGAGCCAGACGAGCAGGGCCGCCACGCCGAGCTTCGTGCCCCAGGACAGCGCGTAGTAGAGGGGGCGGCTGCGCTTGCGCAGGCGCTTCATGAGCAGGCGCACGTGGTACACGCGCTCGAACACGCGGTTGGCGATGCCCACGGGCTCGCCGTCGACGTTCGCCGTCGCCGTGATGCCCATCACCCGATGGATCGCGAACCGGTTGATCGCGGTGGCGAGACGCCCGCGCAGCGGGCGCTCGACGTCGCAGAACAGGATCAACCGCGGCATGTCGGTACGGTTCTCGGCGCGGTGGATGTAGGTCTCGTCGAAGACCACCGCTTCGCCGTCACGCCAGTGATACGGCTCGCCGTCGATCAAGATGCGGCAGTCGTCGGAGTTCGGCGTCGACAGGCCGAGATGGAAGCGTACGGAGCCCGCGAAGGGGTCGCGATGCCGCACGAGGTGGCTCTTCGGCGCGAGCATCGTGAACATCGCGGCGTGCACGCTCGGCGTGTGGGCGAGGAGCTCGACCGTGCGCGGACACAGCGACGTCGCGGAGGGCAGGGGGCGGCCGTACCACTTCAGATAGAAGCGGCGCCAGTCGCGCTTGTAGAACGAGTTGAACGCGAGGTCGTTGTGCCGCTCCGCCACGCGGACGTGGCCGGCGGCATGGAGCGCCAGGCCCTCGTCGCGGATCGTCTGCCAGTTCTCCCGCAGCACGCGCAGCTCGGGGAACGCGTCGACGTCCAGCCGCGGACGCCGGGGGACGGCCGAGCAGAGGTAGACGAACGCGTTGTAGGGCGCGAGCAGCGTCGAGTGATCGGCGAGCTGCCGCATGAAGCTCAAGCGCTCGCGGCCCCGCCAGTGCACGTACAGCGCGGCACCGATCCACACGCCGAGCCCGGTCGCGAGCGGCACGGTGGCGGGCGACATGGCCGCTACTCCTCGGGCTCCTCGCCGGCGCCCCCACTGCCGGGGCGGCGATCGAGCATCTCGCGACGCTCGTCGTGCGAGCTGTCGCGCCACTGCTCGAGGCGCCGGTGGTAGTCGTCGAGCGACTCGCCGCGCTGTCGATCGAGAGCCTGGCCGGGACGGTCGTCCGCGGGCCAGCCGGGCGCGAGCTGCCCGAGCGCCGGCGCGCCGACGACGAGGACGAGCCCGACGGCGACGGCGGCCCTGGTCATACCTCCGGGCGCGCGAGGACGAAGAAGTTCGGCGACTCCTTGCCCTTGCGATAGGCGCGGCCGATGAAGACGCGGCCGTACACGCGCCGCAGGTAGTCCTTCATGTGGCCGTACACGAACTGGGAGATGCCCGTGTCGTTCGGCTTGATCGGCGGCCACGACGCCGGCTTGTCCTTCGGGACCTCCGTATAGTCGACGTAGACGCCGGAGTCGTCGCGCTTCAGCAGGTAGTAGCCGGGGCCCGCGAACCACGCGGCCGGGCTGTCGTTGTAGCCCCCGATCGTGCCGTTCGTCGTGCGGTAGAAGACCTTCTTGAAGGGGCGGTAGATCGGCTGGTTGTTCTGGCCTTCGAACGGCACGGGATCGAGCGGCGCCCGCTCGGTCCCGACGACCTCCTCGAGCTGGATGGGCGGGGTGTTGGCGGACAGATCCCAGAGCGCCTTGTGATGGCGGCGATCGAGCTGCGTGGCCTGGCGGACGCGCTCGTCGCCGGAGAGCGAGGCGAGATGGGACTGGACGCGTTCGGGCGTCACGTTCGGGGTGTTGAGCAGCTCGTTCAGGGTCATGGCGCCTCCATACTGCGATGGGAGATTGACGTCGAGGGCGGCGGGGATAGCGTCCGGGCATGGCCACACGGAAGCGAAACGCGCCGTGGGACCGGCCGAAGCCCAAGCGGACGCGATCGACAGCGAAGCGCAAGGCGCCGGCCAAGCGGAAGACCTTGCACGGAAGAAGACCAAAGACCCGCACGGCGGCCTGCCGGCGCGACGCTCCCGAAGCTGGTCGACGCCAAGGGTAGGCCGACGCGCTTCGCGCTCAGCGCCGCGGCGTGGGGCGAACCCGTGCCGAAGACGGTGGCGGCAGCATGCCGCATCGCCGCCAAGGGCCGGCGGCTCCTCGCGCGCTATCGGGCGCTCACTGGAACGTGAACGTGAAGCTCCAGTCCACGGTCCCCATGTCGTCGCCGGTGCCGTCGGCGCTGGCGCCGCCGCGCTTGACGCCGCAAATTATCATGAGCTCCTCGCCCGGGAAGGCGGTGCTGTCGCGCTCGAACGGGACGGGGACGCCGGTCGGGTTCTGCAGGCTCGCCTCGACGATGCCGATCCCGTTGGCCGAGCAGCGCGCGTAGAAGACCGTGTTGTCGCCGTCCTTCGCCGTGCCGGAGGCCTGGACGAAGCCCTCGAGGTGATACGGCGCCTCGCGCGACACCTCGAAGGCGATCTGCAGCGTGGCGTCGAGTCCCGTCTGCGCCGCCGCGGTGGCCGAGCCGCCGATGCTCGACTCCTCGAACGTGCCGCTCGCGGTGATCGCGCAGGGGGCGACGGTCCAGCTGATGTCGCCGATACTGGTCGCGGCGGCACCGCCGGCCGTCGCGACCTCGTTCCACGGCTTCGCGTCGTTCGCCGTCGGCGTGACGGGGATCGCCGTCTGCGGGAACGTGAACGGATGCTGATCGTTCGTTCCCATCGACGTGGCGAACGCGCCGGCGAGGATCTCCTCGGTGACGACGGCCGACAGCACGACGCCCGCACCGCAGGTCGGCACCGTCGTCGACGTCGTCGTCGTGCTGCTGGTCGACGTCGTCACGACGCTCGCCTCGGCGCAGCTCGTGCCGATGCCGTCGCTCTCTGGCGACGACAGCTCGACCGCGACCGCGTCGTCGTCGGCGTCGGGCTCCTCGTGGGCGGTGTAGGTGGCGGTCGGCTCCGTCGACTCGAAGTCGTTCGTCCCCGTATCGCCCGTGAGGTCGCCGGCGGTGCCCTCCGTGTACCAGTGGTACTCGAGCGGGCACGTCCCCGCGCCCTCTGCGGACGCGGTCAGCGTCGCCGACTCGCCGGGGCCGACGGTCGACGCGTCGGGCGTGATGTCGGGCTGGGCGACGTAGGCGATCCGTTGGTTGCCTTGCGAGACGAAGGAGGCGGGCAGCGTGAACTCGAGCCACGTGTCGGGCTCGCGCCCGGGCAGCGAGCCGGTCAGCGGAGTGGGGTCGCGCTTCGGCTCGACGGCGTCGTACGCGTCGCCGGCCGTCTTGAAGCCGGCGAGCAGGCCGTCGAACAGCTGCGTCGCGACGTCGATCGCGTAGGTGTCGTGCACCTTCCAGTCGTAGCCGAACGCGACGCCCGCGCCCTTCGACACGTACGCCGCGAGTGCGTCCTCGTAGCCGCTGTAGCAATAGCTCGCGTAGACGATCGCGCGCTCGGGAAAGCTCCCGGGCAGCACGCGGACGAAGTCCTCGGAGACCGTGTAGATGCCGACGGTGTCGGTCATCGGGTACCGTCCGACCAGGCCGAAGACCAGGTCGTCGTGGTGAAGCTCGTCGCGGCTGTCGGAGATCGTCTCGCCGGTGGCGAACATCACGCGGCCGTACTTGTTCACCACGCCGTGCGTGGAGATCACGAGCGTCGCGGCGCTCGTGAACTGCTTCACCGACGCGACGGTCGCGGCGGCGCCGAAGACGGTCGTCACCTGGTGGCCCAGGCACGCCCACTCGGCGAACTTGGCGGCGACGACCGGCGCGTCGTCTCGGCCCGGCCCGAAGTAGCCCGCGTCCCAGACGAGGACGTTGCGTCGGAGCAGCGCCTGGCGCCGATCCTTCGGCTGACAGCAGACGCCTTCGGCGCCGCCGCACGTGCGGAAGAGGACGCGGGGCGATGGGCGCGGGCGCACGGCGGCCGGACGGGTCGTCGCCACCGACGGCGTGGGGATGGTGCCGAGGCCGCGGTTCAGGATCAGCCCGCCGAGCCAGCCGTTCGCATAGCGGTAGACGACGTCGACGCCGTTCGGGCTGAGCGCGGCGCCGGAGATGCCCGGCACCGCGGCGAGCGCGCGCAGCAGCGCCATGCGCGCGGCGAGCGTGTCGCCGAGCCGGGCGAACGCGTCGTCGCGTGCCTGGACGACGCCGGCGTCGGCCTGCGCGAGCATCGCGGCGTCCGCCGCGCTGCGCGGCGGCACGATCGGCAGGACGAAGCCCGTCGACGCCACCGGCGCGCCCCCCGCGGTGCCGCGGACGAACAAGGTGACGTCGCCCGGCGACGTCTCGGCGATCGTCGTCGTACAGGAGAGCCGCGCCCCGTCCGACGTCATCGTGCACACCGGCTCGCCGGTCGGGCGGCCGGCCGCGTCCAGGCGGACGAGCTGGACGCTGCCCGCGTCGACGGTCGTCGCGTCGACCTCGAACAGCACCGACGTCGGTGTGCCGGCGACGACGGCGACCGGACGCGGGCGCGGCGCCGCGAGCGTGCCGCAGGCGCCGGCGTCGCCGTTCTTGGCCAGCACGAGACGGACGACGGACGGCGCGCGCTTCCGCGGCCGTCGCGCCTTCGGGTTCTCGAGGCGCACCGTCCGGCAGTCCGCGCCGGCGGTCGTCCCTACCGCGACGTCGAGCGGGTTCGGCAGGTTCGCGAGCACCCACTCGTCGCCGACGACCAGAAACGTGCCGCGCCGCAGGTCCAGGCGCAGCCGGCTGATGCGCGCGCCGGGCGCCTTGTCGCGGAAGGTGACGAGCTGCTTCTTCCGCTTCACCCGGTCGAGCGGGACCTGCATCGAGAACGGTCCCAGCGCGACGGTGATCGCGGTGGCGCCGTCGAGCGACGTGGGTCCGAGCCGGCCCTTCAGCTGAAACGAGTCGGTGCGTGCCGGGCGGACCGTGACCGTCGCCGCGTCGAGGACGAGCGCGGCCGTCGCGCGCGACCCGCACAGGAGCAGGAGCGCGCACCCCGCCAGGACACGCGGGACGAGCCACATGCGTCCGGACTGTACGGATCGGCGCCCACGGAGGTCAACGGCAAAAGCTCGGCGCACCCGGCATGCGCTCAGTCACCCTTGTCGAGGAACCGTCCCGGCTGGTTGCGCCGCGCCGGCGCGTCGTACCGTGCCTCCCAGCACTCGCCCTCGCCGTTCTTCAGCTGCACGACGACGGGCTGCGCCCAGGGGAGGGCGTCGAGCCCGAAGTGGACGCCGCGGCCCTTCAGGAGAATCTTCGCCTTGCCGTCGATGCCGGCCGCGAGCGTCAGCCGGAGCGTGCTGCGCTTGCCGCCGCCGGGAACGCGTTCGCGGCTCCGGTACAGATAGCGGCTGCCCTTCGCCGACCAGCACGGCCGGCCGTCGCACGTCCCGCCCGGCGGCACGCTCGCGCGAGCGACCGTGTCGCCTGCGCCGTCGTAGACGCACAGCTGATGGCTCGTCGTCGTGAGCGGCGTGCCGAAGTCGGCGAGCGTCGTCGCCGCGCCGGCGGTCCACTTCCACGTCAGCTCGTCGTTCACGTCGGGCGAGCGGTCCGTCACCGACAGCGTCGCCTTGTCCGTCCGCACCGGCCGCCGGCAGCCGACGACGGGTCCGTTCGCGCAGGTCGGCGGCGGCAGCGGCTCGACGGTGAGGAACACGGACGCCGGCGACGAGTCGAACAGACCGTCGTTCGTGCGGTACGTGAACGCGTCGCTGCCGGCGTAGCCCGGCTCCGGCGTGTAGGTGACGCGCGCGGTGTCCGACGACGGCAGGCCGAGCGTGCATGCCTCGCCCGTGATCGCGCCGAGCGTGCCGTGCGCGGGCGGCGTCACGATCGTGAAGCCGAGCTCGCAGGTCAGGAGATCGCCGCCCGCGAGCGTCACGCCGACCGGCGTGTCCTGCGGCGTGACGGCCGACGCGTCGGCCGCGCTCGGCGCGAGCAGCGGCGGCGGGCCGACGATCGGCGTGACGACCGTCAGGAGCGGCAGGATCACCGTGTTCGCGTAGGGCTGCGCGACGTTCGCCGGCGCCGCCGTCGGCACGGTGAACTGCCACTGCTGCGCGTCGATCTCCGTCAGCACCTCGGGCGACGCGGCGTTGTCGCTGTCGCCGGTGACGAAGTAGTGGACGCCGTGCGCGCCCCAGGCGCCCTGCTTCTGGTCGCACGTGAGCTGCGGGTAGGGCGTGCCGCCCGCCGCGGCGGCATAGCCGGCCTGCACGCGCGGGTCGGTCGACGCCTCGCCGGGCCAGGGCCGCGCGACCGGGTCGTCGCCCGTGCCGTCGTCGAGGCACTTGTCGTCGCGGTAGTACGGCACGACGGCCGGGTTCACGAGCGTCGTCGCGCCCTTCAGCTCGAGGATGTAGACGAGCGCGCCGGCGTCGCCGGCGCCCGAGATCTGCTCCCAGTTGAGGATCGCGCTCGGCACGTTGAACGTCGGGTCGGGCGCATCGAAGAACGCGGGAACGCCGAAGAGGCCGTCGACGTTGCCGACGTCGTCGTTGACGCCGTCGATCGCGACGCCGTTCGGCTTCAGCAGGTTGTAGTACCGCGTGGCGACGCCGGCGTTGTAGTCCCACGACGTGTAGAGGCCGTCGGGCGGGATGGGATGGACGCGCACGTGGTACCGGTACGCCACCGCGTCGCGATAGAAGGTTTCGGTCTTCGTGACGTTGGTGCCCGAGTCGGCGCCCCACACCTCGCGGATCGCGCGCACCGGCCCGACGCGCTCGCCGAGGAGCGCGCTGTTCGCCTCCCAGTTCACCTGCTCGTCCTCGAAGCCGACGAGCGAGATCGTCGAGTCGGGGCTCTGCTGGAACGCGCGCCCCTTCCAGCGGTCGATCAGGTCGGGGCCGTAGACGCCCGGCTGTCCGGGCTTCGCGACGCGCAGGCCGCGCACCATCCAACGGCCGGTCGCGCGCCATTCGTAGGCGTCGGTGGCGACGGTGACGCCGTCGCGCACGAAGCGGTCCGTCGACGGGCGCGGCGCACCGTCGGGCGTCGCCGGATAGCCGGGCGACACGGCCGTGCGGCAGACGTCGCCGGGCAGGTTCGGGCCGTAGCCGGTGTTGCTGACGCCGAGGATCTCGGGGTCGTCGGCGGCGATCGAGTGGCGATCGATCCACTCGTCGGCGTTCGCATCGCGCGTATAGTCGACGTAGCCGCTCGACGCGTCGAACGACGAGCCGCCGGCGCGCAGGAAGAGGTAGACGAACGCCGGCGCCGTGGGATCGAACGGGTCGACCACGGCGACCGCCTGGCCGTTGCTGGTGCCGGGCGGCGTCAGCACCGCCAGCGGCGCCTGCTGGCCCGCGTCGCTCGCCATGAAGACGATCTCGTCGTCGTCGTCGAGCGTGGCGACGGGATCCGGCGTCGGCGCGGCGCCGGGCGGATAGGCGGCGACGCACTGGCCGTCGGTCTTCTTCCAGCTCTCGACGTCCCACGCGTACGTGAGCTCCTTGTCCGTGCCGGAGTACAGCGCGAAGTCCGACGGCGGGTTCGACAGGCAGTAGTCGAAGCGTTCGTCGACCTGCACCCGGATCTCGACCCAGGCGAGCCCCGTCCAGCGGAACGCCACGACGTCGTCGACGGCGACGCCGGTGCGAACGTCGGGCGGGACGATGGTCGTGCCGTTGTGCGCGTCGCGGCCGCCGGTCGTGCCCGAGGGATACGGGGCGCACACGGTGAGGGCGGGAAGCCGCGACCACGCCGGCACCTCGGCGCCGGTCAGGACGACGGGCTCGACGTTCCGTGCGGCCTGGGCCAGGGCGAGCGAGGGCAGCGCGAGGGCGAGCAGGACGGCGAGAGCACGCATGACGATCGTTATCCGCGAATCGCCGCATCCGTGTACTCCTGACATGACGGGAGAACGCCGGGCGGAACCCGGGGAAGGGCGGCAGGCCCGAGATGTTTTCCGTGCGCGGATGGGCTACGTCCGGGACGTGGCAGCCCCGCGTCGTGGTGTGACGTGCCGACCGGCTCCGGCATCGGAGCGCTCGATGCGCGTCCTCGTCGTGCTGATCCTGCTCGTGACCGTCACCGGCGCCCAGGCCACGCCGCCCCGTCGCAAGGGCCCGCTGCTCCGCTGGTTGCGGGCAGGGGCGTATCAGGCCAGCTACACGGGCGAGCCCGCGGTGCACACGTCGGCCACCGCGCACGGCATGCACGTGCGGACGTTCTACAGCCCCGTCCTCGTCGACGATCTCGCCGCGGGACGGACGACGTTCCGGCGCGGCGCCGCGATGGTGAAGGAGCTGTACTTCGCCGGGCAGGAGCAGGTCGTCGGATGGGCCGTCATGCGGAAGCTGCGCGGCGGACGCGGCGGCCGTGCGTGGCTGTTCTACGAGACGCTCGACGGAACGAATGCGGACGCGTTCTACGGCCGCGGCCTCCCGCTCTGCACGGGGTGCCACGCGGCCGGCGTCGATTTCCTGCTCTCGCCGTTCCGGCCCCTCACCAGCCCGCGGTGAGCTCGAGCGCGTAGACCTCCTCGCCGCCCTTGCGCTCCGGAGACCACTCGTACACCGCGAGGCGCGCGTGGCCGTCGGTGGTGAAGTCGACCTCCATCAGGCCGGGGCGGGTCGCGTCGGCGTGGGCGAAGCGCGTCCAGTGGTCGTGCCGCACTTCCGACTGCTTCGAGCTCGAGCCGAGCCCGCTGACGACCGTATAGCGCGGGCCGCTGCGGGCCTCGAAGACCTGCAGGCTGTGGTCGTGGCCGGCGGCGTACAGCAGCGGCGTGGCGCCGCGCGACGCCGCCGTCGCCATGGTGGTCTCGAGGGCCTTCCGCATCTCCGCGTTGCCGGGCCCGGAGAAATCCTGGCCGCTCGGCGAACGGTTCGCGCGCAGCCACGCGGCCACGGAGCCCAGGACCGGGAGGGGCAGCCAGCGCACGACGAACGGCACGTACGTGCTGAGCATCGTGAGCGGAAAGAGGTGCACGACGGGGTCGACGTGCCCCCCGTGCGGGCCCTTGCTGGCGAGCGGATGATGGCCGACGACCACGACCTCGCGTCCGGCGGCGACACCCGCCTCGATCTCGCGCAGGAGTGCCGCGAGGACGTCCGCCTCGGTGACGTACGGACACGACGTCGGATTGTGCTCCGGCGTCGGCTTCGTGCCGACGTCGACCCACCACTGCGTGTCGAGGATGACCAGCCGGCCACGGCGCCCGATGTCGACCGTCGTCGGGCCCGGACACCCGTTGCCGGGCAGCATGCTGACCTCGGCGATGTCCTGGGTGGCCGTGCGCAGCTGGAAGATGAACGCCTGCTGATTGAGCACGCGCTTGAACCCGCCGACGCCGAACTGATCCCAGTCGTGATTGCCCGGGATGAAGATGGCGCGCGCGCCCGGAACGCGGACGGCCTTCACCTGGGCCTTCAGGAGGCGCTCGGCCTCGCATCGGCTCTCGTAGAGGTTCAGCAGCACCTCGTCGAGAATGCTCTCGAGCGCGGTGCACTCGAGATCGGTCGGGTCCGGCATGCCGGTCTCGTAGACGTTGTCGCCGAGGAAGACGACGGTGGTCATGCCCGGCGCGACCCGGACGCGCTCCTCGAGCAGATCGAGCGCCGGCTCGCCGTCCGGATTCGCGTCACCGGCGTCGCCGATCAGGATCAGCCGATGGTCGATCGCCGATGGCGCGGGGGCGGGCGTGGTGGCCGGCCCACGGACGTATGGGCGCGTGTGGCTGCAACCACCGGCGAGCAGGGCCGCGACGAGGAAGGTCGCGCAGGATCGGGAGGCCCGAGGCATTGCTCGCGGGCCACGCTAGCCCGGCTCCGCGTGCGCCGGAAGCCGTCTCGTGCATCGCTCGCGCCGGCTCGTCGCGGAGGATAGACGAAGCGGATGTCCGCCCGGTTGCTTCTCGTCCGTCACGGCCAGATTCCCGCCAATCTCGAGCAGCGCTGGCACGGCTCGACCGACCACGCGCTCACGGACCAGGGCCGCTGGCAGGCGCAGCAGGTGGCCGCGTACCTCGCGCGGACGCGCCCGGACCTGGCGGCCGTCTACACGAGCCCGCTCCAGCGCGCGGCGGCGACGGCGGCCGCCATCGCCGAGGCGCTCGACCTGCCGCTCATGAAATCGCCGGGCCTCGCGGAGTACGGCATCGGCGTTTACGAGAACGAAAAGTTCAGCGACCTGCTCGACCGGCATCGCTTCTTCGTGCAGGCCGAGGATCTCGCGTGGGCCCCGTCGGGCGGCGAGTCGCTCGGCGGCGTCGCCGACCGCGTCGTGACGGCGTGGCGCGACATCGCGGCGGCGCACCCGGGCCGCGAGGTGGTCGCGGTGAGCCACGGTGCGGCCATCGCGATCGGCATCGCCCGCCTCCTGCACGACGACCCCCGCAAGTGGACCGGCTACCACACGCGCAACACCAGCATCACGGAGCTCGAGCTCGACCCGGCCGCGCGCGTGCTGCGCTTCGACGTCGTCGAGCATCTCGGGTGAGGGCTACGCCGCCTCCTCCTCGGCGAATCGGCGTCCCGCGTACCGGGCGGCGAGCACCCACACGCCGGCGAGCGCCAGCGTGACCAGCGACAGCCAGCGGACGCTCGCGAAGTCGCCGAACCAGGCGCCCATGGCGAGGCTCAGCCCGACGCCCAGCGTCTTCGCGAAGCGCTGCACGAACATGTCGATGAACGCCTTGGCTTTGTACTTCTCGTCCGGCGTGGTGGGCACGTAGAGCGCCTCCTTCGCCGACTGGTTGACCGAGTAGCTGAACGCGTTGTCGGCCGTGTTGAGGGCGCTCCCGACCCACAGGCTCGGCCAGGCGAGGAACGCCGCGGCGCCGAGACCGGTCGTGCAGGGCAGGACGAGGAGCGCGGCGCCGACGCCCCAGCGCTGCATGATCGTGCTGGTGAGGAACAGCTGCACCAGCATCGACGCGACGTTCGTCACCGCGAAGACGCGCGACAGGTGCCGTCCGATCGCGTCGCCGTCGAGATAGTGCGAGACGGTGCTGGTGAACTGGAAGTCCATCACCGTCGAGACGACCTCGTAGACCGCGACCATCGCGGTGATGGCGAGCAGATAGCGGGACGCGAACACCAGGGCGGCACCCTCGAGCGCGGCGCTGCGCTCGCCGCGCGGCTCGGGCTCGGCCGGCGGCGTCGACGCGTGGTCGCGGACCAGGGCGCCCGCCCGCCAGGCGACGGCGACGATCACGAGCCCGACGGCCGCGCAGACGAACGCCCAGGTCGGCGCGCCGAGGGCGGTCACGAGCGCGCCGAGGACGCTGCTGCCGACGACGCCGCCGACGACGGCGCCCAGCCCGACGAAGCCGTAGAGCCGCTTCGCCGCCTCCGGCGTGACGCTGTCGTTCAGGAAGGCGAAGAACGTCGCGACCATCAGCGTGCTGAAGAGGTCGCCGTAGAGGTAGAAGGTCCAGACGGTGGCGGCGCCGGGCCTGGCCAGCACGAGGCCGAACGCCACGTCGGCCGCCACGAAGAACGCCATCAACGCCGCGGTGAGCCGCTCGCGGCGGAGGCGTCCCGCGAGCCACGTGAACGCCGCGACGGCCGCCGCGGCCACGACCATGTTGAGGACCTTCGCGAACAGCTCGGCCTCGGCGGCGGCGAAGCGATGGCCGAGCAGCGTGAGCCCGGCCGCGTCGTAGTGCTGGAGGAAGAGGCTCTTCTTGAGCGGCTTCAGGATCCAGAACGTGGCGATGACGAGGAAGACGTAGGTGAACATGCAGAGCGCGAACGGCCACTCCTCGCGCCGTACGGCGCCGACCGCTCCGAGGAGCTTCTGCTCTCGCATCAGAAGACCGCGAGCGTTCCCTGGTCGACGCGGTGGAGCAGGTCGCGGATGCGCGTGGCGAGGCCGTCGATCTCCGCGGTGGTGAGCCCCATCTGCACCCGCCCCGGCGCGATGCGGACCCCCTGCGTCGGATCGATGGGCGCGGTGGGGCGCACGTTGCGGAGCACGCCGTGCTTGTCGGCGCGCATCTCGATGAGCGTGCCGAGCTCCTCGAGGTCCTCGCGGTCGACGTCCCGCAGCTCCTCGACCACCTCGCGGCGGATCGCGGGCACGCGGATCTCGTCCCAGTTCGAGACGAGGAAGTTGTAGACCAGCCCGTCGAAGCTGATCCCATTGTCGATGGCGAAGACGCGGCGGTTCGCGTCGTCGTCGGCGACGAGGATGTTGCCCGCGCGGCCGTCGCGGTGGCGGATCAGGTAGGCGAGCACGTTGAAGTCGGCCAGGTGGTACGCGTAGCGGTAGTCGCGCGCGAAGCGGTCGGGATCGTAGAGCGGCTCGGGGACCGTCACGTGGTCGAGCCAGAGCGACACCATGCCGAGGACGCAGCGCGTGCCCTCGATCGTGGGCGTGGCCTCGGGCTCGAGGCGGCGGTACGCGTCGAGCGGGGCGCAGCGGACGGCCGTGGTCGGCACGACGTAGTCGCGCGGCTCGAGGAACCACTGCTGGATCACGTACGCCGCCACCTCTTTGCGCGGGTTGTTGTTCCAGTTGTCCATGTCGTCGCCGGACGCCGGCTTCCACTTGATCGTGACGCGGCGCGGGTCGGGCGGGAACTCGACCTCGGCCTTGAACGCGCCGGCCACGCCCGTCTCGGTGCGCGTCACGGACGCCATCTCGATGGGCGCGCGCGTGAAGAGCCGCTCGGCGCGGCGCGCGGAGATGGGCCAGTTGTTGCCGGGCGGGGACGCGGAGCGGTCGCGATAGCGCGGCGCCTGCGCCCCGGGGGGCGACGGCGGGCGCGCACACCCGACGGCGACGGGCAGCAGCAGCGCCGCCAGGACACGGACGAACGTGGACGTCATGCGGAACCTTCCTCGGCCACCAGGTCGCGCAGCCCGCTCGCGACGCTCGCCATCCCCGCCAGCACGGCGACGGCGCTGTCGGTGTCGTCTTCGAGCGCGTCGAGCAGCGCCGTGCGCGTGAGCGTCAGGAGCGTCGCGTCGCCCGCGACGGCGGCGTCACACCAACGCGGGTCGAGCGCCAGGGATTCCTCCATCCCGAGGATCGTGCCCGGCCCCACCCGGAAGGCGCGGCGATCGGCCGGCGCGCACGCGACGGCGCCGCGCAGGACCACGACCGCGTGCTCGGCGACGTCGCCCGCGGACCAGAGGCGCGTGTCGCCCGTGATCGCGGCCACCTGGGCCTCGCGTGCCAGCTGGCCGAGCGTGCGCACGGCGGCGCGCCCGAGCCACGTCGTGTCGCGCAGCAGCGTGAGTCGCGCGGCGAGGGAGTCGACGAACGCGGGTGCCGCGCCGTGGTGCCCGGCCGCGCCCTCGAAGCCGGCGGAGGGCAGAACGTTGCGCAGGCGAAGGATGGCCCCGGCGACGCCCTGCAGGGCGGCCGCGAGGATGCCGAAGTTGTCCTCGAGGATGTCGTGCAGCGCGGTGCGATCGATGGCGATCGTGCGCGTGTCCTCGTCCGCGACGGCGTGCACCGTGCGCTCCCGGCGTGCGAGCGCGTCGACGCCGCCGAGCACGCGTTGCGGCCCGTAGGTGCGGAACGGCCGGCCGTTCCGGTGCTCGGTGATGCGCCCGTCGAGGATCAGGTGGATCGTGTCGACGGGCACGTCGGGCCCGCCGAAGACCGTCTCGCCGCGGGCGAAGCTGTGCGCGTGCGTGTGCTCCGCGATGACGGCGAGCTCGTCGGCCCCGACGTCCGCGAACAGCGGCAGCGCCTTGATGACGAGGAGCCGTGCGATCGGCGCGTCGTCGTCAGCTGGCGGCACGAGGCGTCTCCGTCATGGGGATGTGCAGCTCGTGGCGGGCGATGGCCGCGAGCGTCTGGCTGCGGTCCGCGTGGAGCGCGGCGACGATGCCGTCGAGCGCGGCGGCGACCGCCCCGGCGGTCGTGGGCGTGCGCCACGCCGCGAGCGCCAGGTCGGCGACCGCGACGGGGAGCGCGCGGTGCGCCTCGACGAGACGCTCGGCGGGCGGCAGCGAGTCGGTGAGCGCCAGCAGCGCGTCGCGCAGCGGTCCGTCGAGCACGTGGCCGAGCAGCTCGCGCGCGCCGGCGCGAGTCGCCGGCGCGTCGGACGACAGCGCGGCGTACATGGTGGCGAAGTCCTCCTGCGTCTGCAGGATCTGCAGGACGCGGAACGCGCGCTCGAGGGCGCGTTGCTCCTTCTCGGCCAGCAGGCGGCCGAGCAGGTCGTCGGGCGCCACGGCGGTGGCGGGCGTGCCGCGCAGCAGCAGGTGGGCGACGCGATACGCGAGCAGCTCGATGGTCCGTTCGAGCGTGCGCTGGGCATGACGCATCAGGATCGTGCCGTCGACCTGCAGGGCGGGATCGTCGGCGCGCATGCGGCCGAGCCCGCGCAAGATCTTGTAGAGGACGCGGCCGTCGGTCTCGCGGTCGAGCTGGTGGACGAGGACGTCGGCGGCGCGCTGCGACGCGAAGGGGCTGATCGACCGCGGCAGGTGGCGGCGCAGCGCCGGCGGCGTGTCGGCCGACGCCAGGGCCGTGGCGAGATGCTCGAGCGCGGGCGTGCCGATGGCGAGGAGGCCCGCGCGCGCCGCGGTGCGGGCCTCGGGCGACGCGACGAGCGCCGTCAGCACCGGGATGCGGGCGCGGTCCGGATCGGTCGCGAGCGCGCGGGCGACCTGCCGGCGGATCGCCGGCGTGCCGTCGCGCAGCAACGCGCGCGCCACGGGCAGCAGGAGCCGGCCGGGCAGCTCGGCGAGCGTCGCGGCCACGGCGAGGCGCGACGCCGGATCGGGCGCGGCGAGCAGGTCCGCGACGGCGTCGTCGAGATCGGTGTCGCCGTCGGCGCGCGTCGCCGTCCAGAGGACGAGCGCGGTCGATCGAACGAGCGGCGAGCGATCGGCGCGCAGCACGCGGCGCACGGCGGCCTGGTCGAGTCCGGTGGCGGCGAGCGCGCGCAGCGCGGCGGCGCGGACCGCCGGATCGTCGTGCTCGAGCAGGCGGCGGCGGATCGCCTGGACGTCCTCGCGCGTCACGCCCTCGAACAGCTCGAGCCCGCGCACCACGACGGCGGGCGACGGGTGGTAGAGGATGAGCGGCGGGACGAGGTGCGTGCGCGCGAAGCTCGCGAGCACGTCCATCGCGGCGATCACCTCGGCGTCGTTCGGCGCGCTCAGCGTGACGACCAGCGTCTCCAGCGACCGCACGTCCAGCTGGGGGACGCTCGCGTCGGCGGTGGCGAGCGTTCGCAGCTGGGTCCGGAAGCGGTCGACGTAGTGGTGCTCGAGGCGGACGTACCCGTACAGCCACAGCCCGCACAGCACCGCCACCGCCGCGGCGAGCGTCTCCGGCGTCGCGCCGAGCGCGATCGCGCCGAGTATCAGGAGCGAGCCGACGACCTGCCCGCCGCGCTGGCCGAGCGACTCCGCGAGACCGCGCAGCGCGGTGCGCGTGGCCGCGGCGAGCGGAACGAAGAGGATCTCGGTGGCCGCGCGATGCAGGGAGTGGCGGAGGACGCCGTCGGTGCCGCGGAGGAGGAGCGCCGCGGGCAGGCCGCCCGTCAGGGCGACACCGGTGGCGACGGTGGCCAGCGTGCCGGGGAAGAGGCAGAGGCTCCGGACCACGCCGATGCCCTGCAGGAGGCGGGGCGCGACGAGCAGCTGGAACGCGAGGGCCAGCCCGTTCACGACCGCGTTGTAGCGTGCGAAGAACGGCCCGAGCGCGTCGCGCGACACGCTGGACGTGACGACGCTCTTGAAGACGAAGTCGATCGCCATCGCGACGATCGGCGCGAGGGCGGCGAGCGGGAGGAGGCGCTTCAGGTACGGGTCGGCCCAGATCGCGGCCACGGTCGGGGGCGGCTCGTCCGGCTCGGTGGCGGTCGTCTCCGCCGTCGCCGGCCCGTCGCGGCCGAAGAGCGGCAGGCAGGCGGCGAGCGCGAACATCGACGCGGCGACGGGCAGCAGCATCCGGGGCGCATGGAACGCCAGCACGGCGGTCGCCACGAGCGAGCCGACGGTCGCGCCGAGCATGCCGCCCGCGGCGACGACGGCGTAGGCGCGGCGCGCCTGGCCGACGTCCATGCGATGGCCGAGCTGCACCCAGAACTGCGTGACGACGACCGACGCGAGGAGCCCGGTCCAGACGTAGAGCGCCATGAGCTCCGTCGGGGTGCGCGTGCCGAGGAGCCGCCAGAACGCCGCCGTGCCGGCCGCACCGAGCACGAGCATGGTGGCGAGGATGCGGCGGGGCGGACCGAGCGCCGCCAGCGGTGCGCTGAGGCGCACCGTCACGAAGGCGAGCGTCGCGATGCCCAGATACGCCCAGGGCAGGCGGCTCGCCGGCAGGTCCGCCAGGAAGAGCGCGTCGCGGGCGGTCTCGAGGACCGCATGCGCCGCGACGATCGTCATGAGCGTCGCGAACGCCGTCCAGACCGTGCGTCCGTCCTCCGGACGCACGCCGAGAAAACGCGTCATGGGCGCTCGGCTGCCTCGACCCGCACGCGGAAAACCTACCAGATGGGTGGGAGGGCGGAATCTCCAATCTGGGCTACCGGGACGCGCCCCGGGACGTCGAGCCTACGGGGCGACGGTGCCGTCGCGGAGCCCCCGACGGATCAGCGTCGCGTCCTGCCGTCGCATGAAACCGGACCGCACCGCCCGCGTCAGCGCCTTGCGGTACTTGCGCACGAACATGCGGTTCGACGGGTAGAGCGCGTCGAGCGTGGCGTCGTCGAAGGCGACGGTCGTGCCGAAGAGGCCGCAGAAGCTGCCGCCGCTCGGCTGGCCGAAGCCCGACAGCGTCGCCACCGGCACGTCGACCCACGGCGTCCGGACGCCGCCGAGGACGTTCCCGAACGCGTCGGTGGCGAACGTCGTCGAGCCGGGCAGCGTTTGGAGCAGCGGCCCGTGCGGCGGCGGCGTGCCGCGGCGTATCCAGCGGTCGAGATGGTGGAGCGCGGCGTCGAGCACGAAATGCTGCGGCCCCGAGTTGATCGGCGCGCCGCAGTCGATGATGCCCGGGATCGGCGAGGAGATGATCACGACGTCGGCGACGGACGGGTCGTCGCCGCGATCGGTCATGCCGGTGACGAGCGTGTAGGTGTCGGCGTGTGCGGTGCCCGCGACTTCCCAGAGGCGGAGACGGTCCGTGTCCGGCTGGCGACTCGCCACGAAGTTGGGGACGTCGGTCTCCGTCTGGAAGGTGAAGACGGGGACGTCGAGATCGGTGCGGATCCGCATCGGCGACGCGACGCTGATCGGCGGCAAGGGGTTCTGCGCGAGGGGGGCGCCGCCGCCGCTGCGGCTGTGGATCAGGAAGCCGTCGAAGACACCGGCGAGCGGATGGATGCCGTTCACGTACGTCACCATGCGCGATGCCGACTGCGACTCGCCCGCGGCGATCACGACCTCGGGCACGAGGCCGCCGAGGATGCGCGCGCTCGACGCCCCGCGCAGCGCCTGCCCGGCCTGCGAGTACATGTCGTACGAGTAGCTGTCGCCCGGATGCACGAGCGAGCCGTAGCGCCGGGGGTTGACGCTCTTGAGGGGCAGGCTGACGAGGCCGCCGCCGCCCTCGACGCCGACGAACTGCGCCGAGACGCCGACCCACACCATGCCGGCGCGGATCATCTCGATGTGGGCGGTGATCCAGTCGGGCGCCGAGTCGAGGCCGCCGCTGACGTTGAGCCACTCGACGAAGACCGTGCCGCCGAACGAGCGTGCGCGCGCCGGGCGATACACGAGGATGCGCGTCTTGTACGCCGCCGTGCTCGCCGGCGTCACCGACCACGCGCCGTCCGACGCGAGCGGGCTCGCCGACGTGAACGCCGTCGCGGTGCCGGAGATGAAGAACTCCTCCTGCACGTAGCCGACGTCGGCCAGGTCGAACGTCGTGCCGGCGATGAAGGCGCCGCCCGTGCTGGCGGAGATGGGGCCTTCGACGGTCGGGTCCGCGACCGCCGATACGGCGAGCCGCGGGACGAGGAGGAGCGACGCCAGCAGGAGGAGGATGCGCATGGCGCGCATCCAAGCCCATGGGACCGGCGCCCGGCAAGACCAAAATGCCGCCGCGCCGCGTCGCTCAGGCTTCGGCGGCGACGGGCTCCGTACGCGCAGCGACGAGCGGCACGGGGCGGACGCGGCGTCGCGGGGCAGGCGCCCGCATCCACGGCATGCGCGCGGTGCCGACGAAGATGCGCGCCATCTTCGCGAAGCGGCGCGTGACCGGCTCCTGCAGGTACGGGACGCCGTGGCGGGCGCACAGCGCGGCGACCTTCGGCTGCGCGCGGCGATACGCGAGCATGGGCAGGTCGGGGAAGAGGTGGTGCTCGATCTGGTAGTTGAGCCACAGGTGCGCGAAGTCGACGACGTCGCCGCCCGTCCGGTAGTTCACCGAGCCGACGACCTGGCGTACGTAGAACTCGCCGCGCGAGCGGGCGGGGCCGTCGAAGCGCAGCACGTCGTCGCCGCTGTGGTTCGGACCGACGACGAAGAACGTGTGCAGGTTGGTGACGACGTCGGCGAGCAGCGAGTTGCACCACGCCGAGAAGACGGCCCATGCGCCGAGCGGCGCGAACAGCAGCGGCAGGACGACGAGCTGCAGCAGCACGTACGGCGCCAGGCACGCGCGGACGAAGACGCCGCGTGGCGTGGCGGCCGGCGCGTCCTCGGCGGCGTGCCGGTGCCACCACGCGCGCAGCGTCTTGGGCGCGTAGTACGACGCGCGCCACGTCGCGGCGAGCAGCCCGAGCAGCGCCCAGCGTGCGGCCATCGGCAGGCGCGCCTCGTGGATGTCGGCGACGTTCTGCTCGATCAGGTCCGGGTCGCGGCGCTCGCCCGTGTGCTGGTGGTGCAGCACGTTGTGCTCGTAGACCCACGCGGCGGGCACCATCCAATCGGCCCACTGGACCAGGCGGCGCCAGCCGCGCGCGAACACGCGCGACGTGTGGTGGGCCGGTGCGCCGGGCACGCGATCGTAGCCGCGATGGCCGATGTGGTGCATCAGGAGCCACCGGCTCGAGCGGCCGAGCCCGAGGCCGATCGCGCTGACGGGGTTCGGCGCGATCCATGCGGTCGCCAGGCCGACGGCGGTGGCGATGCGTCCCCAGCGCTCGATGCGGCGCAGATGGCGGAGGTCGTCGGGACCGAGCGCCTCGCGCAGCTCGCTGCGGAGCGCCTGCACGTCGCGGGCGAAGGCGTCGAGGTCGACGGCGTCGATGTCGAAGGTGGCCGGCGTGTTCGGGCGTGTCACGGGGCGGCCCATGTATGCGATCGGCGGCCCGGAGGGAAATGGCCCGTCAGCCCCACGTGGCGAGCAGCGTTCCCAGCAGCAGCGTCCCGAAGAGCAGCGCGACCACGACCACGCCGGTGAGCACGAGGAGCCATCCGGCGACGTCGGGACGCCGGCGGGGGGGCGGATCGAGCGGCAACGGCATGCCCGTCGTGGCTCCAAGTCCCGTGCCGTGGGCCAGGCGCCGCACGGCGTGGACGTCGCGCCGTGCCGCGCGTGCGCCGGGCGCCCGCCGGTAACCCGACGTTACCGGTCGGCACGCTGCCGGCGCGTCGTCGACGGACGGCGGCGGGGCGGCGGCGCCGCGTCGCCGAGGTCGAGCTCGCGCAGCATGCGCGTCAGGCTCGGGCGATGGATGCCGAGCAGCGCGGCCGCTTCGCGGTGGTTCCCGCCGGCACGGGCGAGCGCCTCGGCGACGAGCGCGTGCTTGTAGCGGCGCAGGAGCTCGGGCATCGGCGCGCGGCCGAGGTCTTCGTCGTCACCGGACGCCGCCGGCGTCGTGGCCGCGGGAGCGAGCGGTTCGGGCAGCTCGAGGAGCGGACCGTCGGAGAGGACGAGGGCGCGCTCGATGACGTTGCGCAGCTCGCGGACGTTGCCGGGCCAGTCGTAGGCCTCGAGCGCCGCGAGCGCCGCGGGCGCCACGGCCGTCACCGCGCGGCCCATCTTCGCGGACTCGCGCCGCAGGAAGTGCTCGGCGAGGAGCCCGACGTCCTCGCGGCGCTCGCGCAGCGGCGGCACGCGGATCGGGACGACGTTCAGGCGGTAGTAGAGATCCTCGCGGAAGCGTCCGGCACGCACCAGGGCGAGGAGATCGCGGTTCGTCGCCGCCACCACGCGGACGTCCACCCGGCGCAGCACGTTGCTGCCGAGGCGCTGCGTCTCGCCCTCCTGCAGCGCGCGCAGGAGCTTCGCCTGCATCGCCAGCGGCAGCGTGTCGACGTCGTCGAGGAAGAGCGTGCCGCCGTCGGCGATCTCGAAGCGGCCCTCCTTGCGGCTCGTCGCGCCCGTGAACGCGCCGCGCTCGTGGCCGAACAGCTCGCTCTCGATCAGCGTCTCGGGCACGGCGGCGCACGCGACGGTGACCAGCACCCGGCGCGCTCGCGGGCTGGCGGCGTGCAGCGCCCGGACGACGAGCTCCTTGCCCGTGCCGCTCTCGCCTTCGACGAGCACGCCGACGTCGGTGGGCGCCACTTGCGCGATCTGTCCGAGGACGGCGCGGATCGCGAGGCTGCGGCCGACGATCTCGCCGCCGCCCGCGTCGAGCCCGACCTCGCGGCGGAGGTACGTGTTCTCGGCCGCCAGCCGGCGCTCGAGCGCGCGCACCTCCTCCCACGCGCGCGCGTTCTCGATCGCGGCGGCGGCCTGGCCGGCGAGCGTCTCGAGCAGCACGGCGTCGTCCGACGTGTAGAGGCGTCCGTCGGGACGCGCCTCGAGCAGCAGCCCGCCGATCAGGTCCGGCTGCGGCGGCAGCCCGACGGCGAGCGGCGTGCGCGACGCCGGGTCCTCCCGCGTACGGCCCGCGCGCAGCGCCGCGTGCAGCGGGTCGTCGACGGGGACGACGACCGGCCGCGCCGGATCCACCGGCCCGAGCTCCCGCAGCGGCATGTCGGGACGTCCGGCGACGATGCACACCCGGGTGCCGCCGAGGCTCCGCGCCACCGTCTCGCGTACGAAGCGCGCGAGCGTCTCCTCGTCGCGGAGCCGCGCCAGCTCCCGGCTGGCGGCGTGCACGAGGTGGCGCGCGCGGCGCTGGTCCGGGAAGAGCGCACGCTCGACCAGCCCCTCGACGCGCGTCCACAGCGGCGCGGTCATGGGCACGACGAGCAGCAGCAGCGTCGCGGCCACGGCGCTCGCGGCCCACGCGGCGCCCGGGCCCAGCATCGTCGAGACGGCGACGAAGAGCCCGAGATAGACGACGGCGGCGACGGCCGCGAGGATGCCGAGCGCGAGGCCGCGCCGGACGACGGCGTCGAACTCGAAGACGTTGTGCTGCAGCATCGCGTAGGCCAGGGACAGGCCCATCACGACGCCGGGCAGCGGCACCGCCAGCGTGAACCGCAGCGTGGTGAGGTTCCAGGCGCCGGCGACGAGGACCATCGTCGCGATCGCGTAGGCGATGGGGCCGGGCAGGACGACGAGCGCCTGGCGCCGGCGCCGGGGATCGGGCGACGTCCGCGCCGTCCAGAGGCAGTTCGCGCCGAGGACGACGAAGCCGAGGACGAACTGCAGCATCTGGGCGACGTCGACGGGGAACCCGAGCGCCGGGCGGCCGAAGTACGCGACGACGTGGGCGGCGAAGATCACGAGCGATCCCGCCCACACGATCGCGAGCGTGGCACGCGGCCACCAGGTGAGCGGCGGCCGCCGCTCGGGGAACGCGAGTGCCAGGTGCAGGAGCGCCGCGCCGGCGATCGCGTTCGTGCCGCGCAGCCACGGCGTGAAGCGGTACGCGACCACGTAGTCGGCGACGAGCAGGCCGATGCCGGCTTCCAGGGCGGTGCTGAACACGAAGAGCAGCCGCGCCGCGGTGAGATCGGGACGCAGCAGGACGGGGACCGCGCCGATCACGAAGAGGACGAGGCCGCCGAGCACGATCGGTAGATAGAAGCTGCGGACGTCCTCCGCGGTGAACGTCGCCACGGGGATCGGCAGCTCGAACGTCTCGCCGCCGGGATGGGCGAAGCGGTAGGTGAGCACGGCGCCCGGGCCCGCGGCGTCGACGACGGCGCGCACCTCGCGGCCGTCGTGCACCGGACGTCCGTCGATCGCGACCACCCGGTAGGGCGGCCGCAGGCGGGCGTCGCGTCCGCCGAAGCGCGCCGGCGCCATCACCGGCACGGAGACGACGCCGTGGGCGAGCACCGGGAAGCCGGGGTAGGGACGGCCGACCAGGCCGGCGACGTCGCGCGCCACGAGGGCGGCGAGCGCCAGCGTCACGACGAGGATCGCGATCGCGCCGGTGCGCACGAGACGGGGCGACATGGCGTCAGTCGCCCGCGGCCTCGAGCTCGCGCAGCATGCGCGTCAGGCTCGGCCGATGGATGCCGAGCAGCTCGGCCGCCACGCGCTGGTTGCCGCCCGCGCGTCGCATCGCCGCGCCGACGAGACGCGCCTTGTAGCGCTGGAGCAGCTCGGTCAGGGAGGCGCGCCCGAGGTCGTGGCCCCCCGGCCCGGCGCCGGCGACCGGCGCCAGCGTCCCGGGAAGTCGCAGCACGTCGCCGTCGCAGAGGACCAGCGCGCGCTGCACGACGTTGCGCAGCTCGCGGATGTTGCCGGGCCAGTCGTGCGCGGCGAGCGCCGTCATCGCCTCCGCCGCGACGGCGTGCACGTCGCGGCGCAGCCGCGCGCCGTCGCGGCGCACGAAATGCTCGACGAGGAGCGGGATGTCCTCGCGCCGCTCGCGCAGCGGCGGCAGGCGGATCGCCACGACGTTCAGCCGATAATAGACGTCCTCCCGAAAGCGGCCCGCGCGCACCTCCGCGAGGAGGTCGCGGTTCGTCGCCGCCACGACGCGGACGTCCACGCGGCGCACCGTCGTGCCGCCGAGCCGCTGCACCTCGCCCTCCTGCAGCGCGCGCAGCAGCTTCGCCTGCACGACGAGCGGCATCGTGTCGACGTCGTCGAGGAACAAAGTCCCGCCGTCGGCGATCTCGAAGCGGCCGATCTTGCGCCCGACGGCGCCGGTGAACGCGCCGGCCTCGTGCCCGAAGAGCTCGCTCTCGAGCAGGGTCTCGGGAATCGCCGCGCACGCGATGCGGACCAGCGTGCGCTCGGCACGGCGGCTTTGCGCGTGGAGCGCGCGGACGACGAGCTCCTTGCCGGTGCCCGTCTCGCCCTCGACGAGGACCGTGGCGTCGGTGGGCGCGACGCGCGTCACCTGCGCCAGCACGGCGCCGATCGCCGGGCTGGCGCCGACGATGGCGCCCGCGTCGGGCGCGGGCTGCGCCTCCTGCCGCAGGTAGAGGTTCTCCGCCCGCAGGCGGCGCTCGAGCGCCTGGATCTCGAGCCACGCGCGGCCGTTCTCGAGCGCCGTGGCCGCCTGACCGGCGAGCGTCTCGATCTGCAGGTGGTCGTCGCTCGTGTAGAGGCGGCCGTCGCGGCGCGGACCGAGGAGCAGCGCGCCGCTCTGGCCGGCGCCCATCGGCAGCGGGACGGCGAGCGCGATGCCGAGCTCGCTCGCGCGGTGGATCGCGGCGCGCGACGGCGCGGGCTTCTGCGTTGTGCGCCCGCCGGCAGGCTGTACGAGCTGGCCGCGACGGAGCGCCACGGAGAGCGGATCGGCCGGCGTCAGCACCAGGGGCTCGCCCTCGACGGCGCCGCGCTCGCGGAGCGGCTCGTCGGCTCCGCCGGCGACGACCCGCAGGCCGGCGGCGTCGACGCCGTCGCGGACGGCGGCGCGGAGGACCGCGACGACCGTCGCCTCGTCGCGTGCGCGCGGCAGCTCGCGGCTGGCGGCGTGGACGACCGCGCGCGCGGCGCGGCGGCGCGGATAGAGCGTGTTCTCGACGATGCGCTCGACGCGGGCGGGCAGCAGCGCGACCGCCGGCACCAGGACGACCAGCAGCAGCACGGCGCCGGCGGCGGCCACCCAGGTCGTGTCGCCGCCGAGCCACGGCAGGGCGACGGAGAACAGCGCCAGGTAGGCGGCCACCGGCGCGAGCCCCTGGATCGCGAGCGTCAGTGCGCGGCGCACGACGTCGTCGATCTCGAAGACGTTGTGCTTGAGCGTCGCGTAGGCCAACGAGAGGCCCACCAGCATCACCGGGAACAGGTAGACCGCGAACGGCGACCGCACGGGCACGAGGTCCCAGTTGCTCGCGAACAAGACGAGCATGCCGACGGCGGCGAGGAGCGGGCTCGGCAGCACGACCCACGCCTGCCGGCGGCGGACCGCGTCGGGCGAATGGCGCGCCGTGCGGATCAGGTTCGCCATGAGGAGGAGGAAGCCGGTCGCGTAGCCGCCGAGCTCCAGCAGGTCGATCGGCATCGTCCAGCGCGGGGCGCGCGCGAACAGGATGCCGTGCACGGCCCAGAGGAGGGCGGCGCCGCCGTAGAGGATCAGTGCCGGCGTGCGATCGCCGCGCGCGAGCGGGCCGCGCCGCTCGGGAAAGACGAGGCCGAGATGGATCAGCGCCGCCATCGCCAGCATGCCCGGGAGCCGGAGCCAGACGGTGAAGCGCTGCCCGAGGAAGTAGTCGAGGACGAGCAGGAAGAAGCCCGCGCTCGCGCCCGTCATGAAGACGAACGCGATGCGCGACGTCGCCAGGTCGGGACGGACGAGGACCGGAATCGCGCCGACGCCGAGGAGCAGCAGGCCGATGACCAGCGACGGCAGGTAGAGGCGCTCGACGTCGGCGTCGGAGAACGGCACGACGGGCAGCGCCAGGTCGAACGGCGCGCCGCCGGGGCGCGCGAACGTCCATCGGAGCGTCGCGCCGACGCCGGCCTCGTCGGCGGCGCGCCACGCGTCCGCGGCGCCGTGCAGCGCGCGCCCGTCGACGGCGACGACGCGATCGTGCGGCCGCAGCGCGCGTACCGCCGGCGGCGCCGCCACCGGCGCCAGCATGGGCAGCGACACGACGCCGTTCGCGAAGACCGGGAACCCGGGCGTCGGCCGGCCGACGGACCGGCGCACGTCGCTCGCGACGAGCGCGGTCAGCGCGAGCGTCGCCAGGACGACCGCGAGCGCACCGCCGCGCACGAGGGAGGGCGACATGGCGGGCCAACCGCTACGACGCGTCTCCCCGCCCGGTCAAGGCGGCGATCGCGCGCCCTACGCCCGGGCCACGAGCGACGGCGCGCTGCGCTCGAAGAACGGGACGACGTGGGCGCAGACGGCCTCGGGACGCTCCTCGTGCGGCAGGAGCCGGGCGTTCGGTACGACCGCGATGCCCTCGCCGGCGGGGAACTGTGGCGCCATCTCGCGGGCGAGCGGCAGCGGGAACGTCGGATCGTCCGCGCCCCACACGAGCAGCACCGGCATCCGCAGGTCGGCGTGTCGGTGCGCCATGCCGTCGACGACGTCCCAGCCGATCCCGCGGAGGTAGCGGTTCATGCCCTCGACGCGCCGGGCGGACCGCACGAGCGGCGCGATGAACTGCTCGTGAAAGTCGCCCTGGATCAAGGTCGGATCGGCGAAGCAGCCGCCGAAGCCCATGCCGGAGCGGAGGTAGCGGTCCGACCGCAGCAGCAGCTGGAAGGCGCGGGCGGCGCCGGGCAGCCGCGTGGTCCACTGGAACTCGACGATCCACGGCGGGCGATGCCCGGGGATCTCGGTGTTGATGAGCGCGAGCGACGCGACCCGCGCCGGCTGCTGCAGCGCCAGGCAGCGCGCGATCGTCGCCCCGGTGTCCTGCGCCATCACGTGGCACGTTGCGACGTCGAGCCGCTCGAGCACGCGCCCGAGACGTCGCGCCTGCGCCGGGAACGTGAAGTCGGTGTCCGCCGTCCAGGTCGAGTCGCCGAAGCCGGGCAGGTCGACGACGAGGCAGGTGAAGCGCCGTGACAGCTCGGGCAGGACGTGGCGCCACGTGAAGCCGTGCAGCGGAAAGCCGTGGATCAGCAGCAGCGCCGGACCGCGGCCCATGCGACGGACGGCGACGCCGGCGTCGCCCGCGTCGTGGAGCTCCACCGGAGCGTCGAGGTAGGCGCGCGCGTCGTCGTGCATGCTCCGAGCATCTCCACGAACCGTACCAGCGCGGTGGCCTGATGGGGCGGCGCGAGAGAGCGCGGCCGGCGTGGCGCGGCCGCCACACCGTGTCTCCGAGGCGCTACAGGCCGGGGACCTCGGCGTCGTGCGCGTGCCCGATCGCGCGGCGCAGCTCCGCTTCGAGCTTGTCGCAGCGGACGATCACCTTCTGCGAGTGGACGTCGGCGATCGCGTCCGCCGGGACGAAGAAGTCGCCGGCGTTCTCCACGTAGATGACGACGCCGTCGGCGGCGAGATCGCGCACGGCGCCGAACGGGTCGTCGCCATCGGCGACGTAGGCCTGGAATCCGACCTCGATGCGCTGCATCAGCGTGCCGCCTCGCGGACCAGATCGGCGAAGGAGAGCACGCCGACGAGGTAGCCGTCGCCGTCGACGACCGGCATCGCGTCCGCGCCGGTGCGCCGCAGCAGGCGGACGGCGCGGCCGAGCGAGTCGGACGCGCGGCACGTGCAGGCGGCGGGCGACATGGCCGCCGCCACCGGCATCGTCGAGGCGCCGTCGCCGTGTCCGAAGGTCGCGGCGAACGCGTCGCGGCACCGCAGCATGCCGACGACGCGGGCGCCGCGTTCGTCGCGGTCGACCACGGGCAGCACGCCCTCGACGCTGGCCGCCAGCGCACGAGCCGCCGCGAGCAGGTCGTCGTGCGGCGCGACGGTGGGCACGTTCCGGTTGACGAGGTGGGTGACGAGCATCGTTCCTCCTCCGGGCCGTCGGGGCTCCGTCACGGTCAGCGTAGCGCAGCGAGCCGCCAGTGGAAGACCGGTCGGCCGTGTTTGACACCCAGCCGGTGCGGGGACAGAACCGGCAACGTCCCCCGACGGCGTCGAGCGACGGCGCCGCGGAGGGGCAGGGCGGGGAGGACGTGCGATGCGGACGGCGATCCGGACGGCTCTGGTGGTGGCGGCCCTGGCGGTACCGGGCCTCGGCTGGGGCAAGGTGCTGAACGTCGAGTTCAAGTTCACGCCGTACACGGGGGACACGAAGAACGACCACGTGCAGACGGTCGCGGGCACGGCGACGGTCTACGTGAACGGCATCTTCGTCGCGGCGCAGCCGATCGCATCGGAGGAGGTGCCCGTCATGTTCGACGAGCGCGAGGTCGGGCCGTCGGTGTGGCTGCCGACCGAGTCGCTCGGCGCGATCCTGCGTCCGGGAAAGAACACGTTCCGCATCGAGTTCGAGCCGAAGGCCGCGACGCCCTACAAGGCGCAGCTGCGCTGGGCGGAGGTCACCGACACGGTGACGGAAGAGGATCGTCCGGACGGCGGTCGCGCCACGAATCAGGCGAACGAGGGCGTCGAGAACAAGGACGCGAAGGGCAGGATCGTCCTGACGAAGGACTTCCAGGCCGACTTCGCGAAGAAGCAGCCGTGGCACGACGACCCGCCGGTGACGTCCCTCACCGACGACGACAAGCGGCAGATCCTCGCGCTCGTCGCCGAGCGGGCGAGCTGGTTCAAACCCGACTTCGCCGGCGTCTACGCGGCGCTCGGGTCGCAGGAAAACCTCGATCTCGCGCGCCTCAAGAAGGAGAAGTGCCTCGACAAGGTGTACGACCTCGGCGTGCGCATCGGCGCGCCGAAGGCCGACACGGTCGAGATCGCGACGACGGACACCGCGGCCGTCTCGGTGCGCGGCAAGGGCGAGCACCTCTACGTCATCGACCCGAGCCAGTTCGAGAAGGTGAAAGACGAGGACGTGCAGATGTGCGCCGGCATGGCGCTCGCGATGGTCTACCAGCCGCGGCTGATCGTCGTGCGCGGGCCGGACGGCGCCTGGAAGGTGCTGCCCTAGGAACCGACCCAAGACTTCGTCTCGGGTCGGAGACGGACCGAGGGCGCGGCATGCTGGTCGCGCGGACCGCGAACGCTACACTCTCGCGTCCCTCCCGACCCGAGACGAAGTCTTGGGTCGGTCTCCTAGCCGACGATGACGGGGCGGGTCGTGGCGACCGGCGCCGCGTCCCGCACCGGCGCGGGCAGGGCGACCTCGTAGTCCGCGAGGGCGAGCCGGCGGGTCCGCCACCAGTACTGGAACGTGAAGTACGGCCACGTCGTCGCGTTGTAGCCGTCGGCCGCGTACCAGCTCTGGCAGCCGGAGCTCCAGACCGAGCGCTGCATCTTCTCCTGCAGCCGTGCGGTGAATCCGCTCTGAACCGACGCGCGGACGTCGAGGAAGCGGAGCCTCCGGCGGCGCAGCGTCTCGATGCCCTGCAGCGCGTAGCGCGCCTGCGCCTCGATCATGAAGATCATCGAGTTGTGGCCGAGTCCGGTGTTGGGCCCCATCAGCAGGAACAGGTTCGGGAAGCCGTGCACCGTGATGCCGAGGAAGTTGCCCTCGCGCGCCTCCATCGCCTGGCTCAGCGTGCGCCCGCCGCGACCCACGATGGCGAGCCGGGTCAGGTAGTCGCCGACCATGAAGCCCGTGCCGCAGACGATCGCGTCGACCGGGCGCTCGACGCCGTCGCGCGTGCGTACCCCCGTCGCGGTGATGCGCTCGATGCCGTCGGTGACGAGCTCCACGTTCTCGCGCTGCAACGCGGGGTACCAGTCGTTGGAGAGCAGGATGCGCTTGCACCCCATCGTGTAGTCGGGCGTGACCTTCGTGCGTAGCGCCGGATCGGCGACGCTGTCGGCGATGAACTTCCGCGCGAGCCGCTGCAGCAGCGTCATCAGCTTCGGGTTCACGACGAAGCCGATCGCCCGCAGCTCGAGCGTCCAGTAGATCCACGCGCGGTGCAGCCAGTGCAGCGGGCGCGCGAGCCGGAACAGCGCCTGCTCCCAGCGGCGCATGCGGCGATCGGGCTTCGGGAGGATCCAGGGCGGCGTGCGCTGGAAGACGTGGAGGCGGCCGGTCGTCGGGGCGATCTCGGGGACGAACTGGATCGCGCTGGCGCCCGTGCCGACCACGGCGACGCGCTTCCCCGCGAGATCGGCGTCGTGGTTCCAGGCGGCGGAGTGGAACAGCGTGCCGCGGAACTCGTCGAGCCCGGGGATGTCGGGCAGCGACGGGACGTGCAGTGCGCCGTTGCCGAGCACCAGCGCCCGCGCCCGCATCGGCTCGCGGCCTGCGATGCGGACCGTCCAGGTGCCGGTCGGCTCGTCGAACTCGGCGCCTTCGACCGTGCTGGAGAAGCGGAGGTGCGGACGCAGGCCGTACTTGTCGACGCAGTGCCGGAGGTAGGCGTGGATCTCCTGCTGCGGCGAGAACGAGCGCGACCAGTCGGGCTTGGGCTCGAAGGAGAAGCAGTAGAGGTGGGACGGCACGTCGCAGGCGGCGCCGGGATACGTGTTCTCGCGCCAGGTGCCGCCGACGTCGTCGGCCTTTTCCAGGATGGTGAAGGAGTCGATGCCGGCGCGCTTCAGGTACACGCCCATGGCGATGCCCGAGAACCCGGTGCCGACGATCACGATCGGAAACTCAGCCATGCGACCTCCAGTCGCCGCCGATACTATTATCGGCGAAAAACCCTGTCAACGGCTACGTGATACGCAGCTTGGAAACGGTTGCCGATTCGGCTATCGGTCGTGTGTGCCGCAACGTACCCTGACCCGCGGGGAGTCGAAGACGATCACCCGCACCCGTCTGCTCGAGGCAGGCGCGCGGATCCTGGCGGAATCCGGATACGGCGGGCTGTCGGTGAGCGCCGTGGCGCGCGCGGCGGGGGTGGCGCAGCCCACCTTCTACGTCCACTTCCGCGACAAGGACGAGCTGCTGCGGACGCTCGGCACCGAGCAGATCGGCGCGCTGCGGGTGAAGCTCCGCGAGGCGCGGCTGCGCGTGCTCGAGGGGCAGGGCGTCGAGGCCGTCCGCGAGACGTTCCGCATCTCGGTCGACACCTGGACGCAGCACCCCGGGCTGCTGCACGCGTTCTTGCGCGAGCAGTACGAGCCGAACTCGCCCTTCGGGTCGATGGCGCTCCAGCTGCGCGCCGACGTGGTCGCCGACATGGTCGAGGACTTCGCGCGCCTCGGCCTCGCGACGGACACGCCGGCGGCGCGCGAGCGCCTGGCGATGATCGCCGACGCGATGATCGCCCAGACCGAATGCCTGGCCCGCGGCTACCTCGAGGGGCGTTACACCGACCGCGAGACGGTCGTGGACGTGCTCACGCAGTTCGCCGTCGGCGTGCTCGGGCTCGAGGATCCGGCGTCGCGTTGACGGCGTCGGGGGATGCGGCCACAACGAGCCGGTGCGACCTCTCCGCCGGCCGGTGTCCGCCTGACCGCGATCGCGGGCGACGTCGCGGCGCGGCTCCTCGGCCTGGTCCTGCTCGTCGCCGCGTACGCGAAGGCGCTCGATCCGGCGCTGTTCGCGACGCAGATCGGCGACCTCGTGCCGCTGTCGCCGTCGTTCGCGCATGCGGCGGCGGTCGCGACGATCGCGTTCGAAGGCGGGCTCGGCGCGGCGCTGCTCGCCGGATGGCGCCATCCCGTCGTCCTCGCGGCTTCGAGCGCGACGTTCGTCGCGTTCCTCGGCATCGTCGCCTGGCAGATGGCGCATCCCTCCGAGACGGCGGGCAGCTGCGGCTGCTTCGGCCAGCTGCTCGAGCGGACCCCCGAGCAGGCGCTCGTCGAGGACGCGGTCTTCGTCGTCCTGTCCGGCATCGCCTGGCTCGGCCGTCCCGCGGCCGTCCGCACGCGCTGGCTGCCGGCGCTGCTCGGCACCGTCGCCGGCGGAGCGCTCGCGCTCGCGGCCCCGTCCTTGCCGCTCGACGACCAGGCGACGGCGCTGGCGCCCGGCGCGACGGTCGCGACGACGAAGCTCGACGAGGTCGTCCCCGAGCTGCGCAGCGGCCGGCACCTCGTGCTGCTCCTCGATCGTGCGGCACCGGACGCGGCGGTGCGCATCGCCGAGCTGAATGGGCGGCTGAAGCTCCCCGGCGGCGGCACCACCGTCTGGGGCGTCGCCGACGACGACCCTGCGCTCGCGACCGCTTTCATGTGGTCGGCCGGGCCGGCCTTCGAGGTTCGCAGTGCGCCCGCGGCAATGCTACGCACCCTCTACCGTACACTGCCGCGCAGCGCGCTCGTCGACGACGGCCGGATCGTCGAGACCTGGACCGGCTTCCCCCCCGACCCCGCGCTGGACAGCATGGCCCGAGGAGAGCTCCCATGACGCGCATCGTTCCGATCCTCCTGCTGCTCGCGACGCTCGCCGCGCCGGCGCGCGCGGCCACCGTGCAGTTCGCGAGCACCGGGCAGTTCCAGGTGAAGGCGCGCGGCAGCGTCGACCCGAACGCGCGCGTGTACCGATCGGTGCTCCCGCCCTGGCAGTTCATCGTGACGACCTTCGCGCTGCCGCGGCCCGTGCTGGTGACGACGGGACCCGCCGGCGCACGGCTCGTCGACCCGAAGCGGGTGACGCCCGATCCGGCGGATCCGCAGATCGTGCGCTTCGACACGGCGGGGCCGGTCGAGGATCTGCTGACGATCCGCTTCGAGGGGCCGAACCTCGTCATCGATCGCGACGGCGTCGTCGTGGCGCTCACGCCGAGCCCGCCGGTGCTCGGCAACAAGACGCTCGACGAGCTCGTGGTGGCGATTCCGGACTATCGCCGCAACGCCGCGACCTACACGCCGGACGCCGGCGCGCTGAAAGCGCTGCGCGACGAGACGGAGCCCGCCGAGCTCACCGTGTTCTTCGGCAGCTGGTGCTCACACTGCGAGCAGGTGATCCCGCGTCTCGTGCGCGTGCTGGAAGACGCCAAGCCCGCGAAGCTCACGGTGTCGTTCCACGGCGTGCCGCAAGGGCAGACCGCCGATCCCGAGGCCGACGCGGCGCGCGTGACGGCGCTCCCGACGGGCATCGTCCGGCGCGACGGCAAGGAGATCGCCCGCCTCATGGACGAGGACTGGGACGCGCCGGAGAAGAGCCTCGTCGCCGCGCTCAGCGGGAAGAAGCCGGCGCCGTCCGACGCGCGATGAAGGCGTCGACCAGCGCGCGCCATGGCCCGCCATCGCGCGGCGCATGGACGCGCGCCGGTAGCGGCTCGCCGTCCGGCGTCGCGTACGGGACGTCTTCGACGACGACGTCGAGCATGCGGCGCGTGTAGTACGCCGCGGTGCGTGACGACAACCGTTACGATGTCCGCTACACGGCGCGCGATGCGGGCATCGTGGGCTCGGGGAATCGCGGTGGCGGTGCTGCTCGTGGCGGTGGGGGCGCTCATGTGGCCGATCGCCGAGCGCGAGCCGCCGGCTCCGCCCGAGACGGCGGCGGACGCGCCGGCCGAGGACGTCGCGGCGGCGCCGATCGAACCGGCGGAGGATGGTGATGCAGCGATCGGCGACGATGCGCTGCCCGAGCTGCGCGAGGCGCCGCGCGGCGCCTGGGTGCACGTCGACATGAAGGCGTTGCAGCGAACGATCCCGAACAATCTCTTCTGGGCCATGGCCATGCCCACGAAGGACGAGGCGCTGATCGAGTGGCGGCGCGAGGAGCGCACGCGCTGGAACGTCGAGTACGGGAAGGTCCTGTCCGGCACCGGAACGGAAGAGGAAGTGAACGACTACTACGCCTACCGCCAGAAACTCTCGAACGACTACGTGGAGTTCGCGGGGTACGTCCTCGCGCACTACGGCGACAAGCTGTCGGCGCAGGACAAGGCGCTCCTCAATCTCGCGATGGACATGCACATGGTGCGGCTCGAGGAGATCCCTCGCCAGTTGGCCGAGGCCCAGGAGCGCCGCCGGCAGCACGACGAGGCGCGCCGCGTGTGGCTGGCCGAGCAACGCGCGTTCGAGGAGGCGCCGGCAGCGGGGGAGTGACGCAGCGTTTCTTGCTTAGCGTTTTGCACGTGTGGTAGCGGCGGCGCGCGACTATCAGCCGTGGGGCATCGGGCCCCACCGAGTCCGTCGGAAGAGGGGGGTTGCGACGCATGAGAGCACGCAGCGCATTCCGAGGATGGAGGGCCGGGTTGCTCGCGTTGGCACTGTCGGGAACGGCAGTGCCGGGTATCGCGCGGGCGATCGGCATCGAGGACGTGGTCGACGGTGGCAACACCTACGCGTGGCAGCGCGTGGAGCTACCGAACACGTTCTGCAGCAACGGCTCGCAGTACCGGTTCTGGTACTATGACGCGCCGAACAACAACAACCTGCTGATCTCGTTCGAGGGCGGCGGGGCGTGCTGGGACTACCCCAGCTGCAGCGGCCAGACCGGGATCCTGGGCGCGGCGAACCCGAACGGGATCCCGACCGACTACATCACCCAGTTCAAGGCGCGGTACGTCTCGCCGCTCGTGAACGGCGCCGATCCCGGCATCCCTGGACGCGCGAAGACGAACATCGCGACGAACGGGTTCGACATGGTCTACATGCCGTACTGCACGGGTGACGTGCACGTCGGCAACCGGGTCGTCACCTACACCGATCCGACCGGAACGAACCCGCCGATCACCTTCCGGCACGCGGGCTACAACAACACGATCGCGGCGCTGAACTTCCTGCGGACGCGGTTCCCGTCGATCAACAAGCTGGTCATCACCGGCTTCAGCGCGGGCGGCGTGGCGAGCAGCGCGGTCTTCTACCAGGCGCGGCGCACGCTGGTGCCGACGCGGGCTTACCTGCTGAACGACTCGGGCCCGATCTTCCCGGCGCCGAACGCGACCTACAACTCGCGGCCGCTCCACACGCTGATCACGCAGCAGTGGAACCTGGCCTCGCTGTACTCGCAGCTCCCGGCGTCGTTCAACCCGAACGACTTCGGCAGCATCAATGCGATGGTGGCGACGCAGTTCCCGAACGACCGCATGGCGTACACGGCGTACTCGAGCGACTACAACTTCTCGCGCTTCTCGTACGAGCGCTTCTACCCGGGCATCAATCAGGCCGGCATCCTCGCGAAGTGGCGCGCGGATCAGACGAACCTGATCAACCAGATCAAGAACTATTCGAACTACAGCTACCACGTGCCGTGGCACCGTCCGATCAACGACAGCCACTGCAGCACGATCATCACGTTCATCGGCAGCCACTCCTGTCAGAACATCCGAAAGAAGTACTGGTACGAGGCCTTGGAGTTCCCGTGGGGGCAGACGTGGAAGTGTCCGAGCGGCATGGTGTCCATGGCGGACTTCCTGACCCGGTTCATCACGAACAACCAGCAGAGCCGGTCCGTCGAGCCGTCGAACAACTACAACAACGAAGATCCGGGCATGCAGATCGTCGGCCCGCTGATCAACGACGCGCTCGCGGGCGCCTGACGCCGCGTCGAGCCTGGCTGGCGGCGCTGCTGCTCGTCGTCGCGTGCGGCGACGAGCCGGCGCCGCCCGCCGCGCGCCCTCCCACCCCGACGGGTGGGACGGGTGGCGGCGGGAACCTCGCCATGGGTACGGGCGAGCCGCGCGCGCCCGAGACGTTCACCATGGCGCAGCGGCTCCTCGACGGGGTCCGTCGCGGCGACCGGCGGACCGTCGAGCGGGCGCTCGAGCTCGGCGCCCCGCTCGACGCGCACGACGAGCTCGGCCGCGGCGTCGTGATGCTGGCGGTCATGGACGCGGGCGACCTCGAGCTGGCGCGCTGGCTCCAGGGACGAGGCGCCGCGGTCGACGAGACCGACGTGGGCGGGCGGACGGCGCTCAGCTACGCGGCGGCGGACGGGCGGCTCGACGTCGTCGAGTATCTCGCCGGTGCGGGCGCCGTGGCGGATCGCCCGGACGAGCAGGGACGCACGCCGCTGTTCCACGCGGCGCTCAACGATCGCGTCGACGTCGTCGCGTTCCTGGCCGGGCGCCAGGCGAACGTGAACGTGCGCGACCGCTTCGGCGACACGCCGCTGATCGTCGCCTGCGCCAAGGGCAACGTGGCGACGGCGTCGAAGCTCCTCGCGCTCGGCGCCGACGCGTCGTTGAAGGATCAGGAAGGCCGCACGGCGCGCGAGCGGGCCGATGCGAGCGCGACGGTCTGCCGCGATCTCGCCACGTAGCAGGGTGCGCACCCCGGCAGTGTCGGCCGCCGTCGGCGGCGTCCTCTACTTCCTCGGCTACCTCGGTGTCGGCGTCTGGCCGTGCCTCCTCGTGTTCCTGGTGCCGCTCTGGCGTGCGATCGAGGCCGTGCGGACGCGGCGCGCGGCGGTCGCCGTCGGGCTCGCGTTCGGGGCGGCGGCGTACGCCGGCGGCTTCGTCTGGCTATGGCCGCTCGTCGAGGTGTTCCTCGCCGGGCGGCTCGTGGTCGGCGCGATGTGCTGGCTCGCCTACGGCGCGTGGTTCGCGGCCGGCTTCGGGCTGTACGCGCTCGTCGTGCAGGCGGTGCGGCGGCGCGGCTGGTCGATGGCCGTCGCCGGGCTCCCGGCGCTGCTGGCGCTCGAATGGCTCCAGCCGCACCTGTTTCCGGTGAACGCCGGGGCGGCGCTCGTCGCGGTCCCGCTCTGGATCCAGACGGCGGACCTCGGCGGCCCGCTCCTGCTCACCGCGCTCGTCGCGACCGCCAACGTCGCCGCCTACGAGACGTGGAGATGGCTCCGCGGCGAGCGCGACCGGCCGCGCCTCGCGTGCGCGGTGAGCCTCGCCGTGGCGATCGCGGCCGCCGGCTACGGCGCGTGGCGGATCGCGGCGACGGAGCGGGCGATCGCCGCGGCGCCCGCGCTGCGCGTGGGGCTCGTGCAGGCCAACCTCGGGCTGCTCGAGAAGCGCGAGCAGAGCCTCGTCACGCACGCGCGCCACCTGGCGCAGACGCGCGAGCTGCTCGCGGGCGGGCCCGTCGACCTGGTCGTCTGGCCCGAGACCGCATACGTGCGCGGCCTGCGCCGTCCGCTCCCCGTTTCCGGTGCGCTGATTCGCGAGGAGCTGCGATCACCGCTGCTGTTCGGCGGTAGCTCGGTGTGGGACGAGGACGGCCGCCTGCGGACGGGGAACTCGGCGTTTCTGATCGACGCCGACGGGACGATTCGCGAGGCCTACGACAAGAACCTGCTGATCCCCCTGGCGGAGTACGTGCCGCTGGCCGGGGTGTTGCCGGGGCTGGCCCGGTGGTTCCCGCACGTGCAGGACTTTCGCGCCTCCACCGAGACGCCGGCGTTGCGGCTCGGCGCGTGGCGGATCGCGGTGCCCATCTGCTACGAGGTCGTGCGGCCCGAGTTCGTGCGGCGGATGATGCGCGCTGGGCGGCCGAACCTCCTCGTGACGCTCGCGAACGACGCGTGGTTCGGGGATTCGCAGGAGCCGTGGATCCACCTCTCGCTGGCGCGGCTGCGCGCCGTCGAGCAGCGCCGCTTCCTCGTACGTGCGACCAACAGCGGCATCAGCGCGATCGTCGATCCCGCCGGCCGGCTCGTGGCCCGCACCGGCGTGCTCACCCGCGAGAACCTGCGTGGCACCGTCCATGCGCTCGACGAGGTGACCATCTATGCATGGCTGGGCGACTGGCCCGGTTGGCTTGCGCTCCTCCTGGTCGTCGTCAGCGTGGCGTGGCCCCATGATTTTCATGGACGAACGACCGGAACCCCGGGTAGGGTCGAGCCACCATCGAGCCCGGGGGGGATCTCGTCTCCGACCGGCGCCGGCCATCCGTGAACCGACCCCACACGAGGAGATCCATGCGCCGAATCGTGCTTCTGTCCCTCTGCGCCCTGCTCGCATCCGTCGCGCAGGCCGCGGCCCTTACCGTGCAGTCCGGTATCGGCTTCGTCGCCGTGAAGGACGCCGCCCCCGGTACCCAGATCGCGCTCGACGACGAGCACCATGCCGAGCTGTCGCAGGGGGTCACCGACGCCTTCGGCAGCCTGGTGTTCCGCGAGCTCGGCGAGGGCAACACCTATTGGCTCCGCGACCTGACGAACGGCGGCGCGCCGACGGCGGTCACGACGCTCGTGTTCGAGGATCACCCCGACGCAGGGTTCTACGCCGGGAAGACACTCGTCGCCGGGTTCCAGTACATCCAGGCGCGCGACGGTACGCTGCTCTCGGCGATGGTCCGTCCGCCGCTCGGCAAGACGCTCGCCGACGGTCCGTTCCCGACGCTCATCGAGTACTCGGGGTACGCGGTCTCCGATCCGGATCGCTCCGAGCCGTCGTCGCTGCTCGCCAGCGCGCTCGGCTATGCCACGGTCGGCGTCAACATGCGCGGCTCGGGCTGCTCGGGCGGCGTCATCGACCTCTTCGACCTGCCCACCACCGCAGACGGCTACGACATCGTCGAGACGGTCGCCGCGCAGTCGTGGGTGCAGGACGGCGTCGTCGGCATGATCGGCATCTCGTTCCCCGGCATCAGCCAGCTCTTCGTCGCCGGCGCGCGCCCGCCGCATCTCGCCGCGGTGGCGCCGTTCTCGACCATCGCCGACATCTACCGCTCGCCCGGCTTCCCCGGCGGCATCTTCAACAACGGCTTCGCGCAGAGCTGGCTCCAGGAGCGCAAGGACGACGCCGCCCCGGCGCCGCAGGGCGGCCAGGGATGGGCGCGCCGTCGCGTCAACAACGGCGACCAGACGTGCGCCGCGAACCAGCGCCTCCGCCTGCAGACGCTCGACCCGATCGAGTTCACGCAGACGCGTCCGTACTACGACGACGTGCTGATGGACCCGCGCTCGCCGATCAACTGGGTGTCGAAGATCCAGGTGCCGATGTTCTACGCCGCCGCTTTCCAGGACGAGCAGACGGGCGGCGACTTCGCGTCCATGCTGCGCAAGTTTCCGCGCCGGAAGGACGTCAAGATCAGCGTCATCAACGGGGTGCACACGAGCCCGATGGAGCCGGCGATCCTGTGGAACTGGATCGCGTTCCTCGACATCTACGTGGCGAAGCGCATTCCCGACCCGAGCCGCGCGGCCCCGATCGCGCCCATCATCTACTCGCAGATCCTCGGTGGCGGCGCGCCGACGCCGCCGGTGCCCGCCGACCGCTACGACGGCATCACCAGCCTCGAGGCCGCCCGGAAGCTGTTCGAGTCCGATCCGCACGTGCGCGTGCTGATGGAGAACGGCGGCGGGTCGGCCGTCGCCGGTCTGCCGGCGCCGCGCTTCGAGCTCGGCTACACGAAGTGGCCGCCGCCGAAGGCCCGGCCCACCAAGCTCTACTTCGGCGACGACGGCGCGCTCGTCCGTCGCCGCGCGCCGCGCGGCAGCGACGACTACGACACGTTCCGTCCCGATCCGGAGGCGCGTCCGATGCGGACCCTCGGCACCAGCGGCCAGTCCGATCCGTGGGCGGTGATCCCGTCGTACGATTGGCGGCCGCTCCTCGGGGATACCGCGGTCGCGTACGCCACCGAGCCGCTCGCGAACGACGTCACCGTCGTCGGCCCGGGCAGCGTGGACCTGTGGCTGCGCTCGAGCGCTGCGGACACCGATCTCCAGGTGACGCTCTCGGAGATCCGTCCCGACGGCAAGGAGTACTACGTGCAGAGCGGCTGGCTCCGCGCCAGCCATCGCAAGCTCGATCGTCGCGCCACCACGCGCACGGATCCCCGTCCGACCCATCTCGAGAAGGACGCGGAGCCCATGCCGGGCGACTTCGAGCTCCTGCGCGTCGCGTTGTTCGCGTCGGCGCACGTGTTCCGCGCCGGCTCGCGCATCCGGGTGAGCGTCGAGGCGCCGGGCGGCGACCGCACGAGCTGGGCGTTCGCCACCTACGACACCGACGGCACGGTGGTGAACGACGTGGCGCGCACCTACGAGCGCGCGTCGCGGGTCGTCTTGTCGGTGGTGCCCAACGGCGACGCGCCCGACGCGCTGCCGCCGTGCCCGGGGCTCCGCGGCCAGCCGTGCCGCGACTACGTGCCGGCGCAGAACGGGGGCTGAGCGGCGGCGGCCGTCTCCCATCGGAGACGGCCGCCCACGGTCTCCGTGAGTGCTGATCAGTCGGCGTTCGCGCGCTGCACGGCCGGTCGCGCCATGCAGCGGGCGAGATACGCGGCGACGTTCTGCTTCGCCGGGTCGACCATGCCCATCATCTGACACCACATCAGCGTCGAGCCGATCATCACGTCGGCCGCGCTGAACTGACTGCCGAGGATCCACTCGCGGCCGGCGAGCGCGTCGTCGAGGACCTGCACGGCCGCGGCGATCTGCTGGCGTGCGCCGTCGACGAGCTGCGGCAGGCGTTCCGCCTCCGGCAGGAAGACCGTGTGCAGGAAGATCGTGACGGCGGGCGGCTCGAGGCCCGACATCGCGTAGTGGATCCACTGGTAGTACTTGCCGCGCTCGGGCGTGCCGACCTTCGGGGCCAGGTTCTTCTCGGGGAACTTGTCGGCCAGGTACTGGCAGATCGCGGCTGACTCCCACAGCACGGTGTCGCCGTCGACGAGCGTCGGCACGGCGCCGTTCGGATTGAGCTTCAGGTACTCCGGCGTCTTCTGCTCGCCCGCCTGCAGGTCCAGGCGCTTCACTTCGTACGGGACGCCGATCTCTTCGAGCAGCCAGCGCGGACGTCCGGAACGGCTCTGCGGGGAATGGTACAGCGTGATCATCGCGGATCCTCCCTCCAATCTGCGGTTGACGACGGCGCCGACGATGCGCCGCCGCTCCCGCTGGAGCAACCACTACGGAACGAGGACGAAGCCTTGCGTCGTCCCGTCGATCGGCGTGCGGCCGGTCGTCGGCTGCCCGAGCATCGTCTCCGTCATGTCGGCAAGGATCTTCGGCACGCTGCGATACGACCCGTGCACGTCGATGATGCTGCCGACGGCGGGGGAGACGGTCACACGCGAGCAGTCGAGGCCCTCGACGTTCGCCGCCAGCGGCGTCGGATCGGGCAGGTAGTGTGGGCCGATCAGACCGAGTCGCGTCGGGTAGTCCGCGCGATGGTAGGCGAAGAACTCGTAGTCCGACGTGACCAGGTCGGGGTCGGCGCCGGAGTAGTACACCGTGACGTCGTCGCAACGGCTCGTGATGCCGTCGCCCTGCTCGCCGGTCTGGAGCGACACCGACGAGATGTCGGCGGCCAGCATCAGGCACTCGGCGATCGGCGGCGACGACGTCGCGGCCCCCAGCCCCGTCATCAGCATGTAGTTGCCTTCCGAGTGCGTCAGCAGCGTCAGCGTGACGGGCGACGGCGCGCCTTGCAGGACGTCGTCCGCGAGCAGCGTCAGCAGGCTCTGGAAGCTCTCGCGGCTGCCGAGGATGTTGTCCCGGATCGAGCCGCTGCGCTGCGGAACGAGGGGCGGCGGGGGCGGACCGGTGGTCGCGTAGAAGAGCGTCGACCCGACGAGGTCGTAGCTCGGCCACGAGAAGCCGATCAGGAGGCCCGGCCACGCCCCCGGTGTCGCCAGGTTGCACCCGAACTCGGCCGCCTCGGAGAGGGCGTCGGTGAAGACGTTGCCGAGCCCATGGACGTAGAGGCCCAGATGGAGCGCGCCGCCCGACGCGGTGAGCGCGAGGTCGGCCTGCAGCCGCTCGACGAACGTCGCCTGCGAGACCTCCGTGTAGGCGTTCGACACGTTCTGGGAGACGTACGGCCCGGGCGCGGTGAAGTACGTCAGCGCACCGGCCGCCGCCGGGACGACCTGCTGGATCTCGGTGGCGAACGGCGTCGCACGGTTCGTGATCATGTAGCTGTACGCGAACGGCAGGCCCTGCGTGGAGCACGTGGCGTCGCTGGTGAGCGTGTCGACGATCGCGTCGCCATGCCGCATCCCGGCCAGGCGGACCTCCGCCTCGTCGCCCGTCGTGGGGCAGGTCCCGCCGCTGCGCTGCTCGGCGCGGGCGAACTTCTTCGCCAGCTGCGCGTCGCACCGGGTGTGGTCGGCGGGAATGCCCTTGCGCGCCGCCTTCGCGTCGGCCTGGGCGCGGCACAGCTGATATTGGCCCGCGGCGACGAGCTTGGCCGCGGTGCAGCCGGCGCCTTTGCCGGACGCGGCGTGCGCGGGTGTCAGAATCATGACGAGGGGCGGGACGACCAGAGCGGCGACGAGTCGGAGCATGGCGGTCGTATCGGTCAGACGGCGATTCGGCACAAGTCGGCGCTCAAGCTCCGCGGCCGAATGGCCGAGAGATCCGTCGCAGGACTGCACCCTCCGTGGCCCAGACTTCACAGCTCCGCCTGTTCGTCGATCAGGCGCCCAGCGCCATCGCGATGTTCGATCGCGACGTGCGCTACATCGCCGTCAGCCGCCGGTGGCTGCGCGACTACGGCATCGAGCAGCAGGACGTCATCGGGCGCAGTCACTACGACGTCTTCCCCGAGATCAGCGGCGAGTGGCGTGCCATCCATCAGCGCTGCCTCCGTGGCGAGGTGCTCGCCCGCGAGGAGGATCCGTTCCTCCGTGCCGACGGCAGCCTCCAGTGGCTGCGCTGGGAGGTGCGCCCCTGGCGCGACGACGCCGGGCTCATCGGCGGCCTGGTGATGTTCTCCGTCGACCTGACCGCGCAAGTGCTGGCGCGCGGGGAGATGGCGGCGGCGCGCGATCGCATCGCGGAGCAGGCCGCGGAGCTGTCGGCGGCGAAGGAGCGGGCGGAGGCGGCCAGCCGCGCCAAGAGCGCGTTCCTCGCCAACATGAGCCACGAGATCCGCACGCCGATGAACGCGGTGATCGGCATGACGCAGCTCCTGCTCGACACCGAGCTGTCGTCCGAGCAGCGCGAGTACGCGCGCACGCTCGAGCGCAGCAGCCACCACCTCCTCGAGCTGATCAACGACATCCTCGACGTGTCGAAGATCGAGGCCGGCAAGCTCGAGCTCGAAACGGTGCACGTCGACCTGCGCCTCCTGATCGAGGACGTGACGTCGGCGATGGCGTTTCGCGCGGAGCAGAAGGGCATCGAGCTGATCGGCGTCGTGCGGCCGGAGGTGCCGGAGGTGGTCCGCGCCGACCCCGGCCGCCTGCGCCAGGTTCTGCTGAACCTGGTCGGCAACGCGCTCAAGTTCACGTCGACGGGCGAGGTCGTGATCGACGTGTCGTGCGCGGTCGCCGGCGACGACGGCACGACCATCCGCTTCAGCGTGCGCGACACCGGCATCGGCATCCCGAAGGACGCGCTCAGCGGGGTGTTCGAGTCGTTCACCCAGGTCGACAGCTCGACGACCCGGCAGTACGGCGGCACCGGCCTCGGCCTCGCGATCTCGCGGCAGCTCGTCCACCTCATGCAGGGCACGATCGGGGTCGAGAGCACGGAGGGCCAGGGCTCGACGTTCTGGTTCACCGCGCGCTTCGAGCGCGCGACCGTGGAGAGCCTCGTGCCGCCGGCGACCTCGACGGTCGTGCGCGGATCGCGGGTGCTGGTCGTCGACGACAACGCCGCGTCGCGCGCGCTGCTGTCGACGCTGCTGGCACGCTTCGGTGCACGCGCCGTGGAAGCGGCGAACGCATCGGAGGCGCTGGCGGCGCTCCAGGCCGGTGTACGCGACGGCGATCCCTTCGCGGTCGCGCTGATCGACGGCTGGATGCCCGACACCGACGGCGACGCGCTGGCCCGCACGATCCGCGCCGAGGCGGAGCTCGCCGCGACGCGGCTCGTACGCGTCGCCATGCCGGCGAGCGACGGCGCCGACACGTCGGCGTTCGCGGCGAGCGTCGCGAAGCCCGTGCGTCGCGCCGAGCTGCTGAGCTGCCTCCACGGCGTGCTCGACGTGCACGCGCCGGCGCCGCGGCGCGCCGCGGCCGCGGCCGAGCGGTCCGAGGCGGCCGCGCGCCGCCGCGTCCTGCTGGTCGAGGACAACCCGGTCAACACCCAGGTGGCGATGGCGCTCCTCGGGAAGCTCGGCTACGCGGCGGTGGCCGTCGGCAACGGCGCGGAAGCGGTGTGCGCGCTCGAGCGCGAGGAGTTCGACGTCGTCCTGATGGACTGCCAGATGCCGGTGATGGACGGCTACGAGGCGACGCGCATCATCCGCGATCCGACGTCGGCGGTGCGCAACCACGCGATCCCCGTCATCGCGCTCACGGCGAACGCGATGGCCGGCGATCGCGAGCGCTGCCTCGCGGCGGGCATGAGCGACTACATGCCGAAGCCGGTCCGATCGAGCACGCTCGGCGAAGTCCTCGCGCGTTGGCTCGCGGTCAGCGACGCGACGCGAAGCGAAACGTCGATCCCCGGCTGAGCTTCGTGATCGCCACCTCGGGCGGCTCGGGCAGCGGTTCCGCCGTCCGGTCGATGGCGACGGTCCACGCGATCGGTGCGCCGGGGACGTCGGCCGGCCGGGTGCGCGCGTGCGGGCTCGCGACGCGGGCGATGGCGTCGAGCGCGCGCTGGCGGGCGTCCGCGGGCAGGGCGAGCCAGCCATAGGCGTCGCCTTCCTCGAGGGCGGGGCAGGGACCGATCCAGCAGCGGACCGCGTCCGCGTCGCGCTCGACGTGGAGGTCGATGTACGCCCGCGGATGGAACGCGGGATGGAGCTGGAAGAGCTTCGCCGCGGCGTCGAGGTCGTCGCTCGCGAGGCCCATGGCGGCGGCGATGCGGTCCGCGGCCACGCCGGCGATGCCCACCCACTGGTGTGCAGCGATCTCCTGCGCGGCGGCGTCGCCCCACCGCTCGGCGATCGCCAGCATGAACCCGCGGACCAGGAGATGGCCCTGCAGGCAGAACTCGTCGGCGACGCGGAGCAGCGTGCCGTGCGCGAGGTCCTCGAGCTCGAGATCCGGATCGAACGCGCCGGCGTAGTCGCAGCGGCCCTCCGTCGCCGTGGTGGGGACGTCGTCCAGTGCGAGCTGCGCCAGACGGGACCGGCGCACGACGCCGGTCAGCGCGTGCTCGGCGAACGGCGGCGCGTCGGAGGGGATCGTCACGCGCCACTGGCAGTGGGGGATGCGATCGGCCGGGACGCGCGGGGGACGATGGACGGGGCGTACCTGCGCGCGCGGGTTCGTCGCGCCCGCCGTCGCGTCGAAGGTCGGGTCCTCGATCGTGTGGCACATCCCGACGACGTGCGACTCGCCCATCGGCTCGACGTCCATCAGCGCGCCGCAGTACGGCAGCCAGAACTCGCCGCTGCCGTCGTCGTCGAGGCGGAAGCGGAAGTCGAGGAAGCCGTGCGGCGCGCCGACGTCGAACTGCATGCCCTTGAAGATGGTGGCGACGTCGCCGCTGCCGAAGCGCAGCGCGCGCTGGATGCGCTGCGTGTAGACGGGGCTCGCCGCCATCCACTCGGCGATGGCGACCTCGCGCATGGCGGTCGCGCCGTGGCGCGCCAGGACCTGTGGGATGCCGGCGCGATCCTGGAGGTGCGCCGCCATCTGCCACTCGCGCGCGAGGATCGCGAGGGCGGCCCGCGAGAGCTGTGCCGGCCGGAAGCCCGGATCGAACGGCGCGCGATAGTCGTCCATGCGCGCGGGTAGCGAATGCCCGTCGCGACGGCAAGCCGCACGTCGTCACACCGACGGGTGCTCGCGGACCTCGACGGCGACGCCGTGGCGGGCGAGCCGCATGAGCCAGCCGCCCATGCGTCGCGCGAGCGCCTGCTCGTCGTCGGGCGTCACTTCGATCTCGAGCCGGCGGAGCCGGCCGCGGTCGTACGCGCTGGCGTAGTCGCGGAGAACCTCCATCGTGTAGGCGTCGACGGGGCCGATCAGGTGGAGCGAGTCCGCTCCGTGACGAATCACCGCATGCATCATCGTGCTGCCCTCCCGAGCCGGCGGGCCGGCTCATCACACCGTGGATCGTGGCCGGGGCGGCCCGGCCGGAGTGGGGGTCAGACCACGGGTTGCGGAGGGTCGTCGTCCGTCGCCGGGATGCGCAGCAGCGCGCGGCGATGGACGGGTCGCGCCGGTGCTGCCGCCAGCGGGCGCGAGATCGGTGCGGGGATGACGCGGCTCGCGATGCCGGCGGCCGCGGTTGGGCGTGGAACGAGGCGGCCCGGCGTGGACCGCTCGAGATCGTCGTCCCAGACGAGGCTGCCGGCGCTCGAGGCGGCGAGCGCCGCCCGGTGGCAGGCGGGGAGCGTCGCGTCGTGCGTGACCGCGGAGGCGGGAATGCTTCCGAGCGTCACGAACACGAGCACGAACAACGGCATCGTGTGGTGGACGAGGACGTCGCGCGGGTATTCACGCGCCGCGACGGTCGCCGCCGCGGCGGCGACCGTCGCGAGGATCGTCAGCGCGCGAGCGGGACGGCGATGTCGACGACCGGTGTGGTGAACGGATCGACGAACGTCGCCGTGCCGGTGAGGAGATCGACCGTGTAGAAGCCGATTCCCAACCCGCTGTTCAGGACGGCGAAGCCCAGGTTGTCGACCGTGACGCCGTCGACGACGGCGCTGAAGACGTCGAAGCCCGCGGAGGTGACGTCGAGGCCGAGCTTGCCCGTGGCGGTGAGGGTACCGTTGTTCGGTGGCACCTGCAGCGCCACCTGGTCGAGGGTGGCGTCGACGTCGAAGAGGGTGGTGCCCGTGGACGCCGCGAGGTCGTTGTTCGTGTAGCCCGCGGCCGCGACGCCGAGCGCGGTGACGCCGGCGGTGTAGTTCAGGTCGCCGTCCTCGAGGGTGACGCCTCCGGCGTTCACGTTGTGGCGCAGGTTCTGGCCGGTGTCGCTGACGATGCGCAGCCGGTCCGCGGCCGGATTGAAGTCGACGCCGAAGCTCGTCCCCTCCAGCGCGACGGTCAGCATGTTGACCAGCGTCGCCGCGCCGGAGCTCGGATCGAGCGTATAGACGCCGCCGCCGTCGCCCACGCCGTAGAGCTTCCCGTCCTGGACCCGGAAGTCGATGCCCACCAGGCGGGTGTCCGGCGCGAGCAGCCCGGTCACCGGCCCGATGTCGACGGCTTTGTCGGCGTTCCCGTCCGCGAAGCAGACGAGCCGGGCGTCGCTGGTGAGCCCGACGATGGTGAGCCGGCGTACGTTGCCGTTGCTGAAGACCCGATTGCCCTTGCTGCAGTCGGGCGAGCCGGCCGACGCAGTGCCGGCGAGGCCGAGCGCGAGCAGCCCCGCGACGGATGCAGTGAATGCACGAAGCGCAGTTCGTCCGTTGGACATGACGTCCTCCCTTTCGATGATCGCAGTGATGGGGAGGCGGCCGTCCTCCCGGGTGGTGTCGCGACACCTTCACTACGACCGATCGAAAGGATCGGATGCAGAACGCTTCGTGCGACGGGTGTACGTCCGTCGCGCGAAAATGGATGCCGACAGATCAGATATTTCTACGTACCGCGCGGCGTCGTGCGGGCGGCGGCGTGGGGTCTTCCGAGCGAGCGTGTCGTGAGTGAGCGGGTGGGGAAACGGGCGGGGTGGTGCCGAGCGAGCGCCACGCGCAGCCGGAAGGCCCCACGCCGCCGCCCGCACGACGCTGCGTGCGCACCGCGCTAGAAATCCCGATCCATCACCGTCTGACGTCCGGCCTCACGCGCACGGACGATCGCGTCGTCGCAGAGCCGCCGCAGCCTGTCCGACAAGATATCGAGGACCGCGTCGGACGTGTTGAAGCCGGAGCGCGCGCGAACGTAGTCTTTGAGGCGCGACGCCACGACGAGGATCTCGCGCGGCACCGGTCCGGCGGCCGGCGTGGGCACGCGCTGCGGCGACGGCGCGCGCGGCGGCGCCGTCGCGCGCGCCGCGTCGCGGGCGGCCTCGTCGCGTTGCTGGCGCTCCCACTCGTCACGCCGTGGCGAGCGCTTCTCCTCCGCCCACGAGTCGCGGTGGCGGAGCAGCGGGACGTGCGCGTCCCAGCAGTCGACGGTGCAGAAGGCCAGCGCGGTGCGCGGGCGGTTGCACGTCGAGACGTTGCACGCGTAGTAGCCGGTCGCGAAGGCGATGTCCTTCTTGCAGGTGCTGCAGCGCTTCCAGGCAGTGGGCTCGGTGCTCATGCGGTCACTCGATAGCGCGCCGGCGGCCCGAGCACCACGCTCAACGTCGCTTCGGATCCCGCGGGGCGAGCACGGCGGCCAGGTCGGGATCGCGCCGGCCGATCTCCTCGACGACCAGCGGCGACGTCGCGCCCTGCACGCGCAGCGTCCAGCGCACGCGCTCGCGCAGCTCCGACGACTCGTCGCCCAGGTGCCAGGCGATCTGCTTCTGCTGCGCCTCGTCGAGCGGCAGGCGGCGCGACACCGCGAAGGCGGCCCACAGCCGTACGACGACGTCGGGGTCGTCGAGGCTCGCCAGCAGGCGCGGCGTCGTGCGGGCGTCCTGCGGCTTCAGGCAGTCGATCATGCGCAGGCCCTCGGGGATGCGGAACAGCGACGCGGGCAGGTCGTCGGACGTGAACGCGTCGCCGAGCGGCTCGTGCTTCGTGATCTCGCACGTGATGTCGACCACCTCGGACGTGAGCGGCTGCTGCAGCATCTCCTTCGCGCCGTTGATGGCGATCGCGCGGAACTGCTCGCGCGTCATCCATTCGAGGTGGAGCGCCAGATGGGCGAGCTCCATCTTGATGACGGAGGTGTTCAGGTCGAAGACGAGATCGAGCACCTGGGCGCGGGCCGCGTCCTGGTCCTGGATCGTCTCGAACACGTGTCGGGCTTCGCCGTCGTACTTGGCGGGCGGATGGCGATTGAAGAACACCTCGATCGTCGGCACGAACGACAGGAAGTCGTCACGCGAGACGAGCTGCTCGACGATCTTCAGTCGGTCGGCGAGCGACTGGTCGTCGTCGTACACGTCGCACACGAGATCGCGATCCGCGGCGCCCGGCTCGGACGCGCGCAGCCCGGCGATCTGGACGATGCCGGTGCCGGCCATCGCCTTCAGGAGCTCGCGGTTCGGCGACGCGTCGTACTCGGCGCGTTCGAGATAGGCGCCGTAGTCGCCCTTCGCGCGGAAGTACCGCTGCAGCATCGGCGCCGTGTAGAGGCCGATCGGCGCCACCGTCGAGAAGCCGTAGACGCGCGGCACGCCCATGAAGATGCGGCGCAGCGACTCGCGGAAGCTCGGACCGAGCGGCCCGTAGCGCAGCTCGACGACGCGCTCCGCCGACGCCTGGTCGAAGCCGTGCTCGAGCAGCACGCGCAGATACTCGTCGGGCGTCCGGCTATCCTGGTCCTTCGTCGCGAGCGTGTTGCAGGCGAGCAGAAAGACCTCCTGCGGATCGTGGAAGAGGCCCTTGCAGCGCGCCTGGCACGACGCCTCCTCCATGTCCTGCAAGCTCAACGAGGCCCCGTACTTGCCGAAGAAGCGGCCGGCGAACTCGGCGGAGTAGACGACGACGTCGCAGGTCAGGTCCGGGCGGCAGTGGTTCAGGATCCAGGGGGTCGGGCGGGCGCCGTCCGCGGGCGTCGTCGCCGCGGCGGGCGGCGGCATCGTGAGATGCGGGCTCAGATCGAGGACGTCGAAGCGATCCGCGGGGAGCCTGGACTTGAAGACCTCGAGCTCGTCCGGGCTGTGGAAGCTGAACGCGCAGACCCGATACCGGGCGTCCGCCGCCGCGGGCAGGAGGGCGGTCAGGAACAGCGCAAACGTCAGGAATCGGATGGAGCGCATCGGTAAGCCGCTCTCAAGCAATCGGCATGCCCCGTGGCGTGCCGTGAGCGCGTGCGCTTGCGGGGGTCGACCGCCGGCGCGGAGCGTCATCGCTGCACCGGTCCGGCGGGGGTGCGACGGTAGCACCCATGCCTACGACACAGGCATCCGGACGCCCGGTAGGTGGCCGATTTTTCATTGACAGCTTCCGGAGGCCCCGAGTACTTTTCGCTCCGGCGCGGCGGCTCCAAGCCCGTCGCAGCCACGTAGCGGCCCCGAGGGACGCCCGGCTCGCCACGACCACGACTCGTTTCCTAACGGAGGGGAAAGTCCATGCGCAGAAGTCTCGTCTTGATCGCAGTAGGGGCGCTCGTCGCGCCCCAGGTGGCCAGTGCCGCCACGTGTCCCGACCTGGCTCCCGGTCCCATCACGGCCGCCGCGTCGGCCTCAATCAAGTGCCAGGACGCGATCGCCAAGGCCGGCGCCAAGTACATCGGCACCAAGCTGAAGACGCTCGCGAAGTGTCGTCTGACGCAGGCGGCAGGCACCTGCCCGACGGCTGCCGACGTCGCGAAGATCGACAAGGCCGCCGCGAGCGCGGCCGCCGGCATCGCGAAGGCGTGCGGCGCCGACGCGGCGCAGGGCGGCCTCTCGTCGTCCTACGGTGCCGGCACCGACGACGCCGTGATCTCGAGCTGCACGCTGTCGCAGAACAGCGTCAGCGCGGATCTCGTCATCGCCGAGAGCCACGGCGCTTCGGTCGAGGCGTGGCCGGGCAGCGGCACGGCGCGTGCGAACTGCATCAAGGAGCTCAGCAAGTCGGCGACGAAGATGTTCACCGGCGCGCTGAAGGCCGCGGGCAAGTGCCTCAGCTCGCAGACGAAGGCGCAGACCGGCGGCGATCTCTCGCCGATCTGCCTGGGCTCGTTCTCGGGCGGCGCGTTCGTTCCGCCGACCGATCTCAAGACGGCGACGGCGCAGAGCAAGCTCATCACCAAGACCGAGGCGGCCGTCGCGAAGAAGTGCGGCGCGCTCACGGCGGGCGACCTCACGTCGATCTTCGCCTACGCGGGCGCCACGAGCCTCGCCGACCTGCAGAACGGCGTCGTGTGCGGCGGCATGCGCGGCACGTTCGACGCGCTCGTCGCGCAGTACGGTGAGACCGGCACGTTCGTCGCGCCGGGCGTGGGCGCCATCCAGACGGCGGTCACCGCGGCGTCCGCGGGCGACAAGCTGCTCATCGGCTCGGGCACGTACGAGGAAGAAGTCGTGGTCGCGACGCCGGGCCTCTCGCTCGTCGGCTGCGGCGCCGGCAGCAGCAACCCGGGCCGTCCGTTGATCGTGCCGCCGAGCCCCGAGGTGACGGGTCGCGGCATCCAGTCGATCAACCAGGACGATCTGCTCTTCCAGAGCCTGGCCTTCGACAACCAGAACAGCGACCACCTCTTCAACGCCGGCGCGACCAACCTCACGTACCGCGACATCGTCGGCAACGGGCAGGAGAACACGCGCTACGCGGTGTTCCCGGTCACCAGCAACAACGTGCTCGTCGAGCTCTGCGACGTCGAGCGCCAGGACGACGCGCCGATCTACGTCGGCCAGTCGAGCGGCATCGTCGTGCGCTACAACCGCGTGCGCAACGGCGTCGCCGGCATCGAGATCGAGAACTCGGGGAGCGCCCAGGTCTACGGCAACGTCGGCGTGAACAACACGGCCGGCATCCTCGTGTTCAAGGACGGGTCGCTGCCGGTGCAGCTCGCCGAGTGCCACACCGTCCACCACAACGTCTTCGAGGACAACAATACGCCGAACTTCGGCTCCGGCACCGTGGCCGGCGTGCCGACGGGCAGCGGCGTCCTCGTCATCTCGTCCGACACGACGCCGTACAGCTACAACTTCATCCGCGGCAACAACACGGGCGGCCACATCATGCTCGACCAGGTGATCTCGAGCTTCGGCCCCCCGTTCAGCGCGGATCAGTCGGTCGACGACAACTACGTCTTCAACAACGTCATCACGGGCAACGGCACGAGCCCCGACCCGGCTCGCTGGCAGCTCGGCGGCAACCCGCTGCCCGGCGGCGACATCATCTTCCTCGCGACCGAGTCGAGCGGAAACTGCCAGGGTGGCAACGTCTTCAACACGGAGCTCGGCATCGGTTCGTACACGACGCCGTGCACGCTGCCGGTGCCGGCGTTCCCGGGCTGCCCGACGCCGCCGATTCCCTGATCGGAACCAGACAGACACGACACACCAACAAGGGGCGACATGACCATACGGCCTGTGAGCCTTCTCGCTTCGGCGGCGGTGATGCTGATCGGCATCACCGCCGCCGGGGCGGCCCCTCTCGCGACCACGCGGGAGGACTTCCGTGTTCCGGGAACACAACCATTGTCGTTGTCCGCCCCGATTCCCACGCCGGACCAATGCCAACTCTGCCACAGCAACTACGGGCAGCCGGCGGTCGAGCCGCTTCGCAACTGGAAGGGCTCGATGATGGCGCAGGCCGGGCGCGATCCGCTGATGTGGGCCGCGCTCGCCGTCTCGAACCAGCTCGTCCCGCATTCGGGTGAGACCTGCCTCCGCTGCCACCTGCCGAAAGGGTGGCTCGAGGGACGGTCCGTGCCGGAGGACGGGACGTCGATGACCGCCGACGACCGCCAAGGCGTGCAGTGCGGCGTCTGCCACCGCCTCGTCGACCCGATCGCCGATCCGGCGAATCCGCCGGAAGACGCCGCGATCCTCGCCGGGCTCGCCGAGCCCGTACCCGCATTCGGCAACGCGATGATGGTGATCGATCCGCAGGACCGCATGCGCGGCCCGTTCGACATCGTCGCCGACCTCGGCAACGACCCGCACCTCCCGGTGCGCTCGACGCTGGTGTCGCCGTTCCACCAGGAGTCGGAGGTCTGCGGCACCTGCCACAACCTGCGCAATCCGGCGTTCGCGAAGAACGACATGACCGGTGAGTGGGAGCTCACGGCCATGGACACGCCGAACCCCGACCCGACGTCGGGTTTCCCCGAGCAGTCGACGTTCGACGAGTGGGCCGCCAGCCTCTACGCCACGACCGGCGTGTACGCGCCGCAGTTCGGCGGCAACAAGGCCGTCGTCGCCACGTGCCAGGACTGTCACATGCCGGACGTGTCCGGAAAGGACGCGAATCTCGGCCTGACGCGCGACGACGTCCCGCTGCACACGTTCGCCGGCTCGAACACGTTCATCCCGAGCGTGCTCCCGTTCCATCCCGCGTTCGGCAGCGAGGTCGACGTCGCCGCGCTGCAGGCGGGCATCGCGTCGTCGACCGACAACCTGCGCAAGGCGGCCACCGTCTCGGCGAGCTTCGCCGGCGGCGATCTCACCGTGCGGGTGACGAACGAGACCGGGCACAAGCTGCCGACGGGCTATCCCGAAGGCCGCCGGATGTGGCTGCACGTGCGTGCGCTCGACGCGAAGCGCGCCGTCGTGTTCGAGTCCGGGCGCTACGTCTTCGGCACTGCCGAGATCGTCGACGATCCCCACCTCCACGTGTGGGAGGCGGAGCAGGGCATGAGCGCCGACGTCGCTGCCGCCGTCGGTCTGCCGGCCGGGCGCAGCTTCCACCTGAGCCTCAACAACCTCCGTCTGAAGGACAACCGCATCCCGCCGCGCGGGTTCACGAACGCCGCGTTCGCGGACGTCGACGCGGAGCCGGTGGGCGCCACGTTCGCCGACGGCCAGTACTGGGACGACGTCGTCTATCCCGTCGGCGCGACGGCCGCGTCCGCCGAGATCACCCTGTACTACCAGACGGCGTCGAAGGAGTACGTCGAGTTCCTGCGCGACGCGAACACGACGAACGCCGCCGGCAACATCCTCTACACGCTGTGGGACGAGCACAACGAGTCCGTGCCGGTCGCGATGTCGCAGCTGGTCGTCGACCGCGACGGCAAGGCCGCGAACGCCTGCCGCAAGCAGGTCTCGAAGCTGCAGGCGAAGTACCAGAAGGCGCATTACCGCGAGTGGTCGCGCTGCTACTCGAGCCGCACGCGCGGCCTCGCGTGCGACGCCGCGTCGCGCGACGCGCGGATCGCGAGCGAAGAGGCCAAGCTGCGCGAGCGCCTGGGCGGCCTGAAGGACGTCGTCTGCGCGGGCCGAGGGCTCACGCCGAGCAGCCTCGGCCACGGCGGCGCCTGCCCGGCGCCGTGCGCCAACGTGGTCCTCTTCGACATGGACGACCTCGCGACCTGCAGCATGTGTCTGGCCGACGAGCTCAGCGCCTCGGCCCTGAGCTCGGCCTACGGCGCGACGCCGCCGGCCCTGCCGGCGGCGCTGTCGTCGACCGTACTCGCGTGCCAGCGGTCGGTCGACAAGGCCGGTGATCTGCTGGCCCGCGGCTGGGCCACGGCGCTGGCGAAGTGCGAGGACGGCGTCGCGAGCGGCGGACCGCCGGTCGACTGCAGCACCGATCCGGGGGGACGCATCGCGAAGGCGCAGGACCGGGCGCAGAACCAGGTCGAGCGCTGCACCAGCTTCGCCGGTATTCCGGGATGCGCGACGTCGGGTAACGTCACGGCCGTGCAGGCCTGCTTCGAGAGCGCGGTCGGTGCGACCGTCGAGCCGTACACGGAGGTCGCCTACCCATGAGCATCTCGCCGATTCGTGCCGTGGCGCTCGTCGCGGCGCTCCTCGTGCCGGCCGTGGTGCAGGCGCGGCCCCTCTACTTCCAGAACCTGACGACCATCTACGGCCTCGTGCCCAGCGACGACATCTACGCCTGCGGCGTCTGTCACCAGCGCTGGGAGGGGACCGGCGGCCGCAATCCGTACGGCACCGCCGTCGAGCAGCAGCTGTACCTCGGCAAGTCGATCGTCGACGCGATCCTCGACATCGAGAACGAGGACACCGACGGCGACGGGTTCCTGAACGTCGACGAGCTGGCCACGCATCGCACGTTGCCCGGGTACGACTGCAGCAACTACGGGCTCGCGGTGAACCCGCCGGCGTGGTTCCAGTCGATCATCACGCCGGGCGTGCCGACGTGTCTCCTGCCGAAGGACATCGAGGTCACGCCCGCGACCGTGGCCATGATCACGCAGGTCGGCGAGCCGACGTCGGGGACGGTCGATCTCATCAACAACGGCACGGACTTCCCGCTGGAGGTCAGCGGCCTCGCGTTCCTCGCCGGCGCGAGCCCCGCGCTCGGCATCGTGGCCCCCGCGCTGCCGTTCTCCATTCCGGTCGGCGATCGGGTCACGGTGCAAGTGACGTTCTCGGCGCCCGGCAGCGGCCTCGCGAGCGGCACGCTGCGCGTCACGTCCGACGATCCCGACGAGGCCACGATCGACGTCGCCGTGAGCGCGTTCGCGTTCGTCGATCCGGTCGCGCCGGGCGACGTCCGTGGCGGCTGCCTGAAGGACATGGAGAAGTCCCTCGAGCGGCTCGCGAAGACGCACCTCCGCGAATGGGGCGATTGCTATCTCGACGAGCTGGCCGGCGTCGCGTGCGACACGGCGAAGCGCGATCTCCGCATCGGCAAGGCCGAGGCGAAGCTGCGGTCGGTCATCGGCGGCAGCCGCGACCGGAACTGCGCCGCGAAGAGCCTGTCGGCGCCGCTCCTCGGCCTCCCCGCGCAGTGCGGGGCGCCGTGTGGCAGCATCACGCAGAACACGATGTCGCGCATCGCGGACTGCCTCGTCTGCCAGCAGGCGGCGGCGACCAACGCGATGCTGACGGCGACCGTCGGCGCGGCGCCGCCCGATCTGCCGCTCAGCACGCTCGCGCCGCACGCGCAGCGTTGCGCCCAGCAGCTCGTGATCGGCGTGCAGAACGGCATCCGCGCCGTGCAGCGTGCCGTCGCCGGGTGCGAGCTGTCCTCGGTCCTGTCGAACAGCGACGTCGATTGCGCCGCGCAGCTGGCGCCGACGCTCCAGCGCGAGGCGGACAAGGCCGACGCGAAGCTCGACCGCTGCACCGACACGACCGGCATGAGCGGCTGTCTGTTCGGGCCGTCGCCCGATCCGGAGTGCCTGGGGGCCACCGCGGTCCAGGTCGGTACGACGCTCGCCGAGACCGTCTTCCCGGACTGAGGTGGCGCTTCCGTCGCGTGGGCGGCCCGCGGCCGAGGTCCTGGCGGAGCTCGAGACGCTGCGGGCCGACGACGTCGACTGGCGTCGCGGCCGCGCGTTCACGCTCGCGTACTCGGCAGGCCCGGACGTCCTCGCGCTCGCGCGTGACGCGTACACGCGCTTCATGTCGGAGAACGCGCTCAACACCGACGCGTTTCCGAGCCTCGCGCGCATGCAGCGCGACGTTCTCGGCGCCGTCGCGGAGCTGCTCCACGGCGACGCGGAGACCGCCGGGTTCCTGACGAGCGGCGGCACCGAGTCGCTGCTGATGGCCGTGCTCGCGGCGCGCGAGCGGGGCCGCGCCGAACGCGGCATCACGGCGCCGGAGATGGTCTTGCCGGCGTCGGCACACGCCGCGTTCGAGAAGGGCGCGCACTACTTCGGCGTGACATCGGTCCGCGTGCCCGTGGGCGCGGACTACGGCGCCGACGTCGACGCGATGGCGGCGGCGATCACGGATCGCACGGTGCTGCTCGCGGGCTCGGCGTTCCAGTATCCGCAGGGGATCGTCGACCCGATCGAGGCGATCGCCGCTCTGGCTGCGGCGCGCGGCATCTCCTGCCACGTGGACGCCTGCATGGGGGGGATGGTGCTGCCGTTCCTCGAGCGCGGCGGCGAGGCCATGGCGCCGTGGGACTTCCGGGTGCCGGGTGTCACGTCGATCTCGGTCGATCTGCACAAGTTCGGCTACACGGCGAAGGGCGCGTCGGTGATCCTGCATCGCTCGCGCGGGCTGCGTCGCTTCCAGACGTTCACGACCGACAACTGGCTCGGCGGCCGCTACGGATCGTCGGGCGTGCTCGGCACGAAGTCGGGTGGCGCGATCGCCGCCGCATGGGCCGTCCTGCAGCATCTGGGCATGGACGGGTACGTGCGGCTGACGCGCCAGGCGCGCGACACGACGGAGCGGCTGGTGGGCGCGCTGCGGGCGACACCAGGTGTCGTCGTGCGTGGCGATCCGCGCGCGACGATCGTCGCCTTCGGGTTCGACGATCCCGCGGTCGACGCCTTCGCGGTCGCCGATGGCCTCTGGCGGCGCGGCTGGTACGTCGACCGACAGGGACCGCCGCCGAGCCTGCACTGCACGGTGAACGCGGTGCACGCGGACGTCCTCGACGAGTTCCTCGCGACGTTCGCTGCAGTCGTCGACGAGGTGCGCGCGGCCGGGGCGCGCGGTGCGCGCGGCGCTTACGGCACGGTCGAGTAGGCGTCACGTCCGGTGGCCGTCGCCCTCGCGGGAGGAAGGGCCGCGAGCAGCGCGATGGACGACCTGCAATCTCGCGGTGATGGACCGCACACGCGGCAACGGGTGCGCGTATCCCATTTTTGTAGACGCCGCGCCTTGAAGTCGGCCCCGTCTCCGAGCACGATGGCCCTCGTGCGACCCGAGCCGCTGAGCGACGCCTGGCGCGAGTGGATGCGGACCTTCGGGTCGCATCTCCAGCTCCTGCGTCGCTTCTTCGGCCTCAACGTCGCGGAGCTGGCGGCCGAGGCGCAGGTCACGGAAGGGATCGTCGCGCGGCTCGAAGAGGGACAGCTGCTCGAGCTGTCGTTCGTCGACGTCATCCGCATCAATCGGACGCTCGCGCAGCGGTTGCGTGCGGTCGATCCCGCGCTGCTCACCCCGGAGGTCCAGGGATTCCTGCAGCACCTGGACTACCTCGCGCTCCCGGACGAGCACGGCCCACCCGCGCCCGGCGGCGTCGGCATCAAGCGCTTCCAGATGTTCGCCGATCCCACGGTCGTCGAGCTGCTGGAGCTCTTTCTGCCGCTGCCGCGCGAGCGACGGCCGATCCTGATCGAGATGCTGCGGACCGTGGCGCGCGAGCTGGCGAGCTGACGGGCGGCATCGCGCGCCATGGCGTCACAACGCAGCTCCCGAGCGGTCGCCTTGTCACGCCGCCGGCGTCGTCAGCCCGCCGACGTCGGGCTCGGCCGCTACGTCAATCGCGAGCTCAGCTGGCTCGAGTTCAATCGTCGCGTCCTCGCCGAGGCCGCCGACGCCGCGGTGCCGCCGCTGGAGCGCTGCCGGTTCCTGTCGATCTTCGAGTCGAACCTCGACGAGTTCTACATGGTGCGCGTGTCGGGGCTCATCGAGCAGGTGGAGAGCGGCGTGATCGAGCCGTCGCCGGACGGACTCGGACCGGAAGAGCAGTTGCAGCGCATCGCCGCGGCCGTGCATCCGCTGCGTCGGACGGCGAGCGAAATCTGGACGCGCGAGCTGCGGCCGTCGCTCGCGGAGGCCGGCCTCGAGGTGCTCGACTGGGACGAGCTCAGCGGCCGCCAGCAGGGCAACCTGCGCCGCTGGTTCGAGCGCGAGGTGTTTCCGGTGTGCACGCCGCTGGTGCTCGACCCGGCCCCGTCGGTGCCGTTCATCTCGAACCGCAGCCTGAACCTCGCGGTGCTCGTGCAGGACGGCGCGGACGAGCCGACCCTGGCGCGCGTGAAGATCCCGAGCGTCCTGCCGCGGCTCGTGCGCGTCGGACGGCGCGGCAACGTCTACGTGATGCTCGAAGACGTGATCCGCCAGCACCTGGAGCACCTCTTCCCGGACGTCCCGCTCGCCGGCACGTTCCGCTTCCGCGTGGTGCGCGACGCCGACGTCGAGATCCGCGAGCTCGAGGCGGGCGACCTCATCGACATGATCGAGGAGACGATCCGTCGCCGGCGGTTCGGCGATCCGGTGCGGCTCGACGTCGGGCAGGAGACGCCCCCGGAGGTGCGTGACCGGCTCGGCCGTCTGCTCGCGCTCGACGACACCAGCGTGTGCACCGTCGACGGCCTCCTCGGGCTCGACGTCCTGGGCGCGCTGGCCGATATGCCCATGCCGACGCTGCGCTGGCCGGCGTACAAGCCGCATCTGGCGCCGGCGCTCGGCCGCTCGGAGGATCTGTTCGCGGCGGTGCGGCGCGGCGACGTGCTGGTCCACCATCCCTACGACGGCTTCCGCACGATCGAGGAGTTCGTGCGCGCCGCGGCGAACGATCCCGACGTGATCGGCATCAAGCAGACGCTGTACCGGGTGGGGACGGAATCGCCGATCGTCGAGGCGCTGCTCGAGGCGGCCGAAGCGGGCAAGCAGGTCGCGGTGATGGTCGAGCTGAAGGCGCGGTTCGACGAGAGCAACAACCTGGTCTGGGCGCGGGCGCTGGAGCGCGCGGGCGCGCACGTCACGTACAGATTCCCCGAGCTCAAGACGCACGCGAAGCTGTGTCTCGTCGTGCGGCGCGAGGGTGGTGCGATACGCACGTACGCGCACGTCGGCACCGGGAACTACAACCCGTCGACCGCGCGCATCTACACCGACCTCGGCCTGCTCACCTGCGATCCCGAGATCACGCAGGACATTCTCGAGCTGTTCAACTTCCTGACCGGCATCTCGCGGCAGAAGCACTACCGCACGCTCCTGGTCGCGCCCGTCAACCTGCGCGACGAGGTGGTGCACCGCCTGCGCCGCGAGGCCGAGCACGCGGCCGAGGGCCGGCCTGCACACGTCATCCTGAAGCTCAACTCGCTCACCGATCCGGAGACGATCGACGCGCTCTACGAGGTGGCGGCGGCGGGTGCGCAGGTCGATCTGATCGTTCGCGGTGTCTGCTGCCTCCGTCCGGCCACGCCGGGCCTCAGCGAGCGCATCCGCGTCCGCTCGATCGTCGGGCGCTTCCTCGAGCACAGCCGCATCCTCTGGTTCGAGAACGGCGGCGAGCCCGAGGTGTTGATCGGCAGCGCCGACATGATGAGCCGCAACCTCGATCGTCGCATCGAGACGCTGGTGCCGGTCAAGCGGCCCGAGCTGATCCGCCATCTCCGCGAGGGCATCCTCGACCGCTATCTCGCCGATACGCGCAACGCCTGGGAGATGCGTGCCGACGGCTCCTACCATCGCGCGACGCCCGCGCCGGGCGCGGAGCCGTTCTCGGTGCAGGAGTGGTTCCAGACCCACCCCAGCGCGACGGTCGTGAAGCTCGACGAGCCGCGCGAGGCGGCCGCTACAGGATCGTGAGCGCGACGGCGGCGTAGTGCGTCGCCGCGGCCACCACGACGAGGGCGTGAAACACCTCGTGGTAGCCGAACACCGCGGGAAGCGGATCGGGCCGCCGGGTCGCGTAGACCAGCGCGCCGGCCGAGTAGATGAGGCCGCCGGCGAGCAGGAGGGCGAAGGGCGTCCAGCCGGCGTGCTCGACGACCTGCGGCGCGGCGACGATGCCGGCCCATCCGAGCGCCACGTAGAGCGCCGCGCTGATCCACTTGGGCATGTCGATCCAGACGAGGTGCAGGACGATGCCGGCGGCGGCGCCGGCCCAGATCACGGCGAGGAGCCGGACGGCGAGCGGTCCCTCGACGGCGACGACCGCGAACGGTGTGAACGTGCCGGCGATCAGCACCGCGATCATCGCGTGGTCGAGCCGCGCCATCCAGCGCCGCGCTGCGACGGACCACGTCACGCGATGGAAGAGGGCGCTCACGCCGAGCAGCGCCGAGAGGCTCGATGCATAGACGAGCGCGGCGGCCAGCGCGTGCCCCGTCGGCGCGAGCACGGCGAGCACCGAGCCGGCGGCCAGCGAGACGAGGAACGCATAGTGATGCAGCACGCCGCGCATCCGCGGCCGGTCGGAAGGGCGCACGGCTACAGCACCAGGTCGATGCCCGACGAGCGGGCGGCCAGGATGCGCTCGACCGTGCCGGCGATCGTCGCGCCGGCCTCCGACGGATCGAGGCCGCGCGGATGGATGTTGGAGAGGCATTTCCGATCGGCGTCGGTGGTGACGGCCGACGGCCGCCACGTGAGGTAGCAGCCGAGGCTGTCGGGCGTGGCGAGCCCCGGACGCTCCCCGATCAGGTGCACGACCACGTCGGCGCCGACGGCCGCGCCGATGGGATCGCCGACGGCGACGCGGCCGTTGCGCACGGCGATCGGCCGCCCGCAGGCGCCGAGGCGCGCCAGGTGGCGCGCGAGCCCGCTCCACAGCGCCGGGAAGTGGCGCTCGGCCGCGCGCGGCGAGAGGCCGTCCGACAGCACGACCTGCAGCGCCGCGCGCTCCGAGCCGACGGCGGCGACGGCGTCCGGCGACAGCCGGCGGCCGTGATCGGGATGCTGCACGTAGTCGGCGCGGTCGGCGGCGGCCGAGGCGACGACGACGAAGCCCTGCGTCCGCAGCCAATCGACGAACGCGTCGCTCCACGCGTGCCAGACGGCGTCGCGCGCGGCGGCATGGTCGCGCTGGAACTCGAGCAGGGTCGCGGTGCGTGGCCGCGCCCCCGCGCGGCCGACGTCGAGCCGCGCCGGCGTCGTGCGGCGCGCGCGGTCCAGGTCGAAGCTCATGCGAGCGCGCGGGCGTCGCCCGCCTGGGGGGTGAGGCGGCCGTCGCGCATCAGGCCGCGCGCCTCGAGCCACGCTTCGAGCTCCGGCGCGGGGCGGCGGTCGAGCAGCTCGCGGAGCGCGGCCGCGTCGTGGAAGGACGACGTCTGGTACGACAGCATGCAGTCGTCGCCCATCGGCACGGCCATCAGATAGTTGCAGCCGGCGGCGGTGAGCAGCACGGCGAGGTTTTCGAGGTCGTTCTGATCCGCCGCCATGTGATTCGTGTAGCAGACGTCGACGCCCATCGGGACGCCGAGCAGCTTGCCCATGCAGTGGTCCTCGAGCCCGGCGCGGATCACCTGCCGGGCGTCCCACAGGTACTCGGGGCCGATGAAGCCGACGACGGTGTTCACGAGCAGCGGCCGATAGCGCCGCGCGACGCCGTAGCAGCGCGCCTCGAGCGTCACCTGGTCGAGGCCCGCATGCGCGCCGCTCGACAGCTCCGAGCCCTGACCCGTCTCGAAGTACCAGCGCGCATCGGCGTCGAGCCGACCGTGCTCGCGGATCGCCGCGTCGGCGTCGTCGAGCAGCGCCAGGTCGATGCCGAAGGCGCGGTTGCCGGCCGCGGTGCCGGCGACGGACTGGAACAGGAGATCGAGCGGGGCGCCGGCGGCGAGCGCGTGCATCTGCGTCGTCGCGTGCGCGAGCACGGACACCTGCGTCGGGACGGCGAGCCGCTCGCGCACGCCGGTGAGCGCGTCGGCCAGCCGGCGCACCACCTCGACGCGGTCGTCGACGGGGTTGATGCCGAGCACGGCGTCGCCGCAGCCGTAGGCGAGGCCTTCGAGCGTGCTCGCGACGACGCCGTCGACACCGTCGCGGGGATGGTTCGGTTGGATGCGGGTCGCGAGACGGCCGGGCTCGCCCAGCGTGGTGCGGCCGCGGACGACGACGGGCAGCTTCCGTGCGGCGAGCATGAGGTCGAGGTTCGACATCAGCTTCGCGACCGCGGCGGCCATCTCGGGGAGCAGCGCGGGACGCAGCGCGGCGAGCGCGTGCGGCTCGTCGGCGAGGAGGTGCTCGCGCAGCTCGCCGACGGTCCAGCCGCGGATGGGACGAAACGCGGCGGTATCCTGGTCGTCGAGAAACGCGCGGGTCAGCTCGTCGTCCTCGGGCGGAAGGAGGGGGTCGTCGACGAACGCCGACAACCGCACATCGGCCAGGGCGGCCTTCGCCGCGACGCGCTCCGCGCCGTCGGCGGCGGCCAGGCCGGCGAGCGCGTCGCCGGATTTCGGCTCGTTCGCCTTCGCCATGACCTCCGCGAGCGTCGCGAAGGCATGGCCCTGCGCCTGGAACGGCATGCCTCGGCGAACGATAGCAGCGCCCGACGCGGTTGACACGCCGGACGCCGTCGCGTCTATCTCGACGGCCCATGCAGGACAGGTCAGACGAGACGCCGGACGCGCCGACCCCGCCCGCGCTCACCAGCCGCCAGCGCAAGCAGCTGCGCGGCCGGGCGCACCCGCTCGAGCCGATCGTGCAGGTCGGGAACGCCGGCGTGACCGAGGCGGTGCTCCGCTCCGTCGACCAGGCGCTCACCGATCACGAGCTGATCAAGATCCGGCTGCGGTCGCCCGACGACAAGAAGGCCGACGCCGAGCGCCTCGCCGACGGCACGGGCGCGGCGCTGTGCGGCCTGGTCGGCCACACGGTCATCTTGTACCGGCCGCACCCCGAGCGCCCGACGATCGTCCTTTCCTAGCCCGTCGCGGCCGCAGCGCGTCGGCGTGCGCCGCGTGCCAGCCGGCGATCGAGACCTGCGGATACTCCTGGTGGCGCGTGCCGGGGTCGTCGTCGAGCGCTGGCATCCAGGCCGGCTTGTAGCGCAGCATGATCTGCACGTGCTCCGGCGGGACCGGCAGCGGCGTGTCGATCGCCGCCGCGTTCGGCCACACGCCGTCGGGCCAGCGGTCGTCGAGCAGGTAGAGGTGCGAACCGCAGCGGCCGCAGAACCAGCGCTCGGCGCTGCTGCGGGTGACGCGCTTCCGCGGCGCGCGCATGACGGCGTGGTGCACCTTGAGGAGCTGCTTGCCGGTGACGCGCAGGGTGTCGCGCTTGCCCATGACGTTGCTCGTCAGCGCGCCGGTCGTCTTCCGGCAGATCGAGCAGTAGCAGAGCATGAACGGGTAGGGCGTGTCCGACTCCACGCGGAACCGGACGCCGCCGCACTGGCACGAGCCGTCGAGTCGCATGCCGGACCGTTAGCGCATGCGGGGCTTGGAGTTGAGCCCCTTCTCGGTTAATGCTCCCGCCCGGTGGCGGGAGGCATGAGGCGAGGCGTCGCGGGTATCGCCGTGCTCGGCGCGGTCGCGGTCGCGCGCGCGACCGACTGGGGGATGGGCGACGCCAACGCGAAGATCCCCCACGCGAACGTCTTCGCGCCCGTCTCGACGCCCGCCGACGAGGTCCACGGCCTCGCGATCTTCGTGCTCGCCGTCACCGGAACGATCTTCGTGATCGTCGGCGGGCTCCTCGCCTACGGTATCGTGCGCTTCCGGGCGCGGCCCGGCGACGAGCGCCGCGAGCCGGCGCAGGTGTACGGCAGCAATCCCGTCGAGCTGGCGTGGACGATGGTGCCGCTGCTGATCGTCGTCGTGCTGATCCTCGTGACGGGCCGCACGATCTACACGATCCAGGCGGCGGTGCGGCCGCCGAACGCGCTGTCGGTGCACGTGATCGGCCACCAGTGGTGGTGGGAGTTCCGCTATCCCGACCTCGGCGTCGTGACGGCGAACGAGCTGCACGTCCCGGTGAGCGATCCCGCCGACCCGCGGCCGACGTTCCTGCGCCTCGAGTCGGCCGACGTCGCGCACAGCTTCTGGGTGCCGCGGCTCGCCGGGAAGACCGACCTCATCCCGAACAAGACGAACGAGATGTGGATCGATCCGCGCGAGACCGGGACCTACCTCGGGCAGTGCGCCGAGTTCTGCGGCACGCAGCACGCGTTCATGCTCCTGCGCGTCGTCGTGCATTCGCCGGAGGACTTCGACCGCTGGGTCGCGTCGCAGCGGCTCCCGGCGGTCCAAGACCCTTCGACGGATCCGTCCGTCGCACGCGGGCGCACGGTCTTCGAGCAGACGGCGTGCATCAGCTGCCACGCCGTCCGCGGCACCGTCGCCGACGGGCGCTTCGGTCCGGACCTGACGCACCTGATGAGCCGCGAGACGCTCGGCGCGGGCGTCGCGCTGAACACGCCCGAGCACCTCAAGATCTGGATCACGGACCCCGCGACGATGAAGCCCGGGGCGCTGATGCCGGCGATGAACCTCGACGAGCCCGCGCTCGACGATCTCGTCGCCTACCTGGCGACGCTGCGCTGATGGCCGTCCTCGAAGAGCACGTCCCGCTCACCGCCGAGCTGCCCCTGCTCGGGCGCCTGCACACGTGGGTCGCCACGACGGACCACAAGCGCCTCGGCCTCATGTACGTCGGCTTCGGCCTGGTCTTCTTCCTGATCGCCGGCCTGCAGGCGACGACGATCCGCCTCCAGCTCGCGTTCCCGAACGGGCAGGTCGTCGCGCCGCAGACGTTCAACCGGCTGCTGACGATGCACGGCACGGCCATGGTGTTCATGGTCGGGATGCCGATCCTCACCGGCTTCTTCAACTACCTCGTGCCGCTGATGATCGGCGCGCGCGATCTCGCGTTCCCCCGCCTCAATGCCTTCGGCTTCTGGCTGTGGCTGACGGGCAGCCTGCTGCTCTACTTCAGCTACGTCGGCGGCGACGGGCTCTACGGCGCGGGCAGTGCGCCCGACGTCGGCTGGTTCGCATATGCGCCGCTCACGCAGCCGGCGTTCTCGCGCGGCAACTCGACCGACTACTGGATTCTCAGCATCTTCCTCACCAGCGTCGGGTCCATCGCCACCGCGATCAACATCGTCGCGACGATCCTTTGCATGCGCTGCGAGGGCATGACGCTGCGGAAGATGCCCGTGCTGCCGTGGATGGCGCTCGTCGTCGCCAGCATGATCCTGGTCGCGCTGGCGCCGCTGTCGGCGGCGCAGGTGATGCTGCTCCTCGACCGCTACCTCGGCGCGCACTTCTTCGACACCCAGGCGGGCGGCTCGGCGGTGCTCTGGCAGCACTTCTTCTGGTTCTTCGGCCATCCCGAGGTCTACATCCTCGTGTTGCCGGCGTTCGGCTTCGCGTCGGAGATCATCCCCGTGTTCTCGCGGAAGGTGATCTTCGGCTATGCCGTGATGATCGCGGCCACGGTCTCGATCGGCTTCATCAGCATGGGTGTGTGGGCGCACCACATGTTCTCGGTCGGCATGACGCCCGCGGGCAACGCGTTCTTCGCGACGTCGACCATGCTCGTCGCCGTTCCGACCGGCATCAAGATCTTCAACTGGCTCGGCACGCTCTGGGGCGGGCAGATCCGCCTGCGCGTGCCCATGCTCTTCTCGCTGGGGTTTCTCTTCCAGTTCCTCGTCGCCGGCCTGACGGGCGTGATGCTCGCCGTCACGCCGTTCGACTGGCAGCTCGGCGACACGTACTTCGTCGTCGCGCACTTCCACTACGTGCTGATCGGCGGGATCGTCTTCATGATCTTCGCCGCGATCTACTACTGGTTCCCGAAGGCGACGGGCCGGATGCTCTCGGAGCGCCTCGGCACGTGGCACTTCTGGCTCTTCCTGATCGGGTTCCACCTGACGTTCGACACGCTGCACTTCGCGGGCCTGATGGGCATGCCGCGGCGGATCTACACGTACCAGGCGGGGCGGGGCCTCGAGATGATCAACCTGGTCGCGACGATCGGCGTCGCGGTGCAGGCCATGGGCATCGCGTGCTTCCTCGTGAACGTCGTGCGCTCGCTGCGGTCCGGCGCGCGGGCGGGCAACGATCCGTGGGACGCGTGGACGCTCGAGTGGGCGACGACGTCGCCGCCGCCCGAGTACAACTTCGCGACGCCGCCGGTCGTGCGCAGCCGGCGCCCGCTGTGGGACCTGAAGCATCCGGACGATCCGGACTGGCGGTACGAATGACGGCGGTCGCGCTGCCGCCCGTCGAGACCGTGACGCTGCCGCCGCGCGGCCGCGTCGGCATCCTCGGCGTCGTCCTCACCGAGAGCGCGTTCTTCGGCATCTTCGTCTGGGCGTACGTCTTCTACGTCGGGAAGAGCGCGACGGGGCCGCAGCCCGCCGACGTGCTCGAGCTGCCGATCCTGGGATCGGTGTGCCTGCTCGCGAGCAGCGCGACGATCGCGCTCGCCGTGCGGGCGCTGCGCGGCGGGCACGTGACGCCGTTCGCCGCGTGGTGGATCGTCACGTTCCTGCTGGGCGCCGGCTTCCTCGGCACGACGGGCGTGGAGTGGCACACGCTCATCTGGGAGAAGGGGCTGACGATCCGCACGAACCTGTTCGGCACGACGTACTACGCGCTCGTCGGCCTGCATGCGATGCACGTGCTCGTCGGCGTCCTGCTGATCGGCCTGGTCGCCGTGCTGACGCTGCGCGGGCACGTCGGCGCCGAGCACGCGGAGCGGACCGAGGTGCTCTCCTGGTACTGGCACTTCGTCGACACGGTGTGGGTGGTCGTCTTCCTCACCGTGTACGTGGTGGGCCGATGAACGGCGAGCGGCTCGTCGAGCTGCCGGCGCCGACGGCGTCGCCCGCCATCGCGGCGATCGGCGTGACGCTGCTGTGCGCCGGCCTCGTGACGCATCCGGCGGTCAGCGCGGTCGGCGCGGTGATGGCGATCGCCGGCTTCGTGGCGTGGTTCCGCGAGGTGCTGCCGCGCGAGCACGTCGCGCCGGTGCGCATCGAGGGCGAGGACGTCATGGTCGAGCCCGCCCGCGCCCGCGTCACGCACCTGGCGGTCGGCGAGGGCCTGCACCGCGCGAGCCTGCCGCTGGCGGTCTACCCGTACTCGGCGGGCGTGAAGGGCGGCATCGCCGGCGGCATCGCCATGGCGGCGCTCGCCGTCGTGCACGGCGTCCTCGTCTACGGCTCGCCCTGGTACACGATCAACATCCTGGCGGCGACGGCGATGGCCGAGCTCGCGCACGCCGACGCGGCGACGCTCTCCGCGTTCGATCCGACGGCGTTCGCCGCCGCGACGGTGATCCACGGCATCGTGTCGCTGCTCGTCGGGCTGCTCTACGGCGTGCTCCTGCCGATGGCACCGCGCCATCCGATCCTCTTCGGCGGCGTCGTCGCGCCGCTCATGTGGTCGGGCCTGCTGTGGGCGACGCTGCGGGTCATCAACCCGGTGCTCGATGCGCGCATCGACTGGACGTCGTTCGTGGCGTCGCAGCTCGCGTTCGGTCTCGTCGCCGGGTTCGTCGTGTCGCGCTCGGAGCGCATCGCGACGATGCAGCACCTGCCGCTCCTCGTGCGCGCGGGCATCGAGACGCCGCTGGGAGACGACGAGCGATGAGAGCGCCCGTGCTCCTCGCCGTGATGCTCCTCGCGGCCTGCGACGCCCTGCCCGGGAAGCCGAAGGAAGCGGATCGCCCGCTGCGCCCGTCCGAGGTGACCGACGTCGGCCGCCTGTACGGCGAGAACTGCGCCGGCTGCCACGGCGCGGACGGCCGCATGGGGGCGGCGCTGCCGCTCGATCACCCCGTCTACCTGGCGCTGGTCGACGACGCGGCGCTGCGCCGGATCATCGCGAACGGCGTGGCCGACACGGCGATGCCGCCGTTCGCGAAGTCGCAGGGCGGGATGCTGACGGACGCGCAGGTCGAGCTCATCGTCGACGGCATCCGCGCGCGCTGGGGGACGGCCGACGCGCTCGGCGGCGCGACCGCGCCGCCGTGGCAGGGCGACGGGACGGGCGATGCCCGACGTGGCGGGGCGGCCTATGCGACGTTCTGCGCGCGCTGTCACGGCGACGCCGGCACGGGCGGCAGCGCCGGCTCGATCGTCGACGGCTCGTTCCTGGCGCTGGTGAGCGCGCAGAGCGTGCGCACGCTGGTGATCGCCGGCCGGCCCGACCTCGGTCATCCCGACTGGCGGGGCTACGTGGAGGGGCGGCCGATGACGGCGCAGGAGGTGTCGGACGTGGTGGCATGGCTCGTGGCGCAGCGTCCCGCGCTGCCGGGACGGCCGTATCCGGAGGGAGGACCACTGTGAGCACGAGCGCGAGGTCGGGCGGAGCGACGGGACCGTCGCGACGCCGCGTGCTCATGGGCGTCGGCATCGCGCTCAACGCGGTGGCGGCCACGCTGTTCGCGATTCCGATCGTCGGGTACGTGCTGTCGCCGGTTCGGCGCCTCGCGTGGCTCGCGTGGATTCCGCTCGGCACGCTCGAGACGTTCCCCCAGAACACGACGCGGCTCGCCACGTACGACAACCCGTTCGCGAAGCCGTGGGACGGCGACACGGCGAAGATCCCGTGCTGGGTGCGCCGCCTCCAGGGCGACACGTTCCAGGTGATGGCGATCAACTGCACGCACCTCGGGTGTCCGGTGCGCTGGTTCGAGGAGTCGAACCTCTTCATGTGCCCGTGCCACGGCGGCGCGTTCTACGCCGACGGGCGCCACGCGTCGGGTCCGCCGCCGCGGCCGCTCTATCGCTACGAGGCCAAGGTCGAGAACGGGCAGCTCTGGATCCGCGCCGGCCAGCTGCCGACGCTGGGGCAGCCGGAGGCCTGAGCGTGGCGGTGCTCCAGCGGCTCGGCGCCGTCGGCGGCCAGGTCGGACGATGGCTCGACGAGCGCCTGCGGATCGGCGACGCGATCGTCGAGACCGCGACGCATCGCGTGCCGCGCAGCTCCGCGAGCTGGTTCTACGTCTTCGGCAGCGCGACGCTCGTCGTGTTCATGCTGCAGGTCATCACCGGCATCTGCCTGGCGACCGTCTACACGCCGTCGGCCGCGGGGGCATGGGACAGCCTCATCTGGCTCGACTACCAGCAGCCGCTCGGCTGGTTCCTGCGCGCGCTGCACGGTTGGGGCTCGAATTTCATGATCGGGCTGATGACGCTGCACCTGGTGCAGGTCTTCCTGTTCGGCGCCTACAAGTATCCGCGCGAGCTCACCTGGGTCGCGGGCTGCGTGCTGCTGCTGTGCACGCTCGGCATGGCGTTCACCGGCCAGATCATGCGCTTCGACCAGGACGCGTACTGGGGACTCGGCATCGGCGCGGCGATCGCCGGCCGCACGCCGTTCATCGGCCCGCAGGTGGTGCACCTGATCCTCGGCGGACCGATCATCGCCGGCGAGACGCTGTCGCGGTTCTTCGCGCTCCACGTCTTCGTGGTGCCGGGGCTGCTGATCGCGTTCGTCGGCCTGCATCTGCTCCTCGTCCTGCGCGTCGGGATCAACGAGTGGCCCATGCCGGGACGGCTCGTCACGCGCGAGCGCTACCGCGAGGAATACGAGGCGCTGGTCGCGCGCGACGGGGAGGCGTTCGTGCCGTGGGCGGTGCAGAAGGACCTCGTCTTCGCGGGGATCGTGATCCTGTCGCTCGTGACGTGCGCCGCGGTGCTGGGCCCCATCGGCCCGAACGGCGCGCCCGACCCGACGATCATCCAGACGGTGCCGCGGCCCGACTTCGTCTTCCTCTGGCTGTTCTCCGCCTTCGCGCTGCTGCCGCCGTGGACCGAGACGTTCCTCATGCTGACCGGGCCGGTCGCGGCGATCGGCGCGCTGTTCGTCGTCCCCTTCGTGTCGGGCACCGGCGAGAAGAGCTGGAAGCGGCGGCCGATCTCCGTCGTCATCGTCATCATGGTGCTGCTGTCCATCGGCACGCTCATCTGGCTCGGGACGTACTCGCCGTGGTCGCCGGTGATGGAGGCGTGGAGCGGCGCCCCCACGCCGCCCGACTACGTGCGCGGGCGGTCGCCGCTCGAGCTGCAGGGCGCCCTGCTGATCCAGAGCAAGCAGTGCCGCAACTGTCACTCGCTGGGCGGGGAGGGCGGCCTGCGCGGCCCGGCGCTCGACGACACGGCGACGCGGCTCACGCGCGACCAGCTGATCCGTCAGATTCTGCAGGGCGGCGGCAACATGCCGGCGTACGGCAAGAACCTGACTCCGGCCGAGGTCGACGCGATCGTCGCATTCCTGCAGACGATGCATCCGCCCGGCGTGCCGCCGGCGCGCGACGCCGCGGGACCGTGAGCCCGGTCGCCCAGGCGGTCCTGGCGTCGTGGAGCGTCCCGCCAGGGCTCGTGCTGCTGCTCGCCGTCACGGCGATCGTCTACGTGCGCGGCGCGCGACGCCTGCCGGCGCACGTGCCGCCGTGGCGGATCGCGGCGTTCTTCGGCGGGCTCGCGACGCTCTTCGTCGCGGTCGCGTCGCCGCTCGACGCGTTCGCGGCGCTGCTGCTGCAGGCGCACATGGTGCAGCACCTCCTCCTGACGATGGTGGCGCCGCCGCTGCTGCTGCTCGGCGCACCGGCGATGCCGCTGCTGCGCGGGCTGCCCGGCCGGATCGCACACGACGCGCTCGGACCGTTCCTCGCGTGGCCCGTCCTGGTCCGCATCGGTGGCGGGCTCGTGCATCCCGTGGTCGCATGGCTCGCGTTCGTCGCCGCGACGTGGGCGTGGCACGTGCCGGCGGCATACGAGCTCGCGCTGCGCTCGCCCGGGTGGCACGCCGTCGAGCACGCCTGCTTTCTCGGGACGGCGCTGCTCTTCTGGTGGCCCGTGGTGCAGCCGTGGCCGAGCCGGCCGTGGTGGCCGCGCTGGGCGATGGTGCCGTACCTGGTGCTGGCGGACGTGCAGAACACGGTGCTCGCCGCCTTCCTCGTGTTCGCCGAGCGCGTCGTCTATCCGCCCTACGCGCTCGCGCCGCGGCTCGGCGGCCTGACGCCGCTCGACGATCAGGCGGCGGCGGGCGCGATGATGTGGGTGCCGGGGTCGATCGCGTTCCTCGTTCCCGCGGCGATGATCCTCTGGCGGCAGCTGCAACCGGTCGCGCCCGTGACGGCGGTGCGGCGGCGTCCGCCGCGGCGCGGTCCGTTCGACCTGCTCGCGGTGCGCGGGCTCGGCCCCGTGCTGCGCGCGGCCGCTACGAGTCGCGCGGCCCAGGCGCTGATGCTGCTGCTCGCCGTGGCGCTCGTGGTCGACGGGCTCGCCGGTCCGCAGATGAGCCCGATGAACCTGGCCGGCGTGCTGCCGTGGACGTACTGGCGCGGCGCGACGGTCCTCGTGCTGCTCGTGGCGGGCAACTGGCTCTGCTTCGCGTGCCCGCTGACGCTGCCGCGTGCGCTGGCGCGCCGGATCGGCGGCGGCCGGCGACCGTGGCCGCGCCGCTGGCGGTCGAAATGGATCGCCGTCGCGCTGCTCGTCGCGTTCTTCGTCGGCTACGAGGTGCTGGCGCCGTGGGACAGTCCGTGGTGGACGGCGTGGCTCGTCGTCGCGTACTTCGCGATCGCCTTCACCGTCGACGCCCGCTTCGAGCGCGGCAGCTTCTGCCGCTGGGTGTGCCCCGTCGGACAGTTCCAGTTCGTGCAGTCGCTCGTCTCGCCGACGGAAGTGCGCGTGCGGCAGCCGTCGGTCTGCGCCACCTGCACGACGCACGACTGCCTGCGCGCGTGCGACGTCGACCTGTTCCTGCCGCGCAAGACCGGCAACCTCGACTGCACGTTCTGCCTGGACTGCGCCCGCGCATGCCCGCACGAGAACGTCGGCGTGCTGGCGACGGGGCCCGGTGCGGCGCTCGCGACGCCGGGACCGCGGCTGCTGCGCGCGGACGGCGTCGGGCTCGTGCTGGTGCTGGTCGGCGCGGCGTTCGCGACCGCGGCGGTGATGGTCGCGCCGGCTGGGGGGCCCGCGCTCGTGCTCCTCGCGTCGCTGCCGTTCGTCGCACGACGCCTCGCGCCGGAGCGGCAGCGGGTCGCGCTGGCGCTCGTGCCGCTCGGTGCGGCGATGTGGGTCGCGCACTTCGGCTTCCACGTGCTCGCCGGACTCGGCAGCGGCGTGCCCGTCGTGCAGCGCGCGCTCGGACTCGGCGCGCCGGACTGGTCGGCAGGCGCCACGATGGCGCTCGACGCCGGCACGCTGCTCCGGATGGAGCTGGTGCTGCTGGACGTCGGCCTGCTCGCGACGCTCGGGCTCGCGTGGACGATCGCGCGCCGGCAGCGGCCCCGTCGCGCGTTCGGGCTCGCGGCGCCGTGGGCGACGGTCGCGGTGCTGCTCTGGCTCGGCGGCGTCTGGACGTTCCTCCAGCCGATGGCGATGCGCGGAACGATGATGATGGGCCACCCATGAGGACCGCGGTGCTCGTCCTGCTGCTCGCGGCGGCCCCGGTCTGGGCCGACGGCGGGACCGTCCGCGTCCGCACGCAGGCTGGACCGTTCACCGTCACCGTCTTCACCGCGCCGCAACCGCCCGCGGTGGGGCCGGTCGACGTCAGCGTGCTCGTGCAGGATGCGGGCGGAGCGCCCGTGCTCGACGCCGACGTGCACGTGCGGCTCGCGGGCCCCGACGGCGTGAGCGTGATCACGCGCGACGCCACGCGGGACGTCGCGACCAACAAGCTGCTGTACGCCGCCGTCGCCGACGTGCCGGCGAGCGGCGCGTGGGCGCTCGCGGTCGACGTCCGTCGCGGCGACGCGCATGGCGCGGTCGCGACCGCCGTGCCCGTCGGCCCCGCGGCGCCGCCCTGGCGCGCGCTGTGGGCGTACCTCGCGTTCCCACCTGCGGGCATCGCGCTCTTCGCGCTCCATCAGTCGCTCGCAAAGCGCCGGAGGGTAGTGGACAGGACGGACGCCATCGCCGAGGATGCCTGGAGGACGCGACGGGAGGATGTCGATGCCTGAGTCGTTTGCGACCCTGGACGCGTGGTGGCGCGCCGCGAACTACCTGACGGTCGGGCAGATCTATCTGCAGGCCAATCCGCTGCTGCGCGAGCCGTTGCGGCCCGAGCACATCAAGCCGCGGCTGCTCGGGCACTGGGGCACGTCGCCGGGCCTCAGCCTGATCTGGGCGCACGTGAACCGCCTGATCCGCACGCACGACGTGGACGCGATCTACCTCGCGGGCCCGGGCCACGGCGGACCGGCGATCGTCGCCAACGTGTGGTTGGAAGGGACCTACTCGGAAGTATACCCCGACGTCACGCTCGACGAGCCGGGCATGCATCGGCTGTTCCGCCAGTTCTCGACCCCGGGCGGCATCCCGAGCCACGTCAGCGTGCCGACGCCGGGCTCGATCCACGAGGGCGGCGAGCTGGGCTACGTGCTCGTGCACGCGTTCGGCGCGGCGTTCGACAATCCCGACCTGCTCGTGGTCGCCGTCGTGGGCGACGGCGAGGCGGAGACGGGGCCGCTCGAAGGCTCGTGGAAGGGCGTGCACTTCCTGAACCCGAAGCGCGACGGCGCGGTGCTGCCGATCCTCCATTTGAACGGCTGGAAGATCGCCGGCCCGACCGTCCTCGCGCGGCAGAGCGACGCCACGATCACGCAGCTGCTGTCGGGCCAGGGGTACGAGGCGCACTTCGTCGAGGGCGACGACCCGATGACGGTGCACGCGGCGTTCGCGGCGACGCTGGACGCGTGCTGGCGACGCATCCGCGGCATCCAGGACGCCGCGCGACGTGGCGGCGCCGTTGCGCAGACGCCGTGGCCGGCGATCGTGCTCCGCACGCCGAAGGGCTGGACGGGGCCGGTCGACGTCGACGGTACGCAGGTGGCGGGCACGTTCCGCGCGCACCAGGTGCCGCTGGCGAACGTCCGTCAGAACCCGGCGCACCTCGCCATGCTCGAGGAATGGATGCGCAGCTACCGCCCCGAGGAACTCTTCGACCGCGCCGGGCGGCCGGTGCGAGAGCTCCTCGAGCTGGCGCCGCGCGGCGATCGTCGACTCGGCGCCAATCCGCACGCGAACGGCGGCACGGTGCTGGTCGACCTCGACCTGCCGGCGTACACCGACTACGCGATCCCCGTGCCGACGCCGGCGACGGAGCAGCACGAGTCGACGCGCCAGCTGGGCAAGATGCTGCGCGACGTCTACACGCGCAATCCGACGTCGTTCCGCCTGTACTGTCCCGACGAGACGAACTCGAATCGTCTGGGCGCCGTGTTCGAGGTCGAGGACCGCTGCTTCGTCGGTCCGCTGCTCGAGGTCGACGACCACGTGTCGCCCGACGGCCGCGTGATGGAGGTGCTCAGCGAGCACAACTGTCAGGGCTGGCTCGAAGGCTATCTCCTGACCGGGCGCCACGGCCTCTTCGCGACCTACGAGGCGTTCGCGATGGTGTCGGCGTCCATGACGGTGCAGCACGTGAAATGGCTCGAGGAGGGCCGGAAGCTCGCGTGGCGCGCGCCGATCGCGTCGCTCAACATCCTGCTGACGTCGACCTGTTGGCGGAACGACCACAACGGCTTCAGCCATCAGGGCCCGGGGCTGATCGACACGGTGCTGTCGAAGAAGGGCACCGTCGCGCGCATCTACCTGCCGCCCGACGCCAACACGCTGCTGTCCGTGGCCGACCACTGCCTGCGGAGCCGCAACTACGTGAACCTGATCGTCATCGACAAGCAGCCGCAGCTGCAGTGGCTCGACATGGCGGCGGCGCGCGAGCACTGCGCGCGCGCGGCGTCGCGCTGGGCGTGGGCCAGCACCGACGCCGACGGCACGCCCGACGTGGTCGTGGCGTCGGCGGGCGACGTCCCGACGCTCGAGACGGTCGCCGCGTGCTGGCTGCTGCGCACGCACCTGCCGGACCTCAAGGTGCGGATGGTGAACGTCGTCGACCTGATGGCACTCTTCCCCCCGGACCGGCATCCACACGGCATGGCCGAGGCCGACTTCGACGCGTTGTTCACCCGCGACCGGCCGGTGATCTTCGCGTTCCACGGCTACCAGGGCGCCATCCATCAGATCGTGCACGGCCGCTGGGACACCGACCGCTTCCACGTCCGCGGCTTCAACGAGGAAGGCACCACGACGACCCCGTTCGACATGGTCGTGCGTAACGGGATGAGCCGCTACCATCTCTGCAAGGAGGTCGTGCGGCGGGTGGGCGATCTGGGCGCCGCTGGTGCGGCGCTCGTCGCCCGGTGTGACGAGGCGCTCGCCCAGCATGCCCGCTGGGTGTGCGAGCATCTCGAAGACATGCCAGAAGTACGGGACTGGCGGTGGAATCAGTCGCCCCAAGACCATGTCTTGGGGCGGGAGAACGGATGAACGGGAACCGAGCGTGCACGCGCGACCAGCATGCCGCGGCCGCGGATGCTGGTGAGTCGGAGCGCATGGGGTCATGCTCGCGGCGTCCAGCGACCCGAGACATGGTCTCGGGTCGAGGCATAGGAGGAGACTGATGCAGGTCGGCATGATCGGGTTGGGGCGGATGGGCGCCAACATGGTGCGACGATGGATGCGCGCCGGACATACGTGCGTCGTGCACGACGTCTCGCCCGACTCCGTGAAGGCGCTGGCGTCCGAAGGCGCGACTGGGGCGACGTCGCTCGACGACTTCGTCGGCAAGCTGACCACGCCGCGGGTCGTCTGGCTGATGGTGCCCGCCGGCGTCGTGGACGCCACGCTCGCCGACCTGGTGGCGCGCCTGCAGCCGGGCGACGTCATCGTCGACGGCGGCAACTCGTACTACCGCGACGACATCGACCGCGCGAAGCGCCTCGCCGAGAAGAAGCTGCACTACGTCGATTGCGGGACGAGCGGTGGCGTATGGGGCCTCGAGCGCGGGTACTGCCTCATGATCGGCGGCGAGCAGGACGTCGTGAAGCGGCTCGATCCGCTCTTCAAGACGCTCGCGCCGGGCAAGGGCGACGTCGACCGCACGCCCGGCCGCGAGAAGATGGGCGGGACGGCGGAGGAGGGCTACCTCCACTGCGGGCCCAACGGCGCCGGGCACTTCGTCAAGATGGTGCACAACGGCATCGAGTACGGCCTGATGGCCGCCTACGCCGAGGGCCTGAACGTGCTCCGCAACGCGAACGTCGGCAAGCGCAAACACGACGTCGACGCCGAGACGACGCCGCTCCGCAACCCCGAGTACTACCAGTACGACCTGAACCTGCCCGACATCGCCGAGGTGTGGCGGCGTGGCAGCGTCGTCGCGTCGTGGCTCCTCGATCTGACCGCGGCGGCGCTCGCGGGCGACCCGAAGCTCGAGGGGTTCACGGGGCGCGTGTCCGACTCGGGCGAGGGCCGCTGGACGCTCGACGCCGCCATCGACGAGGCGGTGCCGACGCACGTGCTCGCGGCCGCGCTGTTCGAGCGCTTCTCCTCGCGCGGCGAGGCCGAGTTCCAGGATCGCTTGCTGTCGGCGATGCGGTTCGAGTTCGGCGGCCATCACGAGAAGAAGTGATGGAGACGCCTCCGAAGTCCGACGCGCTGGTGTTCTTCGGCGCCAGCGGCGACCTCGCCTACAAGAAGATCTTCCCGGCGCTGCAGGCTATGGCGCGCCGCGGGCATCTGAACGTGCCCGTGGTCGGCGTCGCCAAGTCGGGCTGGACGCTGGAGCAGCTCCGCAACCGCGCGCGCGAGAGCCTCGAGAAGCACGGCGGCGGCGTCGACGAGAAAGCCTTCGCGAAGCTGTCGTCACTGCTGCGCTACGTCGACGGCGACTACGCGGACCCGTCGACGTTCCAGGCGTTGCGCGAGCAGCTCGGCAGCGCATCGCGCCCGTCGCACTATCTGGCGATCCCGCCGAGCATGTTCCCCGTCGTCGTCGAGGCGCTCGGGCAGAGCGGTGCCGCCAACGGCGCGCGCGTGATCGTCGAGAAGCCGTTCGGGCACGATCTCGCGTCGGCCCAGAAGCTCAACCGCACGCTCCACAGCGTCTTCGACGAGAAGAACGTCTTCCGCATCGACCACTACCTCGGCAAGGAGCCGGTGCAGAACATCATCGTGTTCCGCTTCGGCAACACGTTCCTCGAGCCGATCTGGAACCGGAACTACGTCGAGAGCGTCGAGATCACGATGGCCGAGTCGTTCGGCGTGCAGGGGCGCGGCCGCTTCTACGAGGAAGCGGGCTGCATCCGCGACGTCGTCCAGAATCACATGCTGCAGGTGGCCGGCTTCCTCGCCATGGAGTGCCCGGTCAGCACGTACCACGAGTCGCTGCGCGACGAGCAGGTGAAGGTGTTCCGCGCGATGCGTCCGCTCGACAGCGACGATCTCGTCCGCGGTCAGTTCGCCGGCTACCGCAAGGAGCCGGGCGTCGCGCCCAACTCGAGCGTCGAGACGTTCGCGGCCGTGCGGCTCTTCATCGACTCGTGGCGATGGGAGGGCGTGCCGTTCCTCATCCGCGCGGGCAAGTGCCTGCCGGTGACGACCACCGAGGTGTTCGTGGCGCTCAAGCGGCCGCCGCTGCGCAAGGTGGACGGCATCGACGCGAACTACGTCCGCTTCCGCCTGAGCCCCGACGTGACGATCGCGATCGGCGCCCAGATCAAGCGGCCGGGCGAAGAGATCGTCTCCGAGCCGGCCGAGCTGCGCGTGACGCACAAGCCCGAGGGCGACGAGATGGACGCGTACGAGCGGCTGCTCGGCGACGCCATGGACGGGGAGGGCATGCTGTTCGCGCGCGAGGACGGCGTCGAGGCCGCCTGGGGGGTCGTGCAGCCCGTCCTCGGCGACGTCACGCCGATCCACGAGTACGCGCCGGGCACGTGGGGCCCGCGCGAGGCGAACCGGCTGGCCGCCGACGTCGGCGGTTGGCACGATCCGGTGTAGGCGATGGTGACGGGTGGGTCGGACGATCCGGGCGTCGTGGCGGTCGCGACCGCCGCGCTGGCGTTGGTCGGGGACGGCATGCGGCTCGGCCTGGGGACCGGGCGTGCGGCCACGGCGTTCATCCATCGGCTCGGCGCGCGCGTCCGCGACGGGCTGCGCGTCACGGGCGTGCCCACGTCGGACGCGTCCGATCGGCTGGCGCGCCAGCTCGGCATCCCGATCATCGACCTCGACGAATCGGTCGAGCTCGACATGACCGTCGACGGGGCCGACGAGGTGAGCCCGGAGCTCGACCTCGTGAAGGGCTGGGGCGGCGCGCTCGTACGCGAGCGCATCGTCGCGTCGGCGTCGAAGCGGCAGGTCATCCTCGTCGGCCGCGAGAAGCTGGTGGGCACGCTCGGCGAGCGCGGCCGGATCCCCGTCGAGGTGATTCCGCTGGCGCGCGGCCCGGTGACGCGCGCTTTGAAGGCGCTGGGCCTCCGGCCCACGGTGCGGCCGGCCGACGACGGCCGCCCGTTCATCACGGACAACGGCAACCTGACGCTCGACTGCGCGCTGGAGCAGCCGCTCGCCGACGGCCGCGCGGCCCGAGCCCTGGCGGCCTCGCTGCGCACGATCGCCGGCGTGGTCGACTCCGGCCTGTTCCTCGGCACCGCCGAGCGCGTGCTCGTCGGCGACGCCGACGGGCGCGTCGAGACCCGTCTCCGGGAAGGAGGACGCGATGGCTGAGGTCGAGGTCTGCGCCGACGACGATGCGCTCATGACGGCAGCGGCGGAGACCGTCGTGCGGTCGGCGGCCGAGGCGATCGAGGAGGCGGGGCAGGCGACGATCGCCCTGTCGGGCGGCACGACGCCGAAGCGGCTCTATCAGCTGCTGGCGACGCCGGGCTACGCGTCGCGCGTCGACTGGACGCGGTTGCACGTGTTCTTCGGCGACGAGCGCTGCGTGCCGCCGAACGACCCGGCGAGCAACTATCGGATGGCGCGCGAGTCGCTGATCGAGCGCGTGCAGATCCCGGCCGCGAACGTCCATCGCATCCACGGCGAGGACGATCCCGCGACGGCGGCCGCCGACTACGAGCGGGAGCTGCGGACGGTGCTCGGCGCGCGCGCCCGGCTCGACCTCGTGCTCCTCGGCATGGGCGACAACGGGCACACCGCGTCGCTCTTCCCGGGGCTCACGGCGGTGCACGAGCAGCAGCGCTGGGTGGTGGCCGAGGACGTGAAGGAAGTCGGCATGTGGCGGATCACGCTCACGCCGGCGGCCATCAATGCCGCCGCGGAGGTGGTGTTCCTCGTCTCCGGCGCCGGCAAGGCCGACATGCTCCCGCGCGTGCTCGAAGGCCCGCGCCAGATCGATCTGCTCCCCGCACAGGTGGTGGCCCCAACGAACGGACAGCTCCGCTGGCTCGTCGACGCCGCAGCGGCGGCGAAGCTGCGACAGGAGGCACGATGACCGCGACGCAAAAGGCGACGAAGGCACTGCACGACGCCGGCCAGAGCATCTGGCTCGACAACATCACCCGCAAGCTGCTCGACGATGGCGGCCTCGCCGCCTACATCCGCGACCTGTCGGTGACGGGGCTCACGTCGAACCCGACGATCTTCGACCAGGCGATCAAGAACAGCAACGACTACGACGGCGCCATCCTCGAGGGAACGAAGCGGGGCCGCGAGGGCGAGGCGCTGTTCTTCGACCTGGCGCTCGACGACCTGACCCGCGCCGCCGATCTGTTCCGCGCGATCCACGACCAGACGAACGGGGTCGACGGCTGGGTGTCGCTCGAGGTGTCGCCGAAGCTCGCGTACGACGCGGCCAGCACCGTCGCCGCCGCGAAGGAGCTCTGGACGCGGGCCGGTCGCCCGAACCTCTTCATCAAAATCCCGGGCACGGCGGAGGGCCTGCCCGCCATCGAGGAGACGATCTTCGCCGGCGTGCCGGTGAACGTCACGCTGCTGTTCTCGCGCGAGCAGTACCTCGCGGCGGCGCGTGCCTACATGCGCGGCATCGAGCGGCGCGTGGCGGCGGGGCTGAACCCGTTCGTCGGCTCGGTGGCGTCGGTGTTCGTCAGCCGCTGGGACGTGTCGGCCGCGAAGCAGCTCCCGCCGGCGCTCGTGAATCAGGTCGGTGTCGCCATCGGGAAGCGCGTCTACGCGGCCTATCGCGATCTCCTCGCCTCGCGCCGCTGGCTGCGGCTCGTGAACGCCGGTGCGCGCTCGCAACGGCTGCTCTGGGCCAGCACGGGCACCAAGGACCCGAAGGCGTCCGACACGCTGTACGTTCACGCGCTCGCCGCTCCCCACACCGTCAACACGATGCCGGAAAAGACGCTGCTGGCGTTCGCCGATCACGGCGCGGTCGGCGGCATGATGCCGCGCGACGGCGGCGACGGCGAGGACGTGCTCGACGAGATCACGCGCGCGGGCGTCGACCTCGACGCGCTGGCGGCGCAGCTCCAGCGCGAGGGCGCGGAGTCGTTCGTCAAGTCGTGGGAGGACCTGCTGAAGTGCCTGGTCGAGAAGAGCGCGAGCCTCAAGAAGGCGGGCTGATGGCGACGACGGCACTCGATCAGCGCCCCGCGTGGAAAGCGCTCCAGACGCACCACGCCGCCGTGCGCGACCTGCACCTCCGCCAGCTCTTCGCCGACGATCCCGGCCGGGGTGATCGCCTGCGGCTCGAAGCGGTCGGGCTCTACGCCGACTACTCGAAGCATCGCATCACCGACGAGACGCTGCGGCTGCTGCTGGCCCTGGCGGAGGAGAGCGGGCTCCGCGGGCGCATCGATGCCATGTTCCGCGGCGACAAGATCAACGTCACCGAGAACCGCGCCGTGCTCCACGTGGCGTTGCGGGCGCCGCGCGGTGCCACGATCACCGTCGACGGGACGAACGTCGTGCCCGAGGTGCACGCGGTCCTCGACCGGATGGCCGAGTTCGCGCAGCGCGTGCGCGACGGCGCGTGGACCGGCCACACGGGCAAGCGTATCCGCGCCGTCGTGAACATCGGCATCGGCGGGTCGGACCTCGGCCCGGTGATGGCGTACGAGGCGCTGCGGTTCTACACGCAGCGCGATCTCGCCGTGCGCTTCGTCTCGAACGTCGACGGCACCGACTTCCAGGAGGCGACCCGCGACCTCGATCCGGCCGAGACGCTCTTCATCGTGTCGTCGAAGACGTTCACGACGCTCGAGACCATGACGAACGCGCACACCGCGCGCGAGTGGACGCTGCGGGGGCTGCAGGACGAGTCGGCGATCGCGAAACACTTCGTCGCCGTGTCGACGAACGCCGAGGAGGTGACGAAGTTCGGCATCGACACGAAGAACATGTTCGGCTTCTGGGACTGGGTCGGCGGCCGCTACTCGATGGACTCCGCCATCGGTCTGTCGACGATGATCGCCGTCGGTCCCGACCGCTTCCGCGCCCTGCTCGACGGCTTCCACGCGATGGACGAGCACTTCCGGACGGCGCCGTTCGAGAAGAACCTGCCGGTGCTGATGGGGTTGCTGAACGTCTGGTACGGCAACTTCTTCGGCGCGCAGACCGTCGCCGTGCTCCCGTACTCGCAGTACCTGAAGCGCTTCCCGGCGTATCTCCAGCAGCTCACGATGGAGTCGAACGGCAAGCACGTGACGATCGACGGGACGCGCGTGCGCTGGGACACGGGCGCGATCTTCTGGGGCGAGCCGGGGACCAACGGCCAGCACTCGTTCTACCAGCTGATTCACCAGGGCACGAAGCTGATCCCGTGCGACTTCATCGGCTTCTGCGAGGCGCTCGAGCCGCTCGGACCGCACCAGGACCTGCTGATGGCGAACGTCTTCGCGCAGGGCGAGGCCCTCGCGTTCGGCAAGACGCCCGACGACGTCCGCGCCGAGGGAACCGCCGAGGCGCTCGTGCCGCATCGCACGTTCGAGGGCAACCGGCCCAGCACGACGCTGCTGGCGCCGAAGCTCACGCCGGCGGTTCTCGGTGCGCTCGTCGCGCTGTACGAGCACAGCGTCTTCACGCAGGGGACCATCTGGCAGATCGACTCCTTCGATCAGTGGGGGGTCGAGCTGGGCAAGGTGCTGGCGAAGCGTATCGTGCCCGAGCTACAGAAAGACGTGGCCCTCGCGCACGACAGCTCGACGAACGCCCTGATCCGTCGCTACCGCCAGGGCCGTCGCCCGGCATGAGCGCCGACGGCGGGGTCGTCATCGCGCCGTCGATCCTGGCGGCGGATTTCCGTCGCCTGGGCGAGCAGGTGTCGGACGCGCTCGCGGCGGGCGTCCGTCACATCCACGTCGACGTGATGGACGGCATGTTCGTGCCGAACATCAGCATGGGCCCCCTGGTGGTGGAGGCGCTGCGTCCGCTGGCGGAGCCGCTCGGTGCGACCCTCGAAGTCCACCTGATGATCGAGCGCCCCGACCGCTTCCTGTCCGAGTTCTCCCGCGCCGGGGCGAACGCGATGACGGTGCACGTGGAAGCGTGCCCGCACCTGCATCGCACGGTGGGCGCGATCCGCGAGCTGCGCGCGAAGCCCGGCGTCGCCCTGAACCCGGCGACGCCGCTGATCGCGCTCGACGAGATCCTGCCCGACATCGACGTGGCGTTGATCATGTCGGTGAATCCCGGTTTCGGCGGCCAGCCGTTCATCGCGTCGAGCATCGACAAGGTGCGTCGCCTGCGGACGACGCTCCGCGAGCGCGGTCTCGATCACGTCGACATCGAGGTCGACGGCGGCGTCGGCGCCAAGAACATCCGGCAGCTCGCCGACGCCGGCATGACGATCGCGGTCGCCGGCAGCACGGTCTTCAACGAGAAGCAGTCGGTGGCCGACAGCATCACAGTGCTCCGCACGGCGTGCGCCGCCCGCCCGGCCTGACGTTCGCCGACGACGACCGAAGTCGCGCCCGTCGCCCCACCGCACCCCGACGCGCCCCCTAGTTCACCCGACGCTTCAGCGCCAGGCCGTCCGGCCCGTACACCGCCTTGTCCCAGCGCTTCGGCACGAGTCGGTCGCCGACGAGCTCGAAGACGAGGGGCTGCCCGATGGGCTTCTCGGCCTGATCCTCGAGCTGGACGGTGAGCTGGTTGTCGTCGCGGAACGTCCAGCGGCCGACCTGTGGGTCGGCGGGGCGCTGCTGCCCGAGGGTGACCGTCTCGAGCGTCGCGCGGCCCTGCGGCTGGAGCCACAGGCTGACGAGCTTGGTCGAGCCGTTCTCCGCGGGGAAGCGGTCCTGCCACATGCCGTCGGCCTTCCGGGCCGGATCGCGCGGGCCGAGGAACGCGCAGCCGAGCGTCGTGAGCGCGAGGAGGACGGCGAGGAGGGAGCGATTCCGCATGTCCGTTCCGATGCCACGCACCTCGACCGTTGTCACGACCCGTCGGCGGATCGCTTGAAGGACGGGCCGGGGCCATTCATATGCGGTGCGTGGAAACGGCGCATCGGCTGGCGGGGGTGGTGCTCGGGGTCGGGATTGCGCTCTGGGCGGGCACCGGATGGGGGAAGGACGGGGTCGAGCCGCCGTCGCGGCATGCGGTGCGCGCCGCGCTGCAGGCGGCGATCGACGCGGGGCTGCCGGCGATCGGGCTCGTGATCACCACGCCGACGCGTACGACGAACCTGTCGCACGGCTACGCGAACATCGAGCGCGAGTTCCCGCGCATGCGGCTCCGCGAACGCTGGCGCATCGCCGGCGTGTCGCAGGCGTTCACGGGGGCCGTCGTCCTGCGGCTGGTCGGGCAGGGCGTGCTGGGCCTCGACGACACCGTCGAGCAGCGTGTTCCCGGGCTCCTGCCGAACGGGGGCGCGGTCACGGTGCGCCAGCTCCTCGGTCACACCTCCGGCCTCGTCGACTTCCGATCGACGCCGGGCTGGCAGAGCGCGACCGCCCTCGATCCGAAGGCGACGCTCACGCCGCTGCAGCTCGTCGGCTTCATGGCCGCGCTGCCGCTCGCCTTCGCGCCGGGGACGGCCTACGGCTACTCGGAGACCAACGGCATCGTGCTCGGGCTGATGGTCGAGGCGGTGACGGGGACGTCGTTCACCGACGCCCTCGCCGCGCAGGTGACGACGCCGTTGGCGCTCGAGCGCACGTTCCTTCCCGCCGAGGTCTTCCTGCCACGCCCGCGCACGCGCGGCTACGACTTCCCGGTGCGCGGCGCGGGCAACCCGCGCGACGTCACGCGCCTGGTGTCGCCGACGGCGTACGGGGCGTCGGCGGGCATGGTGTCGACGTCGCTCGAGATCGGCCACTTCCTGCGCGCGCGCATGGCGGGACGCTTGTTCGACGACGCGCTCGTCGAGACCAGCATCGCCGGTCAGCAGCCCGGGCAATCGGTTCCGAAGGGGCCGGGACGCAACGCGGCGGGGCTCGGTATCTTCTCGTACGAGATTCCGGAATGCGGCACGCTGTACGGCTACACCGGCGAGATCGTGGGCTACCGCGTGTTCGCCGGCGCCACGCGCAGCGGCCGCCGCTCGGTCGTGTCGCTCGTCAACGTCTCGAACCTCGACGAGGAGCAGGAGACACGGCTCGCCGAGCTGTGGCGCATCGCCGCGTGCCGCGCGCTGCAGGCGCGCTGAGGAGGCATGCCGACCGCCCACGAGAAGGCGCTGCAGATCAACCTGGACCCGTCGATCTACGGCACCTTCGCCGAGATCGGGGCCGGTCAGGAAGTCGCGCGCTGGTTCTTCCACGTGGGCGGCGCGGCCGGCACCGTGGCCGAGACCGTCTCGGCGTACGACATGGCCGTCAGCACCGCGCGCTACGGGCATGCGTCCCGCTTCGTCAGCCGGGAGCGGCTGCAGGCGATGCTCGAGTGCGAGTGGACGCAGCTGCTCGCGCGGCTCGGGCCGACCCGCGGCGAGCGGTGCCGGTTCTTCGTGTTCGCCGACACGGTGGCGACGCGCAGCTACTCGCGCGACGAGGACGGCAGCGGGTGGCTCGGCGTGCGCTTCCAGGCGACGTGCGGCGGACCGCCGTCCGAGGTGCTGCTGCACGTGCACCTGCTCGACCCCGAGCCGGTGCGCCAGCAGGACGACCTCGGTCTCCTCGGTCTCAACCTGCTGTACGGGACGTTCTTCCTCGACGGCGATCCGACGGCGATCGTGCGCGGCCTGCTCGACGGCCTGCATCGGTCGCGCGTCGAGATCGACGTCCTGTCCTTCTCGGGCCCGGCGTTCGCCGCCGTCGACAACCGTCTGGTCGCGCTGGCGCTGGTGGAGCAGGGGCTCACCGAGGCGGCCATGTTCACCGCCGACGGCCAGGTCGTGCAACCGTCCGAGGTGCTCTACAAGCGGCCGATCCTGCTCGCGCGCGGGGCGTTCCGGCCGATCACGCGGCTCGGGCTCGACATCGTCGAGCGGGCGCAGGCGCAGTTCCTGGCCGACGCGGGGCTGGACGGCGAGCGGCCGGTGCTCCTGGCCGAGCTGAGCTTCCGCGACCTGACGGCCGACGGCACCGTCGACCACGCCGACTTCCTCGCCCGCGCCGACACGCTGCGGACGCTCGGCCCGAGCGTGCTCGTCTCCCGCTTCGGCCGCTACTTCGCGCTGGCGGATCATCTCGCGCGCTACACCACGCGGCCGATCGGCGTCGCCGTCGGCCTGCCGGGGCTTTTGCAGATCGTGAACGCCGAGCACTACGACGACCTGGCGGGCGGGCTCCTCGAAGCGGCGGGACGATTGTTCAAGCAGAACGTGACGCTCTACGTGTACCCGGGCCGCGACGACGCCGGCCGCGTCGTCACCATGGAGACGGTGGCCGTGGGCCCGTTGGCGGGCCACCTGAAGGCGTACCTCACCGAGGCGGGGCGGCTGCGCGCGATCACGAGCTGGAACGAGGACTATCTCGCCATCGACGGCGCGACGGTGCTCGCACGCATCCAGGGCGGCGATGCGTCGTGGGAGTCGATGGTGCCGGCGCCGGTGGCCGAGGTGATCCGCCGCGAGCGGCTCTTCGGCTGCCGCTAGTCGTCGTCCTCGTCGATCAACCCGTCACCGTCGTCGTCCCAGTCGTCCTTGTTCGTCAGTCCGTCGCGATCGTAGTCGCGCTGGCTCGGTGCGACGTTCCACACCCGGTCGCGCTCGGACGGCTTGCCGTAGCGATGCAGCAGCTGGGCTTCCGTGGGCTCCTTGCGGACGTGCTCCGCGCCGTCGGCGATGCCGGAGCAGAGGACCCCGGGGAGCAGGAGCAGGCGAGCGGTGCGGCGTACGATCGGCATCGACGCCGCACGTTACCGCTCCCACGACGGTGTCTGCCTATCCCCCATTCTGGGGATGTTGGTCGCCGGCAAGACGTCAGGCGACGGAGGTCCCGATCTTCGCCTCGACGGCCGCCAGGTCGCCGAGGCCCGTGTCGGGCGAGACCTCACGACCCAGCAGGACGGCCAGCGGATCGCGCAGGTCGTCGACGTAGCCGAGCGCGTAGGCGCCACGGGCGTAGCCGATCAGGCGCAGCAGGTCCTCGGGCAGGGTACGGGCGACGTCCGCCGGGACGGAGAGGTACTGGTTCTCCTCCTGCCGCAGCCAGCTGACGGCGTACGTGATGTTGACGCCGATCCGGGTGTCGTCCGACCGGTTCGCGCCCGCACCGTGGTACAGCGAGCCCGTGTAGAACAGGACCGACCCCGCCGGCATCTCCGCGGGCACCGTGTCGGCGTGCTCGTAGTTCAGGCGGTCGGCGTGGCGGTGGCTCCCGGGGATCACGCGGGTGGCGCCGTTCGCCTCCGTGAAATCCGTCATCGCCCAGATGGTGTTGCACTGCACCTCGTGGCCCTGCGGGAACGGGAAGAAGTCGAAGGCCCACTGATCGCGATGGATGCGCTGGCCGGGCTCGCCGGGGCCGATGGCGATCACCTGCGTCAGGTGGAGCTGGACCGTCGTGGCCTGGTGCAGCGTCGCGCGGACCGCGTCGAGGACGGTGCCGTGCATCACCAGATCGCGGCAGGTCGCCGAGCGGGCCACGAGGCCGCCGGTGCGGCGGGTGTGCAGGCCCGAGAACTCGTCGGTGCCGGGCGCGGTCGCCTCGAGGAAGGGGCGCAGCTCGGCGCGCGCCCGGTCGAGGACGGCCGGGGGGACCAGCCGCTCGACCACGGCGCAGCCCTCGGCGGCGAGAGCGGCGGCGACGTCGGCACCGGTGGCGGCGGCGGGCAGGCGCGGGATCGACATGGCGCCGACGTACTGCGAGCGCGACGGCGTGGTCAACCGCGACTTGCGCGCGGGCGCCGCCGGTGGGAGACGCAACGCATGCCGCCGCCGATCGACCTGACCGATCTGGACGGCTTCGCCCACGGCTTTCCGCACGACGTCTTCACGACGCTTCGCCGGGAGGAGCCGGTCTGGTTCCACCCACCGACGGCGCACACGCCGGGCGGGGAGGGATTCTGGGTGCTCTCGCGTCATGCCGACGTGGTCGCCGTCGCGCAGGACGCGGCGTCGTTCTCGTCGGAGACCGGGGGTGCGCGCGACGGCGGCGGCACGCTGATCGAAGACCTGCCGCGCGGCTTCGCGAGCGGCGTGCTCCTGAACATGATGGACGACCCGCGCCACCGGCGCATCCGCCGCCTGGTGACGCCGGGGCTCACGCCGCGCGCGCTCGCGCGCGTCGAGGACGAGCTGCGCGCGCGCACCGCGACGATCGTCGACGCCGCGGTCGCCCGCGGGCGCTGCGACCTCGTCGTCGACGTCGCCGCCGAGCTGCCCCTCCAGGCGACGGCGCGCCTCCTCGGCGTGCCGCACGACGATCGTCACCGGCTGTTCGCGTGGGCGACGACGACGCTCGACTACGACGGCCGCGATCTCGGCGAGCAGGACGCGCGCACGATGGCGGCGCAGCAGGCGATGTTCGAGTACGGCAGCGGCCTCATCGCGGACAAGCGGGCGAAGCCGGGCGACGACCTCCTGTCCGTCGTGGTGCACGGGCGGGTCACGGGCGCGGACGGCACGGACGAGCCCCTCACCGAGCTCGAGCAGCAGATGTTCTTCAACCTGCTGATCGCCGCAGGCAGCGAGACGACGCGCAACACGATCGCGCTCGGGCTGCTCGCCTGTATCGAGCATCCCGAAGCATGGGCGACGCTCCGCGCCGACGCGTCGCTGCTGGCGCCGGCCACCGAGGAGATGCTGCGCTGGGCGTCGTCGACGCCGTACAACCGGCGCACGGCGACGCGCGACGTGACGCTGCACGGCCGGACCATTCGTGCGGGCGACAAGGTGACGCTCTGGTGGGCGTCGGCGAACCGCGACGACGCCGTCTTCGCCGCGCCGTTCCGCTTCGACGTCGCGCGGACGCCGAATCCGCACGTGGCCTTCGGCCTGGGATCGCACTTCTGCCTCGGGGCGACGCTGGCGCGCATCGAGGTGCGGCTCGTGCTCGAGGCGCTGCTCGCCCGGATCGACGGCCTCGCGCTCGACGGGCCCGTCGAGTACACGCGCAGCAACAAGCACACCGGCCTGCGTCACATGCCGGTGCGCTTCGTGCGCTAGCATACCGACCCGCGACTTCGTCGCGGGTCGGTCTCAGGCGCGCCGCAGGCAGCGACCGGGACGTGCGCCGGTATGCGCGCCGTCGCGCACGACGAACGTGCCGTTCACGAGCACGTGCGCGATGCCGTCGGGCGGACGATGGGGCGCGTCGTAGGTCGCGCCGTCGGCGACGGTCGCGGCGTCGAAGACGACCAGGTCGGCGAAGTGGCCGGCGCGGACCCCGCCGCGGTCGACGAGGCGGAAATGCGCGGCGGGAAAGCCGGTCATGCGATGGACCGCGTCTTCGAGCGTCAGCACGCCGGCGTCGCGCGCGTAGCGGCCGAGCACGCGCGGGAACGTGCCGTAGAGGCGCGGGTGCGGCTTGCCGTCGAGGGTCGGCAGGCCGTCGGAGCCGATCATCGTCGTGGGGTGGCGCATGACCGTGCGCACGTCGTCCTCGCACATGACCTCGAGCACGGCGGTGGCGTTGGGTCCCTCCTCGGCGACGACGCGCTCGGCGGCGGCGAGCGGTGTGAGATCGAGCAGGGCGGCGAGGTCGGCGATGGTGCGTCCCTCCCATTCGGGATGGCGCGGTGCCGAGGCCACGCGGACGTCGCCCGGCTCGAGGCGGCCGAGCGGGCCGCCCTGCGGCGTCAGCGCCCCGTTCTGGAGGACGGCGGCGAGCACCGTGCTGCCGGCGGTGTACGGGTATTGGTCGGCCGCGACGTCGAGGCCACGCGCGCGCGCGTCGTCGAGCAGCGCGAGCGAGCGACGCACGAGCCCCCAGCTGTCGCGGCCGGCGGCCTTGTGATGCGACACCTGCACGCGCATCTCGGCGTCGCGCCCGACGGCGAGCGTCTCGGCGACGGAGTCGAGCAGACCGACCCCCTCGTCACGCATGTGGCTCGTGTAGATCGCACCCGCGGCGGCCGCCCGGCGAGCGAGCGCGACGATCTCCGGGGGGCGCGCATGGCGGCCCGGCTCGTAGATGAGCCCGGTCGAAAAGCCGACGGCGCCCGCCGCCATGCCCTCGTCGACGATCGCCTCCATCGCGGCGAGCTCCGTCGCGTTGGGCGCGTCGTCGCGCGATCCGATCACCGCGCCGCGGACGATGTTGTGACCGACGAGGACCGCGACGTTCGTGCTGGCGGGCTCGCGATCGAGCAGCGCCATGTAGCCCGCGTGGCCGTTCCACTCGGGCAACGTGCCATTCGGGTGGAACGCGCGCAGCACCATCGCCGCGACGGGATGCGGCGCCACGCCGAGGCCGCAGTTGCCCACCACCTCCGACGTGACGCCCTGGCGGACCTTGAAGTCCATGGTGGGATGCAGGAGGACCGCGCCGTCGTCGTGCGTGTGCACGTCGATGAAGCCGGGTGCGACCACCTTGCCGGCGACGTCGATCCGCGTGCCGGCCGCGGTCGACAGATCGCCGACGGCGGCGATGCGGTCGCCACGCACGCCGACGTCGGCGCGGAACGCCGGCGCGCCGCTGCCGTCGATCACGACACCGCCATCGAGCACGAGATCGTAGGGGTCGGCGGGCATTCGGCTGCGTACGTCGCAGCGCGACGCCCGTCAAGTTTCGGCGGCATTGGCGACCCGCGCGCGCATCTGCTACCGGCGCGACGTGGAGCCACGCATGGGGAGGCGATCGATGCGGAGTGCGCTCGGAGGGCTCGTGGCGATCGCGCTCACGGTGGCGGGCTGCGGCTCCGCCCCGCACGCGGCCGACGACGTGCGCACCGCGATCGCCGCGTACCGCGCGCATCCCGACGACGCGACGGCGGCGGAGGTCGAAGCGCGCTTCGCGCGCCTGGATGCGGAGATCGCGGAGCGCCGTGCCGACGCCGCGCGCGCGGACGAAGAGGACCGGCCCGCCGACGAGGCGGAGATCGCCGCGCTCGAGCGGACCCGCGGGGAGCTCCGGCGGGAGTACCTGTCCGTACGCATGCAGGCCGTCGGCCACGCGGCGGGCGACGCGCTCAAGGAGATGGGTCGATCGATCGGCGAGGGGCTGGAGGAGGCCGGGCGGAAGCTGCGCGAGGCGGCGGGCGGCAACGCGAACGCCGAATAGCCGGCTCCATGGCGGACGCCATGGGGGGAGGCTGGCGGGGCGATTTTTCTTGACGTGTCCCGGTGCCCGGCCGTATCGTCCGCCGCGCTGCAACCCTGCGACGTCGTAGTACTTTCGTCGCAGTGCGCGGCGTCAAGTTTTTCTTGACCCGGTTCTATCGCCCCTTCTATTGTCCCCCCCGCAGTGTCGCCGATTCGTCATGTCGAGCTGGACCGCTCCGCTCGCAGAAAGCTGAGGACATTCCCGATGCATCGACCCGCTCTCCGTGCTCTGCGAGGCGTTGGCCTCGCACTGGCCGTCGTCCTCGGCACTCTCGGAGCGGCGTCGCCGGCGGACGCGCAATGCAACGCGACGCAGCTGTGCGCGCCCGGCGCGAACCCCTGCGAGATCACCTCGGCCTGTACCGTGCCCGCGGGCGCGGTGTTCGACATCCGGCCGCGGGCCTTCATCATCCGGGAAGGCAAGGCGCTCACGATCGGCCAGGGCACGGCGCCGCTCACGATCCGCGCCGGCAGCATTCTGTTCGAGAAGGGAGGCCGCATCCTGGCCACCGGCCTCACCGGGTCGATGGGCAGCGGCGGCGGCGTCATCCTCCAGGCGACGACCACGTACACGATGCAGTCGCAGGGCAGCACCAACTCGCGCATCGACGTCAACGGCGAGTCGAGCGGCGGCACCGTCGAGATCACGGCGGGCGGCGCGATCAACATGAACGCACTCATCCTCGCCAACTCGAGCAGCCCGAACGGCTTCGGTGGGATCATCGACGTCGTGTCCGAGACGAGCACCGTCGAGTTCCACGGCCTCGGCCTGCAGGCCGCGGGCGGCGGCAACGGCGAGAACGGCGCGTCCGGCGGCGCCGTCGGCGTGTTCGCCCAGGGCAACATCACCGTGAACGCCCCGATCGACGTGTCGGGCGGCGACTGCGTCTGCGACATCTCGCTCGAGTCGGGGATCGGCAGCGTCACCACGACCGCGCTCGGCGACTTCAACCTGCGCGGCAGGGGTGGCATCGGCGACGGCGGCGCCACCAACATCAGCGCGGGCACCGACGCCACCATCGCGGGCGACATCTTCGCGGTCGCGCAGGGCAGCGGCGGCGAGTTCGGCTTCGGCGGCGGCTTCGGCGGCGATCTCGACGTGTTCGCGCTCGGCAGCATCGTGGTCACCGGACGCGTCGACCTGAACGGCTCGGCGCCGGACGGCGACGGCGGCAACGCCGACCTGCAGGCCGATCTCGACATCACCCTGAGCAACCTCCTCGGCGCTCCCGTCGAGGGCCTCGGCGCGGGTGGCGACGTCTTCCTCGCGGCGGGCCGCAATCTCAACATGAACGGCACCGTCGACGTGAGCGCCGACGACTTCGGCGGCCAGGTCGACGCCAGTGCGACCGCCAACATCAACATCACCGGCATCGTCGACGCCTCGACGCCGTCGGATGGCATCGGCGGCACGATCGTGATCCAGGCCTGCACGATCGACACGCAGTCCACGTCGCTGCTCGACGCGCGCGGCCTCGGCTCGTTCCCGTCGGCGACGAACTACCTGCTCGGCAGCAACAAGACGACGACGCGTGGCCGGCTCCTCGCCGGCTCCACCAACCGGATCGATTACCTGACGACGACGCCCACGGTGATTCCGCCGGCGATGCCGGCGCCGGTCATCTCGCCGGCGGTCAGCTCGGTGCAGAACCCGGCGCTCCCGTGCTGCGTCAACTGCGCGACGTGCGGCGACGGCAACGTCACCGGCGCCGAGCAGTGCGACGACAACAACACCGCCGGTGGCGACTGCTGCTCCGCGACGTGTCAGTTCGAGGTGAACAACAGCCCGTGCGCGACGGACAACAACGCGTGCACGCGCGACGTCTGCAACGGCGCGGGCCTCTGCACGCATCCGGCCGGCAACGCGGGCACCCAGTGCCGCGCGTCGGGCGGTGTCTGCGACCCCGCCGAAGTGTGCAACGGGTCGTCGCCCACCTGTCCGGCCGACGCCAAGAGCACGTCGCCGTGCCGCGCCGCGGCCGGTCTGTGCGACGTGGCCGAGACGTGCGACGGCGTCAGCAACAGCTGTCCGGCGGATCAGCTGCGGGGCAACGGCTTCCCGTGCCGGGGCGCAGCCGGCGTCTGCGACGTCGCCGAGACCTGCAACGGCTCGAGCGCGCAGTGTCCGGCGGATGCGAAGAGCACCGCGCCGTGCCGCGGCTCGGCCGGTCTGTGCGACGCGGCCGAGAGCTGCGACGGCGTGAGCAACAACTGTCCCGCCGACGTGCTCGCGGTGGCGGGCACGCCGTGCCGCGGGGCGGCGGGCGCGTGTGACGTCGCCGAGACGTGCACGGGCTCCAGTGCGTCCTGTCCGGCCGACGTGAAGAGCACCGGCCCGTGCCGCGGCTCGGCCGGCTCGTGTGACGTGGCCGAGAGCTGCGACGGCAGCAGCAACGACTGCCCGGCCGACGTGGTCCTCGATGCGGGTACACCGTGTCGTGCCTCCGCCGGCCAGTGTGACGTGGCCGAGAGCTGCAACGGCGTCAGCGGAGCCTGCCCCGCCGACGCGAAGAGCACGGCGCCGTGCCGTGCCTCGGCGGGCGATTGCGACGTGGCGGAGAGCTGCGACGGCGTCGCGAACGACTGTCCCGCGGATGCGTTCGAGCCGTCGACGACGGTCTGCCGTATCTCGGCTGGCGACTGCGACGTCGCCGACACGTGCTCGGGCTCGTCGGCCACCTGCGGCACGGACGTGAAGAGCACGAGCGTCTGCCGTGAGGCGTCCGGCAGCTGCGACGTGGCCGAGACCTGCGACGGCGTGGGCGACGCGTGCCCGGCCGACGTGAAGGCCGACAACGGCACGAGCTGCGGCGGCGACGCCTGCTCCGGCGGCGGCGTCTGTCAGGACGGCGTCTGCGACGGCAGCGGTCCGATCAGCTGTGGCGCGTGCGAGACCTGCGATCCGGTCGAAGGCTGTGTGGCGGCGCCGCGCGTCGCCTGCACGCTGCCGACCGAGTCACGCAAGGCGCAGTTCCAGGTGAAGGACTCGCCGAAGGGCGAGGCGTCCGACCAGGTCATCTGGAAGTGGGTGAAGGGCGGCGCCACGACGGCCGCCGACTTCGGCAGCCCGACGACCACCGACGGCATGGACTTCTGCGTGTTCGACCGCTCGGGCGGCACGCCGGCGCTGCTTTATCGAGCCCGCGTCCTTCCCGATCGCATCTGCGGCACGAAGCCGTGCTGGATCGCCAACGGCGCGAAGGGCTTCAAGTACGTCGACAAGCTCGGTACCCCCGAGGGCATCAACCAGATCACGCTGACGGCCGGTGCGGCCGGGAAGGCGAAGATCCTCGTGAAGGGGAAGGGCCTCAATCTGTCGAACCATCCGTTCGGCCTGCCGGCGCCGCCGCTCATGTTGCCGCTCACCGTCCAGCTCCAGTCCGGCAACGGCAACTGCTGGGAGGCGAACTACTCGGCGGCCGGGCTCAGCAAGAACACGCCGCTCGAGTTCAACGGCAAAGCAGACTAGTACGCCGCCCGCGACCATGTCGCGGGCGGGGACCGGCGCGAGCTTGGAGCGTTCCGGGCTCGCGCCGAACTGTATGCCGCGGCCGGCGAAGCCCAATGCCACTCACTTAACGGCTCGCCGGCGGCGGG